>JBJMGM010000167.1:0-37356 GCA_045807905.1 Bryobacteraceae bacterium | reverse complement strand
CCTTGGCTCGCTTACTGGCTGTTTCCTTACCCTAACAGTATGTGGTTGTGGCCACAGCCCCGCAGTCCGCTGGAATGGGATGTTTTCGCGGTTTCGACTTACGGAACCGTGTCCTTGGTCTTCTGGTATGTCGGTTTGATTCCCGATCTCGCTAGTATGCGGGATACGGCGCCACGGCTGTGGGTACGGCGCGCATACGGAATTCTGGCGCTGGGTTGGCGCGGCTCAGCCATCCATTGGCATCGCTATCAGAAGGCGTATCTGCTATTAGCGGGCCTTTCAACACCGCTGGTGCTTTCGGTTCACTCGATCGTAAGCATGGATTTCGCGATCAGCATCATACCCGGATGGCATACGACGATATTCCCGCCGTACTTTGTAGCCGGCGCGATCTATTCAGGATTCGCGATGGTATTGACGCTTATCATTCCGCTACGGTCGTGGTACAAAATGCAGGATTTGATCACGATGCGGCACATCGATGCCGCGGCGAAGGTGATGCTGGGCACTGGCTTGATCGTGGCGTACGGCTACTCGATGGAGGCATTTTTTGCCTGGTATAGCGGTGATCCATACGAAAGCTTCATGTATTGGAACCGCATGACGGGGCCATATGCCTTCACTTACGCCCTCCTGATCCTTTGTAATATTGCGATTCCTCAAGCGTTGTGGTCACGCAAGGTGCGCATGAACGTGCCGCTAGTGTGGTGCATTTCGATCGTCGTAAATATAGGCATGTGGCTGGAGCGCTTCGTAATCGTCGTAACCAGCCTGCACCGCGATTTTCTCCCGTCGTCGTGGGGTATCTATATACCCACCAAGTGGGACTGGGCAACCTATGCCGGCACGCTTGGATTCTTCATGTTCCTGATCTTTCTTTTTGTGCGGCTGCTTCCGTCCATCTCGATCTTCGAGGTACGTGAGGAAGTGCACCACCAAAAGCACGCGGAGGCTGCCTATGAGCGATGAGTTAGTGCTCAATGAGCTGCCGCTGATCCATGGGGCTATGGCGGAGTTCGATACGCCAGAGGAATTGATTCAGGCTGCGGAGCGCGCCTATGCGGAAGGGTACCGGAGGATGGACGCGTACGCTCCGATGCCGGTTGAGGGGCTTGCGGAAGCAATTGGATACAAGAAAAACTGGGTTGCGTTTTGGGTACTGATTGGGGGCATCGCTGGCGTAACCGGAGGGTACGGCTTGCTCTATTGGATCACCGTGATCGCATACCCTCACAACGTAGGTGGTCGACCCTTACATAGCTGGCCGGCATATATTCCGATCACTTTTGAATGCATGATTCTCCTGGCCTCTTTAACAGCGCTGGTCTCGATGCTGGCAATGAACGGATTACCCAAGCCGTATCACCCGGTTTTTAATGTTGCCGAATTCGCTAGGGCCTCAACGGACAAATTCTTTTTGTGCATTGAGTCCTCAGATCCGAGGTTTCGCACGGAAGAGGCGCTGAAGTTCCTGCGTGACCTCGGGGGAAGCGAGGTGACGGTTGTTCCGGCGTGAGACGTTGCCATCAGCCGCACACAGAACGCCAGCGGCCGTCTGCGCCTCTTTTCTGGCAGCGATGCTGGCCGCGCTCGGTATGACGGGGTGCCGTCAGGATATGCACAATCAGCCGCGGTATAAACCCCTCGCGGGGACAACTTTTTTCGACGACGGCAGATCCGCCCGACCAACAATTGAAGACACGGTGGCACGCGGGCAGCTGCACCTCGATCAGGCTCGGTATACGGGAAAAATGAATGGTAAGGACATCGACTACATCCCCATTCAAATCACGCGGGCAGACTTGGCGCGAGGGCAGGAGCGGTTCACTATATATTGTTCGCCGTGTCACGGCCGGCTTGGCAACGGTCGCGGCATGATTGTGCTGCGCGGCTTGCGTCAGCCTCCGAGCTATCACGATCCCCGGCTTGTAGCCGCACCCATCGGACACTTTTTTGACGTAATGACGAATGGCTTTGGCGCCATGTACAGCTATGCGTCCCGTGTTCCGGTCGATGATCGGTGGCGAATCGCGGCATATATCCGCGCTCTGCAGTTAAGCCAGAACGCCCCAGCGAATTTGGCAACCGCACAAGCGCCAGATACAAACGGCTCTCGAATCCAGCGAGCACCACAGCGTGAACAGATGGGCGGTCCCACAGGAGGTGGTTTGAAGTGACCGATCACCAGAACAGGACTGCCGTGGCGATACCCGAGGAACGACTTGGGCCCCGGGCCATTCGTGTGGAGCAGATTTCCGGCGTCATCGGGGCGCTCGGTCTTTTACTTTGCTGCGCCGGATTTTTTGCAAATAGAGCGGAGTTCTTTCAGTCCTACCTTTTTGCCTTTATCTACTGGGGAGGATTTACGATCGGCGGCCTTGGCGTGCTGCTGATGAATAACGTAGTAGGTGGAACGTGGGGCGTGACGACGCGCCGCCTGCTGGGAGCCACAGTTCGCACGCTTCCGCTACTTATTCTCTTGTTTATACCGATTCTGATTGGTATCAGAGACATCTACCCCTGGGCGCAACCCGAGGCAGTGAAGCATAATGATTTCCTTTTGCATAAGCAGGGTTATTTAAATCTGCCCTTTTTTCTTGTGCGTACCGCGATCTACTTCGCGATTTGGATTTTTTGGGGCTTCCGAGTTTACAAAATGGCGGACCTGCAAGACGAAACCGGGGACGTGACACTGCGGGAGCGGATGCGCAGCTTTAGTGCGCCTGGTCTTTTGATTTTCACGCTAAGCGCAAGCTTTGCCTATATCGATTGGATTCTGTCGGCGGATGCGCAATATTACTCGACCGTATACGGCGCGATGATCCTCATTGGAGACGTTTTGCAGGCGTTTGCGCTGATTATCATCGTGCTGGTGCTTGCGGCGGGCACAGATAGATTTGGTGGACGCGTTAACCCGAAGGTGCTACACGACCTTGGCAACATGATGTTTGCGTTTACGATCTTCTGGACTTATCTCACCGCATCGCAACTCATCATTACGTGGCCGGCTAATCTGCCGCAGGAGATTGAATGGTATCTGGTCCGGGTAAGAGGAGGGTGGAAGGCTTTGGCCGTAATAGTTGCGTTCTCTATGTTCGCGATTCCATTTCTTGCCCTTCTGTCACAGGCACGCAAGCGAAATCCGATTCGCCTGATGAGGGTAGCGATATGGATCCTCTGTGCGCGGGCTGTAGATATTTTTTGGATCGTCGCGCCCACATATAGAACGCACGGGTTCGCGCTGTATTGGACTGATATCGCCGCGTTTTTGGGCGTTGGCGGGATTTGGACGTACGTGTATTTGGGGCAGCTGCGACGGCGTCCTCTCTTACCATTGCGCGATTCCCGCGTGGCGGAGCCCATGCCGGAGGCCGTTGCATGACCACAGAACGCAGCCCGAAAAAAGCAACCCGCAGCGTCGGCGAGCCAATAGAGACGGAGCCGCACGTTGGACACGGAGGTACATCGTTCGAGGCGGTCGACGCGAGCGTCAAGATGGTGATCTACTCCCTGGCGATCATCGCGGGAACGCTGGCCATTACATTTGTAATCACAATAGTCGTTCAGAAGTATTTGCAAAATACACATCCGCCAGGTCAGCTGCCCAGCCCTCTTGCGCCGGCGCGAATACTACCGCCCGACCCGCAGCTACAGGTGCATCCGTGGGAGACATTACCCGAGGTGCGAGCGCAGGAGGATCAAATTCTGAGAAGTTATGGCAAGGATGCGGACGGTCGCGTACACATTCCGATCGATCGCGCCATGGACGCGGTTTTGTCCCGACTTAATGTTGCACCCAATGCCCCGCCAGGAATAACGACCCCAGGCGGTGGTGGACGTGACTTCTCCGGCAGCGTAAACGCAATGCCGCCGGCGTACCGGCCTCCGCAAATTCAAGGAGAGATTCGCAAGCGTGCGCAGTAGTAGCATTTTGATCGCGTGGATGGTTCTTGCAAGTGCCTCGTTAATGACGGGGCAGACCGGCCCTCCGGCGATTACTAAAGGCGTCGGACTAGACCAGAAGTTAAATTCTCCGGTTCCTCTGGACCTGGTGTTTCGTGATGAAGCGAACCGGCCGGTTCCGCTTCGAACCTATTTTGGCGAGAAACCGGTGGTTCTGGCGCTCGTGTATTACCAATGTCCGAACCTCTGCAGTTTGACTTTGAACGAGATGGTACACGCGCTGCGCCGGGTAGCATTCGAGCCCGGGCGGGACTACAACGTCGTCATCACCAGCATCGATCCATCAGAGAAGCCGGAACTGGCCGCACAGACGAAGCGTGCCTATGCGAAAGAGTTTGGTCGCACATCGTTCGATTCCGGTTGGCATTTCCTGACAGGTACCCAGGATGCAATATCGCGCCTCGCTTCCGCTGTGGGTTTTCGGTACAGGTGGGACGAGCCTACGCGCCAGTTTGTGCATGCGGGCGGGATCATGGTGGCCACTCCGGATGGCAAGCTTTCCAGGTACTTATATGGCGTGCGATACGCCCCGGCAGATGTGCGGCTTGCGCTGGTAGACGCGTCGCAACATAGGATTGGCTCCCCCGTAGATGCTTTTTTGCTGTTCTGCTTCCATTACGATGCAGCGCAAGGTAAATACACGCTGGCGATTCTGAACGTACTCAAAGTCGCAGCGGGTATCACGTTGGCGGCCCTAGTTACGCTGATTCTGATATTGATGCGCCACGAAAAAAGGCAAACTACCCCCGCCGACTGGCACGAGGTGCATCATGCCCGGTAACCTGCCTGTCTTAGCGCAAATGCCGCTGTTCCCGCCGACGGGGTCGGTGCAAGCGCATGAGATCGATAAGCTGTACTTTTTTCTGGTCGCCGTTTCCGGGGTGATGACAGTATTGATTTTTGTCGCGATCATTCTGTTTGCATATAAGTACCGGCGCGATGTAAACCCGAAGCCGACTCAGATAGAAGGTTCTTTAAAACTCGAGTTGACGTGGTCCATTCTTCCATTTCTGATCATGCTCATCATGTTCTGGTGGGGTACGGATCTCTTCTTTGCGAATGCGGAGCCGCCGAAGAACGCAATGGAGATTTTCGTTACTGGCAAGCAATGGATGTGGAAGATTCAGTACCCAGATGGCGGGCGCGAGATCAATGCGCTTCATGTGCCGGTTGGACAACCTGTAAAGCTGACGATGGCGTCTGAAGATGTGATTCACAGTTTTTACATTCCTGCGTTTCGCATAAAACACGACGTCGTTCCCGGGCACTATGACACCATTTGGTTCACGGCTAATAAGCCAGGCCACTACCATTTGTTCTGCACTGAATACTGCGGAACGGGACACGCAAGCATGGTGGGCTGGGTGGACGTCCTGGACCAACGAGCATATGCGAATTGGCAAAGCGGCGGGGGGACACAGGGAACGCTCGCTGAACAGGGAGAAAAGCAGTTTCAGCAGTTTGGCTGTTCAACGTGCCATCTCCTTGATCAGCAGGGGCGCTGTCCGAACTTGCGCGGGCTGTACAACAAACCGGTGCAGTTAGCAGATGGACGAACGGTGACTGCAGATGACGCATACATTCGGGAATCCATTCTGGATCCAAACGCTAAAATTGTGTCAGGCTTCGAACCAAATATAATGCCGGTCTTTAAGGGACAAGTGAGTGAGGAGGCAGTAATTCAACTAATCGGCTATATCAAGTCGCTTTCACCTACGACTCCGGCATCGCAGCAAGGGAGCCAGCAGCCGCCCGTAGTGGTCGCGCCCCGAGCGGGACGAGCGGCTTCAACGAGCAACTCGGGCGCGTCGCGTACGACCGTAAATTCGCAGTCACAACAACAGCCGCAATAGAAGAAAGAAACCTGAGTATGGCAACACTCGCACACGAGACACCCCGCACCGCCGAGCCGGTGAACTACCTGAATGTAGAGCACGGTTGGAAAAGCTGGCTATTCACAACTGACCACAAGCGAATAGCGATGCTCTATTTGATCTCTATTACGCTCATGTTTTTCGTCGGTGGATTTTTCGCCGTGCTCTTCCGCATCAACCTCTTAGTGCCGGAGGGCTTGTTTCCCGCCGAGACATACAACCGCCTCTTCTCGATGCACGGGATCATTATGGTGTTCTTTTTCCTGGTTCCGTCGATACCTGCCACGCTGGCCAACTTTCTTATACCGATCATGATCGGTGCAAAGGATCTGGCGTTCCCAAGAGTGAATCTGCTCAGTTGGTATATCTATGTCGTCGGCGCCATGCTCACCATGTACGCCGTGTTCCGGGGCGGTGTCGACACCGGGTGGACCTTTTATACGCCGTATAGCAGCACGTACTCGAATTCGTATGTGCTCGCGGCTGCATTTGGAGTGTTCACGGCGGGTTTCTCGTCAATTCTGACTGGCCTGAACTTCATCGTTACCGTTCATAAGATGCGTGCGCCGGGCATGACATGGTCGCGCCTGCCCTTGTTTGTATGGTCTAACTACGCAACGGGGCTGATTCAGGTCCTTGGCACTCCGGTGCTGGCGATTGTGCTGTTGTTACTGGCCTTTGAACGGATTGCCCACGTGGGAATTTTTGATCCGAATATCGGCGGCGATCCGATCCTGTTCCAACACTTATTCTGGTTTTACTCGCATCCGGCCGTGTACATCATGATTCTGCCGGGCATGGGCGTGATCAGCGAAATTGTGGCCTGCTTTTCTCGAAAACGCGTATTCGGGTATAACTTTGTCGCATTTTCGAGCATGGCGATCGCGGTACTCAGCTTTGTAGTTTGGGGGCATCACATGTTCGTCACGGGCCAGAGCGTGTTTTCGAGTATTGCCTTTTCGCTTTTGAGTTTCATGGTTGCAGTTCCATCTGCGATCAAAGTGTTCAATTGGACGGCCACGATGTACAAGGGGTCGATCTCGTTCGACACTCCGATGCTGTATGTGTTCGGTTTCATTGGGCTGTTTACGATCGGCGGTCTGACCGGATTATTCCTCGCGACGCTCGCGATCGACGTACCGACACACGGAACGTATTTTATCGTCGCCCATTTCCATTACGTAATGGTGGGCGGGATGGTAATGGCCTTCATGGGGGGCCTTCATTTCTGGTGGCCGAAGATTACGGGCCGGATGTATTCCGAAGCATGGTCGAAATTTGCGGCTCTGATTGTGTTCATCGGATTCAATCTCACGTTTTTCCCGCAGTTCGTACTCGGCTACCTCGGGATGCCCCGGAGATACCATGCATATCCGCCGGAATTCCAAATGTTGAATGTGTTGTCTACCGCGGGGGCGTCCATCTTGGGCATTGGATACGTAATCCCGATGATCTATCTGATTTACTCTCTGAAAAAGGGCGCGAAGGCGGGCAACAATCCGTGGGGCGCAGCCGGGTTGGAGTGGCAGATCCAGTCACCCCCTACGACTTTCAACTTCGACGAAACGCCTACTGTGACCCAAGAGGCGTATCACTACGGTGAACTGGAGGAAGTCGTTGGCTGAAACTGTTATACCCGTCGAACACGAGCCCTCAGCGGCAGCTACGCATCTTCGCCACCATTTTGCGACCGCGGAGCAGCAGATGGAAACGTCCACGCTGGGCATGTGGACGTTCCTTATCACGGAAGTGTTGTTTTTTGGGGGCATGTTCGCGGGTTACACGGTGTATCGCGGAATGTATCCGGGTGCCTTTGCCAGCACTAGCGAGTACATGAACGTGATACTCGGCGGAACCAACACAGCGGTTCTGATCTGCAGCAGTTTAACTATGGCCCTTTCCGTTCGCGCCGCGCAGCTCAGCAAACGGAGGGATCTCATCTTATTTTTGATCCTGACGATGATCTTTGGAACGATCTTCCTGGTGATCAAGGGCTTTGAATACCACGAAAAGTGGGTAGAACATCTCGTTCCGGGTTTCAATTTCCGCTACGAGGCAGCGCCGCAGTACGCGCACAACGCCCAGATCCTATTTTTTCTTTACTTTTGCATGACGGGAATGCACGCGCTTCACATGATTGTTGGCCTTGGATTACTAACTTACCTGGTCATCCAGGCAATGCGGCGCATTTTCAATGCAAATTACTTCGCTCCGGTGGAGATGATCGGGCTTTACTGGCACTTTGTGGATATTGTCTGGATCTTCCTATTTCCTTTGCTGTATCTGATTGGACACCGGCGATGACTTCGCATATTCCGAAAGTTAAAACTCTCGTTCAGGTCTGGGCGACTCTTATCGTTTTTACCGGGATAACATCGGCAGTCTCTTACATCGAATTGGGACCGTGGAACATTGTCGTGGCATTGCTGATCGCCGTGACCAAGGCGTCGTTAGTGGTTTGGATATTTATGGGTGTCCGTTACACGACGAGTTTGACCAAACTGTTTGTGGTTGCAGGTCTTGTGTGGCTCGGAATCATGATATTGGGGACCGCTAACGACTACAATACCCGTAGCTGGACCTATCAGGCCCAACCCTGGTCACAACGTAAGAGCGTCGGCGGCAGCCATTAACAACGTTCCCGGCGGCGCTTGAAGTATCGACGTCGGCAGCGCACGCGTCAGTGCGGTTCTACGCTTTTCACAGCGTCGCCCACCTTGGGCTGTCCTGATCCCGTGAAGTGGCCTTCAGCGGAACTCTGATCGACGGAGGTAATGACGAGCTCACCTACAGGCTCTTCAACAGTGCGGAGAAGCTTCCCCGTAGCCGGATCCTTAATCTCTCGACTCACGCGCGTGATGGCGAGCTTATTACCAATGTGCACGCCGGCACTGCTGCCTACATTAATGATCAAATTGTTGCCTGACGCATCCGCTACGAGACCCCTAATTTGAACCGTCTCATGTGGCAAGCGGGTAGCATTCTGTTCAAGTTGGCTACTCACCTGTGTCACCGCAGCCTTCACAGCCTCACCGAGTATCGTCTGACTAAAGTTTGAGCTACTCATGTCGAGTTGACCGCTGCCGCGATTCGCATAACCTCCACCCGCACCGACTAAATTTGTTCCGGAGCGGGTCGACTCCCCGCTCCCAGTAACGGAAGCAAGAATCTCGCCCGTATTCACGTCCACCATTCGCGCGGTGATGCCGACCACGGCCTTTGCCTTGCGAACACCTACGTTTCCCAGGCCGTACTTATCCCAGTGACCAAGACTTCCGCCGCCGCCCAGATTGCGATCATCTCGCCCGAACTGTGTGACGTCTCCGGTGATAATCGTGTCTACACCGAGCAAGCGGCCGATCTTGGCAGCCGTTGCAGCATCGGCCCGGTCGCTATTCGAAAAATTCTGTTCCTGTAAAAGCTTGTCGAGGTCACGGCGCTCGATGACGCGATAGGTGCCGCCATTGATGAGTCGGTCGGTTATCAAGTCCGATATGCCGCGGCCCACATCCTGAGTAGTTCCAAACAGCGCTTGTACGCTGCTCATCACTGCACCGTACCCGAAATCCATCACGGCGATACGCCGTTTCTCCTGGTGTGCCTGCTGGCCAAAAGCGGTGCTGATTGCAAGTGCGGCGCCTAGCAGTGCAAAACATGCTCTCATTTTGCTGATGCTCCTATTTGCCTAAAAAGGCTTCCATTTATCAACTTCGCGTTCAGCACGAACCATATTATTTCTTGCAGCCTGCACCGTATCATTCTGAATAGCTCGTTCGACGGCTCGCAATCAGGTGGCTGAACCTGAATCACGTGGCTCGCCCCGTCCCGTACAGCTGAGAGTTGCTAGATAATAGCGAAGTTAACACGTTTTGGGAAAGCGGTACTGCGCTAAATCTGTGTTAGCGCAGTACCGGGAAAGCCATGCCCCTTGTTGCGCCCCTGAGATGCCCGATCCGGCTACGGCGCGCCGTCCGCCGAAGGGCCCATTCACCCCCATTTCAGGCCATTGAACAGGTCAGGCGCTATGGACTATCGGCTAACTGCGCGACACGACAGTACAAGAAGGCAGTAGCTCACGCACGGCATAGATTCTCAAACATGGCGCACTGAAATGTATCTTGAAAAGGAAGGAGTAAGCAAAATGAATAAATATTTGCTGATACTTGTGGCCGGTAACTTGGCGTTTGCTGCGGCCCTTCAAGCGCAAAATCGCCCAACCGTGGGAATTGAAACGCGGGCTGAGAACCCGCTCAGCAATGAAGTCAAGCAGTCGTATCAAACCGTGAAAAACAATCTCATCAAATCCGCCGAGGAGATGCCGGAAGAGAATTACAGCTTCAAACCTACGCCCGAAATCCGGAGCTTCGCTCAGGTTCTCGGCCACGTGGCAGAGTCTCAGATGCGCACATGTTCCGCCATTCTGGGCACGCAGAAATCGATCGATGCGGCATCCAAAACGTCGAAGAGCGAGTTAGCGTCCGCTCTCCGCGAGGCATTTGCGCAGTGCGACAAAGCTTACGACACTGTGACAGACGCAGACGCATCGAATATGATCCAGACGCCGCGTGGCCAGAGAACGAAGTTGGGAGCGCTAGTCGCGAACACCACGCATGACACTGAGCAATACGGCATTCTGGCGGTCTATTTACGGTTGAAAGGTTTAGTACCGCCCTCGAGTCAGCGATGAATATAGCTGCCAAGGCTTCACTTCGCGCGTCGGCTTAGATGTAGAACCCTTTCGCCAAGTCGTCGAGGATCGAGCCCGCGACGTTGCGCCATCTCGACGCCTATATTGGCCGTTTCAGTACCGGCCAGGACGGCGGCCGCGACCGGGAAAACATTATCATCTTCCAAAGCGATGTGGCGGGCATAAAGTTCCGAAAGGTTAGCTAGTGCTTGGTTCAGCCGCTCTGTATCGTCGGGAACTAGCGCGGTTTTTTCACCGAGCCACTTTCTTCCAATCTGATCTACAATTTCGTGCCATTCCGCGGCTTGCTCATGATCGGCTTCGAGTTCCTGAATGTCGGCGAGCGCGCGTTCGATCTTGGGGTGATTGAGGCGGCGTAATCGGGGAAAAAGACTTTCCTCTTCATCGGCCGTATGTCGTGGGGCCGCGTTGCGAAAGTAGTCGAGCGCCTGTTCCCACTCATGACTCTGTTGCTTTGTCATCGTGCCTTTCACCTCTGCGGCGATCTTCATCAGGACAGCCAAAAAGCGCTCAATACGGCGGTGGCAATCGATCAGCAATTCGATCGGATTCGAGAAATCGGGAGACGGTTTGGCTCCAATCGTGACCGGCATATAGCTCCTTTCGTCAGTTTACTTGCTGATGACCCAGCGGGCCGCATCAATGAACGATTTGGAGGAATGGCTACACTCAGTGTGCGAATCCTGTCCCGATACCAGCACTGAGGGACATCCGACGGTCTGGGCGGCAATACAGTCGTCGACCGAGTCGCCAATAAAGCAGCAGCGCTCAGGAACCGCTCCATAATAGCTCAGCGCCTGGTTTAGCAGCAGCGAACCGGGCTTGCGGCATTGGCACTGATCGGCGTAGGAATGTGGACAGTAATAAATTCTGGAAATGCGGATGCCTGCTGAAGCTAGTTGTTTCAACAGCGCCCGATTCACTTCAATAAAATCGCTCTCGGTGTAATAGCCTAGCCCGATGCCTTGCTGGTTGGTCACTATCACGAGGCTGAAGCCTGCATCCTGCAATGCTTTGAGACCCGCCGGAACACCAGGCATGACTTCAACCAGCGCGGGGTCATGCAGAAAGGGAACTTGGCGGATCAACGTGCCATCGCGATCGAGAAAAGCGAGGCGGCGCTCGCCATCGCTGGGAAATCGAGGTGCCGCCGCGTGCAATTCAATAACGGCGGCTCGCTCCAGGATCGCCGATGTGCTGATATCAAAGGTTATCGGTACGCAAACGACCTTTCCTCCGTAGCCCTCGACAACAGGCTTGGATTTGAGCTCCTCCGGAGTGTAGCCCCCTCCCTTGACGTAGACATCCGGCTTGAGGAGTTCTATGAGCGTCAATGGACGTGCTTCGGGCATCAGTGTGACAGCGTCAACCGCTGCCAGGCCAGCAACAACAAACAGGCGATGCTCTTGCTTGTTTACGGGCCGTAGCGGGCTCTTATAAGTTTGAATGGACGTATCGGAATTTACTGCGACGATGAGACGGTCACAGTGGAGCTGGCGCGCTCGCGTCAGGTACTCTACATGCCCGGCGTGTAGAACGTCAAACGCTCCACAAGTCAGACCGATGCTACGTCCCATCGCCCGTTCATCGGCAACCCAGGCGGCAAGCGTCTCCCTATCAAAAATTTTTCGATTCGCTTCGGGTCCCAGAGTTTACCTCGGCTCGAAACCATGGTAGCGGGACTGCCGTATCGATCCGGGTGCGATGGCCTAGTACTCCCCCGCTGCGCTCGGTAAGTGAATGGGTCTAGCATTGAGCGATATTTAGAGAAGACCAATTGACACCACATGCCGGAAAGTAAGAGTTCTGTACCCGCTGTTATTGAATCCCGTGCGAAACTCGCGCCGGTTTATGTTTCCCCGCTCGGCAACATTGGCCGGCAACACAGCACCCCTGCCGCGCCGCTTTTGCGTTGCTTGTCGGCCGTGAAGCGCCAATGCTGGAAGATTCTGTTTTTTGTAACCGTGGCTGCGCTCGTGACGTTCATTGGCTCCAAGCGCCTTACTCCGGTTTATGAATCGACAGCGACGATTGACGTCGATCGACAACCGCCTCAAGGCATTATCGGGCAAGAGTCCCAACGCCGATCGCTCGACGATACGGAGAAGTTTTTGGCTACTCAGCTAAGGCTAATTCAGTCCGACTCCGTGCTTCGGCCCGTTGCTCTTAAATATCACTTGCTCGATGAAGCCCAGCAATATAGAAGCGTTTCCAAATGGACGGCGCTCGCGCGTGCAGAAGCGCCTGTGATTTTGAAGCAGTTGAAAGTGGCGCGCCTACCCAATACATACCTGCTGCAAATCAGGTATCGATCAAGTGACCCTCATCGGGCGGCCTACGTTGCAAATGCCATAGCGGCCAGCTACATCGAGCACACCTATGACATGCGTATTCGTTCTTCAACGGATTTCTCTTCTTTCCTGGAGAAACAACTCCACGCTGTGAAAGCAAGAGTGGAGAAATCCAGTCTGGCTTTGGCGACTTTTGAACGCGACTCCAAAATCGTCAATCCGGATGAGAATGCAGATATCCTGTCGGAACGATTGTTGAAGCTAAGCCGGCAGCTTGCGAATGCCCAAGCTGATCGCATGGCCAAAGAGGCGCGATACAACGCCGCGAAAACGGGTTCGCTAGAAGGGAGCGAGTTCTCCGGCCAAAGCCCGGCATTTAAGTCGCTGAGCAAGCGCCTTGACGAGGCAAACGAGCGTTTCTCGAATGTCAAAGCCGAATTCGGCGCGGACCGGCCTGAATATAGAAGAGCGGCCGGGCTAGTCACTCAGTTGACGAAACGAATGGATCGCCTGCGAAGGAGTCTCGTTAAGCGGCTAGAGTCGCAATCTCTACAGGCGGCTAGCCGCGAGCGCGTGCTCGGCGTGCAAGTAGCGGGTACAAAGGCCGAGCTCGACAAAATCAAGGCGGGGTCGTCTAAGTACAAATCGCTGCAGCTCGAGGCCGAGACGGAAAAGACGAAGTATGAAGAAGTACTTCAGAAGATCAGGGAACCGGGACTCAGCGGTGGTTTTCAAAACAACTCGATTCGACTGGCTGATTCGGCGAGGCCCGCCTTTGAACCCGTATCTCCGAACATTCGACTCAACGTAGTGCTGGCGTGTTTGTTTGCGAGCCTTCTCGCCATGATTGTGGCGATCGTGAGCGATCTATTCGATCATACATTTCGCGATCCCGAGCAAGCACGGCGCATCTTAAATGCCGACATAATCGGGATGCTGCCGATCGCTCGTTCGCGAAGTACGTTGCTATCTTCCGGCAAAGATAAATCGGGTGTTTTGATGCCAAGCCGCGGCGCGAATGACAAGCGAACGGCGGCATACGTAGAAGCTATGCGGACGCTTCGGAATTCGATCGCGGCGTGCAGCATGGATCGGCGTCTGAAGTCCATTCTCATGACCAGTACGGCGGCGCGCGAAGGAAAGAGTACAACGGCCGTGCATTTGGCGCTGGCACATGCCGCCCAGCGTCGCAGAACGCTCCTGATCGACTGCGATCTGAGGACATCTTCAATTCATAGATACTTCGACGTCTCGAATAGCGTGGGCGTGACCAACGTCATTATGGAAGGCATGCCTTGGCGTGAAGCAGTTGCGAGGGTGGATGAGACGCCCGAACTGCACCTGCTCCTCGCCGGACCTTTAGGGCGAACAGGACCTGATTTGGTTGGTAGAGAAATCGCGTCGATCATCGCGGAAGCCGAGAGAGAATACGACCTGGTGGTGGTCGATGCTCCGCCGATCTTCGGGTTCGCCGAACCACTGCAAATCGCGAGGCATGTCGGTGGCGTCATGGTCGTGACGGCAGCAGGGCAGACGAATCGGCATGCTGTTGCGGCATTGTTAAACATGATGAGCCGTTTGCGCATACAGGTGACCGGCATCGTATTGAACAAAGTCGCAGCCACCGCGAATAATGGCAGTTACCACTATGGTTACGGCCGCGTAAACCCCTGAAAGCAAGGATTAGCTTCCGAGGCGTGAGGCCTGCAATAACTACACAAAGGAGCCAGTGTTGAGCATTTTTTCCCGTTTCGCGGGACGGCGTGTACTGGTCGTAGGCGATGCGATGCTTGACGAGCATATCCAGGGCCAGGTCCGACGGCTATCGCCGGAAGCTCCGGTACCGATTGTTGAGATTCAGAGCCGGCGTTTTCATCCGGGGGGAGCGGCGAACGTCGCGGCCAATATCACCAGCCTGGGAGGCCGCGCGCTGCTGGTGGGCATCATCGGTTCGGATGCCGCGGGCGTGCAACTCCGGCAAGAGCTTTCGGCATGCGGGGTGGCACCCGAGTACCTGATTGCCGCGGTAGAACGGCGTACGACAACTAAGAGTCGGGTCATGGCGGGGGGGCAGCACATCGTTCGCTTTGATGAGGAGTGCCGCCTTGTCCTATCACCTGAAGAGGAAGACGCACTGGCGAAGCGCGCGGCCGAATGCGCACGTGATGCGGATGCATGTGTTATCTCGGACTACGCCAAGGGCGTCGTTAGTCGCAGGGTCTGCCAACGAGTCATCACGGCGGCATCTGCAAAAGGCATCCCGATTGTTGTCGATCCGAAGGGGTCCGACTACACCAAATACGCTGGCGCTACGGTCATCACGCCCAACCTTAATGAGGCGCGGACGGTTGCGGGGACTTATGACAGCCGCTTTCACGCGCGAGACGATTCGGGCATTCTGGTCGAAGATATCGCCGAAACGATCATGGCGAGGTGCCCCGCGAGTCTTCTGATCACGCGCGGCTCGGAGGGTATGAGCCTCTTTGAACGCGGCGCGCGACCGGTCCCGATTACGGCCCGTGCGCGGCAAGTGTACGACGTAACTGGAGCGGGGGATACCGTAGTAGCGACCTTAGCGCTGGCGCTCGCGGCAGGGTTGTCACTCGAGAGCGCGTGCCGTCTCGGAAACCTCGCGGCCGGCATTGTGGTCGGCGAACTCGGTGCATCGACGATCTCGCTCGAAGCTCTCCAAAGCGCGACGAAGGAAGAGGAACCGATGCTAGGTCTGCGATATAGATGAAGGGAATTTCAGGAACGCAGCACTATCACCCTCAGCAAGATATATAAAGACATATCCCAGCTAAGTCTAGCTTGACGGAGCAGAGAACAAAACGCGACACTTATTAGGTGGGTCTGGACGCCAGAAGCCTGCGATGTGGGCCACTGAGCGGTAGCTTCGGTTACGCGCAGTCTAACCGGCCGGGCGTAGATTGGCATTGTTCCCGCAGGGCATGCCAAGGGTGTGCGGAGCAGTTCCGGATGGGGTAAGAATCGAGCCTGGTCCTCTCAGAGAAAGTACCGGCAGTTGCAATAAATACGGACTGAATATCATATAGCCGTCGGAGGGATGAGTTTGCAGATACCATTGTCGTCGCCTGATCTGACCGAAGAAGATCGCGCTGCTGTGCTAGAGGTCCTGAATTCGAACGCACTTAGTCTCGGACCGAAACTACCGGCTTTCGAACGCGCTGTCTGTCGAGCCACGAACTCGCGGCATGCAATTGCCGTCAATAGCGGTACCAGCGGACTGCACCTCTGTGTACGGGCGGCCGGGATCTCTGATGGAGATGAGGTAATTACGACGCCCTTCAGTTTCGTGGCCTCGGCAAATTGCATTCTGTTTGAGCGCGGTAAGCCGGTGTTTGTAGATATTGATCCATCGACCTATAACCTAGATCCGGCGCAGATTGAGCAGGCCATCACACCGCGAACCAAAGCCATTCTCCCGGTACACGTCTTTGGAAGGCCGTGTGCCGTCTCGGAAATCATGTACATAGCTCAGAAACATGGACTTACGGTGATAGAGGACTCGTGCGAGGCGATCGGAGCTCAGTACCGCGGGGTGCCTGTAGGCACATTTGGCCAAACCGGTGTTTTCGCGTTCTACCCTAACAAGCAGCTCACCACGGGCGAGGGAGGAGTGATCATCACAGACGATGAGGATGTCGCTCGACGTTGCCGTAGCTGGCGTAACCAGGGCCGCTCGGATACGGAGGGATGGCTGGAGCACGATGAGTTGGGTTACAACTATCGGCTAAGCGATATCAATTGCGCGCTCGGCATGTCGCAGATTTCGCGCTTGGACAAGGTTGTGGAGGCCCGTCAGCGCGTGGCGGAACTTTACGACGCAGCGCTCGAACCCATCCCAGAGGTCATCGCGCCCCGCCTTGACCAGCCGGAGTGTCGGATCAGTTGGTTTGTGTACGTTATCCGGCTAGCTGATGAGTTCGGACGTGCCGAGCGCGACCAAGTTATCGCGGCATTGAGAAAGCGCGGCATCGGTTGTCGCAACTATTTCCCACCCATTCATCTGCAGCCGCTTTATGAACGGATGTTCGGCTATCGCGAGGGCGCGTTTCCGGTGACGGAACATGTCTCCGATCGCACGATCGCTTTGCCTTTTTTCAATCACCTGTCCGAGGGTCAAATTGAGCGAGTTTGTACCGAGTTGCGGAGCGCGGTTCAGTCGCTGACACCTGCCACGGCGCTCGCTGAACGGAACTCGTTGCAAACGATCTCGTAAGCCATGGGCTTACGGCGCTTACATTGCTAGTTCTTTACGTTTACCACTGCTATTCTCTAAAAAGCGAATGCCTGAGTGCCGGTGCAAGGACGGTGTCGTTTGTAGCATTTCCGCGGGGGTCTCATATTCGTGCGCCTAGGACGCGCCGGCCTCATCTGTTCGTTATGGGCCATGGATGCTTGAGATGGTCTTTGTTCAGCCGTACACTCCGAACTATCATCGCGGCGGTCAACAAAACCTTTACTTTTCGAGAGAAACAGCGGCCCTGAGCACCGACGCTCGACGCGAACTAGGACGCACATGCATGTGAACATCTTGATATCGTCGGCAGGCCGTAGGGTAAGCCTCATGAACTGCTTCCGGGAAAGCCTTTCGGAGCTGGGCATTTCTGGCCGCGTCATCGCCGTCGATGCGACGCCGTATTCGGCTGCCGTGCAACTCGCCGACGATTTTTATTTGGTGCCGAGGTGTACCGATCCCAATTTCATTCCCGAAATTCAGCAGATCTGTGAACAGGAACAGGTCCACTTGGTAGTGCCCACAATCGATCCGGAACTTCCTGCCTATGCCGCCGCTCGGGAACAGTTTCGCAAACAGGGGACTGCGATTGCAATCTCGTCCCCAGATACTGTCCGCATCTGTAACAACAAGATCCTCACGCACGAATGGCTGGTAGCGCAGGGCGTCCCTGTGCCCAAGCAAGCAGCCCCCGAGGTCGTACTTGCGGACTCGCGTGACTGGCTCCTGCCTCTGGTTGTCAAACCGATCGACGGCAGCGGCTCCCTCGGCGTGCGCACAGTCACTTCGTTCGGTGAATTGGCCGCGCTGGTCTCGAAATCGAACGGTGTGATTGTTCAGGAATGTATACAGGGTGCCGAATATACCATAAACGTGTTCCTTGATCGTGAAGGCCGCTGTCTGTGCGCGGTTCCGCATTTCAGGATGGAGGTTCGGGGAGGTGAAGTCTCCAAAGGTGTAACGGTGAAAAGCCGCGAAATGATGCATTTGGCGGATACCATTGTCGAGAGCATGCCGGGCGCTTGCGCGGCTTTGAACGTTCAGTGTTTCTCGACGGCGGCCGGTGATCTAAAAGTGATCGAGATTAATGCCCGCTTCGGGGGCGGTTACCCGCTTGCGCATCGTGCGGGCGCTCCGATGACAACATGGTTGATCGAAGAAATCCTGGGACGAGAGCGTCGGGAACGGTTTGATGGGTGGCAGGACGGTCTGACGATGCTGCGGTATGACGAAGCAGTATTTGTTCCGCGCTCCACGCTTCGAGCGGACGAGCATTGTGCTACGTCACTGCATCGGGTTGAATCATGACTACCCTCTGGATTCCATCGAGATTTGTCGAAACCGGATCTCTTGCAGCCAGCATAGGGAAGGAGACTGCCCCGGGGAGTGCGCGATTTCGTGCGATGGGGCTGGCTCGCTTTGAAGCCCGGGAGCGCCAAAGGATATTTCAAACCGCATGGGTTGGACGGGACGGGGGTCTGGGTAGGAGATAGTGGCGCACACGTTCGGTATAAGTCGGCACGATTCGCCCGAAATCAAGTTTTTGCCGGATACGTGTCACTGGCCTTCAGAGTGCAAGGCAACAGGGCCACTTGGAATGGCAATCGCCCGACTGCCGAGTGTCAGAAGACCAAATGTGCAACTTTCGCTATCCGCGATTTCTTCGCCAGAGTGGAAGTTCCGAACCCCTGGATTTTTTCGATGTCTGTGAAACAGATCGGTGGCCGACATCCTTCCATAACTTCTTCCGCAACTTCTTCCGCGCAACTCGTACAGGCCTCTTCACCTGAATGGAACGAGTATCTTTCGCGAGTTCCGCACGATTTTTTTCAAACTGCGAAGTACCATGCCTTCTCGGCCACTGCGAACAGTGAAGCATGGCTGTTGCTATACGGGAACCACGACAAATTCGTTGCATGGCCGTACCTGCTACAGCCGATTAGCGATACGCATGGTCGCGGAACGCAATTTCAGGATGTTACGTCAGTGTACGGCTATTCCGGACCCGTGGTCCACAACTGTGAGAAAGATGAAGCCTTCCTGGTAAATGCGTGGGAGGCGTGCGTAGAAGCGTGGCGCGCACAAATGGCAGTTAGCGTTTTCACACGTTTCAACCCTATCCTCGGTAATGAGGCCTGGTTGCGGCCCGAATGGAAAACACCTGGTGTACTCGGCCACACCTATAAAGAAGGTAAGACAGTAGCGATTGATCTGTCCAAATCACCTGACGAGATTTGGGCGGATTACCAACGGAAATTGCGCCAGCACGTCCGACGGGTGGAGCGGGAGCAAGAATTCACCACAGTGCACGATCCGGAATGGGAGCACCTGGACGAGTTCATCTCGATGTATTACGCCACCTTGCAGCGAAACAATGCTGCTGCATTCTATTTTTTTTCTCGGGATTATTTTATGGCCTTGAAAGAGGCACTTGGGGAACACGGTAGCCTTTTCCTATGTATGTGGGACGGTGCTGTGGGCGCTGCCCTCTTGCTGATCGAGTACGGGGGCATTGTTAGCGTGCATCTTGCGGCATCGGATGATCGCTGCTCTGCCCTTTCGCCCAACAAGTGGCTTTTTCATGCAGCGCAGCTGCTGGCACGCTCCAGAGGTAACAAATTTTTTCATATAGGCGGTGGACGGGGGAGCCGGGATGATGACCCGCTATTCCGATTCAAGGCCATGTTTTCCAGCACGCACCTGCCTTTCTATACCGGTCGATGGGTGCTTGATGCGGAGGCTTATGACTTTCTCACGGCAGAACGACGGAGAGAAGCGGAGTTGCAGGGCGGCAGCTATCTCGCTCCTACATACTTCCCGATATATAGAGCGCCCGTAATCAATGCGCAAACTCCTACACCAGGCAGTAGTAGCTCCGAGCAGGGATGAAAAGTACTGGAGTACTGGGCAAATGAGAAACGCCACTTGCAACGGCCTAAAACCTAACTCAAATGACCCGGTTTGAGCTAGAATTAGAAGCGAAGTCTAGCTGTGGCGCGGTTTGCCGTGAGGTGGTGCTCGAAGAAGGTAAATCATTGACGGGGCTGCTGATTGCGTATTCTAGAGCCGGGGAAGAACAGCTGGACTTGCGCGACTTCTAGTGTAGATGTGAGCGAAATGAAAAACTTAAGAAAGCGCCTAACTAAAGACACTGATGGATGACGGAACCTCAGTGTGCCACATCGAACATAAATGGAAATTACTCACGAGGCAGGCCATTTGCAGGAACTTCTCCAAGAGAAGTCGGCGGTAAATGGGCTCCTGCTTGCGGTGTGTACTACATTAAAATGTGATTTGACGGCGAGTCAAGAAGAATAATGCAATTCAAAAGAATTTAGCAATAGTTTAAAGACGACTTAAAAAAAGACAAATGCCAACGAGCATTTGCGAGAAGTGGGGGAGAATCCAATGTCGGCGATATATCGCCTTTGTCGGAGCTTGATTAAACACAGGATCGCCTATCTTGCGCTTGTGCGTGGCGCGGAAGTAGGCCTGTTTCTACTGGCGGGAATAAGCGCTTTTCTACTCCGTTTCGAATTCACAATTCCAGCGGAACGGATGGTGACGCTTGCCTATGCTTTGGCGGTCTGGGTGCCGATGCAGGCTCTCGCGTATTATCTGCTCGGCCTGTGGAGCGGTGGGTGGAGATTTGTCTCGCTGCACGATGCGGTTCGACTGCTCTGGGCGAACCTCGCGGCGACATTTGTCAGCTTCCTGGTAATCCTTGCAATCGGTCCTCCCGGCTTTCCCCGATCGCTTTACATCCTAGATTTCCTCCTCTGCTATTTGTTCGGCGTGGGAGTGCGAGCGGGTGTTCGAATGTCCCTCGAGTTCTCGCATCTGCGTGGGGCCACAAATGGTCAACGGACGTTCATCTACGGCGCTGGCACAGCTGGCGTGATGGTGCTCCGTGAGGCACGTTCGAATAGCAGGCTGGGATATCACGTTTGTGGCTTCATCGACGATAATCCTTCCCGAGTGGGAATGATTATACAAGGCCTTAGGGTACTCGGGCGGGGAGCATCACTGAAGCAACTAGCCGAAAAATATGACGTCACCCAGGTGCTGATTGCCATTCCCTCGGCCACTGGGACCGAGATGAGAAACATCCTCGCACACTGCGCGGCGGCAAAGCTTCGCTTTCAAACGATTCCAGCCCTGTCGGAGATCATCCAGGGGCGTGGCCTTGCGGCTCAGATCAGAGATGTCGCGGTCGAAGATCTCTTGGGCCGCACGGCTGCCAGATTAGATACAGATCTCATTCGTGGGAAGGTTCAGGGCGAGGTAGTACTGGTGACCGGGGCAGCCGGTTCGATCGGTTCCGAGTTATGCCGGCAAATCGCACGCTTCAACCCCAAAACCATCATCGGCTTTGAGATTGCCGAAAGCGCACTCTTTCACTTACAGCGCGAGATACACGAGTTGTTCCCGGGCACGCATCTCGAGCCCGTAATTGGCAACATTCAGGACCGAGGTCGGCTGCGCGAGGTCTTTGAGATGTACCGGCCTGCAGTCGTCTTCCACGCTGCTGCTTACAAGCACGTGCCCATGATGGAGACTCATCTGTTCGAAGCTGTTGAGAATAACATCCTGGGTACGTACAACGTAGCCGCGCTCGCAGGCGAGTTCGGCGTCGATGAGTTCGTCATGATCTCGTCGGACAAGGCGGTCCGTCCTACGAGCATCATGGGACTAACCAAGCGAGTAGCTGAGATGCTCGTCAGTTCGCTTCAGGCAGGCCGGACAAAATATGTGTCGGTCCGCTTTGGAAACGTGCTTGGGAGCAACGGCAGCGTCGTCCCAATCTTCAGGCGGCAGATTGCCGCGGGTGGCCCCATTACTGTCACCCACCCCGAAATGCGCCGCTATTTCATGACCATTCCCGAGGCTGCACAACTTGTAATGCAGGCCTACGCCATGGGCAATGGGGGAGAAATCTTCGTGCTCGATATGGGTAATCCGATCAAGATTGTCGATCTCGCCAGACAACTGATTCTGCTTTCTGGATTGCGCCCAGACCATGACATCAAGATCGAATTTACAGGTGTGCGCCCGGGAGAAAAGCTTTACGAAGAGCTGAGTACAAACGACGAAGAGACACTGCCGACTTACCACGAAAAGATTCATATCTTCACCGGTAATGGATCAGGAATGCCCGACGTGGCGGCTACTATGGATATAGTGAAACGGATGTGCACAGCGCGAGACCGCAGCCTGGTACTTATGCTCAAGGATATGGTCAACGACTATAGCCCGAGCGCGCATGTGCTCCAAACGCTGCAAGATGAGGAGCTCTTGACAGCAACGCCGGTGCGCCAGAACGGGCACGGCAGAGGCGTTCGCACGACCCCTGCGTTCAACTATTGACCGTAAGTGCGCAGTCCACGTCGCAGGTCCCCGCGTCGCCGGCCGGATCCGCTCTTTCTGTCCGCAGTTCTGAGCCCGTAACGCTTTGACGCACTACGCTTGCCACCTCGGCAAATACGAACATTGCACGTCCGGAATGCATGAGCAGATCTAACCGTCCTGGCGCGGCGTACCTGGCTGTCAAGAGAACTCTGGATCTGTTTCTAGCAGGTGCAGCTGTGGTTGCATTTAGCCCGGTACTGGCACTGATTTCAATTCTCGTACGTATCACTTCTCCGGGCCCCGCACTTTTCAGGCAGCAGCGATTGGGCATCAACGGCCGCGTCTTTACAATTTTCAAGTTCCGAACGATGGTCGTGCATGAGGCGAGCTCGCTAGCCGAGAAGGTTGTGCATAGCGCCGATCCGCGAATCACCCCGCTGGGCAAAGTCCTCAGGGACTTTCGTCTGGATGAGTTGCCTCAATTGTTCAACGTAATTCGGGGAGAAATGAGCATTGTCGGTCCAAGACCTTTAACGCCAGATTTCTACCCGTACTACACAGATCGAGACAAACAGCGGCTTGTGTTGCCCCCTGGAATAACGGGCTGGCAGCAAGTCAATGGCGCTTCACAGCATAGCTGGGCGGAGCGGATTTCTTTGGACGTATGGTACGTCGAAAACGCGAACATTTGGTTGGACCTTCAAATCATTTGGCGGACCATCGGGGTAGCGCTCACTCGAGAGGGCGTTTATGCATCGGATGGATCACAGTTGAGCGGGGTTCCCGACGCTTTGAGACCAAGCTTGGCAAAAGGATTCAACAATGAATGTAACCGTAATAGCTCCACACCCAGATGATGAGATTCTGGGCTGTGGAGGCACGATAGCAGCGCACTGTGCTGCTGGAGATCAGGTCACCGTCGTACTCTTAACCCGCGGCAACCCCGCCATTTTTCCTCCAGACCTCATTGCGAGGACAAGACAGGAATTCGAGCAGGTGCACAGGATGCTGGGTGTACGGGAACAGATCCTGCTCGATTTTCTAGCGCCTGGACTCGAAGAGGTGCCCACTTATGAGGTCGCTGATCAACTGCGGCAGATCTTTCAAAAAACACGCCCACAGATCGTGTATACGCCATTTGGCGGAGACCTCCACTCAGATCACAAGGTTGCCTATATGGCTACACTCGTTGCCACACGCCCCATCGGCGGATTTCCCGTCGCACGGGTACTGTGTTACGAAACTCTATCCGAGACCGAATGGGGCGATGTGCTGACGCAGAACCCTTTTATTCCTAATGTATTTCACGACATTCAGGGCCATTTAGAAAAGAAGTTGGAAGCGATGGCGTGCTATAAATCTCAGCTGCGCGATGCACCCCATCCACGAAACCTAGAAGTGGTTCGGATGCTAGCAGGGGTGCGTGGTGCCGTGTGTGGCCTCCATGCCGCTGAAGCATTCTGCCTGGTCAGAGAAATAGTGTCAGGCGATCGTACGACTGCTAGGGCGTAATGGCCAGCATCGCAGCTACGAACATCAAATGCGTGGTCTTTGACATAGACGACACATTATACCTTGAACGCGACTACGTTCGAAGCGGATTTCACGCTGTCGGTGAGTGGGTTCGTGAAACTCTCGGTTTGGATTCATTCTTTCGTGAGGCATGGAAATGCTTCGAAGCGGGTCGCAGAGGCGATATCTTTAATGTTGCTCTTGCAGCATTTAAGATCACCCCATCTGAAGAGCTGATACAAAAAATGCTGTCAATCTATCGCGGCCATGACCCAGCCATCTCCCTTCTGAGCGACAGTGAGGAGTGCCTCCGCAGCGTCAATGGTAAGACATTTATCGGAGTTATCAGCGATGGCGCAGTTTTGGGCCAGCAGATGAAAGTCGGTCGCCTTGGGCTAGCGTCGCGCTGTGATCACATTATTTTGACGGAGTCCATTGGCGTGGAATACAGCAAACCGCATCCGCGGGCATTTCTACAGATGCAGCAAGTTGCAAACTGTGCGCCGGCAACATGCGTCTATATTGCCGACAACCCGATCAAAGACTTCGTGGCTCCAAACCGTCTGGGCTGGCGCACGATCAGGGTGCGACGGCCGGGCGGTATCCACTGCCGGATGAACTGTTCCGAAGAGGCCCAGCCCTCGATCGAAATGGACAATCTCAAGGATGTTCCAGCCTTGCTTGGTCTCGTTTAAAACTAGCGTGATTTCCGAGCGCGCGCCAACGGCTGTTTCCCCAAGAACTCGTGAGCGATATAGTGAACCGGTGTCACTGATCGCCCTTGTAGCGTGCGCACAACGACGCTAACCAAGCCTGGCCCGTATAGTTCTGCATGAAAGGAAACAGTCCCGATACAGGGACCGGTTGCGTCGCAGACCATCTGCATTATCTCGGCGCTGCCTCCGTGACCAACAACTGCAGCTTCTCCTGTCGCCCTCCCCTGTTGCAAAGCTTCAACGGCCCCGATCGCACTCTCATCATTAATCCCAGCGATTAGAAGTTTCTTACGCGGCCGTCGGCGAAGATAGCTCTTGACTGCGCTTCTTGATGTCGATCTATCGTCGCCTCCGTCAAGGTGCTCAACAGATTCTTCGGCCAAGCGCCCAAGCCGCTCTTCGATTCCTCGCACCACTCCGATCAACCGGCTCTGAACGGTTCTTCCCGCCCGCGGCGATTCCAGAAGCAAGACTCCATCCGGCCGGCCTTCCCATCGACTGGAGGCGTACCCCGCCAGAGCCATCCCGGCAGAGAATCCGGCGCGGTAGTTGTCGACGCCGAAATATAGGGTCCCGTGATGAGGATTCACCACGGAGATCAGAGGGATACCCGATCTTGAGAAGATGTCGGCGATCACTGGCGCAACCTGCTCGAAAAGCTGAAACTCGATACCGATATCGACCTTGTTCTGCGTCATCGCTTCTGCATTTCTAATCGCAGTTTCAGCATTTCGATCGTTATCCCAGACGAGAAGCTCCATTCCTGCGGCGGCCGTAGCTCTCTTTAGGCTGCGTTCGATTTCAACTGCTAGAGAGATGTGTTGCGACAGGTTTGCGAATCCGAGCTTCAGGCGTTTTCGCACCCGATTCAGCCGGTACAGCCGGCCCGATTGACGGACGTAATCACGGGTGCGCAGAGTGTGCAAGATTCGGTAAGCGGTTGTGTGGGGGATGCCGGTCCGTTGGACGATCTCTTCCAAGGTCAACGATTCGTCGCCTGGCCCGAAGCAATCTAGAAGGTCTATCGTTTTGGCCACGATCGGGACCCAATACCTATCTACTTTGCGACTCGTTTGAGACGCCTTGCTATTTCCGGATTGCTCCATTGATGAAAAATTATGTGACGGAAATTCTTGACAGATCTCTGAGATTCAGTATATTAGCTTACGTTAACGTTGGGTGAAATAAGTTCAATAGGGAACTCGTTGCAAGGGCGACTAGCCTCCACAGGCCTATCATTGGTATGCGCGTTTCTGGGCGTAGCGTTTGCCGGTGGCGAGCAGCCCTATACAACTTGGAAAGACTATCTGGGGGGTGCTGATTCAGCGCAGTATTCCGCTCTAACGCAAATCAATAAATCGAACGTGAAGCGGCTGGAACTGAGCTGGTTCTATCCGGCGGGGAATAACGGTTCTGAGTTCGGATTCAATCCGATCGTGGTTGATGATTTCATGTACGTGCTCGGAAAAAATAGCGCCATCCTCGCGCTCAATGCGGCCACGGGAAAGGAAATCTGGGTTCACGAGGTTAACTCAACTCTGGTCGCTCACCGCGGTGTGAACTACTGGGAAAGTAAGGATAGATCCGAGCGGCGGGTGCTGTTCATGGCTGACAATTACCTGCAAGCGCTCGATGCCCGAACCGGAAAGGAAATTCGATCTTTCGGTGACAACGGCCGAGTGGATTTACGCCAGGGTCTTGGCCGCGAGCCGAAAGGCATTACGTTAATTCAATCGTTTTCGCCCGGCCGAGTCTACAACAACCTGATGATTGTCGGTTCCGCAACGGGCGAGGACTATGATTCCCCTCCCGGCGACGTTCGTGCGTATGACGTCGTTAAGGGCAGGATGGCATGGATCTTCCACACCATTCCGCACGCCGGTGAAAGGGGCTACGACACATGGCCGAAAGATGCTTGGAGGCGCATCGGCGGAGTGAATGCGTGGGGCGAAATCACCATAGATGAGAAGCGTGGAATCGCCTATTTGCCCCTTGGCGCGCCTACCTACGACTTTTACGGTGCTGACCGGAAGGGCGCAAACCTCTTCGCAGATTGTCTGCTCGCCCTCGATGCCCGGACCGGGAAATATTTGTAGCATTTCCAACTGGTCCATCATGATCTGTGGGACTACGATCCGACTGCCGCTCCGAAACTGATCTCTGTGCGACACGAGGGCAAGATGGTGGATGCAGTCGCAGAACCCACGAAACAGGGCTTTGTATTCGTATTCGATCGTGTGACGGGAAAGCCGCTCTGGCCGGTGGAGGAGCGGACGGTTCCGAAATCAGATATGCCCGGAGAACAGGCGTCTCCAACACAGCCGTTCCCGACCGCGCCTCCGCCGTTCGCGCGGCAAAAGTTCAGCGCAGATGAGATCAATCCGTATATAGCCGATCCCGGGGAGCGGGCGAAATGGCGGGACACCGTGCTGAGTGCGCGCAATGAGGGACTGTTCACGCCCCCCGGCTTTCGCAACACGATCGAGATGCCTGGTAACAGCGGGGGCGCAAATTGGGGTGCTTCGGCAGTCGATCCGGGAACTGGCATGATGTACGTCGAATCGAAGGACTCGCCCACCATGCTGCAACTCGAAAGTAAGCCGCCCGCAGTGAACTTGGACGCCTTTGGAGCGTCCGAAAAGCAAGGCCGAGTTGTTTATGTACAGCATTGCCAGATGTGTCACGGCCCGGAACGGAAGGGTTCGCCTCCTGCAGTGCCGTCGTTGGCGAACGTAGTTACAAGACTCGGAACTGATCGCATCAGATCAACGATCAAGTTCGGAGCGCCTCCCATGCCTTCGTTTGCGAGTCTTCCGACCAAGGAAGTGGATGTGTTAATTGCTTTCCTTGCACATCCCGAGGTTGGCGATGTCTCGAAGGAAAGTCTGGCATGGCTGGGACGCGCACCGCGTCTGGACACTGCATCGGCATCCGATTCATCCCCCGTCCGGTACTGGTCAGGATACGGCTATATGAATTCCAGTGAGGGACTGCCCGCGATCAATCCACCCTGGTCTACATTAACGGCCTACGATCTCAATACAGGAACCATCAAATGGCAGATTCCGCTGGGTGAAGTCTCGGAGCTAGCTGCGAAAGGAATTAGAAACACAGGTAGCAACTGGCCCAGAGGCGGTCCTGTCGTCACTGCTGGCGGGCTGATCTTTGTCGGTACACGATCAGACCGGAAAATTCGAGCGTACGACAAGGACACGGGTGGCTTGCTCTGGGAAAAGGAACTGCCGGCACGCGTGGATGGTGTTCCAGCCGTTTTTGAGCTCGGAGGGCGGGAATATCTCGTCGTTTGCGGAAGGGAGGCTGAGCACTCGACGCCCGACACTCAAGCCATAACTTCGCCGCCCGGCAAACCGCCCGTGCAAGGCTACTATGTGTTTGCTTTGCCCGAGGATAAAAGCGGGGAAGCGGTGACCGAGCAATGAGCGTGCGGCGCACATATCTCATTTGGAGAGCTTAGATGAAACTGCTCTTTTATATCTTCACAATTTTTCTTGGAATAGTGTTGGCCGTCCATCTAGCGATGAATGGGAGGGTCGGCAGCGTGCTGAACAATCCTCGCGTCGCGAATGCGGTTTTCTGGTGCGTTGGTGCGGTTGCTGCCGTGATGATAGGGCTGACAGGCTGGCATTCCGGTGCTCTGAGCGGCCTCCGCAATGCTCATCCGCTTCTGCTTACAGCCGGCGCGTTGGGTGCGTGCTTGGTATTCGCAATTGCGTGGTTGCTGCCGCAAGTCGGCGCTCGGGCTGTGTTCATCACGCTGATCGCGGGGCAGGTTCTCGGTGGAATGATCTTGTCGCACTTCGGATGGCTGGGCTCCCCAGTACAACGAATTTCAATCACAAATATTCTGGGAGCCGCCGTGATGATCGGCGGGGTTGTGCTGGCAACCTACACAAAATAGTTTCATGGTTCGTGATTTGTTGAACCAAGCTCAGGAGCTTGGCCCATGGAAAAAGTAAAACTAGGTAAATCAAAGCTAGAGGTTAGCGCGCTCGCGTTGGGGACAGATTTGATCGGCAGCAAGCTCAATCGTGAGACGTCGTACAAGCTGTTCGATTTCTATAGCGATCAAGGAGGGTCCTTCATCGATACCGCGAACTTCTATTCGAGCTGGTTCCCGGGCTGCCAGGGTGGTGAGAGCGAGTCGACAATTGGTTCTTGGATGAAAGAACGCCGCAATCGTCACGAGATCGTCGTTTCATCGAAAGTCGGTTTCGATTATCCCGGATGTGGGGGGGGCCTAAGCGCAGTTGAGATCGAGCGTGAGTGCGAAAAGAGCCTGGAAAGACTCCAGACGGACCGGATCGATCTCTACTATGCGCATCGAGACGATCGTGCCACACCCATTGAGGAAACGATGGAGGCGTTCGACCGCTTAGTAAACGCCGGTAAAGTGCGTGCAATTGGAGCTAGTAATTTGCGCCTCTGGCGCATTGTGGAAGGCAATCTAATCAGTGAAGCAAATGAATGGAGCGTCTACTCGGTCATTGAGCAGAGATATACCTATTTGCGCCCGCGTCACGGCGCCGACTTCGGCCCACAAATCTGGATGACGGAGGATCTGAAGGATTATGCGCACTTCCATGGAATTTCGCTGATCGGGTATTCAGTCCTCCTACAGGGAGCGTATACCCGCCTCGATCGCGAACTGCCCGCACAATTTGCCGGGCGCGATGCAAATGCGCGTTTAGAGGCGCTGAACGCTGTGGCGCATGAAATAGGGCGCACGCCGAATCAGGTAATCATTGCATGGATGCGCCAGAGTAAGCCATCGATACTCCCGATCATCGCGGCGAGCCGAATTGAACAATTGAAGGAGAACATTGCTGCCGTTGAACTGAGGCTGAACAGCGATCAAATGAACCGACTCGATACCGCCGGAAATCCAGTTATTAAGCAAGCTTGGTTACAGCCGTCATGAACAGGTTTCGAAACGTCGGATCGAGCATATCGAAAACAAAGGAGCATCTCAAATGCCGGTTGCCGAATTCGAGGCATTGAATTACGTCGGGGGTGAATGGCATCGCAGTCGATCATCGGAGTCGTTTGATGTCTTTAACCCGGCGAACGCGGAAGTACTCGCAAGGGTCCCGTTAGCGGGTGCCGATGATGTGGCCGCCGCAGTAGCTGCTGCGTCGGCCGCGTTCCCTGGTTGGCGCCGCACTCCTCCGCAAAATCGCATTCAATATCTCTTTCGGTTCAAGCAACTGCTTGAACAACACGGGGACGACATCGCCCGCCTGACCACGCAGGAAGACGGCAAAACTTTCGCTGAGTCGCGAGCAGAATTGCAGAGAGGGATCGAGAACGTTGAAGTTGCGTGTGGCATTCCGATATTGATGCAGGGCTACAACCTGGAAGATGCGGCAAGCGGAATTGACGAGATCATGATTCGCCAGCCGCTCGGGGTCACTGCGGCCATCACACCATTCAATTTCCCATCAATGATTCCGCTCTGGTTTTTGCCTTATGCAATCGCCTGCGGGAATACTTTTATTTTGAAGCCTTCTGAAAGAGTACCGCTCACCGCTCGCCGCGTTGTAGAGCTGCTGCATGAAACAGGCATTCCGAAAGGAGTCGTGAACCTGGTAGTGGGAGGAAAGGCAGCGGTTGACGCGCTGCTCGCGCACCCCGATGTCAGAGCGATCAGCTTTGTCGGATCTACGCCGGTGGCCAGATACGTCTACGCGGAGGGTGCAGCCCACGGTAAGCGGGTGCAATGCCAGGGAGGCGCGAAAAATTATGTGGTCGTCATGCCTGACGCCGATCTCGAGACGAGTGCCAAGATCGTCAGCGATAGCGCTTTCGGATGCGCCGGACAGCGCTGCCTGGCCGTTTCATCAGCAATTACGGTAGGAGACGCATCGAAATCCTTTACCGATGCCATTGTAGATCTGGCTTCGAACCTTCGTGTTGGTAACGGGCTGGAACAGGGCGTGCAGATGGGCCCGGTGATTTCAGCGGCGAGCAAGACGCGCATCGAACAATTGATCGGCAAAGGAATGCAGCACGGGGGTAAGGCCATTCTGGACGGCCGCGACGCGAAGATCAAAGGTGGTGAAAAGGGAGCATTTCTGAAGCCGACGATCCTGAGCGATATTGGGCAGGACAACGAGTTGACGACTACCGAGATCTTCGGACCGGTGCTAGCGTTGAGACCGGCGAAGGATCTGGATGAAGCCATCAGCATTCTTTCTCAAAGTGCGTACGGCAATGCCGCGTCTATTTTTACGTCAAGTGGCAATCACGCTCGGAAATTCCGCTATGAGGCACCGACTGGCAATGTAGGAGTGAACATCGGCGTCGCCGCGCCGATGGCATATTTCCCGTTCAGCGGGTGGAAAGACAGCTTTCTGGGCGCCCTGCATGGTCAGGGTCGCGACGGCGTCGAGTTCTACACCGATAAGAAAGTCGTTATTGAACGCTGGCCGAAAGAGTGGTCTCGGAAATTTTGAAAGCGGGACAAAGATGACGGAATCTCGCCGAAGATGAAAGCTCTCGTGAAGTACGCTCCCGGAAACGGAAATGTCGACATCCTGGACGTCGAGGAGCCGTTATGCAGGGACAATCAGGTAAAGGTGGAGGTTGCGTACTGTGGGGTATGTGGAACAGACATTCACGTTTTGCACGATACCTTTCGCAATTACCCTCCAGTCATTCTGGGGCATGAATTTGCAGGTACGGTGGTCGAGGTCGGCCGCAACGTTGCGGGAGTGCGTAAGGGCGAGAGAATAGCTGGCCTAGGGGCGACAGCGGTCACTTGCGGTGAATGCCAATACTGCCGTTCCGGGTATTTCATCTTCTGCTCAAACCGGCGCGGGATGGGGCACGGCGTGAACGGAGCGCTGGCGCGTTATGTTGTCTTACGTCCCGACCAGCTATACCGTATTCCTGAGGGATTTGCGCTAGAAGAAGCCGCGCTCAGTGAGCCTTTCGCCGCCGCAGTGCAAGCCGTGACGGAGATAACGCAGGTGCGAATCGGCGACACGGCTTTAGTCTCCGGCCCTGGACCGATCGGGCTTCTGTGCCTGAAGCTGCTGGTCGCGGAAGGCGTGAAAACCATTGTGGCAGGAGCGTCTGGTGACGACGGCCGTTTAGATGCAGCAGGCCGGTTTGGCGCAGCCGCGGTGGTGAACGTTAGTCAACGGAATCTAGTTGACGCCGTCCGCGAACACACGGGAGGTGTCGGGGTCGACGTGGCTTTTGAATGTGCCGGGCACACGACTTCGGTACGAGGCTGCCTTGAATCGTTACGCCCTATGGGACATTACACGCAAGTGGGAATTTGCGGGCGGGACATAGAATTTCCGATCGATCAAATCTTCTATAAGCAGCTCACTATGCGCGGCTCAATTTGCTACACCGCTCGAACATGGGATCGGATGATGAAAATCTATGCCCAGGGCCGAATACGACTGGACGATCTGGTTTCAACCAAGCTCCCGATATCAGATTGGCGCCAGGCGTTCAATTTGTGCGTGGACAAGAGGGGCCTGAAAGTGCTCCTTTATCCGGAGACGGAAACAGCATGACCGTTGCCGCCACCTATAAGAGCCCACTGTTTGAGATGACGCAAACCACGCCCACGTGCCTGTGGAACGATTCGGCGAGCCTTGCAGAATTGACCTATTCCATCGAGCACGGGGCTGTGGGCGCCACTTGCAATCCGGTAATCGTACTGGAGGTTTTGAAGAAGGAATCGCATATCTGGAACGACCGGATTCGCGAGCTCGTGAAGGAGATGCCACGGGCTACGGAAGAACAAATCGGGTGGCGGCTGGTCGCCGAGATCTCGGCAACCAGATCGCAGTTACTGATGCCTATATTCGAGAAGCAACGAGGCAAAAATGGCAGGCTTTCGATCCAAACCGATCCTCATTATTACCGGGATCCTGAAGCTCTATTGGAACAGGCACTCCGGTTCAATACTCTGGCAGCGAACATGCTTGTGAAGATTCCCGCCACGCAAGCGGGAATCGTCGCAATGGAGGAGGCCACGTACAAAGGGATTAGTATTAACGCCACGGTTTGCTTCACGGCGCCGCAATGTATCGCTGTGGCGGAAGCCGTAGAACGCGGGTTGAAGAGGCGAGAGAAGGAACGCGAAGACATCTCTGAAATGGGCCCGGTATGCACCATCATGGTGGGCAGGCTCGATGATTGGCTAAAGGTAGTAGTCGAAGAACGAGGCCTTATTATTGATCCCGGCTACCTCGAGTGGGCCGGCGTAGCGGTGTTCAAGAAGACCTATCGGATCTTCCGTCAACGTGGATACCGCATTCGGCTGCTCTCAGCTGCGTTCCGAAATCATATGCACTGGAGTGAGTTGATTGGCGGGGATGTAGTGATCTCGCCGCCATATAAATGGCAGGTTCGGTTCAACCGGAGCAATGTGGGAGTGGCGCCTAGAATCGACAAGACAGTCAACGCGAGGATTATCGAAGAGCTGCGCCAGAAGTTTCCTGATTTCCGACGGGCGTACGAGGAGGACGGGCTCTCGGTGCAAGAATTTGATGCGTTCGCTCCGACAGTGAGGACACTCCGGCAGTTTATCGAGGCCTGTCATGAGTTGGCTGCGCATGTCCGCGATTTGATGCTCCCCAATCCCGATGCCACACTCGCGTGACTGGACTATGCATAAATATTTCTGGTTGGCAGTCGCTGTCGCAGGTTCTATGTTCGTCTCAATGGCGAGCCCGATCTTCAACGGCAAGACTCTGGCCGGATGGCATGTTCTAGGTGCGGCCGAGTGGCGGGTCCACGAGGGTGACCTTGTCGGCTCAGTTCGGGAGGCCAACAGCGCAGGCGGGTGGCTCGTGCTTGATCATGGCTACGAAGACTTCAAATTGGAATTTTCGGTGCACTGCGCCGCGTGTGAGACTGGCGTGCTGCTCCGTGCTGCACCCTCAAACTGGTCTCATTTTTCCCACCCGTCGAAACTGGATGATCGCCTGAGCGGCATCTATGTTTCGCTTTCGGGCGCGAACGCGGGTGCGATGTCCCTTGTCGCTATTGATCACGAAGGGAAGATTATCGATCAGAAATCGCTGCCAAAGCCTACCGGGGAATACTCGCCTATTCAGACCAGTGAACGGCCGAATGGGTGGAAACAGGTTCGTATCACAATGCGTGGTGAGCCGGGACCCCAGCACGCGCATGGCAGTACGGTTCAGACGTCAGAAGATGAGCGCAGTCGTTACGGGCAACTCGCACTGCGGATTGCGGGCCCAACCGGTGCTGAAGTGCGCTTCAAGGGTATCGCGCTGCTAGACCTCACGTCCAGAGCCGCGGGTCTTGCTCCTGAGGTTACCGGTGCTGGCTTCCGCAAACAGCGCCTCAGTGATCTGTTCTATGCGGAGGGGATTGCGGTGGGCGATCTGAATCGGGACGGAATTCAGGACGTCGTAGCCGGGCCGTTTTACTATATCGGGCCCGACTACAAATTCGCGCGCGAGATCTATCCACCCGAGACCGTGAACCCGGCCGGAGAAAGAGAGCATGGCAACTATTCGGATTGCTTCCTGTCGTATGTTTACGATTTCAATGGCGACGGATGGCCGGACTTTCTTAAGATTAACTTTGATGGCGCTTACCTATACCTGAACCCACACGGCGCATCGCGCCATTGGGATGAGTACAAGGTGATTACCGGCATCTTTGCCGAAACGACGCAGCTCACCGATATTGACGGCAATGGGCATCCGGAGCTACTGATCGCACAAGGTGGGGAAGCCGGTAACCAGATCGGCTACGCCCAGCCAGACTGGTCGGATACTACCAAACTGTGGACCTTTCACGCCGTTTCCGATAAAGGGAGCTGGGCTCCGCATGGGTTCGGGGTGGGCGACGTGAATGGTGATGGACGCATGGATATCTTGCACGGAGGCGGCTGGTGGGAGCAGCCGCCCAAAGGTAGTGAAGGGCTCTGGAAGTTTCACGCCGTCCAATTCGGGCATGGAACAGAGCCCTACCTGAACGGAGGGGCGGACATGTTCCTCTATGACGTTAACGGCGACGGTCTGCCCGACGTCATCACGAGTCTGAATGCACACGGACCAGGATTGGCGTGGTATGAGCAGACGAGAAACGGCTGCCAGGGAGTCATCTCCTGGAAGCAGCACCTCATCATGGGCGATCCTACTGCGTCTTCTGGATCGCGCGCGAAATGGGAGGAGACGGACAAGACCGTGGCGTTCACAGAATTGCACGCGCTGGCGCTCGCTGACATGGACGGGGATGGGTTGAAGGACATCGTCACGGGTAAACGCTGGTGGTCGCACGGATACATTCCTGAAGAGAATGAACTTGGTTCGCCACCAGTTCTGTACTGGTTCAAGCTGGTTCGAAAGGCGGGTGGTGGGGTAGAGTTTGTGCCCTTTCTGATCGATAACGCCTCGGGTATCGGCACTCAGATCGTAGCTGCCGATATGAACGGGGACGGTATGCCTGACGTGCTGACAACCGCTCGCAAAGGCACGTTTATCTTTTTCAATGAGCTCAAAAAAATGGGGACAAGATAGGTCACTTGGATAGAGTTCGCATCGCAGGCTGTCTCGTAGTTTGCATCCGCCTTAGCATGGCGCGCGAACGTACATCACACAATCGACGATAATCGCGTTCGAAGCATGATAGACCCTGGTGCCGCGTCCAATTGCCCGATTTGCTCCGAAGGGCCAGCCCAATGAATCTCGATTCCGGCCTAGATCTTTCGCGTGAAGAGATGCGCGAAATGGGGTATCGCACGATCGACATGCTTGTGGAGCATTTTGCAACTCTGAAAGATCAGAGGGTGGGTGCAAAGGCAAATCCTGCCGAGATTTTTTGCAAGGTGTCCGAGCCACCGCCCGAACAGGGCATGGCCTATCAAGCGCTGTTCGATCAGCTGAACCGGGATATTTTTCCGAGCACTATGCACGTGAATCATCCCAGATTCTTCGCGTTCGTGCCGGGACCGGGTAACTACGTCAGCGTGATGGCAGAAGCCCTTGCGGCCGGCTACAACGTATTTGCCGGAACATGGCTGGGCGGCTCCGCTGCCGAAGCGATCGAGACCGTCACAATCGATTGGCTGCGTCAGCTTTGCGGATTTGCAGAGGGTTGCAAGGGACTGTTCGTCAGTGGGGGTACCATGGCGAATGTTTCGGCTCTCGCCGTTGCCCGCCATGTCATTCTAAGCGATCACCTACATGGTGCAGTTGTGTATCTATCCGACCAAGCACATTCGTCTCTTGAAAAGGCACTTCGGGTGCTCGGTTTCTTGCCTCACCAGATTCGGTATCTAAAGGCGGACGATAATTATCGGCTTGCGCCGAACGATGTCACTGCGGCTATTTCTGAAGACCGGATTGCTGGCAAACGGCCCTTCTGCGTGATCGCAAGCGCGGGAACTACCAATACGGGTGCTATCGATCCACTACCACAGTTACGCGAAATCTGCGATCAAGAACGAATGTGGCTGCACGTAGATGGAGCATACGGGGCTGCAGCGGTATTGTGCAATCGGGGACGCACCTTGCTCGAAGGTCTGACGCTTGCGGACTCGCTTTCACTCGATCCACATAAATGGCTGTTCCAACCGTTCGAGACGGGCTGTATTCTAGTCCGTCACGGTGCGCATTTACGTGATACCTTCCGAATCCTGCCTGACTATCTCCAGGACGTGCACCGGAATTCGGAGGAAGTCAACTTTACAGATTTGGGCATTCAACTGACGCGGAGCTTTCGAGCGCTCAAATTGTGGCTCTCTTTTAAGGTGTTCGGTATTGCCGCATTTCGAGCGGCGATAGAGCGGGGCTTCCGCCTGGCAGAGCTTGCCGAAGCTCGATTACGGGAAATGTCGGAATGGGAGGTCGTCAGCCCTGCGCAAATGGCTGTGGTCTGTTTCGGGCATAGAGGATTTGACGATATGGCGCATGCATGCTTAGTCGAGGCGATGCTGCAAGACGGGTTTGCGCTCGTCACGTCCACGGTTCTGCGGGGTCGTACCGTTCTCCGAATGTGCACTATCAACCCACGCACGACTGATTCAGACGTGGGGTTAACGCTTAAGAAGCTCGATCGGCTTGCCACGCTCGCGAGGTGAAAGGGGCGGCATTTTAAGGCCGCACGGGAAAGCGTAGCGTCTGTGGATTTGGAGCCACCCGCCGGGATCGAACCGGCGACCTGCTGATTACGAATCAGCCGCTCTACCAACTGAGCTAGGGTGGCCCATCTTTTGTTCTGAATAACATGCAGTCATCGAGAACAAAAACTTGGGTTCACATGGGTTCAATTAACGTTCCCCTCTGTGAGACCCGTTTTCGATATTAGCAGCAGATCAAGCGATTCGACGGCAACGCGCACGCTGGCCGGGACCGATTTGATGTAGTGCTCCAGCGTCGTCTTCGATGAGCTGTGGCGTAGATGGGCTTGAACGTCCTTGACCGTCGTGAGCTGGGCCATGTAAGTCGAGCAGGTGCGCCGCAGCATCTGGTGCGTGACGCTCTCGATACCGGATTTGCGTCCCGCATCCTTTAATACCCGGAAGAGAAAGTTATTTGTGCTGATGGCTGTCCCTCGCGCAGACGGGAAGATAAACGCCTCCGGCCTTGGATCGGCGCACGTCGAGCGCCACCATTCGAGTTCCGTTTCGATAGACGCGGGGAGCCACACGGCCGCATCGCTG
>JBJMGM010000166.1:0-10147 GCA_045807905.1 Bryobacteraceae bacterium | reverse complement strand
GGCTTCGCGGAAACTGCTCTTGGAGTGAACGCAAAAAGCGGTCTCGCGGACCTGGAATGGTTTGCTCGCCGCCACCCTAAGGATCCTGTGGGTCACTACGAATTGGGCATTGCGGTCAGCGCGACCGATGCCAACCAGGGTCTCGCGCACTTCAATCGTGCGATTGATGTGAAAGCTGATTTTACCGCGGCACGTGTGGCACGCGCTCTTCTGAATTACCGCCAAGGCAAAGCTGCTGCAGCGCTGCCCGACCTCGAATTCGCTGCCGCTCATGACCCGCAAAATGCCACAATTTTGGATCGTTTGGGCCAAACTTACCTGGCTTTGAACCGGCCTGCTGACGCATTGCCAATTCTGCGCAAGGCTGCTGAGCTTGCGCCCCGCGATTCCACGACATTGATGCATTTCGGCCGTGCTCTGGTGAGAGCCGGCGACCAAAAAGAAGCGAGTGCCGTGATGGCGCGGGTCCGCGAACTAGGTCCCAACCGATCTAATTTTGCGCATCCCGCCGGTTTGGTCGAGTTCTTGAGCCTTTCTCCAGAGGAGCAGTATGCCCGTTACCGCGCTGGCGTAGAAAGGACCGTACAGAGCAATCCTGGGAACGCCGAAGCGCAGGTGCAGTATTTAAAGCTGTGCCTTGAGGACGCAAAAGTGGATAAGGCGACCGCGGTGGCTCGCCAGATTATTGATCTGAAGCCGGGCCCCGGTGTTCTTGCTGATGCCGGCGCGGCGTTGCTTGCGTCGGAACAATACTCGCTTGCTAAGAGTTTTTTAGAACAGGCTATCGCCGCTACCGCCCCTTCGCCGGATCTGAGTCTTGATCTCGCCATCGCTATGTTCCACGCCGTCAGCGCTCAGGCAGGTCTTGATCAAATGGACCGCATACCCGAAGGACAGAGAACCGGCGACTATTATCTTGCCCGCGCCCAAATGCTCGATGTGTCAGGCAGACCCGCAGACGCAATCGCCGCGATAAATCAGGCCCTGAACAAAGCTCCGAGCCGCCCCGAGCTGTACCGTCAGGCCACCTCATTTCTGATCCGAAATCATCGCATTCCCGAAGCTTTGCAGCTTTTAGATCAGGCATCGCGCATTCTGCCCGACAATCCTGAGATCTCGCTGCTGAAGTCGAACACGCGCGAACTTGCCGGAGACGCGCAAAGAACCGAGCGGCATTGAGTAGCCCGGTAAAATTCCTGGGCTGCTCCGGTTCGACAAAATCGTGATGTATCATACGAAAAAGCGCCGCGTTCTGCGAGGTGCGATTTAGGGGAAGTTTTAGGAGGTAGTCCGTGCGTTCACTCCACACATCATGTAACGTCGTGAGCCGGTGTGCTAAGAGTCTGCCCGTTGTGGCTTCAGTTCTGGCGCTTGCATTGGCTCAGTTTTGCTTTGCCCAGTCGTTTACGTCGTCGATCGCGGGTGTAGTAACAGATCCGACCGCAGCGACGGTTCAGGGCGCCACCATCGAGCTAAGGGACATGGCAACCGACAATGTTCGCCAGACGACCTCGGATACGAATGGGTCGTACCAATTCTCGAATTTGTCGCCAGGCACGTATCAAATCACCGCGACAGCGTCTGGTTTCAAGAGTTTCGTCCAACAGAATCTTATCCTTCAAGCCAATATCGGGACTCGCGTCAACATTTCGCTCGAGCTTGGAAACACCCAGCAGAAAGTGGAAGTGACCGGCTCGGCAGTCCTGCTCGATACCGAAACTGCAAATAGCACGAGCACTCTGGACAGTCATCTTATAGCCGCATTGCCAAATGCCACGCGAACTCCGCTGAATTTCGTTTTCGCCGTTGCGGGCACGACGCAAGGACCCGCGGGTATGACGGCACCGAATGGAACGTTCGATCAGAACGCAAGTATGTTCGGGCTGAATGGCGGCCGCACGGGTGAGGCATCGATCCTGGTAGACGGCGCTCCCACGACGGCTGTCGATTGGGGCGGCTTATTGGTCTCGCCGCTGCAAGACTCCGTTCAAGAGCAGCAAATTGTCGAAAATACCTACGACGCGCAGTACGAGCGGGCCGGGATGGGCATTGTTACGCTCATTACCAAAGGCGGCTCGAACACATTCCACGGAGAGGTATACGACTATCTGCAGAATGACGCTCTAAACGCTAATTCCTGGGCCAATAACAAGTTCGAGCAGCCGAAAGGAGCATACAAACGAAATCAGTTCGGCGGGAACATTGGCGGTCCCATTCTGAAGCGTGCCAATCTGTTTTTCTTCGGCGGATATGAGGGCCTGCGCCAGCCATCTACGGCCAGCAGCGGATTACAAACCGTCCCCACCGAGGCGGAACGAGCCGGAAACTTCTCTGGGGTACTAAACTCGGACGGCACTCCTAATCTGATCTACAATCCCTTCACAACAGTTCAGCTTCCCGATGGCACCTATACACGTCAGCCGTTCGCGGGTAACGTCATCCCCTCGAATCTGATTGATCCTGTCGGCGCCAAGATGGTGAGTCTCTATGCTCTGCCCAATCGGCCAGGGGAGGGGCCCAACCAGATCAATAACTTCATCGCGCAGGGCGCAGCCAACAGCACCAACGACAAACTTGACGCCCGCGTCGACTGGGAGCAGAGTTCGAACCACAGACTTTTCGTGCGCTGGTCGGATCGTTTGCGCCAGAATAACACCAATCCCTGCTTCTTCTGCACCGGTGGAGATTCGGGAATAAATGAGTCAGACAACGGGTTCCAGGTTGTCTTGAACGACACGATCACCCCCAGCCCGACCTGGGTCATTAATACGTTTGCAAGTTACGGTCGCTGGAAAGAGGCGCACTTCGCGCAAACCCTGGGCACCGCTGATGCGTCAACGATCGGGCTTCCGACATCGCTCTTCCAGGCGCCGATCCTGCCGGGAATCAACGCCGAGAATTATTCGAGCCTGGGTGTCTCTTTCGGTGGCGGGTTCGAGACGTACATTCGCTACTCGAACACTGTGGGGATGAACCTTACGAAGCAGTTTTCAAAGCACACGCTGAAGTTCGGCGGCAACTTCGACGACCAGAGAATAAACAACTCTGTGGAGGCCAACGGAATAAGCACGGGCGAAGCCGCTTTTAACTTTAGTACCGCTCTGACTTCATGCGATCCCAATGGAGCCGGTCCGTGTCTCGCGTCTAATTCTGGATCAAGTGTGTCGGGCAACGCAATCGCCTCGATGTTGCTGGGAACTGCCAGCGGTGGCGGTACGTCCACTAACATCGACCCGGCTATGGGTCTGCACAGCTTCGGTGCATACATCCAGGACCAGTGGCGTGTAACGCAACGATTGACCGTCAACGTTGGGGTGCGATATGAGAATCAGCGGCCCGCAACCGAACGGATCAACCGCCTGATGTACTTCAACACGACGGCTGTGAACCCCATCAGCTCTGCGGTCGGGCTCCCCCTCCGGGGCGCTTTCGAGTACGCGGGACAGAACGGCAATGATCGCTACGCCTGGCCGCCAAACGATAAGGATTTTGCGCCTCGGGCCGGAATCTCCTTCAAGATCACCGACAGACTCGTTGCCCGCATGGGCGCTGGGATATTCTTCCTTCCGCCTTCGGCGATGATCAGTTTCGACAATCCGGGCCAGTTCTATGGCTTCAGCGCTTCCACGCCCTATAATGCGACCGCAGAGAACGGCTTCGTTCCGTTGAATCTGGCCAGCAACCCGTTCCCAACCGGAATTAACCAACCTACAGGTGCGTCGCAAGGTCCGCTTACGTTGGTTGGCGACGGTCAAAGTCAGATCTGGCCGAAAGCGAAGCATCCAACACCTTACAGCGAACAATGGAGCTTCGACCTTCAATACCAGCTCAGCCCGCACTCGGTGTTTCAGATCGGCTATGCGGGGAACCGCGGCCGCAAGCTGCTGTACGGTAATCCCAATATCGATGCCAATCAATTGCCGGGCCAGTTCCTAGGTCTACAGTCACAACTCGATCAGCAAGTGCCGAATCCTTTCTTTGGGGTCCTCGACCCCAGCACTCCGCTGGGATCGCAGGAGACCATAGCCTATAACCAGCTATTACGGCCGTATCCTGAATTTACCTCTCTTGTCTGGAATCGTTCGTTGCCGGGCGCGAGGTCCTCATACAATGCTCTGAACGCGAAATACAGCCATACCTTCAGCGCCGGGTTGAGCGCTCTTCTAACTTATCGCTGGTCTAAAGCCTTGGATAACGGTCCTGAGGATTTCATCGGCTGGGGCACCGGCAATCAATGGCGCGATTCCTACAACACGATGCTCGATTACAACGTCAGCACCCATGACGTCCCGCACAGTTTCGCGGCTGCGCTAGTCTATGACCTGCCGTACGGCAGAGGCAAGCGTTGGGGGAATAGTGCTCCGGGCATAGTAAAAGAAGTGCTCGGAAATTGGCAGCTTTCGAGCATTGTCCGGCTTTCGAGTGGGCTGCCGCTCTACCCGGGCGTCTTCTGGAGCTACGACAATCCGCTTGGGCCCTACGGATTCCAAGGACCGCAGCTCGCTGATCTAGTGGGCAACCCGGAACCGTCCCATCGAACCCCCAACAGCTGGATCAACCCGGATGCTTATGCTGCCCCAGCTTCGCCGTGGACACTTGGAAACGCCCCTCAACGCATGACGCAGCTTCGCGAACGTGCGGCTCGCAACTTTGATCTTTCCGTGGCCAAAAACTTCGGAGGCGAGCGATATCAGGCTTGGTTCCGCGCCGAATTTCTGAATGCATTCAACTACGCCCAGTACAATATATCGGGCTTCAATTCGTTCCCGCTCTGCGTGACCTGCGGAGATTTTGGAGACCTCGATTCTACAGAGAACAGTCCGCGCATTATTCAGTTCAGTCTTAAGCTGAGCTTTTAAACTGCGGCTAACGACCTAGAAGGGCAGTCAAATGTTTAAAAAGATACGTATGGCGCTAGCTGTCATTATCCTTGCAGCTATCGCCTCACCAGCCGTTTTCGCCCAGGCGGTTTCGGGTAACATCTCCGGAACCGTTCAGGACGCGTCGGGCGCCGTTCTTCCGAACGCGAACATAACCATTACAGATGTCGATCGCGGAACGGTTTTCCAAACCCAGAGTAACGCCGACGGTAACTACCAGCAGACCCATCTTCTTGCTGGCCGCTATCAGGTGAAAGTAGAGAGCCCGGGGCTGGGGGTCTTTACCGGAAATGCGACCGTCGAGGTGAATGCTACGACGCGCTTGGACGCGACGCTGACGCCGGCCAATGTCGCGACTACCGTAAATGTCACGGACGCAACTCCGCTGCTCACAACCGATCGCGCAGAAGTCGCCACAAGCTTCACTGGCGCTCAAGTGCAGCAGTTGCCGGTGCTCGATCGGAATGTGACCAATCTACTGCTTATCGTTCCGGGTACTCAACCGAATTCCTGGCAGCATGCCGTGAGCGAGAATCCACAACAAGGTATCCAGGCCAACGTTAATGGGCAGTTTTTCACAGCAAATGGTTTCATTCTCGACGGCACAGAAAACGAGAGCGCGATTCTCGGTATTGCTGTGATTAATCCAAACATCGATGCCCTGCAGGAGTTTAGGGTCAGCACAAGCAATTACGATGCAGAGTTTGGTTCTGCATCCGGTGCACTGATTCAGGCAACCACCAGGTCCGGTACGAACCAGTGGCATGGATCGTTATTTGAATATCTGCGCAATAACGTAACAAATTCGACTGATCCCTTCACGCAACAGAATCCGCCGCTTCGATGGAACCAATTCGGCGGGTCCGTCGGCGCGCCCATCCTAAAAGACAAGCTGTTCGGCTTTTTCGATTACCAGGGCACGCGCCGGCGCACCGGCGGTTCGCTTGTTACAACCGTACCTACGGCTGCGGAGCGTGGCGGCGATCTGACCGCACTGCTCGGGAGCTATATCTGTGCCGATGGCTCTGTTTCTCCGGCCCCTTGCGCGAACCCCGTTACGGTGCCGACCACCGGAGGCGGAACCGCCCCGGCGCGTGCAGGCATGGTGTTCGACCCGAATTCAGGAGACCCAGCCACCGGTGCTGGCAGATCGGTATTTTCCCGGAACGGAGTGGTCAACATCGTTCCGATATCCGCGCCTATGGCCAATCTTCTGTCCCTGCTTCCTTTACCGAACAACGGCTCGGATATTGCTAACAACTACATCAGTTCGGGTAGCCAGAGATTTGACAGTGATCAGTACGATGGCCGGGTCGATTACAACTGGAGCACTAATACACACGCTTTTGCGCGTTATACTATCGCGGATTTCAATAATTACGCGCCGGCAGCTTTCGGCGACTTGGCCGGTGGGCCTTCCGCCTTTGGTTTTTCCGGCGACTCCATTGACCGCAATCAAAGCTTGGCTGTCGGGCTTGACCACACCTTCAGCCCAACCCTCATCACTGATGCGCGGTTTGGCTTTTTCCGCTATCGCATCCGCGTGCAGCCAAACGGCGTCGGTACCACTCCTGCGACTGATGCCGGTCTTCCGGGTCTGAATACCGGGTCGCCTGAGACGAGCGGTATGCCAGCCTTCTACATTAACGGAAACGGTGGTTTCAATTTCGGGTATGCGCTCGGCGTGAACCAGTGCAACTGCCCATTAAGGGAGACCGAGAATCACTTTCAGTGGGTCAATAACTGGACCAAGATCCTGAACAATCACTCGCTCAAATTCGGAGTTGACGTACGGCGTGCCCAACAACAGCGCATTCCAAGCGACTCCCATCGCTCAGGTGAAATAACATTCAACGACTCGACGACGGGTGATTCTGCCCTTGATCAACTCGCCGCTGGTCAGGTCGCCACGGGCGCGGCCCTCGGCTCATATCTGCTCGGCCTTCCCAGCAACTTCGCTCGTTATTTCACTGGGTCGGATTTTTACCCGGGCCTTCGCCAGACTCGCATATTCTTCTATGGCCAAGACTCGTGGCGCATCACGCCGAAGCTCACTGTGAATTATGGCCTTCGTTGGGAGGATTATCTGCCTCAGGTAGCCGCGAAGCCGGGCGGCGCAGGTAGCTTCGACCCATCCACTGGCGAGGTGCTCGCCGCAGGGATCGGAAGCGTGCCTCGGAACTTCGGAGTAAAGCCGTATAATCTCGGATTCGCGCCTCGACTTGGAATCGCATATCAAGCTGACGAGAAAACGGTGGTTCGAACAGGCTTCGGCATCAGCTTCAATCCCAGTGGACTTGGAGCCGTGTTCGGGCAGGGTGCGGATTACAATCCGCCCATCGTAAATCCTCAAAGCGTCAATCAGCCCAACCCGTACACGCCCGATTTCAATCTCGTGGCGGGTGCTCCCGCACCTCCAAACCCTCCGGTGGGCACGACAGGCCGTTACCCGTTACCGAATGGAATCAGCGTGTATTACTTCACCGACCCACCCAATTCGTATCGGATACCCGAGGTCTATTTCTGGAACTTCACTGTTCAGCGTCAGTTGGGGTTTGGCACTGCTCTCGAAGCTGGTTACGTCGGAAACGCGGGACGACACCTGTTCCTTTCATTGAATCGGAACCAGGCTCTACCAGGGCCCGGCGACTTCGATCCACGTCGGCCGTTCTACCAGCCCTATGGGTTATCGCAAGGCCTGTATCAAACCTGCAATTGTGACAATTCCAACTACAACGCCCTTCAGGTGAAGTTGCAGAAGCAGTTCTCGCACGGAGTTGACTTCCTCCTGACTTACACCTGGTCGAAGGCGCTAGGCGATTCTGAAGGAGCGGGCGGCTTCTCAGATAACTACAACGTCCGAGGCAGCTACGGACCTATGTCCTGGGATCGTACACACGTTGTGACGTTCGAACATAACTGGGATCTTCCGTTTGGGCGCAACCGTCGTTGGACGCTCGGCAACAACCTGATAGCCGACGCGGTGCTTGGCGGCTGGCGGCTTAGCGGCGTGCATACCTTTGGTTCGGGTTTGCCATTCACGCCTGGCGTCTCGAATGCTCCACTGTTGAACACGGATTTCAACAATGTCCGGGCCGAAGTGATCGGTAATCCTAGCGTGTCCGACCCGAACGCCAGCCAATGGTTCAATCCGGCCGCATTCAGTGCGCCTCAGCAGCCATTCCGAAACGGTACCGCCGGACGCAATTCATTGCGCGGCCCGCGATTGTCTGTATCCAACCTATCTCTGTCGAAGGATTTGATACCGAGCGAGCGCTGGGCGCTGGAACTGCGTGCGGATGCGTTTAACGTGTTCAACCATGTGAACCTCGGGCTGCCCAACTCCACAATCGACGAGCTAAGCAGTGCGGGACAGATTACCTACGTGCAAGTCCCGATGCGGCAGATGCAGTTCGGTTTACATCTGCAGTTCTAAACTGAATCAATACACGGCACGGTTCTGCTGCGTGCCCTTTGAGGCAAGTGAAAATCGGGGCTCAACGGCCGGTGCCGCGGCCCCTGTAACGCGGGCCGCTGTATACTCGCCTACCGCAGGTCCGTGTTTGAAGCCGTGGCCGGATCCGCCTCCGGCCATCCACACGTTCTCAAATGCAGGATGCCGGTCGATGACGAAGTCGCCGTTCGAAGTGTTCTCGTATTGGCAGACGCGCGACTCGACAATTGGCGAGTTTGCTAGGGCAGGGAAGCGTTCGGCAACGTAGGCCCGAGCCGCTGCGATTTTTTCCGGGCTCGCGAACCGGTCGGCAGTGTCGGGATCGATTTCGGGACCGTGCCGATCGAAGGCAACTTTGAATCCTCGACTCTCGAGATCTGGGAATCCGTACATTCCGCGATCGTCGATGAAGTCGATCCAGATGGGCATTTCCGGCGGCTCGAAGCGGCGGTCTCCGGCCGGAATGCCAAAGAAAATCACTTCTTGCCGTGTCGGAAAAATGCGGTGTCCCAAAGCATCGGGAAACACTTTGGGAAGCCAGGCCCCACAAGCAAAAACATAAGCGTCGGCAGTTATCGTTTTGTTATCCGCTGTCACGATTTGCGCAAGCCGCCCACGTCCTTCCGGTGTTCGCACCGTGGCATGCTGATACACACCACCATCTCGGACGAACTGCGCAACCACGGCCTGGACGGCCTGCCGTGCCATGAGAGCGCCGCTGTTGGGCTCGAAAATAGCATCTACGTTTTCAGCGACATGAATTTGCGGATATCGCTTATTCAACTCTGAAGGAGATAAATCCTGATGCTCTACGCCGAGCTTGCGAAGTGCGTCGCGGCTTTCGTGTGCATACTCGTTGTCTTGCTTAGCCATCCATAACACGCCTGTCCGGTTCAGCAGGTTGCGCCCGGTTCGAGCGAAGAACGCGTCCCATAACGCGAGTGAGCGCATTGCCATTCGGGTGTAGACCTCGTCCTTTCCATACGATGCGCGAATGATCCGGGATTCACCGCCGGAGCTAGCCCGGCTGTTCGCAGGTCCGTATTCGTCGAGTAGAGTGACGCTGTGCCCACCCCGCCTGAGATGGTAAGCGGTCCACGCGCCAAATACTCCGGCACCAATAACTGCGTACGTCTGTGCTCCCGAATCCATAAGGGATATTGTGGCAGTTGCGGCGAGCGACCCGACCCACTCACGCCGGTTTATCAGAATTCCCATTCCTCTAGTTAGCACGAGCGCCGAACAGTTTGCCCAAAACTTTAGCGAAAAAAATTAGGGCTGAAAGGAACGACCTCTCAGCCCGCGAAGTATTTCAATTTCGAGTTGGTTCGCTAGCGGCGGCTTCCGCCACCGTGTGCTCCGGCCCCGCCGGAAAATCCACCATGGCCACCGCCGGAGAATCCGCGCGCAGTACCGCCAGCGCCAGTACCGCCGGAAAATCCACGACTGGCTCCGCCGGAAAATCCATGACCGCCGCCACCACTGCCTTCGAACCCGCGGTTGCCATAGACTCCGCGACCGCCGTAATAGCCGCGACCGCCGTAATAGCCGCGACCGCCGTAATAGCCGCGACCGCCGTAATAGCCGCGACCGCCGTAATAGCCGTGACCGCCGTAATACCCGTGACCGCCGTAATACCCGTGACCGCCGTAATACCCGTAGCCGCCGTAAGACCCGTAGCCCGGTCCGAAATAGAACGAAAGTCCCGGGCCCCAGTAGTAGGGATATCCGTAATACGGATACGGATAATCGTAATAGTAGGGATTTCCATAATAAGAACCGTACGGCGAGGGAGGTGGAGGCATGGCGCGGC
>JBJMGM010000165.1:0-3122 GCA_045807905.1 Bryobacteraceae bacterium | reverse complement strand
CGGGTTTCTTCTTGAGGTCGCACATGCCTATTGGGATAGTGTTTCGATTGTTTGGGCGAGGGATATCCTTTGCTCGTTCGAGAGGTGTTCCCTCAAGGCATGATGCTCGTCGAGGAGAATATCGCCAAGCTTTCGGCGGGAGAGCAGGAATTCGCAGCCCCTTCGGTTATTGCAGCGGCACATGGTGGTCCGGCTCTTCCACTCTTCGAGTCGGGCGGAGCACTTCGGGCGCTTGCGATAAATCAGGTCTTGCCAGCGCATGCGCGAAGAATAATTGGCGGTTTAGCATCATTTAAGACACTGGTAGAATCCGGCAACTGGGGGTTATCCACTGTCGTCGGAGTGACAACATGCGGGTATTACCGAGCGATGTCGTCCAGTTGATAGATAACCTTTTTACCGTGGGCTAAAGACCCTAAGGCTCAGGGACATCTTAGGAATGCCATGCGGCTAAACTCTCCGCCTCTTCTCTCCGGTATTCTTGAACTGATTCGGAATATTCCAGAAGAACTTCTCGTCATGAGCTCTCTCGAGCGAGGGCAATTCATTGCTGTTAGCGCACTGGAATTTTACACGACCAGAGGGCTCAGTGATCCCAACGGCTTCGCCTTTCCTATAGTCGGTGAGACTATCGATTGCGTACCACTCGTTAGAGCGACTCTGGGAAAATGCCCTGACGAAGCTCCATCCACATCGACTGCGGGACTGATGTTCATTGACAACCAGCAGCTTCGCGATGGTTTGCTAGTAGACCTGGGTTCAGCGGAACGCGCATTGAACAGCGGGGAATGGAAGGCAGCCACCGTCTTGGGTGGTTCCGTGATAGAGGCGCTTTTGCTATGGGCATTGTGAGGTGGACCCGATTTTTGAGACAACGATCGGGCCTTTCTAAGGTACAAAATCCTGCCCGGATTCGGGGTTGATAATGCCAATAGTTGTTGGTTCTGGCAAACCGCGCTGGACTGCTGAGAGTCAGCGCGCTGCTCATGATACACCTCGCATGCTGGTGCGCGGCATTTCGTGTTTGACAATATGATGACGCCGGCGAAGCGGAGGCGGGCTCTGCTGGAGCGCAACCCGCTGAGGAATAACCGGCGGGAACTCATCGCGTGGCCGGGACGGGAGTTTAACCACAAGGACTTCCGTCCGGCCGATTCTGCAAGCCACGCAATAGATTCCCTGATCCCTTGAAAAACTCATGGGGTGGCGGCGGGTTCTGCTCTGTGTCCCACTCCCTGTAACAATTGCTGCGGAGTGCGGTAACCGAGTGCCTGGTGCAGCCGTTGATGGTTGTAGAATTCGAAGTAGGCGCTGATCCCGCGGCGGGCCTGCGCCACGCTCTCATAGGCCTTGAGATAGACTTCCTCGTATTTGAGACTGCGCCACAAACGTTCCACGAAAATATTGTCGGCAAAGCGGCCGCGGCCGTCCATGCTGATGGCGACGCCGTGAGCGCGCAGCAGCGAAGTGAAGCCATCGTCGGTGAACTGGCTGCCTTGGTCGGTGTTGAAGATCTCGGGTCGGCCCTTGCCCAGCGCTTCCTCCAACGCCTCGATGCAGAAACTGGGCTCGAGCAGATTGGAGAGGCGCCACGCCAGCACATAACGGCTGACCCAGTCCATCACCGCGACCAGGTAAAGAAACCCTTGCGCCATCGGAATATAAGTGATGTCAGCCGCCCACACCTGATGGACGCGTTCGATGCACAGTCCGCGCAAGAGGTAGGGGTAGATGCGATGGCCTGGTGCTGGGCGGCTGGTGCGCGGCCGCTGATAGATCACTTCCAATCCCATGCGCTGCATCAAGCGTTGCACGCGCTTGCGATTAACCGCATGGCCTTGGCTCTGAAGCCAGGCCGTGATTCGTCGCGAGCCGTAGAACGGAGTGCGCAGGTATTGGCGGTCGATCAGCGACATCAGCTCCAGTTGGTAGGCGCCGATCTCGACCGGTTCATAGTAAACCGCGCCACGATTGAGTCCCAAAAGCTGACACTGGCGGCGGAGCGAAAATGGACCCTCCCGCTCCACCATCACCAGCCTTCGCGCGCGGTCTACAGTCCCGACTTGCGCAATAAAAAATCACGTTCCACCATCAGCCGCCCGACTTGTTCGTACAGCTCGGCCACCTTGCGGTCGCTTAACTCGTCGCAGCGCCCCAGATGACCAGCGAACACCCTGGGGGCCGCTTCGGTCAGCGCCTTCTTCCAGGCGTAAATCTGATGAGGATGGACTCCGAAGCGGGCCGCCAGCTCGGAAACCGTCGCGTCCTCGCGCAGCGCACTCAGCGCCACCTTGGCCTTGAAAGTCGGATCGTGTTTGCGTCGATTAGCTGACATCTTCTGCCTCCTGGCCCGCTCACGGCGGGCATTTTAGGGGGCAGGATGTACCTTAGCCAATTGTCTGAATTTTGGGGTCCACCTCAAGGAGGGATCAGCTGTACCACCAGTTGATGAGCCTATGGCGGGTTCTCGTCTCGCCACACGGTCCGAGTTTGCGCCGGTTTCCATATCTCGCGAGGTGGTATCAGGATGATCTCAGCTACTTGCCTGTTTTAGCTCGGGCTCGGAAAGCATTACGTCCGCGACGTCGGGGCCGGTGGTTCAAATCCTCTCTGCTCCACCATCCGGTCGTTACCCCAGCGGACGTAGCAGAGAACCGCTCAAAATTTGGCCGATCCTCGGCTTCCCCAGTTTAATGCGGCAGTACTATTCGGTTCACGAGTTTCTGGAACTTTCACGAGCCCGAGCCCCTGGCGGCGTCGAAACGGTCAAACTGGGCCCTACACAACCGGACGGATGTACTGACGGGTCTCGGAAATTCGAATCCATTCCGCTTCACCATCCAGTCTTTCAGGATTGCGCACCCCACTCGCAGATGGGGTAACGCTTCATTCGACGATCGCATCAGGTAAAAGCGGAGCTCGAGTATGGCGTCTCTTTGTGACGTAAGCTCGGGTCACGTTGACCTTCACCGCCCCTTTCAACGTTGATTCGCAGTAGGTAGCGGGAATCTCCATCCAGGGGTAGCTTTGCTCTAAAGGACCACCTTCAAAACAGCTAACGAAAATGCCAAGTTGTCATTAGTAGGGAGCTGCGCCAGAACGTTCAAGCACTATAACTACGG
>JBJMGM010000164.1:0-9379 GCA_045807905.1 Bryobacteraceae bacterium | reverse complement strand
TCTCTTCAGCATTTCTGGAGTCGAGTCAGGTTGCCGTTTTGCGATTCGCCGACCGAATCGACGCCAGACCAACGAGGGAAAAGGGAAGACACAGTACAGGTTTCCGACTTGACCTCACCACGGCTTCGCGCCATAGGAAAGAAGGCTGCTGCTGCGAGGTGGTCGAAGGCGAAAGGCGAATCGGAGCCTCCAGGGTAAGCAAGGGGCGGGCACCCGAGAGCACCCGGGTTTGGGACGTAGCACGCCCGTGACGGACTTACAGACCGTTTGAAACGAGCTGCTTAGATACTCGTCAACCGACACCGGTAAGGTCACGCTGCTCATGGCTGTTCTAGTACTCCAGAAGGCGATCAGCTGACGGGCGTTCCTGCTTTCGCGCCCACGCAAGGTGGGCAGGCCTCGCCCGACCGGTTGCCCTCGACTGCGAACGCATGTGAAAAGGCAATGCCCCGTTGCGACTTCCACGATCCCGAAAACGTTCCGGCATGCCCGATGCACAAAAGATATGGCTTTTCTTAACGAAGGAGTGCCCCCTGATGTTTAGTGTCACGTTTGCCGCGGAAGAACACTGGCAGGCAGACATGGAGCTCACGTGGCGTGGTCCCAAGCCGTGTCGTCCTTCGACATTGCTGAAGTTCGCAACCAGATTTTCTAGCGCCGGGCTAGCGCGCGACTTCCGAGAGGGCAAACTGCTTCATCGACTCCATGCGGCAAGTAGTCTTCTAATAGGGCAGCCGCGCTATGGAGCGCAAGATTGGATGGGCGAACAGAAACACGACGACTCTGCCGGGCCGGGGGTGCTTTTCGCCGTCCTGCCCATCGGAGGTCACCCGCGAACTGTGCGCCCCAATAGCCATCGCCACATCATCGTGAACCCAACCACAGGCGCTGGTTGGAACGCGTTCACCCGCGGCGGCTTTGAGGGTCCTCGACTGCCACGCGCTACGGCACGGCCCGGCTCGGGCGGCCGATGTCGATGCGGCGCGACTGGGTGGCCCGTGCTTTTGGTGCACCCGGAAGCTCCTCAAGAATCGCTGACGGCGCGATCAGGCGAAGCCGCGATGTTGCTTGGATGGCACGGTTCCGTCGCAATCGCCTGAAATCGTCACCCAGACAGCACAGCGTTAATCCGTTAGCCATGCTGCAAATTGCTGTTCGTCAATCGAGCCTGCGGCAAGGCCAAGCATCATCTCTACGACTTCGCGTTGATCGAGCGTTACCGGCTTCCAGTTCAGCTCGAGGAAGACCGCACAAATGATCCATGCGGTTCGCTTGTTGCCATCCACAAAAGGGTGGTTTTTCGCAACGGCCAGCGCATAAGCAGCAGCTAGTTCATGGACAGTTGCATCCGGAGAGTAGCGGTGAAGGTGTTTCGGACGGGCCAGTGCGGACTCGAGCGAACCCTGATCTCGAATTCCCTCCGCCCCGCCATGCTCGCATAGCTGTTCTGCATGGATCGCCAATACCACCTCATAGCTGATCCACTCCGGTTCATTCACTTGGCTAACTGCCGCAAAGCGTCCTTGTAACGCCGCATCACGGATTCAGCGGCTGTCATTTGCCGTGCAAACTGAGGATTGTATGGTGTCAAACGATAGCTTCCGTCTGGCGACTCGGTAAGGTAAATCACGTCGCCATTCTTAATTTTCAATCGGTCCGTCACTTCTCTGGGGAGAGTGACGCCCGTGGAGTTTCCCACAGCTCTGGCCTTGAGAGTGATCATCTGTACCTCCTGAAACTTCGGGACGGAAACTGCTGTTACAAATGTTATAACACGCGGTGCCATCCGGCTGCAACTAAGGTTTGACGCGAGCAGCGCTTGATTTCAAGTTCTAGAATGCGAAGGACCCGCGCTTCTGACTGTGCCTCACCTCCGGGGGCTCATGAACATCCTCGCTTCAAGCACGCGCGAAAGTGAGGTTGCGCGGGTCGGGGACAGGGTGACGAATCGTAAAGCGGTATGTGATCCGCGGTCCGATGGATCAGTCGCTCGGTTCACGCTGTGTACTATTTGTCCCGAAATGTCTAGAATTTCTTCACGCTCACTAGATAAACAGGTCAAACCGTGAACAAACGATCAACAACACATAATGCGATTTCTCGGATGACATTTGGGACCTTGTGAAAAGGGTGGAGAAAGCCGCGGGGCTGAATCGAACAGCCGATTAGAGCTCGTAGAAACTCTCGCCTTTCCGCTTGGCTACCGCGGCACACATGAGCAGACAAAAGAATGGGCCGCGGCTTTGGAGAATCGCAGCCCATTAGCCAGGAAAGCAGATAGTGTTTTCCTGGGCTGCTCCCATGTTGCGCTGAACTGCCAAGCTCTTGCTACTATCCCGACGGAAGTAGCCGTACTAGGAGCAAACGGGCAGTTCGTCTTTTGCTGAGTTGTGAAACGCCGGCACCAGAAACAGTTGCACGCTCTTGCCTGACTCGTGACGCGCGGTCGCTCACTGTGAGCATCGGACAAAAGTATGCTCTCGCCGTGTAGGATTACTGAGACGGTGCCCCACACTGCGTCACGTGCCGCATGCTGTTGAATCGCCTTCAGGACTGCATGACTCGGTTGGACGAGGCTACCTTACGCATGCGCTCGCTTGTACGTGCGAAGAAACTGGATGACTTTGCTGCGCGCGTTCCGTGAAACAGAAAGCCTACTTATGGAATGCCGAATCGTGAGGGCCGCAGTGGAACGCCACAAAAACGAGCACGTATTCGGCTGAGTCAAGAGGGGAGAATTTCGAATTGAGGCAGTACGTGACGCGCTACGGTCCGCCGCGCGCAATCAAGCAGCGGTCGTGGGCTACTTTATAATTTTCTGGCGTGCTTTCGCGTAGAAACTCAGCGGATGCATCAATCTTCATGCCGATTTCGAACGACGTGGAATTCGCCTTCGGCGCACAGCGATAACGAATCGTTCCCCGAATCAGAAGCCCGTTCATCTCAACGGCTACGCGCGCTCCGATCCTAAGATACTCGTCAGTGCGCAATTTTAGGCCAGACCTGCCTACGTCCACAACGTACCTCGCTACGGTCGCGAGGCCACCTTCTGACGTGATGCGAACTCTTGAGGGATCGCACGGGATTCGTTTCTCCCGTCTCCGCTGTTCAACAACATCGCTGGTTTCAACAACATCGCTGGTAATTGACATGTGTGCAGTTAGTTAATTCCGGATAGCGCGATCACGACTCGGAATTCAAAAATTCCGGCGCGGCCCACGAAATACAATTTTGAGATGTGCGGAGCATAGTTCACCTCGTTTTCGCGGGCATATTCATCAAAGCAGTAGAAGCATACCGCTCTAGTCTGAAGGTGCTGGGGAATGACTGCCTGCCAAATCTTATCGGGAACATGGAAATCAAATTTGTCGGGCTGGCCGCACGCTTTGCAGGCCTGCTGCAAGGGAACACGCCGTCTCTCGCGAGTTTTCACGACTTGCATGTCAATCGTCCATGGAAAGAGAGGGCTGCTCCAGCACGATAGACTTCATAAGCAGCCCCAACAGGAAAACCATGATCACTGTCAGTGTTGCGCCGAATCGCCGCCGGGTGCTATTGTCCGCTCGGGAGTAGCCGTACTAGAGCAATCGGGCGGTTCATCTGCGCCCCGTCGTTTCAACTCGAAGACAAGAAACAGTTGCACCTACGGTCCGTTCCGCCCAGTCGAGTTTGCCAGGCCGGATCGGTTGATCTCTCGTCTGGTTCCAGCATCACAAAGGCGATATTCTGGTCGGCAAGCATCGCTCGCCGCTTTCGTGGAGCGGGGCTGAGGGCTGCAGAATGCGGCTAAACCCGTGCCAAGCCTCAGAATGCTAAGAGCGTCTCTGATTTCTGAAAACCACGGATCTTACTTGTTTCAATCGTCGTCAGACAAGCCGGAGGGCGCTTATCGTCCTCGCCGATTTGCTCGGTGCGCTTATTTCTCTTGGTCCGAGAAGAGTGCATCGAGAGACGCCGTCAGTTTGCCTGCCCCGAGCGTCGCCCCGCGCTCGATCCTGGTCGGGTCACAGTGAGCGTGATATTCCCAAGCGGTTTGTTTCACCGGATCAACCACCCAGCAATAGGGAACGCCCCAGGCGTGGTATTCCTCGCATTTCGCAAAGGCCGAGCTGAGACGGTCTTCGGGGGACAGAATTTCGACACAGAGGGCGACGGGCTGGGTGGGATAAGGATCCTCGATTCGGACGTCGGCGATCACGTCGGGAATTAAGAATTGCGTGGCGCTCACCCGGACAGTCACCTCGGCCAGAGCTTCGAAGCCTTGCCTGCGAAGAGCCGTGACCAACAGAAATTGGATGAGGGCGTGCAGTTTCGTGGGCATGGGTTTGTGGCGGAGCACCCCGTCGATGTACTCACACCCGGGTTTGAACGAGCTACTGAGATACTCTTCCACCGATAGCGATAACGTCGCGCTGCTCATGGCTGCTCTATTTCTCCAGAATAGCGATTCTCGTGAGGAGCGGTAATGCTTCGCGGGCGAGCGGCTCCGGCAGGCTTCAGCCGGACCGGTTACCCTGCCACCGCCGACGGAATGCCTGCGAAAGTCCACCTGCAGTATCGAATGGCACCGGCAGCAACTCAGCGAGCCACCCCTCCTAACCCAACAGTCGCCATGTGAACCTTTCTGTTATACGGTTGACCCATGAGCAGACGGTCGGATGGGTAGCCGCATACACAGTTCCGGGGAGCCATGTCCATGCTAGGCTCTGTCGCGGCGACCACTCAAGCGGAAAAGCTCAGAATCTGCCATCGCCGCACGATCGTCGCCGGCACACGTGCCGACGTAGCGTGGGTGGGGGACATCTGACTCGAGAAAAGCCAGCCGGAACCGCAGCGGGCTGAGAATTCCTGAATTTCTCGGAATTCCATCCAGCATTCGCTCGCGCGCGTCACCGGTCCGGCGGGGCCGGCATCTGCTATTCGCATATTTACCAGCCCATGTAACGGCACGAAATGCGCAGGTCCTCGCACATCCTGGAGCCTTCGACTTGCACGACGAGGGGCGGCCGGCACCGATGTTTGGGAGTATCACGGCCTAAAGAGCGGGCGTTCTGTGCGCAAAGCTAAAAACCGACCGCTCGGCTCATGCGGAGCGGTCCTTTTTTAAAGTATTCTTGTTAAAGCGCCGAAGAGAGTATTAGGCGCCCCAAAGGGATTGGCCAGCTTTGATGTTTGTCTTGACTTTCATGGCTAATTCTCCTTTCCTTAACTTCGGAGTCTTGCGGGCAAGGCAAGACTCCAGTTTCACGAGGAAGTGCTCGGCGAGAATTACGCGCCCCAGAGTGACTGGCCAGCTTTCACATTGGTCTTAACTTTCATTGTTTATTTCTCCTTTCTTGTACATTCGAGCTTTGCGGGCAAGGCAAAGCTCGGAGCTGTCTAATCAATGTCTGTCAAAAGCTGTCGATGAAACTTTTTCTGTCAACACACCTCGGATTTCTCCGACTGGAACAGATCACTTGCACGCGCGATTTGCTGGCCCACTTTGAATCTTTCCAAAAGCGCTGCGTTGCTGTTAATCGCTTCCCGCGTTTTTCTCGATTTTGATTTTCGTTTTGTTGAGCCAGTATAACTGGATTTCTACCCTAGTCAAATATCTTTTGGGTGCTAAGTGGGCGGAAATAATCCTAACCCGTACTGGTTCGTTAGAAAGTATTCGGTACTATTTCGTATACGATTACAAAAGTAATCTGTAAACAAGCGTTGCGCTTATAGTAACTGCCATTGCTTGTGAGTTACACGAATAAGTTACGTGTGGAAAATGCAACTTAGTCGGTGGTATGTTTACTTCGGTTGCGTTAATTGACTTAGCCAATTAGGTCTGCGCGCCGACTATAGCGGAACGGTGGGTGAGCGGACCGCACTCGGCCCCCGGTTCAGTGCTTGGGTAACAGCCGCTCGCACAAGTCTTCCTACATCGTTCAATAGATAATCCCTGCGCCCGAAGATCGGTGATGTACCGTCCGCTCGGACCACAGCGTACGTCACACCTGCCGTCTCCGGATGGACCGTTATCTCGCAAATCAGTTCACCGTCAATCTTCAGGACCATACTCATTGTGCGAACTTCAATGATCGTACGCTTCCGGAGTGACTACAAGCTATCTTTGGATCGATAGCTCTCACTGACCCGCTCGGATACATTTTTCATCCGGTACGTGCTCAACCAGTACTACTACTCCGCTTGCCTCGAACGGCCGTTTGCTATTGAATCTCATAGCAAGTTCGAGTACCTGAAGCCGACATCGAGCGGTAGTTACGTCTTAATTCTTGATAATGAGAACCTGTTTTCCCGGGGGCCGCATTAGTGCGGACACGGTCGACAACCTCAACCGACTGCAACTATCGGTCAGCGTTTCCTGACCGCCGCCCCTCACGCTGGGCTACAGAATCGAATGACGGTCATCGACAGCTGGGGCGGTTCCCGGACGATCGGTATCGTTCTCTACGCCGTGCTGGTCCAGCCTGAAAGGGCAGCGGCGGTCATCTGGCGAGAGTCTCCCAAAAAGTGCGATGCGCGCATTCCGTCGCCATTCGATTCACCACAGAAAACGTGCCTTGGCGAACTGCGGAGTCGGTTGCCTAGCCGCTATGAATCCGCCGGATTGATGAGGTTCAACGAAGGAAAGAGCTTCCGATAGAAGCCGCGATCTCGTGAGAGCAGACGCGTCGCCTGAACTTGGGCATGAGCGCCAATAAGGAAATCTGGCAAGATGCGATTGCGTGGGCCCCCCTGTGTGCGGTAAGTGCGCCACGTACGACCTGCTAAAAAATGTGCCTCCCTGTTCAGCGGCTCTACCCGAACTTCGGTGTCTCTTAGGAAAGCGTCACATTCGCGTTGCGTGTCAAAATGTATGCACAGTTCAGCGTAGACGAGATCGCAAATGACCAACGATCCATCCGAGGCTGCGTTTTCTACTGCCCTTAGCGAGGCCGTATAGAACTCCTCGTTCGGGACGAGCACGTCCAGCAGAACGTTCGTATCGATACTGGTGATCATCGACCGCGGACGTCATCGATGAAGCTGTCCACGGAAGAGTAGCCGAGCGCGGAAAAACTCTCTCGACAGCGTCCCTTCCACTTCCTGAGGTTAGACTTGCGGGGCGCCTTTTTGAGAACGATCGAGCCGTTCACCACCCGGAACTCGAGATCCGTCTCAGGTGTGAGGCCAAATTCCTCGCGGATCTGTTTGGGAATTGTCACCTGACCGCGTGCCCCTAGTTTCATACTTTTTAGTATGAATCCACATTCATACTATGTCAACCCGCTGAACACGTGGGCGAATGATGTCATCTTGCCCCGCAGCCGGAGTCTTGTCGCCACCTCGTGCGCGACCGGGCTGAGTACCCACCGTCTCACCGGCGAACGTCCCAATATCGGAAAGAATTGTTGTAGGCTGCAGCTCGATCTCGCGCACGAGTGCGCTCCCGTGAGTCGGGTCTATAAGGGTGTGAGAGACATGTAGGGGCGTCGAGGAAGGGCTGGACGCACACAGCACGAACGCGAAGTAAACGAGTGCCGTGTCATTTCATTCCTTTCTGTTCGCGCCCGCCCATCGACCACGCCAATCTCCGCTCGAATCTGCCACCCGGCTCGGCTAAAAAACCGGGCACGCTCGATCCTGAGGCTAGAAAATGCCACGTCACTCGGACGTGCCATACGTCTCTCCATGTTTGACCAACTCACCTGGTTCTAGTTGGGGCTGCGATCCCTTGTTCTGCTCTGGCTGGCGCTTTGGCCGGGCGGTGTATCCGGAGCATCGTCGAAAGCTCCGGTCTACTGGAGCTCATTCGAACATCGAACCTGAATTTTTGCGGCAAGCCTGCCTCCGCACGCTCGTCCGATTGCCACGCATCTGAGCTTCCGCCCCCTAGGGCAGCAGTTTGCACACGTGCTACGCGTTGTGAAGTGCACCATTCGCGAATGGCATCAACGCGGCACTCCACCGCAATTCCCCCCCCCGGAATTCTAACTCGAGAGAAATGGCTGTAGTCGGTAATTTTGGCTTGCGCTTGTTCCAGAACAGAGTGATGGATGTAGATGGTGCAGGCAGAATCTAGGCCGCACCGGAAATGAGGACCGATGCCAACTGCTTTTTCATCTCTGCCCTGCAACGGGCCGATTCTGAGGACTGAACACCAGCTGAGTGCGATCGACACAACCAAGCCGGTCTTCGCGACCGAACCTGAGTTCGAGAAGATCGACGGCAAGTTCCCAACGAAGGGGCTGCCCGATGCAGCGTTTCGTCGCGACCTGGAACTAGTTGTCCGCCGTGCCACCGGTGCACAGGTGCGAGAATCGCAAGACGGCCGTTGCCCGCATCTGGCGAGCCATTCAGCGCGGAATCGAGCAGAGTTTCGCCCCAGCGCTCCCTCTGCAGATCCTATGCAACAGCGGGTTTCCTTCCGCGAGGGCTCCAAGGCGGCCGCGGTGTGCATGCTTCTGTTCCGGCCTGGAGGCGTTACATGTCGCGAGATCATGGCCGCGACCGGGTGGCAGGCACATACGGTGCGCGCGTTTCTCTCGCGGAGTCTTGCGAAGCAAGGCCGCGCAATCCGGTCGTTTCACCGCGACGGCGAACGCGTGTACTACACGCACGCGGAGCAGGAACCGGATCTGGCCCCTGTGCCGCCAGCCTGAGGGCACGGAGGCTCCATGTTGGCTCTGGGCCCATCGACCGCGCTGGGAAGGGGCAGCCGTCTACAAGCGGTTCCAAGGAATGGGCGCAAGAACGAACAGAAACACGCCCACTGCCCCTTCCGCGTGCTTGCATGCTTCCCATCCGCCGCCAGGCGCCCTCGCGGTACTTGGCTCTGAATTTCAGCAAGCTTCACTCTCTTCGTCGCTTCGCGATGGTGGTTTATGGCAGGCTCAGCCGATTCGCCCTTTTTGTGACGCCTGATGACGGGCACAGTCCATATGAGAGATTCCTCGAGCGTTCGAACTTCCCTTTGGGCGGGGACGAAATATGACGATGAGAGGGCCTGCGATCTGGAAACTGGCCGGGCTTGGATTCATTGGGTTTTGCGCCTTCTCAGTGGCTGCGGATAAGGTGAATCTTGCTCCCATGGCTTCTGAGGCGGCGGGCTTCTGCGGAGCATTTCTAGGAGCACTGGCCGGTCGCACGATTAATCGACGCCAGAAGGCCGGCCCGGGCGACTCACCCGGGGCGGCGCCACCGGAAGCTCCCGAAATCTCACGCCCGAGTCGAGAGCGGACCTCTTCGCTGCACTAGTTTGCCGGCCGAGAGCGCCCACCCGTCTTGTGCCGGCGGTTTGGGATGCCGCTCGCATGTCAGACGTACTGCCGCATTCATGGCAGGATTTTATCAACCGATGACAACCTCAAGTCCGCCGGACAAATCGGCACGCACTCGTCGG
>JBJMGM010000163.1:0-4540 GCA_045807905.1 Bryobacteraceae bacterium | reverse complement strand
TCCGGTCTCAGCCTTTCTGCTGAACCTTCAGCACACTAATCTTGACCGCGGCGTACCACATGCTCGCGCATGCCACCCTTTACCAGGATCTCGGCCCCGATCACTTCGACGGCAGAGCCAAAGCCACTCAAACCAGACGCCTTGTCACGCGACTCCACAATCTCGGTTATGCCGTTCAAATCACCCCTCTGGAAGCCTGACCCGGCATCAGTTTCTTGTTAGTTTGACCGTCCGAGGCAGCCATCTGGTGGGGATTTTCGGCATCGTCGGCATCAGGATTTCGGTAAGTACCCAGAAGTCTGTCCCAAAAATTGTCGATAATGGCAAAATTGCTGTTGCCATGTGTATGATGAACAAAATGTAGCTGCTGCTTTCTCCTGAACCAAGCAAATCGTAAAAGCAGTGATCCTGCTGTATGGTATTGTTTGTCAAGATATACATGGGCAGCGAACGAAGCGGTTGCAGTAATTATTTGGACTGTAAACACCCCTATCGGGAATATGAAATACGTGGATGCGATCATCAATGCTATGGGAATCAAAAAGAACGGTGTGTTGTTGCCATCATTTTTGGTATGTACCAGAGATACCAAGTGACCTTTCGAATAATGGACGTGATGATAATGGATGTGATTTCGGAACAATATCCCGCCGAGCCGCCGATGGCCGAGGCCATAGTGCATCAGGGTCTGGGAGAACGAAATCAATAAATGGGTAACTACTGCCGTCAGAAGAAGCAGCGGGAGTTCGGAAGGGTGCTCACTCCACCATACCAGGTCCATCGCTAGCTCTTTCGCTTCATGTTAGCGGCATCATGCGTCATCGCGGCTTTATCAGCTAACTGGGTGCCGTCCGGTGCCGCTAACTGGGTGCCGTCCGGTGCCGCGCCAACATGGTGCATCAGCGTGCTTCATCTCCTTCTATGAACCGCAGCAGCTCGGCCCCACAGGTCCGCCGCCGGCCGCCCTGGTCTTTCATGGGTAACTCGAACCCCCTGCCGCCCTGCCTCGTCCAGCAATTCACTAAAGAATGGCGATCAACTCGTCCTTTTCGGCGTAGCCACGTACGCGCCCTTAACTTCATGAGCCGAGAAGGCCGGAGAACTTGGTTCGTCGGCGGTTCGTCGCATCGGTGATTTGTCATACCGTGGGCCTTCCTTCCCATCGAACATCAACGGCGGAATTCTGTTCCTCCAGCTCGCCTCAGAAGACGCGCGATCTCCTCGATCGAGACACCACGCCGGCGTCGGCCCCACAAGTTTCAGCGATTGAGTTGCCAATCAGGCGCAACAGCGCTTCGTGTTCAGGGTTTCTTCGTCCGTTGAGGAATGCGCCAATGTTGATATCGGTGACGCGACCGCCTGACGGCTCATTTGTTTCGTGTCTTACAAAGGCCAAGCCCGTTGCGGGATCGCGAGCAAGAAACCAGGTATCTCCATTGGGGCTCGATCCTTAGTTTCGGTTCGGCCCGGGCGTCCCGGTGTGGCGCGTCCTGTCAGTTCGGCCCGAACCCGAATTTTACCGCATTCTCGAAAGTGATCTTGCGCCGGTCCTCCTGGGGACGCCGGCGAAAATCCGGTCAAAGAACGGACCGGAGGTTCTTGGCAATGGCGTCGTCAGGCCGGCTAACGGGGGCGAGGCTCGCAATCGTATTTCAGTGAGGTCGGCCAAGCTCCGACCAGGGCCACGACGTCGTTTTGCACGGGCGAAATGACGAGCGCTGCCGCGACGCGCGTGCGGCAGCGCCAGGGACGCCCCCGGCGACGCGCCAGATCCAGGGATGGCGGAAATGGTCCTCCGCTGGAGTCGTGTCCGCTTTATCCGACAACAGTAGGGCTCCGCCTTTGACCCGCAGTGCTTCTGGCATCCAGCAGAATTCGTCGCTTCGCTCGGTGCGCCGCAGCGCCTCGTCCGCTGCAGCAAGGCTGTCATCGAGGCGACCGCGGTCGCAAGAACCTCGGCCAGGCCGCTGAGGGAACGGCGTCCAAAGGAGTCCGTATTGGGTCTGGCGCAATCCATCGAGACAGGCGCGGAGCAGACTTTCCCAGTCGCGAGATTGCTTCGTCTGGCAGATAGCTGCCCTTCATACCCGAGACCGTAAGCGGAGCGTCGCTGCGGAGCGTTCTGATCGTTTTTATGTCGCCGATGCTAGCAGTAACCAATGGTTATAAAGTTTCAGGGTAATAATTTGCTTGGTCTATAAATTAAATGCCATTGAACTTGAATAAATTAGCCCCATATACGCAACGAAGTAACGTCCAAAACAAACACTTTTAAGAAAATCTAGTGCTGGCGGCCAGCAATCGAGGGCGCACGGAGGTATGGCGGCGGTGAGTTACTGATGCTGTAGGTTCACGGGTGACCATCGCCGTCCTGCTCTAGACATGCAACAGCGGCGGAGCTTTCCAGCACGGCGATTTGGTAGGAGGCGAGATGGAAACCAGCACGATGAGGCACCTCCGGCTTGCTGCCGAAAGCGGTGACGCCGCCGCGCAATTCAATCTCGGCGTCCTCTTTGACAGCCGTGAGGACGACAATGGGTATGCCATCGAAGGCAATCGAACGCAGGCGATCAAATGGCTGTTGGCAGCTGCCGAGCAGGGCCTGCCGCGCGCTCAGAGCAGGCTAGCCGAACTTTATGCGGGCGGCCCGAACGCATCAGAAAACTTGGTGAACGCTTGTGTCTGGTTTTTGCTGGCGACAAAAAGTTCGCGCGGCATTCACCGACACCGGGCTCGGTCGGAGTACGAACGGATCTCCATCCGGTTGACGCCGGCACAGATCACCAAGGCGAAACGCCTAGCGGGACTCTGGAGGGCGCAGAGTCGTCATCAAACCCCACAGCCTGGAGAAGGGAAAGCGCAATGAGAGCCTGGTTTGTTCCACCCCTCGTCATTCCCGTTTTTTGTCGTCCTGATGGTCATGGCAATCGCGACCTATCAAGGACTCTAAGCCTGAAATTTTGTAAAGAAACACGGTCATGGGTAAATCGATGAATCCCAAGATGAGCGGATTTAGGAAATGGGCGGAAATCCACGAGCCGACGAAGGTCGACAAAGCTCGCACCGGAGCGAACGAGGGAGGCGTCATCGCGGCTGCGGATGTCGATCGAGATAGGAAGACTCCGGACGCAACAACCGCATGTCCATCGCTTGTTCCCGGAGCATCGCGCGGGTGATCGTTGGATCGTTGTTGGCTTAGTGCTGGCGGTCCCAGCCTGCGCCAAAACGTGCGATTGATATCCTCCGTCCTCCGGCGGGCCCGACACAGTTGGAGGACATACCTCTGGAAGTTGAGGCTGGGTGTATCTGTTGCAGTCGGTAAGCCTCCGAAGAGGCTAAAAATGCAAGACGATATTTCAAGCTTTCAAGCTGCGGCCACTAACGCTACGAATAGATAGAAAGGGCCACCCCATGAACGGTGAGGCGCCACCAAAAACCACCGAGACCGAGCGCTTCGATGCCGCTATGAGAAGAGCCTTGGAGCGCTACGATAGGCTCTCCGGCCCAGGAGCAAGGCTTCACGATTACGTGCCGCTGAAAACGCTAGAACGCGAAGAATGCATCTACGCGATCCGCGACGCCCTTGCGCAGCGAGAGCGAGTGAACTGCCAAAGAATTTGGTCCCATATCAATCCAACCACTCCTTTCCTGCAATTCCGCCCCGTCCTCCGCGCATCTGACGACGAATTTGACATCGAATAAAGCACGACCTAAGGTTAATGGTTAACAGACGAGCGGCACGGTCGATTGAGGTCAGTTGCCGTAACCAAAAAGCTCGAGGTGCTCTACCTCAGGAATGGAGGAAACGTCATGACCAGCCGAAATTTAGGACTGACTTTCCTAGGAACGTTACTCGCCACCACAGCGCTCGGTTGCGTATCGGCAGCGGCCTCTAACTGCGCAAGCCTGGCGGGTATTTCGTTGCCCGTCTTGAATACCACGATCACCGCCGAAGAGATGCCGGCTGGAACCTTCATGGGACAAACTAACTTGCCCGCATTCTGCCGGGTGGTGGGCAAGTCAAAGCCGAGGCCCACGTCGAACATCGGGTTCGAACTGTGGATGCCGCTCGGTGGCTGGAACCACAAGTTTGAGCAAATCGGTAATGGCGGCCTTGCCGGTTCAATCCAGTATGGTGGGATGGCGATCGCTCTACGCCAAAGTTATGCCACTGCAAGCACGGACGACGGAACAGCGGGTGACATCCCGGGCTTCCTTCTTGACACAAACAAAGTTCTAGACTGGCGCATCAACGCAGTACATGAGACAGCCCAGAACTCCCAGGGTATCGTCAAAGCGTTCTACGGCGTCGCGGCGCGTCACGCCTACTTCACTGGCTGCTCGAAGGGCGGCAGTGAAGCGGCGACCGAGATGCAACGTTTCCCGGACGATTTTGATGGTCTGGTCGGGGGAGCTACGGCGTTCTACAGTACGCATAACCTGGTGCGTCAACTTTATAACATCGTGACCATCAATGGGTCGGCGTCGAACACAACGCCGGTTCTCGACGAGAATGCTCTCACGGTCTTACACAACGGCG
>JBJMGM010000162.1:0-26414 GCA_045807905.1 Bryobacteraceae bacterium | reverse complement strand
GGTGTTTTCATTGTCCTACGTCGTTTTGCGGGGTTTTGCGGGGTGACGACTTCCATCTCGCTTGCTGAGAAGTATTTAGGAATAGCGTTATCAGCTTAGAAGGCTGATGCTCTATCCGACTGAGCTACGCCCCCACGTTCCTCTTCAGTTTAGCCGCTGTACCTAGGTATGCTACGGAACAACAGTTTGCGAATTTGCGTATTCTGGTTCCGAATATCTTCAAGGCGGGATCCAGAATGAAACGAATGTGGATGGGAATTACGCTAATAGGTGGCGCGCTACTGACAAGTTGCGGCGAACTCGGCGACTTCGATCCCGTTAAAGAAGACTTCCACTATTCGTACCCATTGCAACCGGGGGGCCGTCTCGAATTGGACAACAAAAATGGGTCAGTAGACATCGTAGGCTGGGATCGTAACGCGATCGATGTCTCAGGCACGAAGTTTGCGTCAAATGCCAACCGTCTGCACGAGATCAAAATAAACGTAAGCGTTAACGGTAATAACGCCTCAATTGCGACAGAGCGGCCGAAAGATTCGTGGCACGGGTCTTACGGTGCAAAGTACATGATACGCGTGCCGCGTCAAACCACTCTTTCGCGCGCGCAAACCACCAATGGAAGCGTTTCCGTCGAAGACTTGGAAGGAGGCGGGCGAGTGGGCAGCACCAACGGCCGGATTTCAATGGCACGGGATAACGGCGATTATGATCTGCACACCACCAATGGCGCAATCGAGCTTGAACAATGCAGTGGTTCCGAGCGGGCGCACACCACAAACGGCGCTGTCCGCGGGCGGCTCAAAGCGGGAAGCATCGATTCAGAGTCGACAAATGGTGAAATCGAAGTCACAGTAATGCGTCCGTCAGATGGTCAGCCTATTCGAGCTTCGACAACCAACGGCGGCATTGTTCTCGCAATTGCCGAATTTCACAACAATCCGGTAAACGCTCACACTACAAATGGCGGTGTGACGCTCCGGTTGCCGAGCGATACAAATGCAAAGATCAATGCCGAAACGAGAGTATCGAGTATCAGCAACAATCTCACTCTGTCTTCCACAGATGAAAACTCGAAGCATCACTTGTCGGGGCAAGTAGGGAAAGGCGGTCCGCTGATCTCAGCCACAACAACCACGGGCGGCGTACATTTGGAGCGCTATTGACGCACGCCCTACTAGCTAAAATGGTGTCGTGAAATGTGTCGCCCTGCTGCTTTGCGCGTTCGGCCTGTTAACCGCAGTAGAACGGGAAGGTAATTTCGAGATCCGCTTTGAACCCACAGCCAAGCTCCAGACAGGCGTCGAAGTACCATTCGAAATTCGAATTAACGACGCACTTCATAAGCCGCTACCGGATGCCAGAGTGACACTCCAGATTGAGATGTCAGACCATTCATACCTCAAGGTTTTTCCGGCTCCTGCATTAAACGCAGGCGTTTACCTCGCGAAACCGATTTTTCCATTCCCCGGGGAGTGGAATATATACGTCCAAGCGCGTCGGAGTGCCGCGATGAGCGCACGGACAATTCAATTCAGCGTATCGGAATAGAAAACGCGGGTAGGGCTCGGGCGCGCCCGACCCGATCAGAACATATAGAGCGGTGTGCCTGTTGCTGGAGCCGAAATCTCACCAGCATCACCGGCCGCCACCGGTTGGCCTTCGAGCTCCCCAACTGGTCTGCAATAGATACCGTTTTCGCCGACGTACACTTCCAATTCCGCAGGCCGGGGGAGTGATCCCTGAATCAGAGCTTCGGACAGGGGATCTTCGATGTACTTCTGCAGCGCCCGCCGCAACGGTCTGGCACCGTAGCTGCGATCCCCGCAGGTCTTATCAAGAATGTACTTCGCGGCGTCGGTGTCGAGCCGGATCTTGATCTGCTTGGCGACAAGGTTCGCGTTGATCTGCTCGACAAGCAGCTCAATGATCTTGATTAGGTCTTCATCCACGAGCGAGGTGAACAGTATGACTTCGTCAAGACGGTTGAGAAACTCCGGATTGAACGCGCGCTTTACTTCGCCCATCACCTGGTCCTCCACCTTCTGCGGAAGGCCCGTCGTTGAGGGGGCGGAAAACCCAATCTGGCCGCGCTTGTCCAAGAATCTCGCCCCGAGGTTCGAGGTCATGATGATGATTGTGTTCTTGAAATCGACCGTATTGCCGAGTCCGTCCGTCAGTTGGCCATCCTCGAACACCTGGAGCAAGATATTGTAGATATCCGGATGCGCCTTCTCAATCTCATCTAAAAGAATGGTGGAGTATGGAGCCCGTTTCACACGCTCTGTGAGCTGGCCGCCCTCTTCGTAGCCCACGTAACCGGGAGGGGATCCGATCAGCTTCGAAATAGAATGTTTCTCCATGAACTCCGACATATCGAAGCGGATCAGCGACTTTTCACTACCAAATAAGAACTCCGCTAGTGCACGTGCAACCTCTGTTTTGCCAACCCCAGTAGGTCCGAGGAACAGGAATGAGCCCGCCGGGCGTTTGGGGGATTTTAAGCCAGCGCGCGATCGGCGGATCGCCCGGGATAGCGCCGAAATCGCCTTTTCTTGGCTGATCACCCGTTTGTGCAGCTCTTCTTCAATGCGCAAGAGCTTGTTGATTTCTTCTTCTTTGATCGAGGTCATTGGCACGCCAGTCCATCGCGCCACCACGTCTTCAATGTCGTCTTTCGATACAACACCAGTCGAAGTATCGTCCAAATTGTACTTTTCCCGGAGCTGTCGCAGATTTTCGCGCTCCTTGCGTTCCTCGTCAGAGTAAAAACGGGCCTTTTCAAACTCGTGGTTCGCGATCGCATTCTCCATGCGGTGCACGATGAATTTGATCCTTTTCTGAATGTCCGCAACTTCGGTAGGCAGCGTCGTTTGCCGCAGCTTCACGCGCGCGCCGGCCTCATCAATTAGGTCAATTGCTTTATCTGGTAAAAAACGATCAGGTATGAACCGCGTTGAGGTGTATACGGCCGATTCGATCGCCTCGTCAGTGTAGGCAACGGCGTGGAATTTCTCGTAACGCTCTTTGATCCCGAATAGGATTCGAATCGCGTCCGTTTCGCTGGGAGGAGGGACCTTTACGGCCTGGAAGCGGCGCTCCAAAGAACGATCTTTTTCAATCGACTTGCGATACTCAGCCGGCGTTGTTGCACCTATACACTGAATTTCGCCCCGCGAAAGGGCCGGCTTCAAAATGTTCGCCGCATCCAGCGAACCCTCGGCCGAACCTGCCCCCACGAGCGTATGTAACTCATCGATAAAGATGATCGCATTCTGATTTTCCATCAACTCTTTCATGATGGTTTTCAGACGCTCTTCGAACTGCCCCCGATATTTTGTGCCAGCTACAATCAGCGACAGATCAAGCGCCAGGATTCGCTTATCAGACAAGAATGACGGCACGTCCCCATCTGCGATGCGCTGTGCCAGCCCTTCTACGATGGCCGTTTTTCCCACGCCCGGTTCGCCAATCAGCACTGGGTTGTTTTTTGTTCGACGGCAAAGGATCTGGACCACGCGATCTACTTCAGAATCGCGGCCGATTAGCGGATCGAGCATACCGTCTACCGCAGCTTGAGTGAGATCACGGCTAAATTCCGCCAGCAACGAACTCTCTTTGGGTCGGTTGGTTGAGGTCTTTTCCGATGCCGAGCGCGCGATCTCCTCCCGTACGGCCGAAAGCCGGAGTCCTCGCTCATGCAGGATCTCCGCGGCAAAGCTCTTCTCCTCGCGAAGCAAGCCTAACAGCAGATGCTCTGTTCCGATATGCTTGTGGCTTAGGCGCTCTGCTTCCTCGGCGCCGTAAGCCAGCACACGCTTACACTCATGGCTAAGCGGCAGATCAACCGAAGTTGACACCTTTTCCCGTACCGTCGTATGCGCTTCTATCTGCTTGCGAATCGATTCGATCGCGGCATGCGACCGCAAAAAACGATTTGCGAGCGCTTTATCCTCCCGCAAAAGACCCAGCAACAAATGCTCGGTCTCGATGTACGGACTCCCGAACTGGCTCGCCTCATATCTCGCGAAGAAAATTACGCGACGTGCTTTTTCGGTATATCGTTCAAACATAAGTACCACCGTCAAGACGGGTTGCGTCTTGTCCAACTCCGGCTTCCTGCAGGTCCATCGATGACGGAGTACGCAGAGTGCTCTTCTTTAACTCTAAAACTCGATCACAACGAAAAGCTAACGAAATGTTGTGGGTCACGAAAATCGAAGTCAACTCATGAGATCTGTGTAGATCGTCGAGTAGCCCGATTATCGCCTCCCCCGTCCGGAAATCCAGGTTTCCTGTTGGTTCATCGGCAAGCAACACACGAGGACGTCCCACAAGCGCTCGAGCCAATCCGACGCGCTGCTGTTCTCCACCCGACAATTCTCCAGCCTGGTGCGATGCGCGCTTTTGAAGTCTCACTTCCTCTAACTTTAGACGCGCCGTCGCGGCCGCCTCTTCCGGGCGTAATCCCCGAATCAGCAAAGGCATCATCACGTTCTCCATAGCACTGAACTCGGGCAACAGAGACGGATTCTGCCAAACGAATCCAATTTCCCGGTTGCGAACGTCAGCCAACGCGTCGGCCGGCAACGAGGTGATCTCTTCATGGCCGACATATATCCTGCCACTCGAAGGTTTGTCCAAACCGCCAAGCAAATGCAATAACGTTGATTTGCCGGCTCCTGACTCCCCGATAACGGCAAGCCGCTCACCGCGACGCACTTCTAGCGAGAGGTCCTTGAAAACAACTACTTCCGCGCCCCCAGAGCGGTACGTCTTGCTAACACAGTCCGCCCACACCGCATTCTCTACGCTCAAACTCCCGCCTTCACTTATAGGTTAAAACAGGTTCGATCAGAATGGTTTTTTTATTAGATAGCCAGAGTTTGGCAAATTACCTGACTACCAGGTTCACCAGCCTATCCGGAAGGATTATCACCTTCAGAATGTCCTTGCCCTCGATAAACGGCTTCACGTTTTCCTGTTTGAGGGCCAGTCGCTCTAACTCTTGCTTGGGGATTCCTGGCGCAACGTGCAGGTGGGCGCGCAATTTGCCATTTACCTGCACCGGAATTTCCACTAAATCCTCTTTCGCAAGCTCCGCATCGTAACTCGGCCAAGTTTCCCGAAACACGGGTCCATTCTTACCAAGGGTCTGCCAAAGGTCTTGAGCCGTATACGGCGCAAAAGGAGCAAGCATCAAACTCAGTTTCTCGGAGACTTCCCGCATGCATTTTGACGAAAGGTTTGCCTCGAGAGCGTACAACTCGTTCACCAGTTCCATTAACGCCGCTATGGACGTATTGAAATGCCATCGACTGTCGAAATCATTTGTAATTTTTTTAATGGTCTCGTGCAGTTTCCGAAGGGCCTTTCGGTCGGCCTCGTTCACGTCACGGCTGGTTTTTCCGTCCGCGTTGCGGGTGACGAAACGATAGACGCGTGCCAAAAACCGGTATTGCCCCTCCACGCTCGACTCATTCCAGTCCATGTCCTTCTCCGGAGGAACGGCGAACAGCGTATAAAGCCGGCATGTATCGGCTCCGTACTTTTCGACCATCTCATCCGGATCGACAACGTTTCCTTTCGACTTGGACATAGCGCTGCCGCCCATCAGAACCATGCCCTGAGTGAAAAGGTTCTTTGCCGGTTCGCTGTTGCTGATCAATCCCAGATCTCGCATCATCTTGGTCCAGAACCGGGAATAGATCAGATGCAGAATCGCATGAGTGATGCCGCCGATGTATTGATCAATTGGAAACCAGTGTGCAATGGTCTGCCGGTCAAAAGGCACCCTGTCGTTATGGGGATCGCAATAACGATAGAAGTACCAGGAAGAATCGACGAACGTGTCCATGGTGTCGCTTTCGCGTTGCGCCGCTCCGCCGCACTTCGGACATTTCACGTTCATGAATGTCTGGACCCCTAGCAAAGGGGATCGGCCATGGCCGGTGATCTTTACGTTGGGAGGTAACAAGACCGGGAGATCCTGCTCCGGAACCGGAACAACACCGCATAGCGCGCAATAAATGATCGGAATCGGCGTGCCCCAGTAGCGCTGCCGCGAGACGCCCCAATCCTTAATGCGATACGTGATCGCCGGGCTGCCAAAACCACGCTGGCTGGCGAAAGCAACCATTTTCTGCCGCGCCTCAGCGCTCGGTAAGCCCGACCACTGACCCGAATTCTCGAGAATTCCGTCTTCCACAAAGGCTTGGGTCATGGATGTTGCATCGGCGAGCGGTGCATCAACAGCCCGAATTACTGGCACAAGCGGTAACCCGTAGGTGCGGTAAAATTCGAAATCGCGCTCGTCGTGTGCCGGCACAGCCATGATCGCGCCGGTGCCGTATCCCATCAGAACGAAATTTCCGATCCAGATCGGAACCTTGCGGTCATGAAACGGATGGATGGCATGGCAACCAGTAAACAGACCGAGTTTTTCGATTCGCCCGGGATCTTGGCGTGCAGTGCTGTCAATAATTTCTTTAATCTTCAGTCGCGCTGATTCGCCTTGGATAAGCTGATCGACAAGCGGGTGCTGGGGCGCAAGGATCAGGCACGTGGCACCGTAGATCGTGTCAATGCGCGTAGTGAAGATACGGATGCTTGCGGGGAGCCCAACGACGGCAAAGTCGACTTCGGCGCCCTCGGACCGGCCGATCCAGTTGCGCTGCATGGAAACAACGCGTTCCGGCCAACCATTTTCAAGATCACCTAAGGCGTCCAGCAATTCACCGGCGTAATGCGTGATTCTCAAAAACCATTGCTGCATCGCGCGCTGCTCGACAGGCGTCGTCTCGTGACGCCAGCAGCAACCGTTCACCACCTGCTCATTCGCAAGCACAGTGCCGCATTCGGGGCACCAGTTCAACATCGCTTCCTTGCGGTACGCCAGGCCGCGCTCGAACATTTTCAAAAAGAACCACTGGTTCCAGCGGTAGTATTCGGGTTCGCAAGTCGCGATTTCGCGATTCCAGTCAATGGCAAAACCAATGCGCTGCATCTGCGCCTTCATATGTGCGATGTTGCTGAGCGTCCATTCCCGGGGCTCGCGGCCAGCCTTCAGCGCCGCGTTCTCCGCTGGAAGCCCAAAGGCGTCCCAGCCCATTGGATGTAGAACGTTATAGCCGCGCATCCACATATAACGGGCCAAGGCGTCGCCAATCGAGTAGTTGCGCACGTGTCCCATATGGAGCTTGCCGCTCGGGTACGGCAGCATCTCAAGAACGTAGTACTTGGGCTTATCCGGGGCGTCCGCTACGTAGAGAGACGGGTCGTGCGACCAGCGCTCACACCACTTCTCCTCGATTGCGTTGTGGTCGAATACTTTCTCGGGGATACCAGCTCCTTCAATGCCGTGACGTTACGAAGATCATCGCCCGGCTTGTCTACGGGTGTTTCGAGGATGAAAGCTTTTCCCTGCAATTCTGGATGCTTGAGAATGCGGCGAAAGCCTTCAATACCAATATTACCTTCACCTATATTGGCGTGCCGATCCACATGCGAGTTCAAGCCGGCCTTCGCGTCGTTGGCGTGAATCACTGGTACCAGGTCGAGCCCTAAGGTGAGCGAGGCGGCTTTTATCAGCTTCGTCAGCCCATGTTCGTGTGCGATGTCAAATCCCGAGACGTAGCAATGGCACGTATCGAGACAATAGCCGATCGGTATGTCTAGATATCCACCAGTGAGTTCTCGAATAGTGGCCAGCTCGTGCAAGCGCCCGCCTAATTGCGCGCCCGCTCCTGCAGTGTTCTCAAGCAAAATGGTCAGTTTCGGTTTGCCCCTAAGCTGCTCATCCACAGCTCGCCATGCCAGAACCAGGTTTTCCGCAACATTGAATATTCCCTGATCCACGGTCAAACCTTTGTAATTTCCGGGATGCGCGACCAGGTATTCCGCTCCTATAAGAAGGGCGCGTTCCAACTCACCTGTAAACGCGCGAACCGAGTTCTCACGGATCACTGGATCGTTCGATGCCAGATTGATGAGATAGCTGTCATGAACCACTAGCGGAGTCAGGTCATGTTTTTCGCGCTCCTGATGTAAGCGCCGGACTTGCTGCAGGTCGGGAATTTTGGCGCGCCACATGCGCGGACTGGCGGAGAAAATTTGGAAGGTATTAGCACCCAGCTCATTTGCTTTAATGGCGGCTTTTTCGAGCGAGCCGGCTGTCGAACAATGAATCCCAATTCGCAACCAACCAGCATACTAGCGCGCCGCTGCTATACTCATCTCGTCGATGGCTCCAGCTTCGGCGCTTTTTCTTTTCTGTGCCACGTTTGTTCACTTTGCTTGAGGCCGAGAGTCTCCTTCCGCAGCTAGAAGGGCTCCTCCGGACTGTGATTCAGCTCAAACAAGACCACGAAGCAGCGGACGCGGAGCTTAACAAGATCAATCAACGGATTGCTTTCAGCGGGGGTATGACTTTGCCGCGCGAATCGGTTCAGCAGATTCGGACGCGCAGAGATGCGTGTGCCCGCGGTCTGAAGACAGCGCTCGAGAAGATTCAGGAAATCGGCTGTCAATTGAAAGATATCGAAATAGGGCTGGTTGATTTTCCGACAATCTATCGTGGCGAAGAAGTGTACCTCTGCTGGAAACTCGGCGAATCAAGCATTGGTTTTTGGCATCACATTGAAGACGGATTTCGCGGTCGCAAGCCTATCGACAGTGAATTCCTCGGGAACCACGGTACCGGGTAGGACGCCGGTCGTAGTTCCAGTTTGATCTTTGATAAACTTCCGAATTGTTAAACTAACGCTCGGATGCTATTGGCCCGAGAGTTCATCGCATATCTTTCACGGCAACTGGTCAACCGCCTCAGTCCTGCTGCGTTCGAGATCTCCAATCCGGCCACCGGCGCTGAAGTCATCGCCCAAGTCATTGAGGAAGATTTATCGGTCGAAGATAGGCTGAACGATGAGGTTAGGGATCTGCTGGATGACTACAGCGACTACATGCGTCGGGAAAACGTCTCTTACCATGAGATGTTCCGCAGAATCAAGAATCAGCTCCTTTCACAGCGGAAGGTTGTTCGCGCCGCTGGTCGGGATACCGGCGACCCTATGAAGCTGTCACGTGACAAAGTGAATGATCTGGCTCACAAGATCGTCTCCGCCGTTCGCAAATCAAGAGACTTCAGAGTACGCAAGGATCCAAACGAGTTGCGTCTGGCACTCGTTCGTGAAATAACTGACATACTTCAGATCGAGCACCGTGTTGACAGCGCCGCGCGCGAAAAAATCCGCACACAGAAGCGAGACATCGCGGAAGGCGGCGAAGAGTACGATTTGTTGCACAAGCGTTATTATGCCGAGGAGCTTAAGAAACTCGGGATCAATTTGAATAGCTAGTGCCTGGTTGATGTCCGGTTCGGAAGGGCACTTCTGATTTCTTCAAGTCTGCCGAGTCATAGACCACAAAATCGCGATTTTCAAACACCGGTTTCATATCGGCTAACTGGTTCCGCCGTTTCAACACATAGTAGTCAACCGGCAGTGACAGCATCCCATGCAGCCGGCCCGGCGAGAATGACCCTTGCATTGTCTGCTGCCATCGCTCCCACCATTCAAGCGCGAATGACTCAAAGTAGTTCCCCAAGCTGCCAGTGTTCCAGTCCACCCACACAGCCCGCCTCGATGCAGCACGAAACATACCCGGATAGAGATCGCGTCCTGCGTCGGGAAAGAGAAACATAGAACTGCCCCACGTATTGTTCTCCGCCCAATCTGCTACTTCCGCGATTGTTTCCTGGCCGATCTTCAATTGATTGTTGCCGCGCCTGACATGTGGCGCCGCAAGCATTGCGACGAGAGGTGCCACTAAGACAAGAGGCCGCAGTTTCGTTGATCCGAATTGCGTTACGAATGCAGTCAGCAAACCAGCGAGCATAATGCACAAAATTAGCTGAAGAAGATTTCCGGCGCTCTCAAGTCGGAAGAGGTCGAGAATGCGCACGTTCACGGGGAGTGCAAAGACCACAACAAACCAGAGAAGCGCTTCCGAGTTATTGCGGCGCAAGGCTGCTCGAATTCCTGCAATGCTGCAGGCGAGAGACGTCAGAGCTGCGGTGTATACCAGTGCTCGTGCAGGCCCTATTTGCGGGATCAGTGACATTCGCATTCGCTCCAGCAGCAAATACGACACAGGTAAACTGATGATTCCAATTAAAGGCAGAAGCACAAAGAGCCATCTCATTTGACGATTTAGAGTGGACCAAATACGAGCCGTGGCCCACACTCCGCAGACCCAAATGAAGAGGTACTGCCAAATATCTCGCCCTGCCCAGAGAGACACCCAAGCGTCGCTTGCTACGTAATGCTGGATGAAGGCAACCTTGTTTGATAAGTTGCCAAAAAAGATTTGCGGCTCGAGCACTCCAGGCTGTAGCTGGGCGAGATTCGCAAGCAACAAGACGAAAATCAGCAGTATGGTGGTGGCAGGCCGGAGCAGTGACCGCAACCTACAGTCGAAAACAAGCGCAACCAGAACCACAATCCAGAACGGAGCTGCAATTGCTGGATCATACAACACAGCAAGCCCGCCAGCCACCCCGGTCAAGAGCGGCTTCTCCTTCGCAAGCAGGCCCACAGCCAAAATCACCAGCCCTACTGCGAATGCGCGAGGCACGGCCTCGCCTTCAACGACGCACACGCCCGGACCGCTCAGCGCTGCTCCCAAACTTAGTAGTGTGGCGACTAGAAAGGCAAATAAATCGCCTAAGCCGATCGCTTGCGTGAGCAGAAAGGCGCCGAACAACCCCGCCGCACGGTACAGAACCTGTTGAGCAATCAGAGCCGTCTGAAAGCTTAACCCTACTACGGCGTGGAGAAAAAGTGTAACTTCATCGTAAATTGTGTAAGTAAGATGAGGATCTGTAGCAACTAGGTCCCGCGATAGGTAACCAGGCGCATCCAGTCGCTCCAGCATTGGAACGTAGATTTGCGTATCTGCTTGTAAGTAAGTATGGCCGGGGAATATTTCAAACCCGAGCCAAGTAACTGAACCTATTCCCACGCATAGGAGAAGCGCTCGCCGCATCTATTGGGCAGGAGTTTTGTTCAACTGTTGTTTGGCCCAAAGGCGTTCCGGATCCAACTGTAAAGCATGCTGCAGGGCTTGCCGTGCCTCAGCATGCCGGTTAATCTTGCGCAAAGCGATGCCTTTCCAAAGGTACGCCTCTCCTAAATTAGGGCTGAGGGAAATTGCTTTTTCGAAATCTTTCAGTGCCAGATCGACACCGCCGCCCATAGAAGCAGGTAAATAAAAATTGCCGACGCCCCGGCTGACGTAAGCCAGCGCAAGCCGATCGTCCAATTCGATGGCCTTGTTTATTTCGTCACGCGCACATTGCCCGTATTTCAGGCTTCCGAACACAGGACTTGCTGGGATCACCTGACCGCAAAGCTCGCCTAAGATCCGGTGGTATTCAGCATTTGATGGGTTTTTGGAAACCGCCATTTTCGCGGCTTCTATTCCCGCTTCGGCAAGGCCTTGTGCCTTTTTCTTATCTCGAAGCTCCATTGCCACTTCGGCGGCGTATGAATAAGCAAGCGCCAATCGGTAATTCGCTTCTGCCGATTGCGATTTCGCGACTCCCGCCTGCGCCGTCTGCTGGTATTGCGGAATCATGTGCTCAAGCGCTGCCAAATCCTGGCGGTCTCGTGCTTGCTCTAAGTCGCTCGTGCCGACGTCGGATGTCATCCCCCGGGTGCCGAACAACACACTCAAACCAACCAACAAAGACAGACGCCAACATTTGATCCACATTCTGCCTCCATTGTAAAAGGCGCACGTGTATGCATTGATGAACGCAATTCGCTAGAGCTTGGAAAGTCGCCGTTGGACCAATAAAAAATACATCGCTAGCACGATGACCAACAAACCATTGGCAACCATCATGACGGGTGCTGATGTCTGATTAATTAGAAAGCCGGAGAAGAGACTGCCAAAGGGCATGCCACCGCGAAACGCCACGTTATACACGCTCATAACGCGTCCTCGCATCGCATCACGCACATTGAGTTGAACCAATGACGAGTTCGAGGCGAAGACAATCATTAACGCGGCACCTGCGCCAAACACGAACGCCGAACTCAAGGCGAGATCCTTCGATGTCCCGAAACCGGCGATGAATGCGCCGAGGAGAACCGTAATTAATAATGCGTGCTTGGCCCGTCCCATGCGGTCGTGAATCCCCGCCACGAGAAGGGCTCCCGTGACCGACCCTAATCCTGACAAGCATAAAAGTAACGTAAACGTATTCGAGCCGCCGTGAAGCACCTCCCGCGCCATAACAGGTAAGAACGTGATGAGGGGGTACGACAGCAGCGTCAAAAGAAACGCAAGTGCCACAAGACTTGTCATTCCCTCCCGATGCCGTATGAACCGGATTCCCTCCTGCATGCTCTCCATCACCGACTCTTCAGTCTTCTCCGGAACAAAACTTACGCGGATCATGAGCAACGAAATGATGACCGCTACAAACGACAGGCCGTTCAGTCCGAAACACCAGGCTGGGCCTAACTTATTCAGCGCAATGCCTCCCAACATCGGGCCCACAACTCTCGCCAAATTGAATTGGATAGAGTTTAATGCAATAGCGTTCCGAAGGTCTTCCCTGCTGACGAGGGTAGGCACCAGTGCCGAATACGCAGGTCCGCCGAAAGATTGCGCCAAACCTACCAGGAACGACAAGCACCAGATCTGCCAAACACGCACTACGCCGGTCAACACTAATGCTGCAAGCAGAAACGCACAGGCCATCTGTATCACTTGCGACATCAACAGTAACTTTCGGCGGCTTCTGCGGTCTGCGAAAACGCCTCCGACTAACGAAAACAGAAAGACCGGGATCTGTCCGAAAAAAGCGTCAAGGCCCAGATAGACGGACGAGTTCGAAAGCTTGTACACCAGCCAGCTCTGGGCGAGCATTTGCATCCATGTGCCAACGCTGGACGTACAGGCCCCTAGCCACATTAGCCGGAAGTCCGGATATTCAAAAGCTCGAAAGACTCGTTTCAACAAGTCATGTTCTTTCTAGCACGTGTGTTCTCTTGGAAATACGCGACGCTGCTGTTCCATTGCCTCGATTCCTCGGTCTACTTAAATAGACCGTGAAACAAAAGGCAGTATTATCGCCTTCCGGCGATAGGGCGTATTCTCCTGGATCCAGCATCTCGGATACCTCAATCCGGAACAAATTCTCCTCCAGCGGACGTACAGACAAGTGAAACATCCGGTCTGCGTCTTCCTTCTTGTGCTTCCGCGAAATATCAACCTCTCTGCGGCCATTCCTCACCTCAAACGGAAGAGTGCCAGCTGCTCAGCTCTGAAATGGTCAGGTGAAAAAAGGAAAATGGGCTCAACCAGCGGTGTTCGTGCCGACGCGGTCGTGCCTGGAACGAAAAACACCTGTCCTTCTTTAGAGTTCGACTGGCTTGCCTTCTGAACTTCTGTGGCGATTAACTTCTCGCCGTGTAGTAAGTAGGGTAGGTCCTTACTTCTCGGTTTAGGCCCCGAATACTCGCCCGGAGGCAATGCCGCTGAAAGGAATAGCGGGAGAGACGTGAAGAGGGTTCGCCGTGTCATATCTGGTATTGTTGAGTTCCATCCCGACGCTATAATCAGGTCACGCCCAAGTTATCACTGAGCTGCCTGTTGAGGGCCTAAGCATGAAGCGGCAATGACACTCAAGGTCAAATCCGTCTCCCGCCGCCTATTGCGATTTGCTTTCTTAACGGTGTTCGTGCTCCTAGTTGCCGGGCTTGTCGCCCCGCTCATCGATGCCGCTCACTATAGCGGACGCATCCGCAAGGCGCTTGAAGCCTCGCTAGCCCGCAAGGTCGATTTTCAAAAGGTGCACTTTGCACTCTTCTCTGGCATTGGCTTTTCGGTCGATGCAGTTACGATCCACGAAGATCCTCGGTATGGGATTGAGCCATTCGCGTATGTGCCCACGCTGCAGGCTCGTGTTCGTCTCGACAAACTGCTTGTCGGCCGCATTCAATTCTCCAGCTTGCGTCTGGTCGGGCCTTCGCTCAATGTCGTGAAACGAACCGATGGCACCTGGAATATTGTCGAGCTAGTACAGCGCCTCAGGCCGCCGCGCCGTGTTTCTCTTAATCTGTTTCCAGCTCTTGAGATCTCCGACGGGCGCATCGATTTCAAACTGGGAACACGCAAGATCACCGTTTACATCGCGGGTTCTGAGATTTCCATTTACCCCGAAGCTTCCGGAAAGCTTTACGTTCAATTTTCAGGATCGCCGGCCCGTACCGATCGAGCTGGGAATGGGTTCGGCCACCTCCACGGTACTGCAAACTGGTATTTCGCTCCACGGAATGCCACGGCCAATCAGCTCGAGGCCAAGATTGCTCTCGATCCCACTGATCTCAGTGAGATCGCTACGCTCGCCCGAGGCTATGATCTGGGCATCCATGGCATCGCGAGCGGTAATGCCAACATTGGCGGTCCCGCTGCGGCACTTAGAATTTCAGGTGAGTTGCGCCTCAACGATCTACATCGTTGGGATCTTTTGCCTGGCACAGGCGACGCATGGCGAGTAGGTTACCAAGGAAATATTGACTTACTCTCTCGCACCCTCACTTTGGAAGCCCTGCCCAGGCATGCAGCCAACCCGCCAACGATCGCATGGGAAATGCGCGTCAATGACTTCCTTGCTCAGCCTGCTTGGTCGATTCTGACTAAGCTGAACAAGGCGCCCGCGGAAAATCTGTTGCCGTTCTGCAAGCGAATGGGCCTCCCTCTCCCGGAAGCCCTAACACTGGCTGGAACGGTTGACGGAGCGATAGGCTACTCCAATCGATCTGGACTGGCGGGTGGCCTCGTCCTTAATGACGCGGTTGCAACTTTGCCGGACGTTCCACCGCTTCATGCCGCAGTCGCCACTGCCAACGTTTCCTCTGCAGGCATCCATTTCGAACCCACTGTGATTCAGACCTCTTATGGTGGAACATTGCGGGCCGGCGGCGATTATCGCCCCGATACACGGCGAATCGTTGCGTCTCTGCAGGTTGATGAATATCCCGTCGATGCCCTTAACATGTTAATCGCCCCTTGGTTCTCCAGCCCGTCTGGGCTTGCTGCTCTTAAAAAAGGGGATCTAACGGGCCGGCTGACGTACGAGTACGACGAATCAGAAACGCCCTTGTGGTCTGGTCAAATCAACTTTGCGAACGCAACCCTTGTCCCGCCCGGACTGGCTGTACCCCTCACTCAATCGGCCGGCCGCATTAGTTTCGATCATTCCACTTTCAATTTGCAACATTTCTCGGCCAGCTTGGGCGAGAAGAAAGTGCGCGGCGACTACTATTACAGTGCTTTGCTGACGCATCCCGAACGTCTGCACCTGCGTGTACCTTCCGCCGATCTCGCCGAAATCGAAGCGGCGCTGGAAGCTACTTTGCGACCACCAGGCCTTTTAGCTCGATTGCGTCTCGGTCGTCGCGCTGTCCCGCCATGGCTCGCCACGCGAAATATGGAAGCGGATGTTATCGTTGACGAATTTTCCGTCGACAGCTTCAATCTAGGCTCGCTACGCTCTCACCTCATTTGGCAAGGCACAACGCTCGAGTTCAACTCTGTTCAATTAAATTTGGCGGCTGGTTCTGTAGCCGCACGCGGAACGCTGAATCTCGCTGCGTACTCGCCGCTTTATCGCTTTGCCGTTACGGCGACCGGCTTTGGCTGGAGGGGCGGCCGCCTGAACGCCGACGGAACAGTTGAAACATCCGGAACGGGGCTAGACGCGGTTCGCAACTTGCGCGCTGCCGGCACTTTCTCGGGACAAGATGTTACTCTCTCGCCTGAAGACGCCTTTGGCAAACTTTCAGGACTCTTCGAGTTTTCGTTCGATGCTGGTTGGCCAAATCTTCGCCTGTCTAAGATTCAGGCTTCGGAAGGGGAGAACGCGTGGGTAGGTGAAGCCGCAAGCCAGAGTGATGGGAAACTCATCTTTGACCTCGAAAACGCTGACGGTCGACGCCGCGTCATCAGCACGCTCGAATCCGAGACCCCGGCCGCCTCCTCTGCGCGTACAACGGGCGCCGGATTGCACGGGGAGCATTAAAGCGGCCTCCGGTAAAATCGAGTTGCAGCATGAACGCTCTCGACCCGATTTGGGAGACGATGAAGCGCCAGTTAGAAGCGGCACGTTCAGAAGCCGCAGAGGCGGCGCGCTCCCAAATGACAAACGAGTTGAATCAGGTCGTTCGCCGTTTACGTCGGTACGAGAGTGAAGGCGAATGGAGCTCCGCCATCCTGGATGGCGCTTTACAGTTCGGCCGCGAGGTCGCGCTATTTACGTGCCGAGATGGCGTCTTGGATCTTCGAGGTCAGCGGAATTTGAACTTGGCGGAAACGGTGTCGTTCCCTGCAGCAGCGGGCGCGGCCTTTCAAAACGTAATCACTTCGAGAGAGACAGTGGTTGCGCTCAGAACTGCTGCCGAGGTCGGAGAAGCGCTCAGTTTGCCCGATGCCCAAGAGCGCGCGCACATCGTTCCGATAATGAACGGGCCGCGAGTCGTCGCACTTCTTTTTACTTTGAACCGGGATCACCTGGATTTGAGCGGCATAGAGCTGATTGCTGGCCTCGCGTCCATGGTCCTTGAACGGCATTCTAATACGTCCTTACACACCCAAATCGCAACCCACCCTACTACTGCGAATTTGCTACCACCGCCCGCCCCGGCGACTCTCTCGGAATGGGTAGATCTCAGCCCGGATCAGCGCATGCTTCACGTTCGGGCCCAGCGCTTCGCGCGTGTGAAGGTTGCCGAAATGCAGCTATCGCGGCCTGGTGCATGTCGTGCTGGTCGCCAGCAACGGAACCTGTATGTATTTCTGAGGCGCGAAATTGATACCGCTCGCGACACATACCGCAAACAGTTCATGACTATTCCGTCCATGGTTGACTATCTTCATCTTGAACTTCTCCGCACCGCAGCGGAAAACAATGAACAAATACTAGGAGCAGACTATCCGGGGCAGTTGGTTTAGTGTCCAGGCTCATCGTTTGATGACGCCTGGAATGCTTTTAGCACTCTGTCCGCTGTTGATGGCCTCCTTCGCAGTAGCTCTTTTTTCGGCGCCCACGCGCAAGAAAGCTAGCAAGCCAACCAAGCCCGCTATTCAGGCACCTAAAGTGGTCGGTGCCGCCGGACTGATTGCGGTTGCACAGCACCAACTGGATCTCGGCAATTTACCCGCCGCCGCACAGTACGCTGCCGCCGCCTCAAAAAAAGCGCCGATACTCGATGACTACGCCGAGTACATCCGCGCTCAAGCCGAATATGGGCTGCAACACTACTCCGAAGTAGCAAACGCTGCCACGCGGGTTTTCGATCAAGTGCCGGTTTCCCCATTTATCGGCCCCGCCGCCGCGCTGGCCGTCCGCGCCGAGCTGGACAGCGATCACCCAAAGCAAGCGCTGGAACTGATTAAGAGATATCACGAGCGCATCCCTCAGCCGGAAGCCGACTTGCTTCTCGCCCGAAGTTTTGCCACCACGGGCGACTTGGCGCAAGCTGCTCAATACTTTCAGCGCGTTTACTACAACTACCCAGCTGCGAAGGAAGCCACCGACGCTGCGAACGGACTTGTGGATCTGAAGCAGCGCCTCGGTGATGCGTATCCGCCTATCATGCCAGGCGCGATGCTCGGCCGTGCGCAGAAGCTATTCGAGGCCCACAATCCCGCTGCTGCTCGAATAGAACTCGCTGCTGCCATTCCCGAGGTCGCAGGCGTTCAGCGTGACCTCGCGCGCGTGCGCTTGGGCGAAGCCGACTTCCTCAGTAATCACGCGTCAGCAGCTTTCGAATACTTAATAGCCCTAAAAGTCGACGATCCAGAGGCCGAGGCTGAGCGTATCAGCTATCTCGTCCGTTGCGCGCGCAAGCTTGACCGCCATGCTGACGTTAAGCCTTTTTTAAAACAGTTAGAGCAGCAACATGCAAATTCTTTATGGCGTCTGGATACGTTGATCTTTGTTGCTGATCAGGCTCGCGTTGATAATGAAGCAGGGACTTATTTACCTCTGTACCGCGCCTGCGCTGCAGGTTTTCGCCAAAACCCCCGGGCAGCGTGGTGCAACTGGCGAGTCGCCTTTGAGAGTTATCGAAAAGATGCCGACGAAGCCTACGATCTGCTTCGCAGCCATATACAGCAATATCCGGGATCGGACGACGCCAACAACGCCATCTACTTTATCGGGCGCCTATCGGAGCGAAAAAGTGATGTTGCTTCCGCTCGCGCCTGCTATGAAGAGCTGATCAAACGTTTCCCCAATAGCTACTACGCGATCCTCGCGCGCGAACGTCACGACCAGCCAAGTGTCGAGGCGGCTACTTCCAGCCCGGCCATGTTGGAATTTCTGCGCTCTGTCCAATGGCCGCCTCGTCCTGAGTTCCCGAGTTTTACACCGGGCGATACGGTTCAAAGCCGGGTGGATCGTGCCCAATTGCTTGAGCTTACCGGATTGACCGACTTCGCGGAAGGCGAGCTGAAGTTCGGGGCCCGCAATGACGGCGATCAACAAAACGTCTATGCCTACGAGCTGGCCAGGTTTGCTGCGGCTCGCAACGCGCCCGATCAAGCCATGCGCTACATCAAAGCGTACGCGCCCGGCTATCTCTACATGCCACTTGACGAAGCTCCCGTCCCGTTTTGGAAGCTTGCCTTTCCCATTCCGTTTAGAGCGTCCATCGAGCAGCGCAGCCGCGAACAGGGCCTTGACCCTTTTCTGGTCGCCGCCCTCATCCGCCAGGAATCGGAATTTAACGTCAAAGTTATTTCCCATGCAAATGCATATGGACTCATGCAATTGCTGCCGTCGACGGGGCGTGGTTTGGCCCGGCAGTTCCATATGCGTCACTACGCGACTGGTCAATTGCTCACAGCCGATAGAAACATCCAGCTCGGGACTTTTTATTTTCGTAATCTACTAAACTCTTTTGCCGGCCAGACGGAGTTAGCGTTGGCTTCCTACAACGCAGGTCCTAGCCGCGCGAATCTCTGGCGCACCTGGGGACCGTTCCGTGAAGAATCAGAGTTCATCGAAACTGTTCCATTTCACGAGACTCGCGGATATATCCAAATTGTTCTTCGGAATGCTGATGTTTATCGCCGCCTATATGCCGGCACGGTTCCTGATGTGCCGGCTTATCGTCCAAAGCCCGCGCCGAAAAAACCAAAACGTAAGCGCAAGCCGGCCGATCATCGCGGGTAGCGCCCGAGTCATCCTAACAGCAACTGACGATCCGTATTATTAGCCGCTATCTAATCAATTCACCGGCTTGGATAATTTCCAGAACTCTTGCTCCGGTGTTTCGATTGAGATATGATGCGCTTCACAACAACGACTCGCGTCAGTTTCGCCCGTAAGTAAGTGAACTTACAGTCGGCGATGGTGGCCGCTGACATGCTACCTCAGTGATCCGAGTTGGAAAACCACTGGAGAGTTACGTAACGTTACCTAAATTATGAAGAACGACAAATCCTTCCGTCTGTACAGGCTGCTGTTGGGAGTAACTGCTGGCCTTTGTTTTCTCATAATCGCGTGCCCTCCTCAAAAGACCGGCTCAAATTCCAAGTATCCCGATCCCAAATCCCGGTTTGCTAATTACACTCAGAACTGTGGCGGCATTCCGGGCTATCTTCCCGATCATTACGGTTACTATCTGACGGGTCCACAGAAGTCCGGAGCGTGTACCTGGTATCTGTGGCCCGGAGGAGACCCGCTACGCACTGAAGGCAGCCCTGAGAACGCGCGCGGGAATCCCCGGTTCTGGCGAATGGCGGAAAAGAAGCTCTGGGCAATCAGCAACATTCTTGATATTCCCGTGGACGTCAGCATGCTGCGTTACGTCACGAGCACACCACGTGAACAGCGCTTTAAAAAACTAGGCGTTGTAAATGACCCGGGGTGCAAGAAGTCAAACGAGCCTGATGCATACGGTCTAAACCTCGATACGTGCTCAGATCCCTATTCAAGCGGCATCATGGGCCTTCGCCTCTACCCGAATCCGGCCTTTGATCCGGCGCAGTGGGATGCAAACAAATTTCTGAATTTCGATTCGAGGATCGAGCCTCCCTATCTCGCCGGGCTTGCGTGTGGCTTTTGTCACATCGCCTTCAATCCGACGAAGCCACCGACGGATCCCGAAGATCCGCACTGGGAGAATTTGGCTCCGGCCTTGGGCAACCAATACATAAAAGAGGGCGAGATGTTCAAAGGCCGCCTAACTCAAAGCAGTTTTCTCTATTGGGTCTACGATACACAGCAGCCCGGCACTTCGGACACCAGCCGCATTAGTACCGATTTCATCAACAATCCAAACGCGATTAATTCCATCTGGTACATCCTCTCGACGCGTCCCAAACACGCCGAAATTGTGAACGATGGGACCACACAGGAAGTGCCGCACATTCTAAAAGACGGGTCTGACTCGATTGGCGCGGAAGGCGCGGCTCTGCGCGTCTACATCAATATTGGAAGTTGTCCAGATTACCGCTACAGCCTCGAGGATAGCTTTGTCGGACTACTGAGACCCCCACCGTTTGCATCCAACGCCAAAAATCCCACCACGCAACATCCGTTCAATTTAACCACCGCGCAAAAGCAGTGCGTCGATTGGCAGTTGACAGCGGCGCGGATGGGTGATGCCGCAAATTTCCTGGATGCGAACCAACCCTATTACTTGAAGAACGCGCCAGGTGGAAGTGGCTATATAACGAACGACCCGGCAATTCTCGATCTAGGCAAAACAGCTTTCGCAGAGGAATGTGCAGGCTGCCATTCGAGCAAGCTGCCATCAGACGTGGCGCAGGGCAGTCTGGACAAGCATTCACCGGCCGCCAAGGCGGCGTGGGTGAAGCTTGTGAAGTCCGGTGATTTTCTGGACAAGAACTTCCTGTCAGATGATGGACGGTATCCGCTGGTCTCTAGTGATCCGGGAGTGGCGATTGGAACCAATGCCAATCGTGCGCTGGGAACGAATCCGGACACCGACCACCTTTGGGAAAACTTCTCTTCCCTCACTTTCAAGCAACTGCCAACTCCAGGGAAGCTGATTCTTGAGAACCCATTTGACAAGAGCAAACCGATCACCTTCAATATCCCGCAGGGCGGCGGCGGATACTATCGGACACCCTCGCTGATCAACGTCTGGGCGACGGCTCCATTTTTCCACAACAACATGCTTGGTACATTTACAGGCGATCCTTCAGTGAAGGGCCGCATGACCGCGTTCCAGGATGCTGCGGAGAAACTGCTTTGGCCGGAGAAGCGCAGCGGCGACGGCACGATCAAGGTTACCGGAACGGACTCGATGCTGAAAGTTCGAGACGTCGAAATTCGAATTCCAGCTGGAACCCCTATCGATCTCCTGGCGAACATCAACGTGTATGCAGCTGTTCAGCCGGGTCAGGCTTTGGAGACGCTTCGTCAACTGAACAGAAATCCGCAGCTGCTGGTCAGGTTAGTGCAGGCCTTGAAGAATCGCGGCCAATATGACCCAGAACTGCAGCAGTTAGTGCCGTTTCTGCTGGCCAGGAATCAGTCTCCTGACTTTATCCAAGACCACGGGCACACTTTCGGAGCGGAGCTGCCGGATGATCAAAAACGAGCACTGATCGAATACATGAAGACCTTCTAGCGAGGGTTTTACAAGAGGTCTTCTCCTATGGACAAAGACGTCATCTTCCAGCCTTTGCACTTCCGTAATCTGGCGGTGAAAAACCGGCTGTTTCGGTCCAACATCTCCGGCCGGTTCGATAACTATGACGGTTCCGGCACACAGACACGAATTAACTGGGAAGAGTCTTTCGCACGCGGGGGTGTAGGAGCGATTATCAGTTCCTTCACTCCGGTCCATCTGCGCGGCCGGATCATGCCGAATTACGCCATGATCGACAGCGACGATAAGATTCCGTTCTGGCGTGCATTGGGCGAGGCGGTGCACCGCCACGACTGCAAGTACATCGTGCAACTGAGCCACTCGGGACGGCAGCGGGACAATCCGGGTGTTGAAAATTTTAAGCAGAAAGCGCTCTCGTCGACCAGCCGCATGGACACCTTCCATGGGCTGCTTTGCGAAGCAATGAACCTACAGCAAATCAAGGACACCATCAGGCATTTCGCGGACGGTGCGCGCCGGGCGCGGGAGGCTGGACTGGACGGGGTCGAATTACACGCCTCTCACGGATACCTGATCACACAGTTTCTCAGCTCGGCGATCAACGATCGAAAAGACCAGTACGGCGGAAGCTTGCAGAATCGCGCTGCGTTTCTCATCGAGATCATCCACGCCATTCGGAAGGAGGTGGGTGATGACTATCATCTGCAAGCGAAGTTGAATGCCGTCGATTTCGGCAACGCTCTTTATCCCTGGGAGAAGAAGGGCAACACACTTCAAGAAGGAATTCAGGTGTCTAAGTGGGCGGAAGAGGCGGGTGTAGATGCAATCCACGTCTCAATTGGCAGCATCTTCCCTCACCCGCTGCTGCCTCCAGGTGGTTTTCCTCCAGATGAACTGAACTGGTGGTATGGGGCCATGATCTCGAGTGGAGTCCTCGGTTATTTCAATTACACGATGTTCCACTTCAAAATTCTGAGGCCGATCTTTACAGCAATGTGGGGACGCACGAAAAAGGATCATCCCATTGAAGCTGTCAGTTCTGAGTACTGCAAGGAAGTGAAAAAGAACGTCAGCGTTCCCATCATCAATACGGGCGGATATCAGGATGGACGGGTGATCCGGCGTGTGATCTCGGATGGGTATACCGACGCGGTTTCAATTGCACGTCCGCTGGTAGCGAATCACGATTTACCGCATATCCTGCAGTCCGGGAGAGATCTTCCCGATAAACCGTGCTCATTCTGCAACCGCTGTTTAGTGAACGCCGTCGCGAATCCGCTTGGCTGTTATGACGTTCGGCGCTTTGACGGAAATCATGATGCCATGGTCGCCAAGATCATGGAGGTTTTCCATCCCTCACAGTTTTCTACCCCCACCACAAGTGCGAGTGCGGTGTCGCACTGACGAGGAGCGGCGGTCATGCGCGATGAAATGGTTATCAAAACGGGCGAAGGGAAGCTCGTAGATCGGATCTACACCAGCCCAGTCGATCAATGGCAGCACAACGTTCGCCGATGGATGATTTTGATTGCCCTCGCGATCATAGCGATTGTCGCCATTTGGTTTCTGCGGTACTTCACATCGGATCACGCGCTTGAATATGCCGAGATCCGAGAGCATTTCAAGTACGGGTCGATCGGTAGTGAGCCGGGTGGCAGCATTTTTACACCCGTCGGCGGCGCACTTCCGCCTTACCTGATCTTCAAAACACTGCCTAAGGTCTGCCCCGACAAGCTTCCTGGCGGGTATGCCTCGCTGGGACTGGTCTTTGAACCCAACCACGACATGCCTATCGGGGTTTCACGGCGGTGGCGTCTCGGTGTCGAGCAGGTCGGGCTGAACTGCGCTGTTTGCCACACCGGAACTGTCCGGGAAACTCCAAATAGCCAGCCCAGGATTGTGCTAGGCATGCCCGCTCATCAGTTCGACAGTGAGCGTTTTTTTCAATTTGTGCTTTCGTGCAGCCTCGATGATCGCCTGACCGCCGGCAATGTGATCGCGAAGGCCGAAGAGATGGGCGAGCACGTTAGCTTGATGCAGAAGGCGCTGCTCTATACGGTGCTCATCCAACGTTTGAAGCTGCAGAGTTTAACCTTGGAAAACCGCATCGGACCTTTGCTGATTGGTCCCGAGCCGAGTTGGGGCCGCGGCCGCATTGACACGTTTAATCCGTATAAGGCCATCCAGTTCAATTGGAATCTCAATCGCCTGCCCCACGATGAGTTGATCGGTGCGGCAGATTTTCCATCCTTGTGGAATCAGAAACCACGCGAGGGCATGCATTTGCATTGGGACGGGAACAATACCTCCGTCGACGAGCGAAATCTGAGCGCTTCACTAGGAGCGGGCATAACGCCCGTGACCGTCGATTACGCCAGTTTGCAACGCATCCACGACTGGATCTGGACTTTGCCGCCGCCGAAATATCCTTTCGCCGTCGATCAGGCACGTAGCGCACGTGGAAAAGCGATTTACGATCAGCACTGCGCTGAATGTCACAGTTTCTCCGGCAGCAAAACCGGAACTGTGGAGAATCTGGCTTCGGTCAATACTGATCCATACCGGCTCAGGTCATTTACCTACATTTTTGCCGTGAATCAGGCCAACCTGTTCCCGGGGAGCCGTTACCGCTTCACGCATTTCAGCAAAACCGACGGCTATGCGAATCAGCCGCTCGATGGCATCTGGGCTCGGGCGCCTTATTTGCACAACGGATCGGTTCCCACCCTGGCGGATTTACTCATCGATCCGGCGAGCAGGCCGAAACAGTTCGTGCGCGGTTATGACGTGTACGATCAGCAAAAAGTCGGGTTCGTTTACGACACGCCCGAAGCTCGCGGCGCGGGCTTTTTCTACGACACAACAATTCCAGGCAACAGTAACGGCGGTCATCTTTGGGGGACAAAACTGCCAAGCGATCAGAAGCAAGATCTGATCGAGTACATGAAGACACTGTAGGTCCACGAGTCTGCCATGGATCTTTTATGAATAGCTACGCAAAATGGTTCAGGCGCATCGTCTGGCTCGGCATTCTCTCGAATTTCGCTCTCGCGCTGCCGACGCTGTTCATGCCGGACCAGATGATTGCGGTATTTTCGCTGCCCTCGGCCTCGCCTCTGATGTGGCCAAGCTTCGCCGCGCTGCTGTTAATCCTGCTGAGTCTGTTCTATATACCTGCGGCGCTGCGGCCGCTTTACTATCCACTCGTGTCTTGGCTGACGGTGCTGGCGCGTCTGGCCGGTGTGATCTTCTTTTGTATTTTCAACCGCGATTACATGATGTTCGGGCTGTTCGACCTGGCGTTCCTAGTACCGGAAGGCATCCTCCTGACGCTCGCAATACGCGAAGGCAAGAAAGCGCCCCAAGGAGCGATAGCCGGCCGCACCGTCGCGGATGCGACGCTTGGTACGACAACGCCACCAGCCGATCGCGGGAAATGGAAAATGCGCTTGACTGCCCTTGCGATCGTCTTCATTTTGCTGATGGCCGGCGTGACGTACTGCGAGTTTTTCCGCGAGCTTCCGCCTCCGCACTTTGCATCGGATGAGGAGCATTTTCTCTACGGATCAATCGGTACGGAGGGGACGGCCGGGGTGCCGTATTGGATCTGGCTGGTGCTTCCTCGAGTTTTCCCCGACAAGCTTCCCTATCCCGGAGGTTACGAATCGCTAGGCATTGTCGCGCAGGAAGGGCGCGAGCTGCCTGTCGGATTTTCGAAACAAACGATTGGAATCGAGCGCGTCGGCATTAACTGCGCGTTCTGCCATACAACGATGTATCGAAAGAATCCGGGCGATAAACCTGTCATCGTGCCTGCTGGGCCGAGCAACACGACCAGCCCGCAGGACTATTTGCGTTTCCTTTTCGCGTGCGCAGCCGATCCGCGCTTCACTTCCTCCACGATTATGGCCGAGATCGCAAGGAATTACCGGCTTTCCTTGCTCGATCGGCTGACCTATCGTTTCGTGCTGATTCCGTTCACCAAGACCACATTGCGACGGCAGCAGAATCAATACCAGCAATACGGCTGGATGAAGAACAATCCGGCATGGGGTAACGGCCGCATCGATCCGTTCAATCCAGTGAAGTATCGAGTCCTAAATCAACCGGTCGACGGAAGCATCGGCAACTCGGATATGGTGCCCTTATGGAATCTCGGAGCACATCAAGCGTACTCGTTTCACTGGGACGGGTTGAACACTAATCTCCAAGAGGTCGTCATCTCTTCCGCCATCGGCGATGGCACGCCGCCCAGGTGGGTAGACCGGGATTGGAGCAAATCCAGCAGCGAATCCAGCCTGAAACGAATCGGAAATTACATCAGCCACGCGCGGCCCGCCGCGTTTCCCTTTCAGATCGACCCAGCACTCGCGAGTAAAGGCCGCGTGATCTATGACCAGCAGTGTGCCGAATGCCATGCGATAGGCGGAGCTCGCACGGGCAAAGTGGAGCCGGTAGAGAATCCGATGCTTGAAACTGACCGGCATCGGATCGACATGTGGACCCAGAACGCGGCGACTGCTTACAACAACTACGGAGCCGGGCACGTCTGGAAACTGGCCCATTTCGTCAAACAGAACGGATATGTCAACGTGCCCTTAGAAGGGCTCTGGTTGCGAGGGCCGTATTTGCATAACGGGTCGGTGCCCACGTTGGCGGACCTACTCGAAGATCCGGGGGATCGCCCCAAGCTTTTCTATCGCGGTTATGATGTGCTCGATGCGCAGAACGTTGGGTTTGTTTCAAACGGGCCAGAGG
>JBJMGM010000161.1:0-9119 GCA_045807905.1 Bryobacteraceae bacterium | reverse complement strand
GTCATCGACGAGCAATACCAAAGGCCGATGTTATGTGCCGATGCTATCTTCAGAGCCCTCGCGTCATCCTCAGAGAGCCCATGGGCCATCTGGTGTATGGACTTCCTCATCGGCCTCTTTCGTTTCCTATTCGCGTGGCTGGTGTTTTACTTGATCGCTCGCTTACGGAAAACCGGACAGTTTGATCACCCGTCGAGGTTGTTGCCGCTCCGGATTGTTGAAGGTAACAGCAGGTGAACCTAGCGCCCGTTAGACCCACATCGGGCGCAACCTCTTTTCGGCCCACACCGCCGTTGCGTTTGGTCGCGCTTTAGCGCTTGCGCCAGTGTGCTGAGACAGAAAGCAACCGAAAGACAATCAAACCAGTCACACTGTGGAAATGGCGTCCAACTGGAAAGCCCGGAAACCAAGATCACGTTTCTCGCCCTTCCTACTACCGCGGTGTGGTGCTGAGACTGCATTGCCTGTTTATCACGGCTCGAGTTCACTACCCCAGCAATTGCCCCAGCAGAAAACGCTTCACAGCGTGATATCGTGCGCGGGGTGCTTCACCGTAGCGCGTGAAATCAATCGTTTGCGCTCCCGCGACGTCGCGAAATCAGCCTTCTAAGCTGAGGGTCACAGGTTCGATTCCTGTCGCCCCTACCATGTTTTCATCTATTTGAAGAGGGCGCCCGAATGAGAGCCCAGCAAGCGTCGCCACCGGCGCGTGACTCGAGGCACCAGATCAGGTCCTCGATCTCTCCCCTATGTTTGTATAAGGCAGCAAGAGCCCGTTTCATCGATGAGCTGAATGACATGCGGACAACAGCCGATGAGTGCGCATTTATACATAATGAGATACTCCTAGATTTCTAGATCCGGCACAACTATTCCGATGGCCCGCCGGCCGCGGATGTTAATAAAAAGTTGAAGACCTCTCTGATCCTGGTACTCAAATGTGAATTCGCCGGAGGGAGTCGTCGCAGTCTTTGCAAGTAAGCGTTCGCCACTGAGCAAAACGACGTCTACAGCTTCGATTTGCATGTTTGGCTTTTCGGAATTCAGAACCTGTCCCATAAGCCAAACACGCTTTTGCTCAGGTTCAGGCTCCACTCGCACATCAATCACAAAGGGGTCGGCTTTGTGCAGGAAATGCCGAGCGCAAGGCATCGAACCCCGTACCGCTGCGGCAGGCTGGCGGAAACTATCAAAAACGAGTTGTGCCATTCTTGCTACCTTCGGAAGCCACCTCCAAGGCCGCTCCGAGAGGTATGCGGCCTTCACAAACCGAACTGCGCTTGTGGGCGGGCGATAGGCAGCCTCCCGAGCCACGGTTGCCAAGACCGTTTGCCATATCTCTAACAATTTGAAGCATTGATTGCATTCGCCATCGAGATGAGATTGCATCGACGCCCTCTGTGCTGGTGACAGCGTGCCGCGTGCGAAATCAAACCAACCCTCGGCAGAAAAATGACTCATTCGATCTCCTTCCTCGCAGAGCGACACCGCCTACTCCTCGTGGGCTGCCATCCCTAGTATTGATGGGCAAACCGCATTCCGAAAAATACAGCAACGAGAAAGTTTTTCTGCACTGTCAACTTGGGAGAACGGCCATTTTGGTCGACGCGGCTGGTTGTCGTGAAGTGGCCTCAAGCCGCTGTCACAATCTGCGCGGTCGCACCGTCGTGCCGCCACCCTCAGTCATGTCGGCGCATCAGCGTTGTAGTTCCCCGGACCTTTTCGCAACGGCAACTGCGGCCTCGACAGCCAGCGGATTGCGACGCTTGCGATGATCACCACCATTTCTGTGGCCGAAGCTCTCCAGCGGCAACAATTTTGAATAGCCGAACAATGGATCCAGATCGGCGCAGCGGCCGTCCGACGCATCTCGCCTCCCGAAGCGTGCGGACAAATTCCACTCGCAGTCGGACGTCCTTGGCACAAATATCCAACCGATACTTGTATCCGTACTCCAGAGCTAATACATTCAAATGGGAATCAGAAACAATCCTCTTCTGGGTATCTGTCTCCGAAGAGCTTGTGTAAGTCCCACGCGTAACAATAATTCCCATATTGAAAAGCTGCCATTGACTCCGTAATCAGGGTCACGCATCCATTCCTTTTAAGCGGCAAACGAGGCAATCTGGGACGGTTGAGCACAAAGTATGGTTCCTACGAGCATCTGAGCGTGTACCCAGGAACGGAAGAGCGAAAGGAAATCGCGCGATGGAAAAGAGTACCACGCAGAAGGAATGTTTGTCTTCTTGTTACCCGAACGCTATCCATGAACTTGAGCTACACTACACCGGGGCACCACCGTGCCGACCCGATTGATACCGCTTCTATTTGGTCCTACTATTAGCACAAAATTTTGACGTTTAAATGAAAACTATAAATACATTGTATTTTTTTGAGAGGGATTTACCTCCTTTGTAGTGACAGCCAGAGGCATCGAACAGCGATGTTCGTGAAATCGAAGATAAGGGAGACATTTATGAAAAGTCGTGCCTTGCCCGGCTTTCTTTTGCTGTGTGCATTCTGGGCCATGCCGGTCCAGGCGGCAGGCCGGTTCATCGTCCGCGATAGCGGTGGGTTATCGGCGTATGCAGTCCGTTTGTGTGGCGTTAGGCTGCAGCGTGGGGGGCGGACTGGATGGCTCGTTAGGTCAGGTCTTCCTCGTTACCTCTTCTGGTTTGGTGGACGCGAAGATCTTTCTGGCGGTACTGAACGCGACTACCGGAATCGTACATGCCGAGTTGGATCTGCGGGCTCACGCCTTAAATTCCAGCTACACGATACCAGCGGCGCTCTCAGATACGTCTCCCATCACCTATTTTGGAAGCACGGTTCCCGACGGCTATGTCAATCAACCTGCAACCCAGCTCATTCGCCTCTCAGATACTCAGGCCACGTTTAACGTAAAAGGCGGAGGTATTGTCGCGGTCATCGATACAGGTGTCGACCCTAACCATCCAGCGCTTCAGCGCGTGCTGGTTCCTGGCTATGACTTTACACGAAATCAGAGCGGGAAAGCAGATGAGACCACCGACGTAAACCTGTCGACTTCACTGGGCACAAAGGGGTTCCAGCGGCATGGGTTAATCCGAACGCGGCGGCCTTAGTCGACCAGTCTACCGCGGCAGTGGTGAACGGCACATCGGAATACGGCGACTTTGGCCATGGCACCATGGTGGCCGGAGTCATCCATCTAGTTGCACCGGGAGCGCTGATCATGCCGCTGAAGGCGTTTCTGGCGGATGGAACCGGGTACACCTCTGATATTCTTCGAGCGATTTATCGCGCTGTTCAAAACAACGCAAATATCATCAACATGAGCTTCAATCTACCGGCTTATTCGCAAGAACTGAAGTCGGCAGTCGACTTTGCGAATCGCAGGGGTGTAATCTGTGTAGCGTCAGCGGGTAATAACGGGCAAGACGCCTTGTTCTATCCTGCCGCTTTGTCCGGTGTCATGGCCGTGGCCTCTACCACGAACGACGACCAACGTTCCTCTTTTTCCAATTATGGGCAGAATTTCATTTGGGTTGCCGCACCGGGCGAAGGCATCATCACTACATATCCATTCGGCACCTATGCGGCGGCCTGGGGAACTTCATTCAGTACGGGATTTATCTCCGGTGTGGCTGCGCTCATGCTCGATGTTCAGCTTAATTGTGATCAGCTCGAGAGTGCGCAATCAGTCGCTCATGCCAAATCGATCGGTCCGGATCTGGGCAATGGGCGCCTGGACGCATATCAGGCTGTGCAGGCTTGGCGCCAAATGTTAGGCATGCAATAAGGCTGGCGGGCACCTAATTCGCGAGCAAGCGAGGGAAGCGGTACCGTCGTCCCTCACGCTCCGGGACACACACGCCCGGGAGATAATGAGCTTTACCAACTCACGTCGGCCGTGCGGATGAGTCATGCCAGAGGCTTTGCTCCAGGTTCGAAATCTTAGTATTCATTTAGGTTCGACTTCCGCGGCGATTGTTGATCGGGTCAACTTCGATATCGGTCCGGGGGAGGCAGTTGGGCTGCTGGGCGAGTCAGGTTGCGGTAAAACGACTCTCGGGCTCGCTCTGATCCGCTTGCTTCCGACCGCCGTCCGCATTGCAGCTGGTTCCATCCGATTCCGCGGGCGTGAGATGCTTTTGCAGGGCGAACGCGAACTGCAAAAAATTCGAGGCGCTGAGGTCTCCATCATCTTTCAAAATCCTGATATGGCTTTGAATCCCGTAATGCGCGTAGGCGAGCAGATCGCGGAGGTTATACGTGCACACACTAACTGGAATCGCCGACGGCGCAGGGAAGAGGCAGAGTCTCTTTTGAGACAAGTTCAGCTGTCCGATGCCCACATTTATTCCGCCTACCCGCATCAGCTGAGCGGAGGAGAGTGCCAGCGAATCGTGATAGCGCAAGCGTTAGCGTGTAAACCCTATTTTCTGATTGCGGATGAACCCACTAGTGCGCTCGATAATACAACACAGGCAGAAGTCCTGGTCCTCCTCCAAGAATTGAAAGAGCGCCTTGGCTTGGCGCTGTTTTTCATTACTCATAACCCTTTGCTCTTGGCCGGAATTGCCGATCGCGTCCTAATTATGTACGCCGGCCGCATTGTTGAAGAAGGTACGCTAGCCCAAGTTTCATCGCAACCGCATCACCCGTACACCGAAGCCTTATTGCGATCGATTCCTCCTCTTCCTGGAAGGTACGCCCATGCACAAAAGAGCCGGTTACCCAGCATCACGGGGACACCGCCTGATTTTGCGCATTTGGGTAAGGGCTGTCCTTTTGAACCGCGTTGTGCAGAGCGGATAAAGGCTTGCGGAATGCGGGAGCCCGAAGAAGTGAAAACCGAGGACGGAGCTCGAGTGCGCTGCTTGAAGTATGGCGGCTGAGAAATCAGTCGACCAAGTCATGCCTTTGCTGACTGTTCGAGCTCTCAGCAAGCGCTACATGCAGGGTCACTGGTTTTCAAAAAGGTTTCTAGTTACTGCGCTGGACGAAATTAACTTGACCGTTCAATCCCGCTCCACGGTTGCTCTGGTGGGCCAGTCCGGTTCGGGCAAATCCACGCTTGCACGCTGCCTGGCTCGTTTAGCGGACGCGGACTCGGGCGAAATTTGGTTCGAGGGTAAGAATCTTCTCACGCTATCTTCGGCTGATTTGGTTGCCACCCGCCACCGCATTCAACTCATTTTTCAGAATTCCGCGGCGGCCATGAACCCACGGCTTTCCGCCGCCGAAATCGTAGGCGAGCCTCTTCGGATTCAGCACCGCGCGGGCAAGAAGGAGCGGCGCAAGCAAGCGCTTGCGATGCTGGACCAGGTTGGTATTCCTGCTGCTTGGGCTGATCGCTCACCATTTGAATTTAGTGGAGGTCAACGGCAGCGCATAGTGATCGCTCGCGCGTTGGTTCTGAGACCGAGGCTCCTGATCCTAGATGAAGCTCTATCGGGCCTCGATCTCTCAATTCAGGCCCAGATCGCGAATTTGCTACTCGAGCTACAGGGCTCTTTTTCGTTGACGTATTTGTATATCTCGCACGACCTTCGTTTGGCTGCATACTTGGCCGACGAAATGGTCGTTATGCAGCAAGGCAGAATTGTGGAATCAGGTAGTGTAGTAGAGATGTTTTCTCACCCGCATCATCCCCATACTCGAGTCCTGATAGCCTCGATTCCCAAGCTCCGTTAAGAAATCGAAGCTGACTCGCGCTGAAGGGTGATGATCCGCTATTTCGCTCGCCGGATTTTCTACAGTGTGTTCCTCCTGGTCAGCGTTTCGGTTCTCTCATTTGCGCTCGTTGACCTCGCGCCTGGAGATTTTTTCGATACGCTGAGACTCGATCCTCGTATCTCCGCGTCGACCATCAACGCTTTGCGGTCACAACACGGCCTAGATCGGCCGTTGCCAATCAAATACCTACTTTGGCTTCGCTCGATTTGCAAAGGCGAATGGGGGTTTTCATTAGCCTATGACAGCCCTGCAGCTCCGATTCTCCGGGTTCGGGCCCGAAACACGCTCCTGCTGACGGGCACGGCTACATTGTTGGCGTGGCTGATCGCTGTCCCATTCGGAATTTGGAGCGCGGCGCGGCACGGCAAGGGGCCGGACTTGTTTCTACGCGGAATCATTTCTGTCCTGCTCGGCATCCCTGACCTCGTGCTGGCGCTGCTCTTATTGATATTTGCTGTCCGCAGTGGATATTTCCCAGTAGGAGGGATGGTCTCGCTCGATTTTCCACAAATGAGCACTTGGGCAAAGTGCCGAGACGTTGCTGGCCATCTGTTCTTGCCCAGCTTATGCTTGACTGCGGGATCGCTACCCCTGTTGCTCTCTCACGTCCGGACAGCAGTTGCCGAAGTGTTGCAATCGCCTTTTATAACGGCCGCTCGCGGGTTTGGGATTCCAGTTCCACGCTTGCTGCTCCACCATGCACTCCGGGCAGCGGCGAACCCACTCATTTCGCTTTTCGGATTCTCGATAGGCATACTGTTGAGCTCCTCGCTACTGATTGAAGTTATTTTTGGTTGGCCCGGACTCGGGCAACTGATCCTCGAAGCGATTCTGCAACGTGACTTCTACCTCGTTATCGACGCGGCAATGCTCGCGACAATTTTTCTGATCGCGGGGAATCTACTAGCGGATATGCTCCTGTATGCGAGCGACCCCCGCCTTCGAGCAGAATAGTAATGACTATTCAAACGACGCCTCGACTTGCATTGCCGGCGCTGATTCTTTTTCACGCACTGGTGCTGCTGGCTGGTTTCTTCGCTCCGTATGATTTCGCCTCTCAAAACCGCCTGCTGTCTTTTGCACCGCCGACTCGAATTCATGTTGTAGATGCGCAGGGTAAACTACATGCCCGTCCTTTTGTGTATGCATGGAAAGCGGTCACGGGGACCGTTACGGGCTACAAAGAAGATCAGAGCGTCGCATATCCTGTTCGCTTTCTTGTCTCCGGGGCGCAGTACAAGATCTTCGGAATCCTGGTCTCGCGAGTGCATCTGTTCGGGACGGAGGAGCCGGCGCGAGTCTTTCTAATCGGCAGCGACGCTTACGGACGCGATCAATTCTCACGGCTACTGTACGGCGGACAAATCTCCTTGTTTGCGGGCCTGCTTGCCACAGCGATTTCACTGACTTTGGGAGTTCTGATAGGAGTCGTGGCCGGTTATTACGGGGGCTGGGTTGACGATGCGCTCATGCGAGGCGCGGAAGTCTTCCTGGCTTTGCCGTGGCTTTATTTGTTGTTCGCCGTTCGAGCCTTCTTACCGCTGCACGTCGCTCCGAACCAGATCTTTATGTTGCTGATCGCAGTGATCGGAGTTATTGGCTGGGCTCGCCCGGCACGTTTGATTCGCGGTGTCACGTTGAGAGCAAGGGAACGTGAGTACGTCCTTGCCGCCAGAGGTTTCGGCGCATCTAACGTGTACATATTACGCCGTCATATCCTGCCCCAAATTTCAGGTGTCGCGCTCACGCAGGCAGCTGTCTCTCTTCCGCGTTATGTTCTGGCGGAAGTAGCGCTATCTTTTTTAGGTCTTGGGGTTGCCGAACCTGCACCAAGCTGGGGCAACCTGCTGGCGGCGCTCCAGCAATATCAAGTCGTCGAATCCTACTGGTGGATGTTATTGCCGGCGCTCATGTTGATTCCTGTTTTCCTGGGATACTATAGTCTCCTCGGATACTATGCAGTACAGCACGTGGTACCTTCCAGGGCCCGGTCATAGGAAGTATCAAATTCCTTTCCCATCGAGAGCCTGCGGATGACGACAGCTGCCCTGGGGTCGCTGGCCGCTTCATGCATTGCGCTCTCTTTATTAAGTGCCGCCTCAATATCTCACTCTGGCCGCAATCGCCAAACTTCAACTCCGGAAGAATTTCTCATTGCGAGAGGCAAGATCGGCCAGTATGGCGGACGGCTGGTAGTCTCCGAACGCGCCGAGCCGAAAACTTTAAACCCTGTTACCGCTATTGATGGGAATTCGAGGGACATTATAGGCATGATCATGGCGGATTTGATCCATATCAACCGCTATTCGCAGCGCACGGAAGCGGCCCTCGCGAAGTCCTGGACAGTTTCTTCGGACGGCAGGCACTACACTTTGCGATTGCGCCGCGGCGTTCGATTTTCCGACGGCCACCCGTTCGATGCTGATGACGTGATATTTACATTTCAAGCTTACCTAGACGAGAGCGTCCGTTCTCCGCAACGAGAATTGCTAGTGATTGCAGGAAAACCGATTCGGCTGCAGAAAATCGACGATCTGACCGTGCAATTTGATCTCGCCCAGCCGTATGCCGCTGCGGAGCGGTTATTTGATAGCGTTGCCATCTTACCGCGCCATCTCCTTAAGAAACTCTACGATGAAGGTAATTTGAGCGGAGCCTGGAGCTTGAGCACGCCGCCCGAGCAGATTGCCGGCTTGGGCCCGTTTCGCCTGAAGCAATATATTCCCGGACAGCGGATCATCCTCGAACCGAACCCTTACTACTGGAAAGCGGACGAGAAGGGAAACCGACTACCCTATCTCCACGCGGTTGTCGCGTTATTTACGACCAACAGCGAGGCAGAAGCAATGCGGTTTCAAGCCGGTGAAATTGACGTCGTAAACCGGCTAAGCGCAGCCAATTTTTTAGCCCTCGAGAAGTACCAGCAGAGTCGGGGCTTTCGCCTGTACGATTTGGGGCCTGGGCTTGAATATGATTTCCTCGTCTTCAACCTAAACGACTTTCCTCCAAACAAAGTTTCGACGATTACATCGAAACAAGCCTGGTTCAAACAGCGCGCGTTTCGGCAAGCTATTTCGTCGGCCATTGACCGTGCGGGCATCGTTCGGATCGCATACCATGGCCGGGCTAGTCCTTTATGGACGCACGTCACGCCGGGAAACAAATTTTGGGTGAATAGCACCATTGCGCCTCGCGCACGAGACCTCGCAACGGCCCGCGAACTGTTGCGTTCGGCAGGATTCTCATGGAGGCGTGATGGTCACTTGATCGATGCTCGCGATAGGGGCGTGGAGTTCTCGATCCTCCATAACGCAGGGAATGCTCAACACACGCAAATCGCGACGCTTATTCAACAGGATTTAAAGGACATCGGCATCGAAGTGACACTGGTTCCGCTT
>JBJMGM010000160.1:0-20024 GCA_045807905.1 Bryobacteraceae bacterium | reverse complement strand
GTTGCTGCCAGAAGCCTGCCCGTTCACCTTCCAGGCATAAGCCAAGGTATGTCCCGCCGGACCGCTGGCAGTTGAATGCAGCGTCACCGGCTTACCCTGGCAGATCGTGGCTCCTTCCGCTCCTGTAACACCGCCCGCATTCAGCGGCGCTGGCGGTGGCGGCGGCTCCGGCATCGGCGGACACTTACTCTGCCCCAGGTACCATACGAGTCCTAATGTGGCCTGCAGTCCGTTGATCTTATCTTTCCCAGGAATGTAAATGCCGCCAGTGGGATAGTTTGGCAGCCCGAAAGTTGGATTGCGCGACCACAAACCGCGCGCGTCCAACCGCAAACCGAAATGATCCGTCAAATGGAACTTAACTCCGCCCCCATAATTCAGGCCCACTTGTAAGTTGTCGTTCAAGTTACCGGACATATATACAGCCTGATTGAACGCGGATCGCGCCTGATTCTTGGCCTTACTAGTAGGTGTAAATTGCACGGCATCGACGCCAACCTCGAGGTAAGGCACCACGCGCGAGCCTCGCGGTTTCAGGTTAAAGACCAGATCTCCGCCCAAAAAGTAGTTTCGATTACCGAAACTATACGTAGGCAATCCGGGCGCACTTGGACTCAGGAACTCAACATTCGCCTGATTCCAATCGCCCCAGAACTCCAGTCCAATGCGCCGGGTCGCATTCCACGTTACGCCCACGCCGACAACACCGCCGTCAACGAGCTTGGTGGTCAACCCCCGCTGCACCTGCCCGTACACGCTAACGCCCCCGAACACGTCTATCTCGACGATGTCAGGGAACTCATCACCTGACGAAGCCTTCGACTTGTTATTGCTTGTGTTGCTCACATCCTGAGCGTAGGCTGCAGTGCCGGTGCACAACGCCATTGCCAGGACTGCCGAACTGATCGGTCTATATCTGAGCCCAATCTTCATCCTTCTCCCTCCAAAGCAAATCGTTCTAACCTACTCCAAACATCTAACCAACTCCAATAGTTGATCTTAGCGGATAATACACTATTTGCGAAAGAGAATTCCTAAATCATTTGTAATTCCATATAGCCGATCTGAATTCTGAGCCGGTATCCAAAGCTGCCGAATGTGTAAACTACGCAGGGCAGTGGAGACCGCGGACCAGGAGTTGCCACAATCCTTACTCTCATAGAGCTGTCCGTATTGGACCGCATAAGTGACGTTGGGTTCCCCGGGGCTGTATGTTACCGAGTTCACAGTTGACCCAGGTAGTTTTCCCGAATTTGGGTACCACGTAACGCCATTATCAGGTGAGCTATAAAGACCAAGGCGCGTCGCGACTAACAGAGGAGCATTCGGCTCCGATGGGACAGCCACATCGTTGATCTCAGACGTAGCCAATGGAAATAACAACTGACTCCAATGATCGCCAAAATCTTTCGACTCATACAACCCAGCGCCAGCACGTGCTAGTAGCCGGCCATCTGCCACAGGTGCGAGAAAAAGTGCATACACAGCGGTTGACCCTGTAAGATCCACTAGCGTCCAGTGTTCTCCCAGATCGGCGCTTTTGAGCAATCCTAAGTCGGTTGCGGCGAAGAGCAGGTCTTGCGTCCCGTTTTTCAACGAATAGAGACCACTAATCTGTGAAGGAGAGATCTGTTTGGAAATGATTTTGGGCTTGCTTGGCCTCGAAGACTTCGCGACCGGCCTCTGCGTTCCACCGTGTGCGCGAGATCGTGCCGGTACTGGTGCCGCCTTTGTAGAACTGTTGCTGGTTTCTGGCGGGGGACCGACGAACAAACGCACGGGGAGGGGCTTCCATGTAACTCCCCCATCAATTGATTTATACAACTGGCGTGGACTGGCAGCGAGCAACATGCGGTCCTCTCCGGGCGCGCCTGTGATAGCGTGCAAATGCACACCACGAAGGCCACCCACGTCCAGCGGAGACCAGGATTCGCCGCGATCAGCGCTCATAAAGACGCCACTGGTATCGCCCTCCTGACCGTCAACGGCAAACATTTTCTTGCCTGAAACGGTAACGGCAGTGATATTGCGATCTACGAACCCGTTATTGATCGGCCGGATTCTTTCTCCATGATCATCACTCTTCGCAATGCCGTCATATTCCATTGCTAAATACATGCTGTTCGGGTGAGACGGATCAAGTGCGATCGCATTTACCTGGCTTCCGTTCATCAGCTTCCAGCTAGTACCACCATTACCGGATTTGAAAACTCCGAGCGTCGTTCCAGCAAAGATGGTTCCGGGTTGAGCAAGATCCTGTCGAACCACATGAGTACGTCGGGAGGTATTTGGTATACCTAGCAATTTGCGCCAAACATCGCCGCGGCTCGTTGTGGCATAGATCCCACTGCAGGCGCTCGCGAAGACATTGGTTGGATTAGCCGGATCTATATAGATGGAAAACACGTCGGAGTCATCGATCATTCCGTTGTGAATCGACTCCCAGGTTTTGCCGCCATCCAACGTTCTCCACGGCAGATGAGCGGTTCCCGCGTATATGATGTTGGGCTCTTTGGGGTCGATTGCGACCGCGGTGATGCCCTGCATCTCCAAATTCTGAGGGTCGGAGATGCGCTTCCACGATTTTCCCGAATCGTCACTCAGCATGACGCCGCGCAAACTTCCGGCAACAAAGCGCGAAGGCGTGCTTGACGAAGCTGCGAGCGCGCGTACGCCAACGTCCTGCACATCATTAACGGTGGTCCAGCTTTCCCCTTCATCGTGAGTTTCGAAGATGCCAGCACCCTCGGCGCCGATCATCCCCACCAAGTAGTGCTTCGAATCTGCGGGATCGACCAGGATGGAAGTGACCTCACCGAAATTTCGTTTAGGAAGATTCAGTCGATTCCAATTCGCGCCAGAGTCTTGGCTTGCAAAAAGTAGAGAGTTCCTTCCTCCGGCGAGGATGACTTTCGGGTTCTGCGCATCAAGCGCAATCGCAGTAGCCGTGCCTCCGAACGGGCCGGCAATTTTCCAATCGTCAACCGGCAAAGAAACGGCCCACGCAGCGAGACCGACGGCACAAAAGCCAATTGCCACCGCTAAGCACAATCTAAAGGGTCCAATCATTTTGCGAGACATCTGTTTTAAGACTATTCTATTGTTAACCGAACAAAGGCGAAATCTCACCCTGTATCTGTTTGGGCTAAATCGCTTCGGGTATCCTATAAATTGCACATCGTGAGAGTAATCAGGTTAGTACATTAATGGCAAATACCGTTTCTTCTTTGAAGCGCGTCCGCATTACTGAGCGCCGGACGGCTATCAATCGGTCGCGCAAATCGCGATTGCGCCATCAGATACGGGCCATGCGCCGTCTCATTGACCAGAAGGACGCACAAGGCGCAGCGAAAACGCTCCCAGCGACGTTCTCGTTAGTCGATCGCGCAGCGAAGTGGGGCATCATCAAGAAGAACACAGCCGCGCGTTACAAAAGCCGGCTCACTTTGCGTCTGCGAAGACTAAGTGCCGCGTAGCGCGGGCTTCGCTCTCTCCACTTCTTAATTACACCTAGCTGTTAGACTGACTTGCATATGCAAAGCGGGCTTGTATTCCTGCTCGTGTTGTGTGCATTTGTAACGCCTCTGCAGGCGAAAGAACCGGCGACGGCGAAGCATGGAATGGTTGTCGCGCAGGAACCGCTTGCGGCCGATGTCGGTCTGGCAGTCCTCAAAAACGGTGGCAACGCGGTTGATGCTGCCATCGCTGTTGGCTTTGCGCTTGCGGTCACATATCCGTCGGCCGGGAATATAGGCGGCGGCGGATTCATGCTGATCCGCTTTGCTGATGGCAACGCAACGTTCCTCGATTTTCGTGAGGCTGCTCCGCAAAAGGCTACTCACGACATGTACATCGGACAGGACGGAAACCCGACAAGGGAAAGCATTGTGGGGTGGCGTGCATCGGGAGTTCCGGGCTCAATCGCCGGTTTCGAATTCGCTCATCGGAAATTTGGGAGTAAGCCGTGGTCGATCTTACTTGCCCCAGCGATTCAGTTAGCCCGAGAGGGGTTTGTTGTAGATGACGCCTTTGCATCGTCTCTGAATAGCCCAGACAACCGCCTGAAGCTCGACCCTGAGTCGAAGCGCATCTTTTTACGCGATGGCAATGCTTACAAACCGGGGGATAGGTTCCGGCAGGCAGATCTGGCGGCAACCCTGACGCGCGTTGCCAACGGCGGCGCGAAAGAGTTTTATGAAGGAGAAACGGCGAAACGGCTTGCTGCGGCGATGGAATTAAGTGGCGGGCTCATCACAGTGGACGACCTAAAAAGCTACAAGCTAATCGAACGTACTCCACTTAACGGCGATTACAAAGGCTTTCACGTCATGACGGCGCCGCCGCCAAGCGCCGGAGGCGTGGGTTTACTTCAGATGATGGGCGTCCTAGCAGGCACCCGGTATGAGGCCGCCGGACCGGACTCCGCGACCGCTGTGCACTACGAAGCCGAAGCAATGCGCCGTTTTTACGCCGACCGCAGCGAGTACCTTGCTGATCCCGGGTTCTACAACGTGCCTGTGAAACAGTTGCTCAATCCGGCATATATCGCTTGGCGGCGTGGGACCATCGATCCGGGACGCGCTACACCGAGCGACCTGATCGGGCCAGGTCTTCCGAAATCGCTCAATGCTAAGAACGCGCGTATTTCCTGGATTGAAAGCAGTGAGACGACGCACTACAACGTGGTTGACGAAAAAGGAAACGCGGTAACCGTGACATACACCTTGAACGGCTCGTATGGAAACGGGATCACGGTACCGAGCCTAGGTTTCCTGATGAACAACGAAATGGACGATTTCGTAGCGAAGCCGGGCGAGCCCAACATGTTTGGGTTGGTGGGCGGTGAGGCGAATGCCATTGAACCCGGAAAACGTCCGCTCTCTTCAATGACTCCAACCATCATCACTAAAAAGGGCAAACTCTTCATGGTCGTTGGCGCGCCCGGCGGATCGCGAATTACGACCGGTGTTATGGAAGTGATCCTTAACGTACTCGACTTTCAGATGCACGCACAGGACGCCGTCGACTTGCCTCGTTTTCACCATCAATGGAAACCCGATGTGCTCTATTTACAAACCGGTTTTCCGCATAACTCGGAAGAGGCTTTGAGAAAAATGGGTTACGAGGTGAGGAGCACCGACGCTGTCGCGCGGGTTGAGGCAATTGTTGCCGTAAATGGAATTCTTGAAGGCGGAACTGAGTTTCGCGGACATGGTAAGGTTTCGGGATACTAGCGAGTGCTCATTTAGCGCAGTCCGAGTCAGCCGAGACAAACTTGATGCAGCGAGTACTTTCTACTCACCTCTTCGTAAAACATCGCTTGACCACAATCTGGCTCGAGAGGATCTGGGATGCTGGCTTTCCGGCGGTCGAAATCTTCTGTGCGCGTCAGCATATCGACTATCGAGATAAGGCCCAAATCACCGAACTTGGTCACTGGTTTCGCGACTCTGAGCTGACGATGCATTCCCTACATGCTCCGATGTACACCGATGATGTCTGGGGGCGGTCCGGACCTCAAGCCGTCATCGACATCACCGAGACCGTGAAGGCTAAGCGCATGGGCATGGTCGATGAAATCAAGCGCGCGCTAGAAATTGCGGACGTAGTTCCGTTTCGATATCTGATTCAACATCTCGGTGTTTCGGGGGAAGAATTTGACGAGAGAAAACTGGATTCGGCATTTTCTTCGCTGGACGAGCTCAAGGTGTTCGCCGGACAGCGCGGCGTTGAAGTGCTGTTAGAGAACACGCCGAATGAACTGGCATCTGGCGAGCGTTTGAACTATTTTCTGCGGCAGACACACCTGAACCTGAATTATTGTTTCGATGTCGGACACGCACACCTCGGGTATGGAATCGAGGCCGAATTCGAGGTGATGAAAGAGCGGATTCGTTCAACGCACATCCACGACAACAACGGGCAGGAAGATGAGCACTTGTTTCCGGGGAAAGGCAGCATCGACTGGCCGAACACAATGCGGCTTTTAGGATCACGCCCTGATCAATATCCTCTGTTGCTGGAGCTCCGGGAGCCGCTCGGCCGCGAGCATCCCATTGAAGAAGCAAGGCAAGCGATCGACGAGTTGGCGAAGCACGTATGAGTGTCGACGCCCCGAACGATTCGACGGTCTCTAGCGTCACAGATTCGGAACCCTCCCGTAAGATCGCGATTGATGAGGCGGGCCAGCATGTAGCCGAAAGAGTGCAAATCGAGGGGTGGCTTTATAACCTTCGCAAATCAGGGAAGATCGTGTTTCCGATTGTGCGCGATGGAACCGGTGTAATGCAATGTGTTGCCGTAAAAAGTAATCTGCCCGAACAGGTGTTCGAAGCTCTAAAAAATCTGACCCAGGAAAGCTCGCTTGTTATCACGGGCAACATACGTGCTGAATCGCGTGCGATTGGAGGGTACGAACTCGACGTCAGCGACGCTCAAATTATTCAGCGAGTCAGCGAGGAGCAGCCCTATCCAATCACTCCGAAGGAGCATGGGGTGGACTTCCTCATGGATCACCGCCATCTCTGGTTGCGCAGCCGGCGCCAGCACGCGGCTATTCGCGTACGCCATGAGGTGATTAAGGCCATACGGGATTATTTCGATTCGCACGGCTTCACGCTGGTCGACACGCCCATCTTTACGCCAGCGGCGTGTGAGGGCACGACGACGCTGTTCGAACTCAACTACTTCGACGACGAGAAGGTTTATCTCACACAATCCGGACAGCTTTACAACGAAGCAAATGCGATGGCGTTTGGAAAAGTATACTGCTTTGGGCCCACCTTTCGCGCCGAGAAATCGAAGACACGCCGGCATCTGACCGAGTTTTGGATGGTTGAACCTGAGATGGCGTACGCGGATTTGGAAGAAGTAAAACGCGTAGCGGAAGACCTTATCGTGTGCACGGTAACCCGGGTGCTCGAGAACCGCCGGGAAGAGATGCAAGTTCTTGAGCGCGATACGTCTAAGCTCGAGACCGTCAAAGCGCCGTTCCCGCGGATGAGCTACGAAGAGGCCGTGAAGATTCTGCAGTCGAAGGGTAGCGAGATCCAATGGGGGGGCGATTTCGGTAACGCCGATGAGACGCTACTTACAGAAGACTTTGACCGCCCGGTAATCGTTGACCGTTATCCATCTGCGATTAAGGGTTTCTATTTTCAACCTGATCAGCAGCGCCCAGAGCTTGCTCTGGGGGTGGACATCATCGCACCTGAAGGTTACGGCGAGATCGTCGGCGGCGGTCAGCGGATTCATGACCTCGCGTTGCTGGAGAAGAGATTGGCCGAACACAACCTCCCACGTGAGGCCTTCGAGTGGTATCTGGACCTAAGGAGATTCGGCAGCGTTCCGCATGGAGGGTTCGGGATGGGGGTCGAACGCTTCGTTGCCTGGATGTGCGGTCTGGAGCATGTTCGCGAAACCATTCCGTATCCGCGCATGCTGTATCGAACGCGACCGTAGCGTTCACGCCTTCTAGGGCAAAGATGGTTCAATCTCTCATCGCGATCCTTGGTGCGCCGCTCGATTTGGGTGCCGGCCGTCGTGGTGTTGATATGGGCCCTTCGGCATTGCGGCTGGCTGGGCTAAACGCAAAATTGAATTCGCTCGGCTATCAGCTAGAAGATCTTGGGAACGTTTCCGTGGCCCAGCAGGAAAGTACTCCCAGCGGCCCGCAGAATGCGAAGTACCTGCCGCAGATCGCCAAAACCTGTACGAAATTGGCCGAGATGGTTGAGAACGTCCTGACGGCGGGTAATTTTCCGCTAGTTCTCGGTGGTGATCATTCCGTTGCGGCGGGCACAGTGTCTGGCGTCTCCGATTTCTTTCGTAAACGAGGCGAGAAAATCGGCCTCATTTGGATAGACGCTCACGCGGACATGAATACACCCGAATCAAGCCCGAGTGGAAACGTACACGGCATGCCGCTTGCGTGCTGCGTGGGCCGTGGCCCGCTCGAGCTCACTCAGATCTTCGACTACGGGGCCAAAGTTGACGGGGTAAATGTTGTGCTTGTGGGGATTCGCGACGTGGATCGACGCGAGCGCGAAATAATCCGCGAATCCGGTGTTACCGCCTTTACGATGCGCGACATCGACGAGCGCGGCCTGCCCAACGTCATGGAGCGAGCAATTGCTGTCGCGAACGATGGAACGTCAGGCTTTCACTTGTCCCTCGACATGGACGTCGTTGATCCCGATGAGGCTCCCGGCGTGGGAACTCCTGTGCGAGGAGGAATGACGTACCGCGAAGCGCACTTGGCAATGGAAACGATTTGCGATTGCAGCCGGATGATGTCAATGGAAGTCGTCGAGGTGAATCCAGTTCTCGACGAAGCGAACCGAACCGCATTGTTGGCCGTAGAGCTTGTGATGTCGGCAATGGGGAAGAAAATCCTGTAAATGCGGACGAGCTTCGCCTAGGTCATCGGCAACCCGATTTTTTGTCGTACATGTGCCACTGCGCCGTGCAGCAGGACTTCTTCAGACGAGTGTGTTCGCCTCTCGTTGAATTCGACTTTGCCCTGTGGCAGCTTCTTGCCCACGGTGATGCGGTACGGAATCCCAATCAGATCGGCATCCTTGAATTTCACGCCCGGCCGCTCATCGCGATCATCCAGCAAAGCATCAATTCCAGCTTGTTTGCATTCCGCATAGAGTAAGTCGGCTGCGTCCCGTTGTAGCGCGTCACCGTAGTTCACGGGAGTGATTACAACTGCAAAGGGCGCAATCGCGGCAGGCAGGGCCATGCCGTCTTTGTCGTGGTAGAGTTCCACTGCGCAGGTTAAGATTCGTTCGATTCCAATGCCATAGGACCCCATGATGGGCGTGATTTCTTTCCCGTTTTCGCCCAGGACTCGCAATCCCATCGACTGGGAATATTTGTAGCCGAGCTTGAAGATGTGCCCAATCTCGATGGCCTTTACGATCTCGAGCGCAGCGCCACAATTTGGACACGGGTCACCGTGCGCTACTTGCCGGAGGTCGAGATATTCTGCCTGGAAATCCTTGCCGGGCGTCACGTTTCTGAGGTGGTAATCGTCTCGATTGGCGCCAGTAATCATGTTGCGGCGGCCTGTCAATGCATTGTCGGCAAGCACGCGCATGCTCTTCACTCCCACAGGCCCGAGCGAACCAGCGCTCGCCCCTAACGAGTCCAGGATCTCTTGCGGATGTGCCGGCCTTACTTCGGTTGCCTGCAAGGCAGTGCTCAGCTTCGTCTCGCTGAGCTGATGATCGCCTCGCATCATGACCAACATAAGCTCGCCGTCGACTACCATGACGAGACTCTTCATCTGCGACGTTTCAGGAACGTTTGTAAATTTCGCAAGATCGGCGATGGTCTTGAGGTTCGGTGTGTGAAACTCCTCGCGCTCGAGATCGCCTTCGGGATCGGAAGCGGCGGCCGGAGTTGGCTGTGACACAGCTTTCTCTAAATTTGCGCGATAGCCGCAATTCGCGCACCGGGCAACGAAATCCTCACCGGCTTCTGAGGCGATCATGAATTCGTGCGACTGGCTGCCGCCCATGGCGCCCGAGTGTGCCTCCACTACGATGTATTCGAGTCCGCATCGATCGAAAATCCTGCAGTACGCGTCGTGGTGCTTCTTGTAGGCGACATCGAGACCGCTTGGGTCGAGATCAAACGTGTACGAATCCTTCATGATGAATTGGCGCACGCGCAGCAAGCCGGACTTAGGCCTGGGTTCATCGCGAAATTTGGTCTGGATCTGATACCAGATCTGAGGCAATTGCTTATAGCTACGCAACTCGCCACGAGCGATGGATGTGACGATCTCCTCATGCGTCATGCCCAGGCACATATCACGCCCAAACCGGTCTTTCAGGCGAAACATGTTATCGCCCATCAGTTCCCAGCGGCCGGATTCCTGCCATAATTCAGCGGGATGAAGCGCGGGAAGCAATATTTCTTGGCCGCCGATCGCATTCATCTCTTCGCGCACAATCTGCTCGATCTTCAGAAGCGAGCGTTGAGCGAGAAGCAGATAACTGTAAATACCCGCGGAAAGTTGCCGTATGTAACCGCCGCGCAACAGCAATTGATGACTGATGACTTCCGCTTCTGCCGGAGTTTCTCGCAGAGTCGGAATGAAAAGAGTGCTCCAAAGCATTCAGGTCTAATAGACAATTAGAACAGACGATATGAGTGAACAACGCCGGATGTCCAGGCCATTGTCGGAGACAGACCCCGAGATCTATGAGGCGATCCAGCACGAAGTCGACCGCCAGAATACGCGGATTGAACTGATCGCGAGTGAAAACTTCACATCCGAAGCCGTGCTTGAGGCGACTGGCAGCGTCTTCACCAACAAATACGCTGAAGGGTATCCGGGCAAGCGTTACTACGGTGGATGTGAGTTCGCGGACGTCGTTGAAAATCTCGCGCGTGAGCGCGCCAAAAAATTGTTCAACGCCGAATACGTGAACGTTCAGCCCCATTCGGGTTCGCAAGCGAATGAAGCTGCGTATGCGTCAGTGCTTCAACCGGGCGACACGATACTCGGCATGAACCTGGCGCATGGCGGGCATCTTACGCACGGACATCCTCTAAACTTTTCCGGCAAGCTCTACAAAGTCGTCGCTTACGGTGTACGTCGCGAAGACGAACTGATCGACTATGACGAAGTCGCGAGACTTGCGGACGAGCACAAACCGAAGATGATTATTGCGGGTGCGAGCGCTTACTCGCGGGTCATCGACTTCGGTCGATTTCGCGAAGTCGCTGACGCGGTCGGCGCTGTTTTTGTCGTGGATATGGCGCACTACTCTGGACTGATTGCTGCGGGTATGTACCCCAATCCTTGCGAGCACGCCGATATCGTCACGTCGACGACGCACAAAACTTTACGCGGGCCACGTTCAGGAATCATTTTCGCGAAGGAGAAGTTCGGGTCGGCTGTTGACAAAGCTGTTTTTCCCGGTGCCCAGGGTGGCCCGCTCGTACACGTGATTGCGGCGAAGGCGGTCTGTTTCCTCGAAGCTCTTTCGGAAGAATTCCGCACGTATCAAGGACAGGTAGTGGCCAATGCACGAGCGCTCGCAGCATCTCTCGAAAGCGAAGGCTTCCGTGTAGTGAGTGGGGGAACCGACTCTCACATGTTCTTGATTGATGTTTTCGCGAAAGGCCTTAAGGGGAAGGAAGCCGAGAAGGGTCTGGATAACGCGTACATCACGGCAAACAAGAACGCCATTCCGTTCGATACAAATCCGCCGCTGAATCCGAGCGGTATCCGCCTGGGGAGCCCCGCCGTGACGACACGCGGTTTCCGTGAATCCGAGATGACGGAGGTCGGTAAGCTAATCGCAAACGTACTCAGCAACGTGAAGTCAGAGGAAGCCATCGCCGAAGCGCGCAAACGTGTGAGTACCCTGACCGAGAGGTTCCCGCTCTACGCGTGGAAACAGCAATTGGCCACCACAGCGCAGTGACGGACTCGATCCAAAGGACTGCCCGCAAAAGAATGGTGGTCGGGGTCAGCGGAGCGACTGGCATTGTATATGCCATTCAATTGCTTCGGCGGCTCAGGCAAGTCGACGTGGAGAGCCATCTGGTTGTCTCAAAGGCCGGGGATCTTACGCGTACTTATGAGACGTCGCTATCGGTAAACGAGCTTCGCGCGCTGGCGGATGTGAATTACCGTGTGGGTGACGTATCGGCAGCGATCTCGAGCGGTTCCTTTAAAACCATGGGGATGACAGTTGCTCCGTGCTCGATGCGGACACTGGCGGAGATTGCGAGCGGCATCAGCAGCACGCTTCTGACGCGAGCGGCGGACGTCACATTGAAAGAACGGCGGAAACTCGTATTACTGCCCCGCGAGACGCCGCTGCACGCCGGTCATTTGCGCAATATGCTCGCGGTTACCGACATGGGCGGGATCATCATGCCTCCCGTCCCGGCGTTCTACCTCAAACCGGCGACAATCGACGATCTGGTGGACGACACCGTGTGCCGCGTCTTAGATTTATTCGATATTGATGTGGCGGGTGTGAAGAGGTGGGGCGAAGAGAACCGGACTTAGGACGTTCGCGTCCGTGCGATATCAGGAGTTTCTTCGAGGGGGCGTTGTAAGGTACTTTCCGGCTCGAGATAGTAGCGCGTCAGATCCTCTTTCAATATCTGTAGAGCAGCGCCCGGACTATCAACGAAACGAAACAGGTTCATATCTTCTTTTGAAATAACATCGTGTTTTACGAGCGCCTCGAAGTTCAAAATCTCATTCCAAAACTCGGAGCCGTAAAGAACGATCAGGATCTTGCCCTCTAGCTTTCGGGTCTGTGCGAGGGTTAGAATCTCCATCAACTCATCAAGTGTGCCAAAGCCGCCTGGAAAAACGACCAACGCCTTGGCGAGATAAGCAAACCAGAACTTTCTCATGAAGAAGTATTGGAATTCGAAGCAGAGTTCCGGAGTGATGAAGGGATTGGGACGCTGCTCGAAAGGCAGACCGATATTGAGGCCGATCGTCTTTCCGCCTGCTTCGCTCGCGCCGCGATTCGCTGCCTCCATAATGCCGGGACCGCCCCCTGAGCAGACCACAAATCGCCGGCGAGGCTCGGCGCAGCTCTCGGGCTTAGAGATCGACATTGCCCATTCGGTAACAAGACGGGCCAGTTCACGGGCTTCCCGGTAATATCTACCGAGAGGCCCAGCCTCTTCGATGCGAGCAGAACCGAAGAATACGATAGTGTCCTGTATCCTCTCCTCCTGAAAATGCACCAGCGGCCAGAGGTATTCAGAAAGAATCCGCAGCGGACGCGATTCCGGGCTCTGAAGAAACGCCTCCTCACGATAGGCAAGTGGACGCCGGAATCCTTCAAGCTGGGAGTTCGTCACGTCTAAGCTTTCGTCTTTATCGTAAGGCAACGCTCCGATTGTCGCATCGGATTGTTAAAATCCCGTTGTGTCTTCGGCCCTAAACAAGCCAATCCAGCTCATGCCGATTTTTCGAGAGCGCGTATGGGGACGCGAAAATCTGGCGCCGTTCTTTCCCATTACGCCTCGCAATGAACATGTTGGCGAGGTGTGGTTCACGGTTTCAGAAAATCTCACCTCCCTGAATCAAACTTTGGGGCAGTTGATAAAGGATCATCCAGAGATATTAGGAACCGGCGCCGACCCACGCCATCCAGGCATTTGCCCGTTGCTGCTGAAACTCCTTTTCACAAACAGCCGGCTCTCTGTCCAGGTGCATCCGGACGACGAGTACGCGCAGGAGCATCATCAGAGCTTGGGAAAAACTGAGGCTTGGTATGTGCTTGAAGCTAATCCGCTAGGAAAAGTAGCCGTCGGATTTCGGGAGAGTGTCTCGCGGGAGAAGTTGTGGGAAGCAGCGCATACAGGTGAGATCGTGCAACTGCTCGATTGGCGAAAGGTCACTGAAGGAGAGGTCGTGTATCTTCCGGCTGGAACGGTACACGCGGTCGGCGAAGGCGTGACACTTTGCGAAATTCAAGAGAATTCAGACCTTACTTACCGGCTTTACGATTTTGGGCGCGGGCGCGAACTCCATCTCGATCATGCCGTCAATGTCGCTCATTTGGGGCCGCACAATCATCAGACAAGGCCAGTAGCGCTTGCGGACTGGCGAGATGACTTGGTAAGTTGCCGCTACTTCCGTCTCGAGCGATTGAAGCCTAAACCATCGATTCGAATTCAGCGGGAATTACCGTACTATTTGCTGCTCCTTTGTGTAAAGGGTGCGGGAACGGTGGCGAATAAAGAGGTCACGGCCGGACAAGCCTGGCTTTTGCCTGCGGGGGCCGAGGAGGTTCATCTGGGTGGACCGGGTGCAGAATGGGTGGTCGCCTATGCGGCAGAGCATGCGTCGCCGGGATTGCACGGCGAGTGATGATCATCGCAGGAACGCCCGAAAGAGTAAGGCGACTTTGGTTCGGGTAGGAACGTTCAGGCGGCGGCTGAGAACGGAGTAGTTCGACTTTTCGATTCTAGATAACAGTTGCAGATAGATTTCACGTAGCGCCCAGAGCGAACGTCGGCTTCTTCCCGCGATCAGGTCAGAAAGCGGCGCCGATTCCCGATACAAGGAACGAGCACGGGCAGCTTCAAAACCCATGAGATCACGAAAGGCATCATCTTCCTTTCCCGAACGCAGCTGATCGAAGGGTACCGAGAACATCTCAAGATCTTCGCGAGGCAGGTAAACGCGACCGGCCTGAGCGTCGTCTCGAACATCTCGCAAGATATTAGTCAGTTGAAATGCAACACCACATTTTTCAGCTAGTAAGAGCGCCTTTACCGATTCGAAGCCAAAGATATGGATGATCGTAAGCCCGACTACAGATGCGACTTGGTAGCAATAGCGATAGAGCTCTTCGAATGTCTGTACCTGCCGTGGCTCGAGATCCGACAAAATACCATCGATCATTTCGTAAAAGAAACGGTGCGGAATGGAGTACCGCTCGACGGTGTCGTAAAAGGCAGGCCAGATCGGGTTGGTTTCGACGTCGCCCGAGAGAGCGCGGTTGAGCTCGACGCGCCATTCGGCGACGCTTTGTTGAATGCTAGCCTTTTCGGAGGTCGCGGGACTATCACTCAAATCATCGCAATGACGCATAAAGGCATAGATCGCGCACATCGCGTTGCGCTTTGGCCTCTCAAGAAGAAGAAACGAGTAATAGAAGTTCTTCGCCCGCTTGCGCGCTACGTGTCTACAGTATCGGTACGAGTCCTCGACCGAGCAAGTGGTCAAAACGGGAGCAGCCGCGGAAGACATTGGAGAAGAATACCAACCCGCTGGGCTTTTGAAATGTGCGGGCGGGCGCTAAGAACGTTGTAGCGCTGATTCCTGATCTTCTCTAAGATTTTCATACCGCCCCGGCTGAACAGCTCGATATCCAGAGCGAGACGGCGATCGACCATCTCGATCAGCGGCAGACCTTTACGAAACAGATCTTCAGCCACGCGCACCGCCTCACGCATGATGGCCTCGAAGCGATCATCGTATTTCAGGGCGAATAGCTCTTCAATTGTGTAATCGCAATTCGACACCAGATCTAAGGGCAAGTAGACGCGGTTCTTCTTCACATCGGTGGCTATATCTTGCCAGAAATTCGTGAGCTGAAGAGCCGTGCATGTGAAATCGGAAAGACGTTGGCGCTCGGAATCACGGTAGCTGCAGAGATAAAGAACGAGATGGCCCACAGGGTTGGCCGAGTTCACGCAATATCCAAACACGTCGTCGAAGCTTTGATAATGCGTCACTATTTGATCCTGTTCAAAGGCGCGGATCAGGCGATCGAACGGGTCCACCGGAATATTGTGGAGATCAACGGTACGTTTGAGCGCTACAAAAACCGGATGCGAAGCCTCTCCGCTGTACATCGCTTGTAGCTCATTGCGCCACCAGGCAAGCAAGCGCAGGCTCTCCTGAGGGTCGCCGATCTCGTCGCCAAGGTCATCGGCCCACCGGCAAAAAGCGTAGACATTGTAGAAGTCCTGGTGTAAATGCTTCGGCAGAAAAAAACTCACCACATGAAAGTTTTCGTAATGGTGAGTGGCAAGCCAGCGTGTATATTCAAGGGCTTCGGGCTCCAGGTGCCGTGCCTCTGAATGGGCGCTTGCGCCGGCAGACATCTGCCGGATGTACTCTTTAGGCTGTAAATGTGCGACAGGCACGTCTGCTCGGTGTCACGGAACGATCGCAGTCTTAATTTGCCCGTTCCGATGATGGGCGAGGTCTTTCAAAACCTGTGGAAGGCGGCTGAGTGGTTCTTCGTGGTTCACGAAATGACCGGCCGACACTGTGCCATCGGCAATGAGTTCGAGGGCCCGGCGAATGTGGTCAGGCGTGTGATGAAAAGTGGCTTTGCAAGTGATTTCAGAGTAGTGCAGGAGGTCCGTGTTGAGAGCGACTTTAGTTCCGCTAGGGCAGCCCCCGAAGAAATTGACCGTGCCACCCTTGCGGACCAGTTGAGTAGCTAGTTCCCAAGCTTGAGGGTGACCGATTGCTTCTATCACGACATCGGCGCCACGCCGGCCAGTACGAGCGTGGACCTCCGAAATGACAGCGGCGTCATTGCCCATGAGAACACCTTCAGCAGCGCCGAGCAGAACGGCCCGATCCACTTGCTCGAGTCGACGCGCAATGGCGATGACCCGGGCACCGAAAGCCCATTTTGCGAGCCGCACAAACATCAAGCCGACGGGGCCGAGGCCCATCACCACGATAGTGTCACCCGGCTGCAGGTTACTTTCATGAAGACCGCGCAAAACGCAAGCGAGCGGTTCTACGAGGGCAGCGTCTTTGTATGCGAGTTGGTTGGGTATGGCGTACGTGTTAGTTCGAACTATGCGTTCTGGCAAACGCATGAACTCAGCATAGGCTCCGTTATTGAACAGAAGATCTTCGCAGAGGTTTTGCTGATTGTGGCGGCAGAAGAAGCATCGATCGCAGGGAGCGGAATTCGCGGCTACGATACGCTGTGCTACGCGGAACTTTGTGATGCCCTCGCCGACGGCGACAACGTCGCCAGCCATCTCATGACCAAAGAGCGCCGGCGGGACAATCATCTTCGCGTGATAACCGCGACGAAACACTTTTACGTCGGTACCACACGTGAGGGCGGTGCGGACGCGGATGAGCAATTCCCCAAAGCCGACAGGCGGGACGGGTACGCACTCAAGCCGTACATCTTCCTTTCCATAGAGAACGGCCGCCTGCATGCTATGTGCCATCACACCGTCTCCTGTGGATGAACGACAACTTTAAGAGAACGCTCAGTTGGATGCTGCGCAATAGCGATTCCGCGCTCAATTTCATGGAGAGGAACGCGATCCGAGATAAGCTGCTCGAGGGGCAGTTCTCCGCTGAAGACCAGCCGGGCAGATTCTGTTTGAAGATCGACGTCGGCGCTGTAGGAACCAAGTAGAACACGCTCACCCACGCAGACGTCGGCAGCCGAGATTTCGATACGTTCAGTTGCTGAAGTTTGGGCAAATAGCAGTACTTTCGCGCCTGGGCGAGAGATCCGCAGGGCTTGTTCGACGAGTCCTGGCACATTGGTAGCGAGGATGACGGCGTCGGCACCACGGCCTTCCGTTTGAGCTTTAATGTCAGTCTCGAAATCGAGTTCGCGAGGATTGAACGCAAGCGCGCCAAAGCGTTGGGAAAGATTGCGCCGGAATTCGATAGTGTCGGTTGCGACAACTGTGGCCCCAACGCGCCTGGTCAAGGTCGTGAAAATTAGGCCTATTGGACCTTGGCCCAGGATCGCTACAACATCGCCGTGCCCCAAACCGAGCAGCCCGACTGCTTTGAGGCAGGTATTTACCGGTTCAACCCAGCAGGCCTGATCAAAAGACACGTCCTCAGGAATGATCTCGACGCCGCGATTTACGACCCAATCCATTACGCGAACATATTGTGAGAAACCGCCGCCGGCCGGCTCGTAGCCAGCGGTGACGCCCACTTTCTTGTACATAGGACACTGGGCATAAAAGCGGCGATCGCAATAGAAGCACTCACCACAGGGTATGTGGTGGAAAACAATGACGCGATCGCCAATCGCATATTTTGTGACTCGATCGCTAACGGCTGCGACAACCCCAGCCGTTTCGTGGCCGTAGATACGCGGTGGAGGGAGCAGATTGTGCTCGATTTTTTTGAGATCGGTATGACAAATACCGCAGCTCTCAACACGGATTAGAATTTCGCCTTGCGCGAGAGATGGCGTCTCGATCGTTTCCGCGGAGATGCTTCCCGGGCCTCGATAGACGGCGGCTCTCATGACGCAGGGTACTGCATCATTCGGCGAGAGCAGCGTCTGACTTCGGCCTGATTCGACAGCTGACAAGAAAGCCCCCCAACGCCTTCGCCGCGATCCTGCTGCGTCGTCTCCAGTAAAGTAGCTGTGGAAGCAACTTCGGATGCGTAAGTGCGTGTACTCCAATTTTCACACGCCGGATGCGGCCTTCTGAGGTCCGCATGCTATTTATGTCGAAGGGGAACGACTCGTCGGCGCGATCGGAGACGACTTTAATCGAATAGAACGGTAATCCAGCTCGCTTTGCGCGGGCCGCGACGCCGCTAGCCTCCATATCGATGGCGAGGGCGCCGCGGTCTCGGAGTTGCTGCTTTTGAGCGGCGTCGTTCGCCACACGATCCTGCGAAATCAGAACTCCGGAAGCGAAGGGAGTGTCGGCATCGACGGTGCCGCATTCGAACTTTGCATTAGTATCCAGATCAACGATTTCAGTCGCTACAGCAATCTGACATTCGCGGAGATCTGGATCGAGAGCCCCGCAGAAACCGGTACTGACGACAGCTTCCAATTTGGAAGAGGAGAGCTCCGCGCCTATAACCGCCCGGATCGCAATCTCGACAGCCTGGGCGGCAAGTCTAGGACCCGCGCCGTTTGCGGCAAGCATGACGCGGCGGCCCTCCCACACGCCTTCGAAGGCATAATCAATGGGCCATTTCAGCTTTCGAACGCCGGTCAGAGAGGCAGCAAAAGGCTCGAGCTCCATCGGGAGCGAGGCTACGTAGAGGATGGCCATGATTTGTTCAGAATGCTGTGCTCAGATTGGATCAGCAATAGCCATTCGTGCGGAACCAATCGACAGCGCGCCGGAGTGCGGCATCTGCGGGAGCGGGTGAAAAACCTAATTCACGGGCCGCTTTCGCGTGTGTCACAAACATTTTCTTACGAGCCATACGGACTCCCTCAAGCGGCGCTAGCGGTTCTCGACCGGTGATATTGGCCCAGGCTGTCGTAATCACGCCCGTTGCGTAGGCTAGCGCATACGGAACTTTCGTCGCCGGAGCCGGCCTGTTCGCGATGCGCGCTAAACGCTCAAGAATCTGCTGCAAACTCAGGTTCTCAGAGCCAAGGATGTAGCGCTCCCCTGTACGGCCGTGCTCGGCTGCGAGGACGTGCCCCACAGCGGTGTCGCGGGCATCGACGAGATTCAGGCCTGTATCGACGAAGGCCGGGAGTCTACCGCGGAGAAAGTCGAGTATGATTTTGCCGGTGGGGGTAGGTTTCCAGTCGTGATCGCCGACCGGCGCCGTGGGATTTACAATCACGACGGGAAGACCGGCGTGCGCTTTCTCCCGAGCCACCTGCTCGGCCATCCACTTCGAGCGCTTATAGTGACCGGCCATATCCGATATGGAAACTGCCGTATTTTCGTCGCCCAGCGAGTTTCGCGGCGTGCCGATGCAACCGACAGTGCTGGTATAGACGATGCGCTCAACCCGCGCGCGACCCGCCGCTTCGAGGACGTTTCGGGTGCCGTCCACGTTGGAGCCGTAGAGTTCTGCCGGATGTTTGGACCAAAGGCGATAATCGGCGGCGACATGGAAGACGAGCTCGCAGCCGGCGACAGCCCGGCTGAGTGATTCGGGATCGCGCAGGTCGCCAGTGACACGCTCGACTTCGAGCTCACGCATCTGACTAGCGGGCCGGCATAAAGCGCGTACGTGATGACCGCGTTCGATAAGTGTACGGGCCACGTGCCAGCCCAAAAATCCGCTAGCACCGGTGACTAAAGTGACAGGCAACAGTGAACGGGCGTAGCGTCTTACCGAAAAGCCCAAGTCATTAGCTTGAAAGTATCGGTGAATTTAGAGTTAATCCCGAACGCGGCAGAGGGCTCATAGCCGCAGTGGACCATGCAGTGGTCGCAGCGTGGATCGTTGCCTTCTCCGTAATGGTTCCACTGGGTCTTTGTCATCAATTCTTCGAACGTCTCATAATGGGCGTCAGTGATGAGGTAGCACGGACCTTTCCAGCCCTTGACGTTGTAGGTGGGATTGCCCCAAGCTGTGCAAGGCAGCTTACGGTCACCCTTCAGGAAGTCGAGATAAGTGGGAGTGTTGTTGATGCGGAATCGTTTGGCGAGCCGATCGATGTCCTTGAATTTCTCGAAAACATCTTCACGCGTCATGAAGATCTCTCGCTGATTCACCGCCGAATAGCCGTAAGCGGGAGAGATCAAGAATCCGTCCACGTCGAGACCTTCGAGAACCGTAAACAACTCCT
>JBJMGM010000159.1:0-13492 GCA_045807905.1 Bryobacteraceae bacterium | reverse complement strand
GGAGGTACAAGTGAATTGGTTTGGAACGATTGTTCGAGTGGCCGTTGTCCTTGGGGCCATTGTTACGGCTCTACCTACGTTGCCGCCGTTGCTAGCAGGACCAGGTGCGAACGACCAACAATCAACAATTCTGCAATTAGAACGAGACGTTCCGGAGCTAATGAAGAAAAGCAATGTGCCGGGCGTGTCGATTGCTCTGATTCAGGGTGGAAAAACGATTTGGGTACATGGTTTTGGAGTGAAGGAAGCCGGAACCAGTCAGCCGGTCACTGCGGAAACAGTCTTTGAAGCGGCGTCGCTAAGCAAGCCAGTGTTTGCATACGGCGTGCTGAAGCTGGTGGACGAAGGGAAGTTGGGATTGGACGTCCCGTTGACAACCTATTTGCCGAAGCCGTACATCCCTGGCGATCAGCGCCTCGCAAAGATTACGGCACGGATTGTCTTGAGCCATCGGACCGGATTTCCGAACTGGCGAGATGACGACTCGCTCCCTCTCTACTTCACACCGGGAGAGCGGTTTAGCTACTCGGGTGAAGGATATATCTATTTGCAGCGCGTAGTCGAGCAGATCACAGGTAAACCACTCAACAGATTCATGACTGAGACGGTGTTCGAACCGCTCGGAATGAGCCGCAGTAGTTACGTATGGCGCCCGGACTTCGATGCGCTAACCGCGACTGGCCACGACGCCGACGGGAAACCAACTCCTGTGGAGAAGCCTAAGGAGGCGGGAGCGGCTTCAACGTTAAACACTACGGCCAAGGACTACGCGCTATTTGTCGAGGCAGTTCTTAATAGGAAGGGACTCAAGCCGGGGACGCTGCGCGAGATGGAGACGCCGCAAATCGCGCTCGATCCGGAATGCAGAATTTGCATCAAGCGCCAGCCGACCCAATTATCGAAGAATCTGTTTTGGGGATTGGGATGGGGTATTCAGCGCACCGATCGAGGGGAAGCCATATGGCATTGGGGCGATAATGGCGCATTCAAGTGTTTCGTGATGGCGGAGCCCCGAACGAAATCGGGAGCAGTAATGTTTGCTAACAGCGAAAACGGGCTGCAGATGGCGGAGCCGCTGATAGATCGGGCCATGGGTATGAAATCGCCTGCCTTTGCCTGGCTCAAGTAAGAACGTTGGGGGCTGGCCTTGCAAACTCGGCGGTGCTTCACCCTCCATTTTGGCCGCACTCGGTCGCGTATCTAACGCTAAGCCCGAGATTTGATGGGATCGGGCGATTACCCGTGAGTAACGGCGATGTATAGATCTACGCTGGGCGACTACACAAGAGGAATCCGCCCAGCGGGATTCTTTCCGTATCGGCTACGGACTGGAGCCAATCAAAAGTACAACACCTGGCCAGTGGTTGAGCAGCAATCAACATTGCGCAACCTTATTGCGAATAGTTTCTATTTGATTACAGTTCTGCACCTTAAAACGTGCGAAATGCAGGTCCAGCTCTGATCGCATGATGCTAGTTAGCGCAACGTTATTTTGCTCGATTTGCGGAGGTATACCTCACGCACGGCAATACTGTGAGATTTCCGGCGGCTGATATCTCACGGACAGATGAGGTGTTTCGAGGCGCCTCCCCACACCATGCGATTTATGGCACGCCTCTGTTATTCCACTCGTGAGGAGTGTACGTTCCACGGGATACGGAGACCTCCTGGTGACAAACATCTCTTCTGCCTTATTCATTAAACAAGCCGAGTAAGTGACGTTTGCCTCAGGCGTCAACAGAAACTGGGTGGACACTATTCCCAGCCCTGTTACTCGAGCGGCGAAATTGAAATCCTTTAACGCGCCGCGCAAGTTTAACATCGTGGCTTGCAACCCATCCCGGTATTCGATTATGTAGGCAATTGGCTTCTTGACCAACTGTTGCAGCTGGCCGCTTCCTACCAGATCCTGCGTGCGGCCGTCTTTCACGGTCAGCCCGAGCGGCGTATCGCTCCGCGAAAGCGCAGCAATCAAAAGATCTCTAGACCAGCCCCCTCGCCATACGGCATCGCCCTCTACCCATTGGACAGCGCGAACACCTGTTTCGCCGCCTTTACGGCGCTCCAGCATGCATTGCATACCTTCCAAAGCATGGAAATCCATTGCATCGTCATCCCCGTTCTCACCGGCCATCACCACCTCTTCGATGTGGCACTCTAGCGGCAATTCCACATCCGGCAATCGCCACGTTACAGGTAATGAGGAACCGGCGAGCATTGGGAAAACGAGGCGTTTCGACTCGCTTACCATGTGTTGAGCCTTCTCAAAGCTGTAGGAAAGGTGCTTGTCGTTATAAACCGGCACTGCGCGGCCATCTTGCTCGAATACCTTTACACATTGCTGGAAGAACTCATATCTTGGATAGAGCTTCTGTCCTATTTCGTTTGTCGGGTAGTCGCCGTGCTCTGCGATAATCAACACGGCGTCGACGGCGAGCTTCGTACCGCCACAGCGCAGTGTCTCTGCGATGGTCGGATAGACTCGAAACCCAAACTCCTTGGCGCGAGCTTCGCTGAGGTCACCTTCGGGCTTCTGGTCTACATACAGAGACACGATTTTCGCACCCGGCATATGCCACGAGCCGTTGTGCGGGTAGCCCACAAGGAACCGGTCGCCCATGTGTTGACCGTGTGAGAGGTAACGGTAGACGGTCGTAATCATGGCGATCCGCTTCGGGCGCTCATTCGCAAGTAACGGCAGCGCAGCGGTGGCTTCCAGCAGAGTGCGCCGGCTAAATCGATGATTTAGATCAAAACTCACCTAGGATCTCCAGAACGTTGAAGCAGAGCTGGGTTGATATTCAATCGCAAGATGAGGCGTCTTCAACCGCATCTGGCCGGCATAGAGACTATCCACGCCCGCCGCTGTGAGCCCGGTAGTCAATAAGGTTCGCTCGATCGGGTAAGGCGGCTTACCGGTTAAAAACATCTGTTCCATACCGTTCACCAGCGGACTGAAAAAATTCGCCAGTGTGGTTCGTCCATCGGGCATAGGCAGATACATTTGTGTTGAGAATGGCTCATTCGAATTTTCAAGAATCGCAGCAAAATTAAAATCACGCACCAGGCCCGTCATCAGCATCATCGTCGCGCGTGGCCCATCGCTGTGTTGATAGTGATAGGCTACTGGATCTTTTACTAAGCGGCGCATGTCTTGTAGCGTCGGGAAAATATGATTGAAACTGGGACGAGCTGGCCTTAGCGTATGGCTGCGGCAAAGAGCCGCTTCAACCAGGCGTCGCGACCAGACTCCATTCTGCAGCGCATCCCAAAATTTATCGCCTCTATACGCTTCAAGCCATGCGACGCCAATCTCTCCACCCTTGCGCCGCTCCAGCATGCATTGGAACGTTTCCAGCCCGTGAAAATCGTAGCTGTCCACTCCGCCGTAACAAATCGTCACGGCTTCCTTTACTCGGGCGTTCCTCGGCATCTCCATTGATGGAATGCGCCACGTGACCGGAAGACTCGACCCTGCCATCAGAGGAAATCCCATAGACCGGGACGTATCGTACATGTCCTTCGCCCAATCCCACTTCCATGAGAGATGCTTGTCATTAAAGACAGGAACGGAACGTTCGCTATCGTGGAACACTCGAACGGTTTCCTGAAAAAAGCGATAACGAGGATATTGAACCTGCCCTTTCGGAGTCTTTGGATAATCCCCGTGCTCGCCTACGATCACGACTCCGTCTACTGCGAGCTTGCCCGTGCCCTGCGTGAGCGCCTCCGCAATGGTCGGATAGATTTTCATTTGGGGGAAGCGGCTGGCCCGTTCCCGGCTCAAATCGTCCGCCGGCCTTTGATCGACGTATAGCGAGACCAGTTCCATTGGCGGATGATGGTGAGTTCCGTTCCAGCCATATCCTTCCAGGAAGCGGTCCACAATGTGTTGTGCATGCGAATATTTCCGGTAAACAGTTACAATGGCGGCCAGTTTCATGCGGAGACGAATTAGATGGTGCTCGTTTTTCTAGCTGCTCTGGTGAGCGCACCTGCGATCTTCACCTTCGATGCGCACGTTCACGTGATCAACCGTCAGTTTTATCATGGCGGCGACATTGGCGATCGTGCGAAGGATGGGCAATTCGATCTGCCGCGCGCCAAAGAGGGCGGCGTGAACGCGCTCTTCTTTTCGCTTTTCGTCACAGAGGAATATTATCCGCAACACTACGAAACCAAGCAGGCCTTGCGACTTGTAGACCTGGCTTTACGGCAGATCCGTAAGAACAACAGGACGATTGAACTTGCTCTGAACGGCTCCGATATCGACAGAATCGTGAAATCGCGCAAAATCGCTGCGGTACTCGATATAGAAGGCAGCATCGATCGCGACGGAGACCTCGGCGTGCTTCGCCAGTTCTATGGTTTGGGGCTTCGTTCTTATCAGTTGTCTGCTCATAACGCTCAGAATGGCTACGCGGATTCCTGCTGTTCTCCTCCTCGCTGGCACGGCCTGAACGAGCACGGTAGAGCACTCATCAAAGAAATGAACCGGCTGGGTATGGTCATCAATGTTTCCCATGCATCCGACGAAGCGATCTCACAGGCGATTGACATCAGCTCCGATCCTGTGATTGCGACTCATCACGGTTTGCGCGAATTCAACGATATTCCGCGCAACATGCCGGATTGGCTAGTGAAGAAACTAGCGGCCAAAGGAGGCTTGATCGGCATTCAAATCGGTAACGAATTTCATAACAGAAAGGTGTTCAACTGGCGTACGCAACATGCCGGCAAGCCATTTTGGGACACCGCTCGTGTCAATTCGTCCAACATCTCGATTGAAGAGATCGACAAAATTGTGGCGCCCCAATTTCCCATGGCGGGCAGCGACGCGCCTGATTACCTGAAGTTCACGGTCGACGATTGGCTAAAAGTTACTGACCGCGTGATTCAGTTGGTAGGAGACGATCACGTGATCCTGGGGACCGATTTCGACGGCGGCCCTACTCTTCCCCTCCCGATGCGAGACATCCGCGATGTTCCGCTTATCATTGCGGCCATGCGCCGGCGGGGCTATTCCGAAGAACGCATCCGGAAGATCATGGGAGGAAATCTCCTTCGCGTATTCCGGAGAATTGCAGACAAATAGTGAATTTCATGCACGCACGATGGACGTCGCTGCCGTCAGACCGCTGATGACATCGCGCACCTGCACGCGCCATGTGCCTTTGGCATCGTTGATCGCGAACGGGATTTGCAGGGATGCGGCCCCGTCCCGTACAGTCAGATTCGAGCTGTAGTGACGGATTAGATGTCCACCGGGATCAATAATTTCGGCGCGCACAACCGAAAGGTCCACCGGCTGGTCACTTTCGTCGCGCAGAGTGACTTTAAGGTTCTTGTCGACGCTGAGTTTTGAAATGCGCGATTTACGCGTAACAATCAGAACCGGCTTTGTGGGTCCGGATTCCATTTCCGGCGAGGCAATCCCGCCCCGCAGCAAATCGTAGCGAACGCCTTTGGTTTCGGGGAGACGAATTGCTGCTGGCTTCTCCGGCAGAATGCCAAATAATTCTGAACTGCCGAAGTCGCGAACGGTTACCAGATGCGGGCCTCCAAAATCATGCTGCATTCCGACATTTCGCGGACCGCTTCGGATAAACCCTTTTGTCCGCTCATCCCATAGCGGCTGTGTACGCCAGTGGCAGCGCCCATCCATGCGGGCCGTCTGCTCATCGCCGTAAACAATGCCGCCTCGTGCCATAAAGCGCTCGATCTCCTTCGCTTCGTTGTCGGTTGTAGCGATAGAGTACGGCAGAATCAGCACTCGATAGCGATCGAGCATGCCGTCTTCGATCTGCGCGGTGGCAAGGAATCGAAATTGCACTCCGTTCGTTTCGAGCTCTTTCACCCAAATCTCGCGGCGCTTTGCCAGTTCCGCGAAGTTTGCCGATGTTTTGCCTTCGCTGCCTCCGGTTCCGGCCACAATTTTTCCATCCGTGATCCAGGAACCGCGGATGCTGGCCGTTGAAAAGTGGATGGCGACGCCGTCTTCGCGCACGGTCGAATTCATGAAGACGCGGGCGATGCCGGATTGCAGATGCCCGAACGCCTCAGCCAGCGCACGGCCTTGGGCGCTCATGGTCAGGTCCGGATTGAGCAACGTGTATTGCCAGAATATGGAAGCTCCGCTGTGGCCGTAAAACAGACGTCGCCATTGCTCATGTTGCGCCGAATCTCCGACCAGACCATATCCCGTAAATCCGGTTATCGTCAATCCTGGACGGAATAGATAATGCATGGCGTCCTGACAGCCGTCCGAGTACGGCTGCAGATAATCAATCACCTGATCGATCCGATACCAATTGCATCCATTGTGCGCTGTTGGCACCTGCGTACCTGAGATAGAGGCGCGAAGCTTGGGATCAATCTCGCTAACCAGGTTCTTGGCCTTGGCAAATGCATTCACAAATTCGCTTTCCATGTAGGCGCGGTGGTCGGCCCAACCGGCATAGTTGCCATGCTTTTGCGCCTGTTCAGTGGTCATGGGCAATATGGCATCCCATTCGTGGAACGATGTGCCCCAGGAGGCGTTCAGGGCATCGAGATCCCCGTATTCCTCGCGCAACCAGCGGCGTAGCCCCGCAAGCGATTCCGGCGCCCAATCCACATCAAATGCATCGGCATAGAACGTCAGTGAAGATTCATCGGCGAGATAGCAGGCCATCGGCTTGAGCGGCGCAAGCGGGCGTACGGATGTTTCCAATTGCGCACGAATACCCGCCTCGAACGCCGGGGATTCGAGAGTGACTTCACGGGTCAGGTATTTTGCATCCTTCGTCCTTAAGTAATCGGCTTTGCGCTTAAGATAGGCTTCGCGCCGGTACCAATAAATGCCGAACCCCGGTAAGTGCGCACTGACCATCATCTTGAAATTGCGGTCGGGATCGGCAAGAATCGAAACCCCAATGCGGCGGAACTGCTCATCGAGCGCGGGAATCCACGGCTGGTACGATTTCGGACCGTACCACGGAAGAATGACTTCGTAATCGTCCCACTCGCGGGATGGTGCAACGAACCGGACCGGGATCTGTTGAATGGTGGTGCCTATTGTGGCTCTCACGAACCCGGAGTGCGTGAGCGGCCGCAGCACACTGACACGCACGGTACCGCTTCCTTCCGCACTGGCAAGCACTCGTCCGAAGCCATCAATAAGTTCGATGTGCGCTCGCCTGCCCGCTTGCCACCGCACTTCTACATCCGTGCCTTCGGCGATCACTTCCGGTTTAGCTTTGAGAGCCTCAATTTTTTCAGGCTGCCCGGTTTCGATAGCCGTGACGATCCAGTCTTCCGGAAGCTGACGTTCGAGAAAGTAGCGCCCGGCCGCGAAATTTGTGAATTGTGGAGCATGGCCGTGACCGGATTGCAATACCCGGTTGTACTGGTCACGAACCCGCCACACCGCTTTCGGGCCCGTGAAATCCGGAATGGATTTAGGCTCCCGAGCCGCGGCGTAAATGATGGCGCGCACTAGCATTGCGTAAAAGTATTCCCAGCAAACATCGACGAAATGCCCGCGTGCCGATATCGGCATTTGCCAGCTAATACCTTGGTTGCGATAACCAAAAGCGACGACACGTCCCTTTTCGGACTGCCTCACAGCGAGCAGGGGATTTCCGGAGTCGCTGCGGATCAGCACCGTCGCATCAGGCGCCACACGATAGGTGAAGTTCTGAACATCTCCGAACGGGAAGTTTTCGACCGGTATGGCGCGCGAAATGTAGTGGTCTCCGGTTCGATGCCAAGGCGATGACTCTGTTCGCGCCACCGGTTCCCGTTCGTCGAATTCGGAATCGCCGGACGTGCTCATGTCTACCGGGGAAAGGGGCGAAAGTTCGCCGTCAGGCCTAATCAGGACGAGCCCACAGCCCTCATTCACACGGCGAGCCAGCGCATCGCGCGAGGCAGGTGTGAGCTTATTCCACCCATGATTCAGCGGAAGGAGCACGGCATCGAAATGTTTTGCGCTCGTGAGTTCCCGTTCGAGGTAGGAATAGACGAGTTTCAGGTCACCCTTTTCAGCGCGTGCCCCGTAGTCTGTGCCAAATGCCATCGTCCATTTGTTTACATCCCAATTAGGATCGATGCTAACGGTCGTGAGATCGAGCGAGACCCGCTGAGCCAGTTCAACAATTGTCCGTCCCTCGTCCACGGTAGGCACCGCAAGGAGATGAATGGGGCCGCCGGGCAGCGGGTTTGCCCATTTTACGTGCAGAGTTTCGATCTCGAGAGTGTATGCAGCTTCAAACCTCTTGTCGCTGCCATTCCTCGCCCCCATTCCAACATCCTGCGGAAGCAAAGCCAACTGGTGTAACTCGCCGGCCTGCGGAGATTTCGCCCCCGCTGCAAGACTGGTTGCAAGAGATCCGAGGAATTCACGTCTCCTAAGCGTCATCGAGAGATATCATCAGGCCATAAGTTGAAAATGCTGCATTGGAAGCGCGACCATAAATGCATCGCACTCACATTATGTGCCATTAGAAGTCTGTGGAGATAGTGACGTTCTTCCACTCTCGATCTGGGCCAGACGGCGAGTGCGTCCTTCTCGGCGTCATTGTAGGACCTCGCTTCCGAGTAAGAGGCGCAACGGTGGTTCGCGATTCGAGTGATCTGCTGGAGAGAACAAACGACGCATCGGTACGCGTTCATGAACGCTTTCGATTGTGCTTGTTGTCACTACTTCAAGCTACGTGTCCCTTGCAAGATGGTCGCAGCAAATTCGTAACGACTAGATTTGGGATGCTACAACAAAGAACATGGTGCTAGCAGGCGAGCAGCGCTCATGCGTTTCTTGCGGCAAGCCACTGCCATGGGTTTCCAGGATGACTCGTCCGGTGGTCGCTGAAGCTGAGGCTAACAGCAATCAATGGGCTGGTGAGCGAAACAGCGACGGCACTATCTCGGTGGACATGTGTTTACAGTGCCAGATCGCTCGTTCTGATCACCAGAAGCGCCCGCACTAAGGAACAGGAGAGTCGATGTGCCCGCCTCTTCTGCAGCGCCGACCGGGTATCAGCTGAACGGGTTGATTGAGCGCGTCACGTTTTTTTCGGAAGAGAGTGGGTTTTGCGTACTCCAGGTAAAAGCCGAACGCCACCGCGATCTGGTCACGGTTGTCGGTTCCGCACCTAGCGTTTCGGCCGGGGAGTGGATTACGGCCGAAGGCGATTGGGTCATCGATAAGGAACACGGTCGCCAGCTCAAAGCGTTTCACCTGAAGACTATGCCACCCAACACGCGGGAAGGCATGGAAAAGTATCTGGCAAGCGGGATGGTAAAGGGCATCGGACCGATTTATGCCAAGCGGCTGATTGCTCGCTTCGGTGAAGAACTCTTCGAAGTCATTGAGAAGACCCCCAACTCGCTGGAGCAGATTGAAGGTATCGGGCCCAAACGTAAGTTAAAAATTGTCAGTGCCTGGAGCGATCAGGTCGCCATCCGCGGGATCATGCTGTTTCTGCATTCACATGGATTGGGGACGAGCCGTGCTGTGCGGATTTACAAGACCTACGGAGCGGAAGCAATTGAAAAGATCCGAACCAACCCATATCTGCTTGCGAAGGACATCCGTGGGATCGGATTCAAAACGGCAGATGAGGTCGCAAATAGGCTTGGAATCTCACGCGATTCGAGATACCGGGCGTGTGCCGGAGTCGAGCACATGTTGCTCGAGGCCACACAACAGGGTCATTGCGCTCTCCCCAATAATGAGCTGCTTGCCAAAACAATCCAACTCCTCGAGGTGGACGCGCTCGTAGTCGAACAGGCACTTAGCTGGATGCTGACGAAAGGCGACCTCGTGCTTGAACGAATGGGGGGCGAGGATCTCATCTTTCTTCCCTATCTTGTCCGGGCAGAATAGGAAATCGCCCAGCGAATCGCACGATTGTCAGGCCTGAGTTCGGCTCTCCCTCGGATCGATTTCGAGCGGGCTGTCGCCTGGTGTGAGGAGCGCACCCACAAGCAATTAGCCGAGAGCCAGCGAGAAGCGTTAAGACAGGTTCTCGAGAATCGATTATCGGTGATTACCGGAGGTCCGGGCGTCGGCAAGACGACCCTGATCCAGTCGCTCCTGACCATTGTCAGGGCCAAGAAGATTCGTTGTGTTCTTTGTGCGCCGACCGGTAGAGCAGCGAAGCGCCTCACCGAGGCCACGGGGCTCGAAGCAAAGACCCTTCACCGCTTGCTCGAAGTGCAACCTCGATCCGGACGTTTCGGGCGAAATGAGAAGAACCCAATCAACTGCGATCTCCTGGTCATCGACGAAACCTCTATGGTGGATGTCCCGCTTATGAGCGACCTGCTCCGGGCTATCCCCGCGCACGCGAACCTGATCCTGGTCGGCGATGTCGACCAGTTGCCTTCGGTCGGCCCCGGAACGGTCTTGCGGGACATCATGGAAAGCGGAATCGCACGAGTGGTGCGTTTGACGGAAATCTTCCGGCAAGCGGCTCACAGCCAGATTGTAAGGACTGCACATCGAATTAATTGCGGCGAAATGCCGGAGCGACATGGTAGACAGGCTGAGTCGGATTTCTATTTCGTCGAGCGCAGCGAGCCCGAGCGGATTCGCGACCTAGTCCTTGAGCTCGTCGTCCGGCGAATTCCCGCTAAGCTGGGCATCGACCCCATTCGCGATATCCAGGTTCTGTGTCCGATGAACCGCGGCTCGATTGGGGCAAGAGAACTCAATGAGCGGCTACAGGCGGCCTTGAATCCACTGGCGCAAGGCGAAATAGAGGTCGAGCGATTTGGATTCCGATTCCGGCAGAGGGACAAGGTGATTCAGACTGAAAACAACTATGAGAAGGAGGTTTTTAACGGGGACATCGGCCAGATTGAATCAATCGATCCGGTCGAACGCGAAATCGCCATTCGCTACGAGACACGCCTGGTGACGTATGACTATGGAGAACTGGACGAGGTCTCGCTCGCTTACGCTATCAGCATTCACAAATCGCAGGGCTCAGAATTTCCGGTCGTCGTGATCCCGCTAGCTATGCAACAGTACCTGCTGCTCGAACGTAACCTCGTCTATACAGGAATCACACGCGGGAAGAGGCTGGTGGTGCTGGCGGGAGAAGCTAAGGCGCTTCGGGTCGCGATCCGAAAAAATAATACTCACGCCCGCCATTCCGGACTGCTCGGTCGCTTACAGCAGTTCGGCGATATACCACCCAAGATTTGAATGGGCTCAAACGCAGGGGTCATCCGCCATGATTCTGTGTGCTGATGAGAAACATGGGTGATCAACCATGCCCTCAGATAACCCCAACCGCGGACCAAGCAGCGTTCGCTGGAAGCTAGACCAAGATTGTAATGACGAAACTTGGGCGACTTCCTCGACGGCGGACCAGTTGAAGGCGGTCAATGCCGCGCTCGTATCGCTGGTGTCGCCGCGCGGATCGTCCGCATGACGGGTAACCATTCGGAGCGACAATTCCTATCAGGCATTCGCCGAGATTGTGATAACGTGTCGGAAACCATGAAGCCAACTCGGCGCGTTTTCTTGGGCGCAAGCGCCTCAACACCAATCCTCATTACGGCGATTCAACCTGCGGCTTCGGCGCTAGCCGAGGAGGTGCAAAACGAGTTGAAAACAGTGATGGATTTGATTATTCCGGCATCGGACGGGATGCCGTCCGCTAGCGAAGCGGGAGGATTATCGTATTTGGAAAACCTGAAACAGCGTAATAAGGACGTTGCTAGTGATGTCGCAAGAGCCCTGGATGTGGCGAGAGCCTTCAGCGAGCGTTCATTCAAGATACCCTTCAGGCAGCTTGAGAAAAACGATCAGATCGCCGTTCTGAAAGAGATGGAGAATACGGCTGTCGGAGTCTTTGATGCGCTAAGAGCATATATCTACGAGTCTTATTACACGCAGCCCACAATCTGGAAACTGATCGGCTACGAACTCTATCCGACCGATCACATGGGCCCTCATCTCAAACCTTTCGACGATTCGCTTTTGGCGGACGTCCGAAAAATGCCGAAGCTCTACAGAGATGTCTAGCCGTGCAGAACAACAATGTTGACATTCTGGTAATTGGATCGGGCGCAGCCGGAGCCGTTCTCACAAACCGCTTGACAGATTTGGGCGCGAAAGTGATGTGCCTGGAGCAGGGCGGCTGGATTAAGCCGAGCGATTATCCGTCTGAGCGTCCCGATTGGGAGATTCAACTCCGTCGTGGAGCGTTTCACTTCAGCCCTAACATCCGCAGGCGCTGGGAAGACTATCCTGTAATGGAAACCGGCGCGAATCCGCCCGCGGTCTTGATGTTCAATGCCGTCGGTGGAAGCACTCATCACTGGGCAGGCCATTTCCCGCGCTTTCATCCATCCGATTTCAGAGTTCGGAGCCTCGACGGTGTTGCGGATGACTGGCCCATCAGTTACGAAGAGTTGAAACCCTACTACGAGCAGAACGACATCGATTGGGGCGTTTCCGGGCTGAATGGAGATCCTGCAAATCCGGCGCGCTCTCCACGTGCGACGCCCGTCATGCCGATAGGAGTTCTCGGCGAGACGATCGGAAAGGGCTTCAACAAGCTCGGCTGGCACTGGTGGCCTTCCGACAACGCGATCATTTCTCGCGACTATAGCAATCGCCCGGCGTGTGGCCTACACGGCAAGTGCATGTTCGGTTGTCCGATTGGGTCCAAAGCGTCCACGGATGTCACTCATTGGCGTAAGGCCGTTCGAAAAGGAGCCATTCTGCAGCCGTGGTCGCGCGTGCGCGAGATCACAGTCGATCCGCGCGGCCGGGTTCGATCTGTGGTGTACTACGATCGCGAAGGAAAACTGCATGAGCAAACCGCAAGAGTGATCGTGGTTTGCTGCAACGGGATCGGGACCCCGCGGCTGCTCCTCAATTCAAAGTCAAACCTGTTCCCGGATGGGTTAGGTAATTCGACGGGATTGGTTGGAAAAAACTTCATGACCCACCCTTTTCGAACGTTAGAAGGTGTTTTCGAAGCGCCCATGGACGGACACTTGGGTCCTTTCGGCATTCCGGCTATGAGCCAACAATTCTATGAGACAGATACGGATCGTGGCTTCGTTCGTGGGTACACGCTTCTTCTCGAGCGCTCGTTCGGTCCTCTCCATCAGGCATGGGGCAGTTTCTCGAATCATCCGGTTCCTTGGGGAGAGAATCATCACAAGGCCATGCGTCAGCGCTTCCCCCACCTGATCCGGGTCACCGTGATGGGCGAAGACTTGCCTGAAGAACGTAACCGCGTCGAGGTCGACCCTAACTTAAAAGACACGAGCGGGATTGCCGCCCCACGCGTGGTGTATAGCTATAACGAGAACAGTTTGAGAATGCTGGAACACGGCGGAAACATGGCGCGTCAGGCTTTGGAAGCGGCAGGCGCAATCGAGATCCTGGACAGCGGTCCGGTCACGCCTGCCTATCACCTGATGGGAACGGCGCGCATGGGCACAAATCCGCGTAGGTCAGTCGTGAATGCATCAAACAGGGCGC
>JBJMGM010000158.1:0-12395 GCA_045807905.1 Bryobacteraceae bacterium | reverse complement strand
CAAAAGGACCTCAATGATCGCGGCGCGCGTTGCTGGTCTGCCTAAACCGGACTCCTTCATGGCTTGCGAGAGTTCCTTCTGTTCGAGATTCCTGCCCGCGGTTTCCATCGCAGTCAGGAGCGTGCCTTCGGTAAAGCGCTTGGGCGGGCGGGTCTTCTTGTTCACCGCTTGAATGTCGAGTAGTTCTTGTGGTTGACCCTCAGCCAGATTCGCTGGCAAGGATTGCTCGAGAAGGTCCTCCTCTTCACCGTCCTTTCCGCTCTTCCTCCGGGCTGGCGTAAGATCCAGCGCCTTCCAGCCGACTTGCCGTACTGCAGTACCGGACGTGTGATATCGATCGACGATCCCGTCGTTGCTGATGGCCGTGATCACGGTCGTGATTGCCACAATGTGATCCTCATGCCAGGCGCTCAGTAGTCTGCGGCAAATCAAATCGTAGACATTACGCTCCTCAGCTGAGAGCGCCACCTTTTCAGGGGAAACGGCGGTCGGGATAAGCGCATGATGGTCGCTAACCTTTGAATCATCGACGAATCGCCGCCCGAGGGCACGGTCGCCCGTGCCGGATGCCAGAAGTGTGCGGTAGGGTGCCTCGATCGATTGAACGATGCGAGGCAGGGTCCTCGCGACATCTTCAGATAAATGCCGGCTGTCCGTGCGTGGATAGCTAATCAGCTTATGGCGTTCATATAAGGCCTGTGCAAGATCGAGCGTCTTTTGGGCGCTGAATCCGAACAGACGATTGGCGTGACGTTGCAGGTCGGTAAGGTCGTAAAGCAAGGGCGGAAGCATCCGCTGATTTTCGGACGTAACCGATTCGATCTGCGCGTTTCCGGTACGCGCGCGTTGAAGAATAGTTTTTGCTTCTTCACCGTCGCCAGCCAACCGCGTCGCCCGTTGGAGATTACTCTTGTCCTCCGCCGCTCTGTCCTGCGGTGTTCGGAACCAGGTGCCCCGATAGGTACTGTCCTGCGGCAGACTCATCGTATGAAAGCTGGCTACAACCTCTATATAGTCTTCCGGAACGAAATTCCGGAGAATGAGCTCTCGCTCGACAACCATGGCCAGCGTGGGGGTCTGCACACGTCCAACCGAGAGTTCCTCGCCGTACGCGAGGGAGTACGCACGCGAAAGGTTCATCCCGACCAGCCAGTCCGCACGGCTGCGGCCACAAGCGGCATCGGCTAACGGATCATAATCGGAACCCGGCCGAAGAACATCGAACCCCTTGCGAATGGCGTCTGGCGTCAGAGAGGAGATCCATAGACGATCAAAAGGTTTTTCACAATCCGCCGCTTCGTAGATGTACCGAAAGATAAGCTCGCCCTCGCGCCCAGCATCGGTTGCGCAAACGATGCGCGAGACGCGCTGCGAGTTAAGAATCTTCCGCACAACCTCGAACTGATCTCGCGTCTTCTCGTGTATGACCAAGGGCCAGTACTCGGGCAACATGGGCAGCAAATCGCTTCGCCAGCGGCGCCATTCCGGATTGATCTCATGCGGTTGCGCAAGTGCGGCCAAGTGGCCGACCGCCCACGTCACGACGTATCCGTTGCCCTGAAGGTATCCGTCGCCCTGCTTGTTTGCACCGAGCACGCGGGCGATATCTCGCGCGACGGAAGGCTTTTCGGCCAGCACGGCAATGGTATTCGTATCCGGCGCGCCCATTTGTGGAACTTTCAGTTTACCGATCAAATGAGGAATTCATCTCTGCCGGAATGACTTTAGGTCGCCTTGCTCAGTTAGCACGCGAGCTTGCTACTACCAGAGACGGCGGCACGACTGGACGAGTCCTTCAGCGCTGTTCTATCAGACACAGACGCAGCCGGATGGCTTTGAATCGTGCGTTGTGCGCCATCAAAGGAACGAAATCCCAGACTAGCGTTGACGCGTCGCATAATCGAGCGGTGATCCTGCTCGACGATGTTATTGAGATAAGGAACAACGCGACAGCGGCATCTTCTGCCAAGCACGCGCTCCTGTTTAAGCTCTTCGATAACGGTCGGGTAGGACGGATTTCCATCCACGTTTATTACGCATGGCCGAGGATGCCCGGGAGCGGCAGGTTTGCAATGCCGAGTGCGACGGCAGGTAACAATGTTACATGGCCCTGTTTAACGTATAGTTAACGGGACAGTATCATTCTCCAAAACGCTGTTTTATCATCGAATCTATTTTTGGCGAAGGACGGCACAAGGTAGACCGAAGGAAGTTCACTTGACGATAAGTCGGCTATGCGTAGATTGACAATTGCAACCCAGCAAGATCCTGTTAAATCGCCGTGGAGGGAGTCTGTGGCACGACTAGTCCGCTTGATGCGCGACTCTCGCACAGTTTGCGATCAACTTGCGGGTGATCGCTTGGGTGGGAACATCGCACTTTGAGTCCCTCCGTACCCGACGCGGCACATGATTCCACAGCGAAGCTCCTACCGTTTGCTCCTCGATCTTAGTGTCGCTGTGCGGCCGCAGAACTGCGTGCGAAGGAGGCCGAAGGTTCACACTCTTTCATTACGCGACCGAAAAACGCAAGCAGCTCGTCCGCATGATAGTCGAATGTGAAAAGCGAGCGATGTTGCCTGACATTGTCCCGAATCTGATTCATACGCTCCGTATCACGAACTTGCGTGCCCAGCTGCGCCATGTTTTGGCAGAAAACGCCAATGTCGAGCTGGCGAGCAAGCGTTTGTGTCGCAACGATAGCCCCTCGATTGTCGTACTGGAGCAGGGGCAATCCTGCCGCCATGAGCGTCGCCATGCGCGCTGGGTAATTCAAGTCATCCCAAACGGATGATCCGATCTCGCCACCGTTGTCGCTTTTTAAGAAGTGAAGCCAGCCGGCGTCGTAACGAGAAAGCTCTGATACCCACTGTGCTGGTCCAACATGAGGATGCAGATGGAAATGACCGGGCGCGACCCGGTGGGCTTCTTCCACCCAAGGCCTCCAATCCCGGTGTTGCAGATCGCCGTAAAAGTGCAGGTGAATGCGATGGTCGGACAAGTCCCGCAGGAGACCCGGATGAAGACCAATCGGGCGGCCCGGCACGACGGTGTGGAACTCTCCGTCTGACTCGGAAAGACGAGCGCTCGGGGTGCCTTCGAACCACTCGCGCTTAGGCAGGTCACCATCGAGTACCATCGTTCGCCCATGTTTTGTACATCCCGGCAAGATTGTTTCAAACCAATCACGTAGTTCTGGGCTGGAATAAATCTGGCCGTCCGTGCGTTTCTGCAAATCAACCATCTGCGGCCAAGTTCCATGTTCCAGGCACATCCATGGGCCTTCCTTGAAGTGCCAGACAAACGGGATGCCGAGATCTGCCTGGAGCACGTCATGCAGAAACGGCACCGCCTGCCAATTCAGGAGCGCATAAATGATGTCAGGCTGCAGTTTACGGACAGCGCTGCGCCAGTCCGAACGAGGAATGTCCTGCACGTGACCGAACGGCAACGGTCCTACCGTGTTCAGCCACCAGGGATGTTCCATCCACAATCCGTACAGCCTATGGCCACGCTCCTCTAACGCAAGTACCCGGTCCGGATTGAAGGCGAGCTCTCCTACGAGCAAGATCCTAAGGCCGTCGGGCGAAGCGGGTGTATTAGGCCGTTCCCGAAAGCGGCTATATTGCGCCACTTCATCTGTGTAGCTGCCGACGGAAGAGTGGAACCGCAAGGGATGTTTGACGTTGTAACGTGATCGGTACGGGTTCACACCGCCACCCATGTTTTCACGAATGGCCTTATGGTGCTGTCGCGGATGATTCACCCACTCACAAGAGATTTGTTGTGTACCCACGAACGACCCGCGGGGGCGGAGTTGTTTCCAGAACAGACGTTCCAGATCGTCGCTGACTAACTCCTGGCGTTCGACCCAGCGCTCGTCCCCAAGACGGTGCATCACTTGCACCAGCTGGAGGGGAAAATCTGGAATTTGGCCCAATTCTGTCCGGCGTACGTGAAAGCGCAATCCCGAATAGACAAGTGAGGCATTCGGATTAGCCTCCAGGCAGTTTTTCAACGATGCTAGATGGTTAGAAAAGTAGAGATCGTCGGATGGAAGGTAGGCCACCAGTGGCGACCGCGCAGCTCTAAGACCGCAGTTCAACGCGTGACCTAATCCGCAGTTCTCTTCAAGTCGCCAGTTGCGGATTCGCTCATCGGAGCAAAGCTGCGAGATCACGCTGGGTGTGTCCATCTGTCGATCCATCATCGATAATCAGGAGTTCCCACTTCTCGCAGGTTTGCGCCAGCAGACTGTGGACAGCCCGGCGCAAGAACGGGACTTGATTATAGGTGGGCATCAACACGGAAATTTGAGGGTCTGGCATGCGGTTTGAATTCGGAGGCCGCTAGATTAGCAGTACGTCAGTCGCATTCCCGCGTGGCGAGCAGCGGATGATTACAAGTCGGGATCTCCTAGTGTTCTTCCTCTACGGACGCTTTAGCACTCAGTCGTTGTTTGAGTTCCTTGCCAGGTCTGAAAGTCGCTCTGCGGCTTGCGGGGATTTCAATGGATGCACCCGTGCTTGGATTACGACCCGTTCGTGCCTTTGTTTCGCGGGGTTCAAGGATTCCGAGCCCTCGCAATTCCACGCGATCACCATTTACCAAGGCATTTGAAATCCTGTCAAGAATTGCCTCTAATGTCTTCTCGATTTCCGCCTTCGGCTGACCGGTAGCCGTCGTGACCGATTCAATTAATTGTGGTTTGGTCATCTGTGTCAAGCATAGCGAGGCTACCAGTCGCCCGGGGACGATGATTGGCGAGAACAGCCGCTTCTCACCAACGATCCATGTTGCTTTCGTCTCGGGCAGCATAGACCCAAGTGCAATCGCACTTGGGCGTAGTCGAGGATTCGTACAAGTGCGGGCCAGAAACGCGGCGCGTTGGTGAACCGGATTTGGGGACAACCAGGCACCACTAGCACGTTGTCGTGCGATCATTCCCACTAACGTGACACTGCGCGTTGCTCGACCGGGCGCTCGGAGCCCGAGTGCACCGCGAAGAGGCGCCGGTGAGCCTGCTTCGCTGCGCCGATGAGTTCCTGGTACGGCCGGTCCGTCACATCGATGAAACCGATGTTGTAATTCTCGCCATCGTTGCGCCCGGTGTTCGCCTCGTCGGCCCACTGGAACCAGTGCGCGCCGATCAGCGCCGGCATGGCAAATGCATTCTCGACATAGTAGCGATAAGCCACGCCACGCTGCGCTTGGTCGCGCACCGTCACCAGGCCCGCCGACATACCGCGTCCGGGCGTGCCCATGTGAAACTCGCCGATCAAGATGGGTCGTCCGGTTGCAGCGTAGATTCGATCCAGACGCGTGCGGTCCGGAACGTCGCTGTAGATGTTCAAGCTGAAAACGTCAAAAACGCGCGCCACACGCACCACATCGTCATCCGGGTGACCGCCGAAACGGATGCCGAGATTCAGATGATTGTGATCGTACTTGCGGATGGCTGCGTTGATCACCTCGAGTTCCCGCTCGAAGCAGCGGATCAAAAAGGCGTTGCGGCGCTCGGGCGTGTCACCCTGAGCAAGGGAGGCCAGCAGTTCGCGTTTAGTGGCTGTGTCGCGACCTTGCAGGATCTGATCCGCGGCAAGAGCTTCCCGGCCCGGCCACGACGGTTCATTTGCTACGAAGTACCCCAGCAGCCAGGGATCGAACCGGCGCGGGGAACATTGGCGCCGGGCTGCTTCATCCACCTGCTTCGGCCACTCTGGTGCGTAGACATCGGGCATTCCGAACCAACCTGACTCCATGCCCCAACCCTCCAGTGGAATGACATACGGCGCTCTTTGCGCAGCCCACAACGCCGGATCAGACCAGTTGGCGATGGTATTGAATCCCCATGCCGCCATGCGTTTCAGTGTGGAATCGACCCACTGCTGCTGCCAGTTACTGCCGAACCTGCGCAGCAGATTCCAGGTGTAAAACGAGACCATCTGCCGATCCTCGCCGCGCGAAGAGAGGCGGTTCAGTTCCGCCGGCGGCAACGCTTCGAAGATGCCACGCCGGTTTAAGGTTGTCGTCTCCATCGCCCAGCGCGTCGCGTCGGCTCCAGTTGAGAGGAACAGGTGTCCGTCTGGATCGACGAACCACCATCGCCCGTCAATTTGTTCGACGCGGAAGAAGCCGGTTGCGCGGGCTTGCGTCGCTGTGTAGCCGCCGTATTTGTCAAACCCGAAGGAACCGGGGCGCAGCGCCTCGGATTCTTCAGCCCACTCGCTCCTCAGCTGCGTGAGGTCTCGCGCCTTGCCCGGCCACTCCGTAGGCATCCATTGGCCGAACTGATCGACTAACGGGCCGCTTTCGAGTAACGCATCTCCAGGATCTTCCTTTGCAAGGCGCAGTGTGCGCAACTCTAGAGCCGCGGCTCCGACCGGCGATGGCATGCGCACGCCGATTCCTTGCACCTGGTCCAGCGGACCCTGCCCGTGAGCGCCAGTAAAGAAGGACAACGCTCTCGGCTTGTTGCTCATCGCTGCGAGATCGACCGCGCTCTGCTCAGGGCGCGCCAGAGTTGCGAGCGGGAGTACAGTCCGAATCCAGACGCCCGCGAACGGATGCATCCATACGGTTCGTACTCCGCTGGGTGTGTGGATTCGGAGCTCAAAGCGCTGGGGCGTAGAAGTGCGTAATTCAAAGACCAAATACTGATAACCCGACCAGTCGGAGGGCAACTCCGGGTTGAGCTCCTTAAGAGCCCACGTGTGTTCAGTCCCCGAGGCGTCGAATACAATCCGTTTGGAGCCGCCTTCCAAGGCGATACTCACGGTCAGCAATGACGCGGTAACGAGAGTTCGCAACATTCTGCCGCACCTCAGTCTGCCGGGACGATGCGAATCGCGGCGCCGCCACCTGGGGCGAGCTTCAGTTTCAACGTCGTGCTCGCGTCGACCGTCCGCGTGTCAAGCACACTCTCTTTCGGCTGCGTCGCGGCATTCGGGCCATCCGAATAAATGTCTGCGCTGTACCGCCCGCTACCCAAGAACCGGAGCGGGATTTCAAGCTCGCGAGGGTCCCAGTTCGTCAGACTGCCGACGTACCATTCCCGTCCTTTACGTCGCGCGATCGTGATGTACCTCGCCGGCCGGCCGTTCAGCACGCGAGTTTCGTCCCAAGTGGTTGGAACGCCCTTGAGGAATGCCAGTTCTTTCTGCCCTTCGTACGCCGCGGGATGATCGGCCACCATCTGGAATGGGCTCTCGAAGACGACGAAAAGAGCGATCTGGTGAACTCGTGTGCCCATCACCGGTGGCCCCACATTTCGTGACTCGAAGTTCTCCTTCGTGACATTGTCAAAGCCGCCGGGCGTATAGTCCATCGGTCCGGCCAACATGCGTGTAAAGGGGAGCGTGACGTTGTGGGTAGGCGTCTCGCGGGCGCTCCACTTGTTGTACTCCGCGCCCATTACGCCTTCGCGCGTCAACACGTTGGGGTACGTGCGGCGCAGCCCGTCGGGTTTGAAGGCGCCGTGGTAATCCACGAGGAGGTGATGTTCGGCCGCTTTCTGTGCAACGCTCCTATACCAGTCCACCATCCATTGGTCGGCGCGATCCAGCTGAGAGCAAGAAGTCAATCGTTGCGCCTGTCGAATCCACGGCCCTATATAAATAGGTCCAGCGCCCGGCCACCCGTACATACGTCTCATCCGTTCTCCAAGAACCGTTGGTCGGCTTCAGCTCTCGGCGAATTCGCTCATTCAATTCCGGTGCGTAACGCTGCACCCATCTCCAGATCGTAGATGGATCAATCGAGAGGTTCCGTTCGCACATCATTTCCGTCAAATCGCGATGGGAGTAGCGCAAGTACCAGCGCACACAGAGCACGATAATCTCATCCGTAAAATGTCGTCCTCGGAAAAGCGCTGCTCGCTTGCAAACCATTGAGCTTCACGCTAACAGATCCATCCGTTCCTATTTGCAACACAGCCAGAACACTCACCACTAGAGGAACCGTACTCAACACGCCCACACCCAGCAACGCCCATCCAACACCCTTTCGTGCATCGTGGCCGAGCTTATCGGCAATCAATAAACCCAAGCCGACGCCGAGGGCCACGCGAGTGCCCCCAATCAGCATGATCTCGCGTATCGTTAAGCCTCTCTCTCTCATAAACACGCTCGTTCGAGTTCTGATGAGCCGCTACATTCAGGACCGTTTCAAGCTTCCATTTCCATTAGTTCACGGACTTCTATGTTTGGTCGTGATCCTTTGAGTGCCGTCCCTATCCGCATCGTCACTCCTCGCGACCCGCGCCAAGCTCACCAGCATCACGACTACATATCAACAACGTCTTCATACAGCCGCCTATTCCGCTTGTGCGGCCAGCGCAAGCGGTTTTATTCTCTCTACGCTATCGAATCGTGCCAAGCAACAAAACAAATTGTTTACGTCTGAATGACGAAGTCTGCTTTCTCATTCGACGCTCGGACTGACTGTCTTACAGAAGCCATCACCAAAATGCGATGACTCGTGCAATTTGCTTGCTGAATCTAGCGGGAGCGCGAATATTATCAATCAGCAAAAGAATTTTCTTTCGTCATCGTGGCCATTGCGGGAATTGGAGCAATTTGCTGGCGAGTTGAGACAGCAGCTCGCAGCATAACGAGATCGGCAGTATCCTGCCCTGCCGGTAGGCCTTTGACGGTAAAGCCCGGACATCTTCGAAAGATAAATTGCGACCGCATTGGGGACACAACCATCACACATTAAACATCATCGGTCGTACGTGACGGGCCGTAAACGAAGGAGCGCAGCGAAATGCCCCTGAGAAACGACCAGGACTTCAATGGCGTGCTGGCAGTTGTAGTACAAGCGCTGCCCGGCGTGCCCGCTTTGGAGTTCTCTGAAGACTTACTCGACGTCGCACGGGACTACGACGTACCGCGCCAAGCCATTACTACATGGCTGGAGCATCGCGCACCCCAGAAGGAATGGAGCATTAACGGGTTTGAACGCTGGTGCGCGGCATATCGCCCGAGGCGCGATCAATTGCTTTATGCTTTGCGCAAGAACCGTACCGGGAAAGCGGGCCTGTGCCCGAAGTGTGGGATGCCAGTTGTGGCGCTCCAGGGCGAGCCGCTGTTGTGCCCGAACTGCCACGTCGAAGTCGAGTGACCGCGAAGAGAGCCCTCGGGTAAAGGGTTATTGCAGCCTGTCCTAAAACAGCTCGCGGCCTAACGACCATTCTTCGGGCCGTTTTTCATCCGGCTCGAAAGCTAGGCGCGGCGGGGTCCTCCGTTTCATGCGGTCCTACCGGGCGTCGCTCTATCTAGCAGCAGATTTCCAAGGCAAAGCGCTGCCATCAGGGTTTTAGTACTGCACTTAGCTCACCCAGGTACGGCACCGGGGCGTTGCGCCGTTTCGTTCGCGCGGAATTATGATGTCATCGTTTGCATGGCTTCTCAGGGCATGACCTACACCCGGAGGCAACTGCAAATCGAGTGTTCGAGGGCTTCGCGGCGATTTGTCCAAATCGTACAAAAAGGTTGTGACCTGCTAGGCGAACTCAAAGAAGGTGTGATCCCGGAGGCTGCGCGAGATAAGATTTTCTCAAACCGTAAGCAAGAAGGCTTGGCATACGCCACCTACACAAGAGCGCAAAGGCGACTGTGGCGGTTCTTGACGGATTCCGAGCCCGAAGATCGCGTGGATGACATCCCACCGCGCAAGAAGCCTTCAAACAAGCGCCACAATCGAGCGTCTGAACAACACGACCGGATGATCGGCTGAGCCCCACGAAGCGAACTGAGGCCGACGAAGCGAACCCTGGCTTCAGGTCGGATCAATCAAGTCCGAGCAGTTCTTTGATTCGCTTCTTTCGCAGAATGTCTGAAGGGCCTTTCGTTGTGCCGTGCAGCGCCTCCTGGTCCCGAGCTATGAGGTTGCGCTATTCAGGCGCTCTCGGCCTAGATTTTCAGTGACTTCGATCGAATTCCCGAACACCCCGCACAAGTGCGAAAAAAGGCGAAAACGGCCGGAGTTACGGAACCGGTTGCGTGCATGAATGATAAAGAAAAGCATCGTTGATGCGCACGTCACGCGTGCCAGTGTGTGCCCTTTCCTCACCGCCCCGATGCTCAGAAGTGGCGGCCGAGTTTGTTGGCTTGCGCTTGGCGGCGCGGCGTTTCTGTTGCATCTGCCGTTCCCGTCGGCGGGTCGGCTGATGCGAGGCTTCGGCTCGATTGTTGGCATGTCGCTCACACAATGAGTCAGGTTGCCGAAGACAGTTCGTATGGCGCGCAATCGGCGGCCAAAATTCGTGATAGGCTGGATCCCATTGCTCATTTCATTCGTCCGTGTTTCCGCGCTGAGCCTCGTGGTCTTCGGTGCGATGGCCCAGTTATACGGCCAAACGAAGGTCCTTACCTACCACAACGACGATGCGCGAACCGGTCAGAACCTTACCGAGACGATTCTGACGCCCGCGAACGTCGACTCGAATCACTTTGGGAAGTTGCATTCCGTCACGGTGGACGGATACGTCCACGCCCAGCCATTGGTGGCGACGAACATCGATATCCCCGGGCAAGGAACACACAACGTTGTCTACGTAGCGACCGAGAACGATAGCCTTTATGCCATTGACGCGGACGATGGTTCCGTCCTGTGGCACGTGAGTTTTATCGACCCGTCAGCCGGCGTTACAACCCTCTCGAGTAGTGTCTGCAGTGCGTCCCCGCCACAAATCGGTATCAGTGGTACGCCAGTAATTGACGCCAGCACGGGCACGATTTACCTGGTGGCTCTCACTCAGGAGAATGGCACTTATATCCAACGACTTCACGCGATTGACCTAGCCACTCACGCTGAAAAATTTGGCGGACCTGTCGTGATTCAGGCTTCGGCATCCGGCATCGGTTCAGGGAGCGTGAACGGAACCATCAACTTTGACCCTCGATATAGTAATCAGCGCGGGGGCCTGCTTCTACGCAACGGACACGTGATCATAGCGTGGGCCGCATTCTGCGACGCATCCCTGTGGCATGGCTGGGTGATGTCTTATGACGCGGGGACGCTGTCGCAGGAGGCCGTGCTGAACCTAAGCCCCAGCGGAACTGCTGCAGGTGTGTGGATGGGTGGCGGCGGCTTAGCAGCCGATGCCGACTCAAACTTTTACTTCGCTACCGGCAATGGAGATTTCGACGGAATTTCTAACTTCGGCAACAGCATCTTGAAAATCACCGGTCCGAGCAATGGTTCATTCGCTTTACAAGACTGGTTCACGCCCTACGATCAGGCCACTCTCAACGGCAAGGATTCCGATCTGGGCGCGGGTGGCGTTCTACTGTTGCCCGACCTGCCGCCCGGCTTCGCGCATTCGCAGGTTCTCGTCCAGGCTGGCAAAACAGGAACGATCTACGTTCTCGATCGCAACAATATGGGAAAGTACTGCTCGACCTGCACGACCAGCAATACTCAAATCCTACAGGAGATTGTTAAGGCGAATCCCGGAATGAGAGGTCTTCCAGCGTACTGGAATGGCAACCTTTATATCGGCGGTGGGCATACCGATTATATGAAGGCTTTCTCATTCAACGCGAATAACGATGGCCTTCTCTCTACCTCCCCTAGCTCCAAAACTCCCGAGCTGTTCAGCTACCCTGGACCCACGCCCTCCGTCTCCGCAAATGGGAAGACGAGCGGTATCCTATGGGCGCTGGAAAACGGCACGTATGCGTCGAGTTGCTGTCAAGTGTTGCGTGCGTACGACGCCACGAATCTAGCCAATGAGCTGTATAACACGAGTCAGGCCCCGAACGGCCGTGATGTTCCGGGAGCAGCAGTTAAGTTTACGGTGCCCACCGTGGCCAATGGGAAGGTATACGTCGGATCGCAGGCGAGTCTCAGCATCTACGGTCTCCTGCCCGCAGCGGCCACGCCGGATTTCAGTCCCGCGGCCGGGACGTATAGCTCGCCGCAGTCCGTAACGCTTTCCGACAACTCGGCCGGGACTAATATTTACTTCACAACTGACGGGAGCGCGCCGACAAGCTCTTCGACCGTGTACACGTCCCCGCTTTCCGTGAGCACGACGACGACAATTAAAGCGATGGCAGCGGCAGCTGCACTTTCACCGAGCGCCGTAGGGAGCGCGACCTATACGATCCAGCAGGCCGCAGCTACTCCGGTCTTCAGTCCAGCGGCCGGGACATATACTTCTGCACAGTCTGTGACACTATCCGACAACTCTGCTGGAACGACGATTTACTATACGATCAACGGGGTCACGCCGACGACCTCTTCGCCGGTGTACTCGGCTCCGATTGCTGTGAGCACGACCACGACGATCAAGGCCATGGCGGCGGGAGGTGCATTTACGGCGAGCGCGGTAGGGAGCGCTACGTATACCATCCAGCGGGCAGCAGCTACTCCGGTCTTCAGTCCAGT
>JBJMGM010000157.1:0-39485 GCA_045807905.1 Bryobacteraceae bacterium | reverse complement strand
GGCTTTGCCCTGAGCGACGCAGTAAAGCAAGTCGAAACCGCGGAACAAGACATCGGAATGCCGGGTACTGTGCATGGGGCTTTTGCCGGCACCGCACAGGCTTTTCAGACGTCGCTAAAAAATCAACCGCTACTTATTCTCGCGGCGCTGGTTGCCGTCTATATCGTTCTAGGCATGCTGTACGAGAGCTACATTCATCCCATCACGATTCTGTCGACTCTGCCTTCCGCCGGCGTAGGCGCTCTTCTGGCCCTGATACTTTTCGGAACTGAGCTTACGGTGATTTCGCTCATCGGCATCATCCTGCTGATTGGGATTGTCAAGAAAAACGCAATTCTCATGATCGATTTTGCGCTTCAGGTCGAGCGCCAACAGGGCATCTCATCAAAACAGGCGATTTACCAGGCTTGCCTGCTCCGCTTCCGCCCCATCATGATGACCACAATGGCAGCTCTTTTTGGAGGCTTACCGCTGGCACTTAGCAGCGGTACGGGATCGGAACTGCGGCAGCCGCTGGGCATCACCATCGTTGGAGGTCTGATTCTAAGTCAGCTGATGACGCTCTACACCACGCCCGTGGTCTACATGTATCTGGACAGGCTGCAGCTTTGGTTTGGGCGCACAAGACAACTCAGCCCACGACTGCAAACCTATATGACAGACACTCCGGGTTAGAGCCGCATAGGGGCCGGAGAACGTGCTTCTCCGCAAGGCACTATTGAGGCAAGCAAAAGATTGTCATGCCCGTGCTCGGCACCCCGCCCATTCACGTCCAGCATGAAACCCGAAGTCTCGATAGTCATCTCCACCTACAGCAGATCAGAAATGCTCGCCCGCGCCCTTGAAGTTTTTCGTATTCCGCGTTGGCGGATACGCCACGCATCGGCTGGTCTGGTCCGCACAATTAAGGGCAGATTGCGGTTAGCATCACCTGCCCTAGCCTTTCAAGGTGAGCTGCGCCTCTGGGATCTGGCGGGATACATTAACGGCAGGCTATTCCGAAAAGCTTAAAGTTTGGCGCCGAGAATTCTGCGGCGAATCGTCCTGTCAGGCCGAAACAATTCTGCCGTCTCGCATGGCAACCGTCCGGTCTGCAAATGCCGCCGCTTCCGGATTATGCGTGATCATTAGAATCGTTTGACGCTGCCGCTTGTTTAAATCGCGAAGAATCTCCAGAACAGCGTTTGAGTTCGCCGTGTCAAGATTCCCAGTAGGCTCATCGGCCAGCAGTATGGCGGGTTGGTTCACGAGGGCGCGCGCTATCGCCACTCGTTGCTGCTCTCCACCCGAGAGGGCGCGAGGCTTATGATTCATGCGCTGCTTGATTCCCAAAAGCTGCAGAATCTCGTCGAAATTCTCAGGCGGCGAGTACGTTCCCGAAAGTGCTTGCGCGATGGCTATGTTGTCTTTGGCCGTCAGCGTGGGCAGTAAATTATATTTCTGAAAAACAAATCCAACTTTCTTTTGGCGCATTTCAGTGCGCTCGGATTCTGACAGCTGCCGTAGGTCCAGGCCTTCTATCAATACCTCGCCATCCGTTGGCGGCGCTAGCCCACCAAGAATGTGAAACAGCGTCGACTTCCCGGAACCCGAAGGGCCGATGATTGCCAGAAACTCGCCGCGTTCCACGTCAAGGTCGACGCCGCGCAGCGCCGGAACTTCCACATCACCGACATGGTAAATTTTGCGGAGCCCGCGCACACGGATAATTTCTTCCGTTTTTGCATTGGCCCCGTTCCTTTCGACCGCTGTATCACTCATACGCAAGCGCTTCAATGGCATCTTGGCGCGCAGCCTTCAGGCCTGGATACGCGGCACCGAGCAGTGCTCCCCCAAGCGCGATCGCAGCAGAAATCGGCCACCAATCCGGCGCATTTATAACACGCAGGGAGGCCGGCATCAGGGCCGTGATCAACGCCTTCGTTCCAAACGAGAACACAATCCCCATAATGCAACCGGCCAGGGCGAGCACCACCGCCTCACGTACCAGGATGTCCAAGATCGTAGCCGGCTTTGCCCCAAGCGCTTTCAAGATACCGATCTCGCGCGTCCGCTCCACTACAGCCGTGTACATCGAGAGGAATACAACCAGAAATCCAACCACGACCGCGATCACAATAATCACGTCTATAAAGGCCCTCAATTGCGGAATGTTATTCACGCTGAACTGCGACACCAGGGCTTCAGTCGAGAGCGCCTGTAGATTGCCTTTCAGTAACTGATTGAAGCGGGCAACTTCCTGATCTGTGAGCGCTGGGTCATCTAGCTTAACCAGGATCTGTGAGATGCGTGGTGGGTTTGCGTTTCCGGTCAAACGTTGCAGCGTCGGGAGTTGCACGATCAGTCGGCCGAGCATTCCTCCTCGCACGATGCCAGATACCCGCCAATTATGGTTCAACAGCTTCACTTTCTGACCAACATGCAGCTTGTTTTGCCGGGCGTAATATTCGTCCACTATAAGATCGTCCGGGCCTTGCGGTGGTCCGCCCTGCAAAAACCGGAAGCCGCCGCTCATCTTCTCAAACTGCGGGATATCTACTCCATTGATCGGCGTGATCAATTCCACCGGTATCATGAGAACGCCTACCGCCTGCTTTACATGCGGCTGCTTCGTCAAAAGATCGACGAACTTCTCGTTCAGCTGTCCGGTTGAGAACGAAAACGTCCCCTGCGTATCTGGTTTCAGAAAGATATCTGCGCCGGTGCCCTTCGCACGCGACGCTGACTCTCGCAGCATGCCGCGGCTAAGACCAATTAACGTGAGAATCGACATTACCTGAACGCCCACGACCAACGCACTCAGCAAAGTTCGGAGCCAGCGGTATTTCAGGTTCTCTAGAACCAGCTTATTGATCATTCAGAAAGCGCCAACTGATTATAGCCGCCACACGTAGCGAAGCTGTTTCACGGCTCGTTTGCGAGGAACTCCCTCGCGACCCTCGATACCGGCTGATGATCCACATCCACACGCCGATTCAGAGCACGCATGGTCTCGTCGCTGATGCGGCCGGACAGCATCGTCAACGCCCATTTCACCGCCGCGTTTTGCTGAATCAATTTTTCTCTTACAACGAAGCAGGCATTGTAAGGCGGAAATGCCTTCTTATCGTCCGCGAGAACCATAAATGTTGGCTCGCTCAGCGCCGCGTCTGTGGAGTTGCCCGCTGCCATGTCAACCTTTTTCCTCACGAGTGCCTGATACAAAAGGCCGAGGTCCATAGTCCTGGGTGTGCCTTGCCAATGCAGTGAATACACCTCGTTCAGCTTCCGTAGGCCATCCAGCCGCGTCAAAAACTCGTATCCGACGCCGAGGCGCCAAGCGCGCGAATCCGCCGCTGACAATTCAGGCCTGGTCAGACGCTGCGCATCTTCTCTACGTACTGCCATCGCGAAAGTATTATTGAAGCCGAGCGGCGGAAGCCACAGCAAGTGAAACCGCTCGCGATATGCGTCCTTCACTTCCATATACGCTTTTGCCGAGTCCCCGACGACTTGCTGCTTCAGGACGGCGCTGCTCGCCGTGCCCGTGTATTCGGGATACAGGTCAATCTGACCGTTTACTAATGCCCCGTGCGCCAGCAGTGTGCCGCCCAGGTTGAGTCTCCGCTCCACGCGCGTGTGCAGCTTTCGCTCCAGTTGTTGCGCCGCAATTTCTCCGAGGATGACCTGCTCGGTAAAGTTTTTCGACCCGACGACGATTGCGCCCTGATGTGAACACGAGGACAGGCACACAGCGCAAACCAGAACGGCAACGGACGGCTTCATCTTGTCCCTATTCTGCGCTCCACCATTCCCATCCCGGCATCTGCGATCAGCGCCAAAGCCGCCGCTGGTATCGCCCCGGCCAGAATTTGCAGCGTATCTACGGACGCAACACCTCGAAAAATTAACACCCCCAGCCCTCCACCGCCAATTACAGCAGCGATAACGGCCGTCCCGATATTCGTCACTAGGGCTATGCGAATCCCTGCAATGATTGTGGGTGCAGCAAGCGGCAGTTCCACCATTCGAAGTAATTGCCGGTCCGTCATGCCCATTGCGATGGCCGATTCGCGAACCGGCGCATCCACGCTGGCGATTCCAACAATCGTGTTTCGCAAAATCGGCAGTAGCGAGTAAAGAACCAGACTGATAATCGCAGTCCGCTTACCGATTCCACCGATGAGGGGAATCGGGAGCAGGAACCCGAACAGGGCCAGGCTCGGAATCGTTTGTAAAATATTTGCCACCGTCAGTGAGGCTCGCCGGAGCGTCGCCCGCCGAGTGGCTGCGATCCCGACACTGACCCCGAGCAGTATCGCTATACCCGACGAGATCATCACCAGCACGAGGTGTTCCCCGGTAAGCTCGGCTACGTCGTTCAGCAGGCTTCGTAAAACGATCGGGTCCACGATCCATAGTATTGGGTCAACGCTCGCGCTTATTCAGCGGACACCAGGGCCCAAACCCAAGGGCGGTCAGACTTATAATCACGCCGATGGGTAGCTCTTCTCCACCGCGCGGCAAAGACGAAGCTATTCTTACGCGGAATTCGCGTGATCCTTACCTTCGTATCCACCACGTGACGGTCTTCGTTCGAGATCAGGATCGAAGTCTGGCGTTCTACATGGACCAGCTTGGATTCAATCTGGTCATCGATTACCGCTTTGGGGAACATAGCCGCTTCGTGCTGGTTGCCCCGCCGGACGGCACCGCACTGGTTGCACTCATTGCTCCTATGCCGGGATCTGAAGAATATAAGCTCATCGGTTCGTCCGGGCAGGCTGTGTTTGTTACTGAAGATGTCCCCGCGAAATTCCATGCCTGGCGTGAGCGGGGCGTCTTATTTCGTCATCCGCCTGAGGCAGCAACGTGGGGTGGAACGTTTACCACCTTCGAAGATACAGACGGAAATTCCTTCGCATTGATAGGCTTCGACGAGTTGACTCGAGAAATCGAAGCGCAAAGGCGAACGGCTGAGGAAAAGCTGGAATCGGAACGCCGTGCTGCCCAGGAGCTGGAAATCGCTAAGCAAGTCCAAGCGCGACTCTTCCCGCAAAGGCTGCCGCCCGCTCGAACACTCGACTACGTCGGTATGTGCATCCAGGCTCGCGAGGTAGGTGGCGACTATTATGATTTCCTTGATCTGGGTCAAGAACGCCTGGGCTTGGTAATCGGCGACATTTCCGGTAAGGGAATCGGGGCTGCCCTCCTAATGGCCAATTTGCAGGCCAATCTGCGCAGCCAGTCTGCGATGGCTTTAGATCAGCCGCAGCGCCTCTTGCAATCAGTGAATCAGCTCTTTTACGAGAACACGCCTGACAGCGCCTACGCCACTCTGTTCTTTGCCGAATACGACGACGCTGCGCGGCGGTTGCGGTATGCGAATTGTGGTCATCTCTCTGCCCTGCTCTTGCGGAGCGATAACACTTTGGAATGGCTCGAATCCACGTGCACCGTACTGGGACTCTTTAAACAATGGAATTGCTCGATAGGGGAATGCCAGCTCTTTTCAGGAGACATACTCGCGCTTTACACCGACGGTGTCACCGAAGCATTCAATGAAGCGGGAGAGGAATTCGGAGAACATCGCCTGATCGAAGCATTGCGTCAACAGCGTGAACTGCCGCCCCCTGCCTTGCTTCGGGCGGTCCTCGATGACGTTCAAAGATTTAGTCCTCATGAACAGCACGACGATATCACTCTGATTGTGGGCAAGTGCAGAAATAATTAGCACGATCTTCGGAGGTCAGCTCCTCGTTCACTCTTTCACGAGGATTTCTATCCCACTTAGACTCAACGACTTCTCTCCATTCCGCTTGATTGGCAGCACGCACTCTCGCCAAAATCAAGCCGTAACCAACGACCGAGAGCGTATCCGCAGCCTCCTCTCACCTCTGCGCTCGCGCGCGCAATTGCCTATGAGCACAGAACAGATTCTCAAGCTGCAGCCGGACCGGACACTATATCTGCGTGGTTTCGATGGAGCCGGCGCCGCAGCTTCGCTATGTCGGACCAGCCCAACCGGATTCACCGTGTGTGGTGTCTTCCGCGATATGGCAGACTTCTGCGTTCTGGTTCTCTACGACGCAGACAATAGTTTCGAGCATTACTCAGTGAAGTATCTGCCCAGCTTTGATCTCTCCGGTATGGTGCTCACCTTCGATGTCAGCTATCAGGGCCTTCAGCCCATCGATTCCGCAAAATATTCCTGGATCGATTGGGCGCAATTGGACGTCGTCAGCCCAAGCGGCGCCGTCAATCAGATCCGTTTGTGGGATCATGCCATGCTCGCTTCAGGCAATTACTCGGTCGCGCAGGGAACTTACACCCTCAGGGCTCCCGGAGGCTGTGTTATCTATGACCGCCTGACGTTATTCGTCAACAATACCAGTTTTGATTTTGTTGCGAACGGAGGAGAATCGGCCGCTGACGTAGCCCAATGGTTTGCTTCATACATCAATGGCTACGATTGGTCGAGCTTTGCAAATAGCAGCGTCGCCATACTCGCCTCAGCTGACGATAGCGGTCGCCTGACACTGAAATATGCACGCACGGGCCGCGTTAATGTTCAGGGCACCGCGGTCGAATGGATTGACCCACGGCCAGACCTGCCTGTCGGCATAAAATTCCCTGGACTCGCGGCAGGCTCAATCATCTATATTGGCGGGATTCCTTACACCGTCGCTGCCGTAAATAGCGCAACTTCGCTTACCCTCGCCACAGACGCAGGTTCTCAGACCTCCGTTCCCTACCTTGCTGAATACGGCGGCTCCGACGGCAACGGCCTCGCAGTTTATATGGTTGTGAGGCCGGGCAACCTTCATCTTCAAGTAGACAATCCAGCTTTGCAGTTAACCGGCGGTAACTCTGATGGCGTCACTTGGAACGTCTCGCTCGATTTTTCCGCTCTAGGTATCGATCAAGTCCGTCAGGCGTGGATTACGTTTGCGCCGAGGCTGCCCGCTGCTGACGCTTACCAGGACACGGAATGGACCGCAAGCTTCAGCAACTGGTCTGTCACTGACCCCAACAACATAAGGACTCTCCGAATTGCCGGACCCGCCAGCCTTCGCGTCGGCAATGACGACGCTGGCGCATGTGTGTACTCCGGAGCCGGTTGGAAGATTCAAGGCGCTAATAATTACTGGCACGGATTCGCTCGCGTGACGTCCCAGCCAGGCGATTCGATCACGATTTCTTATGCTTTCGACCGGACGCACGATCTCTACTTGGGAACATCGCTATACCTCGACCGCGGGGTTATAAGCATCACGGTCGACGACGACTCGCCTACCAGCCTGGATTGTTTTCTGAACGTAGGCTCCGAAATTGTCACTCGACGACTTTTACGCCCCGCGATGGCTGCCGGAACTCACAGCGTTAGATTCACCGTTCAGACGGTGAATCATCAGCCTCATGAAATCGTTGACGGGGTCGATCTGAGCGGTTTTAATTTCATCTTCGACTACATCGAAGCCGCGGTGCCCACCGCCGATATCGATGATGCAATCGTCTCTTACGATAACGTCAGCCCGGCTCTCGATTTCGATACCGACGCCACTTATAAGATGAGCCCGCAGCGGCTTCTCTGGCATTTGCTCAAACTCGGATTCCGCGGACATCTCAACGAATATCTCGGTGTCTTCTGGTGGAATCAGCGCAAACGTGCGGGCGCCTCCTGGAATTCGGCTATTATCACGTTCCAAGGACCCTGGGGGGACAACGAGTTCATTCAGATCATCATCGGTGGCTTCGCCATCTACAAATCCGTCATTTATTGGGATACACCCGACACAATTGCCCAGCACTTCGTGTTCTATATCAATTCGGCCACTATTTCCACTTGGGCCGAGAAAACCGGCAGCGGTGAGATCACGATCCACACAAGAACTCCGAGTTGGGGAGACACCCTGTCGGTAATAGCAAAGAAGGCAGACGGGACGATCCTCGATGGCACGATCACAGTCTCGGGCAGCATCGATAAGGGAACCAACGGCCTGTGGCAAGTCGATCCCTCTGCTGCGAACCCCATCAACTTTCCAGTTCGCCAATGGCACGCTGATTTATTCAATGAGGTGAAAGCGGCGGGCCTGCTGATTACGACGTCCTTTTCTATGGAGCTTGTCTACCCGCCTGATGACGGCACAGTCGCCAACGCGTGGCAAGCCCGCTTTTACGACGGCACGCCAGTGACAACGGACACCGGATTCGCCCATCTCTTGTCTTCGCAATGTTCGTTCATTGACAACATGACGGAGTTCCAGAAATCCGTGTACACCGTGATGGCTGGCCTGCAGAGCACAGCCGGTCTCACACCTTGGCTTCAGTTTGGTGAATTCCTCTGGTGGTTCTTCTCCTCCATGGCTCAGGCCGTCAACTCCTGTACCACCACCGACCCCATCACCATCGGCCTCTCGAAAGATCACGGAATGGCAACTGGTGATCGCGTTGTCATTACTGGCGTGAGGGGGTGTACCTCGGTTAACGGAACCTGGCCCATCACAGTAACCGACCCCGCACATTTCACAATCCCCGTTTCGGCTAATGCCGATTGGGTCTCGGGCTCCGGCCAAGTCCGTGGTGGCTCTATGGCCTACTATGATGCCGTCACTGCTGCGGCTGCTGAGTCCACGCTAGGCCGGCCTCTGTATAACTTCACTTGCCAGGATGATGATCCGGCCATAAACGCTGGCGCTGACGCAAGTTTTCTGGCCTCGCGTCTTAAGACGCACATCGATGCCATCCGGACCGCTGTTCTCGCGCAGTATCCTGACGCGAAATTCGAGATACTGTATCCGAACGACGTGAACAATCCAGTCTGCTTTGTCGGACCGAGTGTCCAATACCCCCAAGGTGGTCGTCTGAACGCCGCCGTGAATTTGCCGCCCGAGTGGCGAGTCAAAGAGGGCAGCGGGCTCGACCGCTTTAAGGTGGAGGCACTCAGCTGGGGCGCAACTTACCTCCACATGGACCTAGCCCATCAGGCTATCGTGTTTGCGCTCACCGATCCCATGAGCTGGGACAAAGCCGACACAGCTTATCTGGTTCCATGGTTTAACGGCATCTGCCCATGGCCGCGTGAATTTGCCCTGGCAAGCACGCGCGGGCTGCAGCTGATCAATTTCTGGGCTTACGACCACCTCACACTCATGTCCTGGCCGCTTCCGCTGCCAAAGTGGCTTCAAAGATCTTCCTTCCAAGGCTAGACCTCTGGCCACGATGAAATGCTGATTCGCGACATGCGGATGCAAGACATTGAGGCCGGACTGCGCTTATGCCGCGCTAGCGGGTGGAACCAGCTCGAAAGTGACTGGTCTTTATTTCTAAAGCTGAGCCCTGGGGGTTGCCGCGTCGCAGAGAAGCACGGTCACGTCGTCGGCACGGTCGCCACTCTTCGGTATCAACACCGATTCAGTTGGATTTCAATGGTGTTGGTGGACCCCACGGAACGCGGAGCCGGCATCGGAACACGACTGCTCCATGAGGGTTTGACGCTGTCAGCTGACCAACCTTGCGCCCGCTTGGATGCCACGCCCGTCGGCCGGCAGCTCTATATGCAGCACGGTTTTCTGGATGAGTATCCGATAACTCGATTTTCAGCGACTATCAATACCATGCAAACCGTGCCTCCGACTGGCAAAGTGCGCCGCATGCGTGAGCAGGACCTTCCTGCAATCCTCGATCTGGATCGCGAAACCTTTGGAGCAGATCGACAACCGGTGCTTCGGTCTTTATTCGCACGCTCACCCGAATGCGCCTGGGTCGCCGTGACCTCTGACGTTCAAGGCTATTGTTTTGGGCGCCCTGGTTTTCTTTACCAGCAGCTCGGGCCAATCGTCGCTCGGGACGAGAGCTTAGCGCGCGAGTTGGTCTGGCGCTGTGTCGCGAACAAAACTGGTCAACGGCTTGGCATCGACGCTCCGCAGCATTGCGCCTCGTGGCTCGACTGGCTAAAGTCAATCGGGTTCGCGGAAGAACGCTCGTTCATTCGCATGTATTGCGGCGAAAACCAGTATCCTGGTCAGCCAGAATGTGTGTTTGGGGTCGTTGGCCCGGAATTCGGTTGAAAAAAACAGCGATGCATACAGATTCAGTGGATTCGGTTGAACAACTCGAGCGGCGCCTCTCAGAGCCGACCGAAGCTGATCGCACATTCATGCGCGGTTTGCAAGGCGACATCATCATTCTCGGCGCTGGGGGCAAGATGGGGCCGTCGCTGGCAAAACTCGCAAAGCGAGCAGCGCAAGAAGCCGGCGTTCGCAAACGCATTGTCGCCGTTTCGCGATTTACGTCTGCAGCGGCGGGCCGCGATCTCGATGCGGCTGGAATCGAAGTTGTCTCGTGCGATCTTCTAAACCCCGCAGCCGTCAGTCAGCTGCCAGGGTGTGAGAACGTGCTGTTTTTAGCGGGCCGCAAATTTGGCTCGACCGGGCGCCCTGATTTGACCTGGGCCATGAACGCCATCGCGCCGGCCTTGGCCGCCTATCACTACAGACATAGCCGCTTGGTCGTGTTCTCGACCGGGAACGTGTACGGCCTCCAGAATGTGAACTCCGGCGGCTCTCGTGAAACGGACCCTGTTTCGCCCGTTGGAGAATATGCGCAATCCTGCCTGGCGCGAGAACGCATCTTTGAGTACCACTCGAATGAATACAAAACGGAGTGCCTGATTTTCCGTTTGAACTACGCAGTCGACCTCCGCTACGGCGTCCTCGTTGATATCGCGCGGAAGGTTTACTCCGGCGAGCCAGTCGACCTAACAGTACCCGCCTTCAATGCAATCTGGCAACGCGATGCTAATTCATATGCTTTGCGCGCACTCAACCTGTGCTCCTCGCCGCCACGGATTGTGAATGTTACAGGAACCGAAACCGCCAAGGTTCGAGAAATAGCCCAGTTTTTTGCAGCACGGTTCAAGCAACCGTCCCAAACCCAAGGCCAGGAGGGCAGCAGCGCGCTGTTAAGCGATGCTTCTCTATGTCACTCTTTACTTGGTCCTCCATCGGTCTCGTTCTCGACACTGAAGGAGTGGGTCGCCGACTGGGTAATGAAAGGTGGCGAGAACCTGGATAAGCCAACCCACTTCGAAGTTGTGGATGGGAGCTACTAGTGTCCGCTCATCTCAAGCTCGATCGGGAAGCGTCCGGCATTCTGAGAAAGGGCACTGTTATCCCTGCGCATCCACTCGCATTGGACGCTGAACGAAAGCTCGACGAACGTAGACAGATCGCGCTCACTCGTTACTACTGTGAAGCTGGAGCTGGCGGCCTTGCCGCGGGTGTGCACACGACACAATTCGCCATTCGACATCCGCGGTTCGGGCTATTCGAACCAGTTCTGCGGCTCATCGCTTCAACGATCAGTGAATTCGAGCGCACATCGAGTAGACGGGTCTTGAAGGTTGCGGGAATCTGTGGCGAAACACAGCAGGCTGTTCGCGAGGCGCAGTTCGCGCGTGATACTGGCTTCGACGTGGGTCTGCTCAGTCTGACGGCACTCGCCGCAGCCAGTGATGCTGAGTTGATCGCACATTGCCGGTCAGTAGGCGAAACGATTCCTCTCCTCGGCTTCTATTTGCAGCCAGCGGTCGGCGGACGCGTGCTGAGCTACACATTCTGGCGCGAGTTCTGCCAGATCCAATCCGTCGTCGGCATTAAAGTTGCTCCATTCAACCGGTACCAGACTCTCGACGTAATTCGCGGAGTCGCCGATAGCGGCCGTGGCTCCGAGATCGTCCTTTACACGGGAAATGATGACAACATCATCCCGGATCTGCTGGCCGACTTTCGCCTCAAGGGAGCAAGTTTTCACTTCTTTGGTGGATTGCTCGGTCAATGGGCTGTATGGACGAAGTCTGCAGTTGAGTTACTTCGCGACATTCAGCGATGCCGTAATGAAGGGCGCGGGGCGCTCGAGATTCTGGCACGGTCTGCTTCGCTCACAGATGCAAATGCTGCACTATTCGACGCACGTAATCAGTTTGCCGGCTGCATTCCCGGTTTGCATGAAATTTTGCGTCGTCAGGGGCTTCTCGCCGGGCGCTGGTGTCTCGACCCCGACGAAGATCTTTCGCCGGGTCAGCTTGAGGAGATAGATAGAGTGTGCGCCACCTACCCGGAGCTTCAGGACAATGAATTCGTCCAAAGCAATCTCCACCGCTGGCTGAGCTAGCCTTCGACAATGACGCAAAGTCTTCTCGGTTCGGTTGTCTCCCTCTGGCGATATCCGGTCAAATCCATGCTCGGAGAAGAACTGAATGCCGCCGACCTTACCATAGGCGGGCTGGTCGCAGATCGCACCTACGCACTTATTGACCGCGCTGACGGAAAAGTTGCCACCGCCAAGAATCCGCGCAAGTGGCCCCAGCTTTTCGATTTTCGGGCGGCGCTCGTTGATTCACTGTCTGACGTCCCCCAAACCGGTTCGCCGCCGCCTCGGCTCCGTATCACGTTGCCGGATGGCACAGTCATCAACAGCGACCAACCCGACCTAAATCAGATCCTTTCAAGCGTGCTGAAGCGAGCCGTGACACTTAACTCCACCTCGTCCGATTCCCGAAACGCCACCGCTGAAGGGTATTGGCCGGATATGGAAGGCCTCAGCCATCGCGACACAGTCACCGACTTCGGTCTGCCTGAAGGCACATTTTTTGACGCTGCCGTCGTGCATCTCCTGACTACGTCGACGCTCAATCGGCTGCACGCCCTGTATCCGCAGGGGCGTTTCGAGTCACGGCGCTTTCGACCCAACATGGTCGTCGGGACACCAGATGGGGAGAGCGGCTTTGTCGAAGACGCTTGGATCGGCAAAACACTCGCGATTGGCAATGCGGTTCGCTTGACCATCACCGCTCCGTGTTTTCGCTGCGTCATGACGACGCTTGCTCAAGGCGATCTCCCCAAAGATGCCGGCATTCTTCGCACCGCAGCCCAGCACCATCAAGCGAGCGTTGGAGTCTACGCCTCTGTGTTGCAGAGCGGCAAAGTCCGCCGCGGTGATCCCGTCAAGCTGGTATAGCCCGGTCAGCGATAGTTTTCCATCAACATCAGATCGCAACCAACCTCGTCCAACTGCGTGTAGATAATCCATTGCCCGTCGGGAGACACGGAAATGGCGGTCGAATTCAAGTCGAGCCTCGTGTCTTTTGAAAACTCATGGACAATCCCGATCTGGCCTGTGGCGAAACTATAAAACTTGAGCACAGGTCCAACGGAACTTAGATCGGCGAAGTAGATGCCGTCTTTGCTCAGAGCCCAAACGCCATGCCGCCCAGAATCCAGAACACGAGTCTCCTCGCCTCCCCGCACAGCCACCTTCCAAATGCCCGGCAATTCCCACTTTGCGTAGTACACAAACTCGCCATCGAAAGATTCAAAGGCTTCCCTGCCGCCCTTCTTCGTAACTTGCATCGCCGCGCCTCCCTGCGCCGGTGCTTTCCAGACTTGCCAAGCTCTGGTCCGATTGGAACCAAAATAAATCCACCGCCCATCTCGGGACCAGCTCGGACGTGCGTTGTTGAAGGGACCCGTCGTCAGCCGTCGGGCCGCGCCTCCGTCCGCGTTGATGACGTAAATATCCCAATTTCCGGCCTTCGGGCTGTCGAATGTAATCCACTGGCTGTCCGGCGACCAGCGCGGGCTCCCCACAGTAGTCTCGTTGAATGCGGTTAACTTCACTGGATTGGAACCGTCGCGATCGCAGATCCAGATTGAGTACGTGCCCGAGCGCAAGGAGGCGAAAGCAATCTTCCTACCGTCGGGAGAGAATTGCGGCTCTTGATCCAGCTGCGTTGAGGCGATCAACCGGGTCGGCGCGCTCTTCCTCTCTGATGAATTGGGTCCAGGGATTCGCCAGATGTTGGAGTCCGTTGAATTGTGCGAGTAAACCAGTCGATTGTCAACGCGGGAAATTGAAATATCCGCGGCGTTCTCCCCGCCTCCGGACAAGCGCTCTGGCCTTCCTCCCGAGGCGTCGATCATCCATAGGTTTGTGCGGACCGGTTGCCCCAACGAGTACACGATATTCCGGCTGTCCGAAGTCCAGTCCAGCCCCGCGATCCACGGCTGATCGGGTGTCAAACGTCGCGGCTCACCGTCCGGCTTTCCATCTCCACTGACAGGCAGCAAGTAGATCGCGTTGCTGATCTCGTAGCGCGCCCTGACAAAGGCAAGCGTCTTCCCATCGGGGGAGAAATGCGGGCTCAGGTCGCCCACGTATTCACTGGGCGGCAGAGTTAGCCTTCGCCTCTGGCCGCTCTCGAGAGAGATCAAGAAAATGGCGAAAGACGCTCCTGGACCAGACCTGTCAGACACTGCTAAAAATTTTCCGTCTGAAGACCACGACAATGCCGAAGAGGTCCACGTGTTCGGTTCCGAGTCCCCAATCTTTCGCTCCGCGCCACCTAGCGCGGGAATCGTCCATATTTCCAGGCGATCTCCCACGCTGCGGCAGAATGCGATGTAAGCAGCGTCCGGTGACCACGCCGGCAAGTACTCCGGCGCTGGATTAGTGGTTAGCCTGAGCGGCGTTCCAGCCTCCACCAGCTTGACGTAAATATCGAAGTTATCGCCGTTCTCGCCGTCCCAGGCAAACGCCACCTGCTTGCCATCGGGCGAGAAAGCGGGAGTAACCTGATACCCCGGATAAGTCGTCAGAGGAACGACTTTCGGTACAGGATGCGCTCTAGGCCGCGAAAACCACAGTCCAAATGTAACGGCCACTAGCAGGACGGCCGTTCCTGCGATTGCCCCGTTCGCCAGCGATTTCCTCCGGCCTGCCGCTGCAGCTCGACCGAAACCTGTCAGCTTGCCTGTTTCGGATTCTTCTTTCACCTCCTCCAGCGCAACCTTCACATCCGCCATGTGCTGGAAGCGGCGATCTGGGTCCTTGCGCAGGCATCGCACGATTACCTTCTCCAGATCGGCCGGTATATCGGCCACCACCGCGCTCGCCGGTTCCGGTTCTTCCTTAAGAATTGCGGACATCGTGGAAAGTTTTGAGTCGCCATGAAAGGCTTGCCTGCCAGTCACCATCTCGTACAGCATGGAGCCGAAAGAAAAAATGTCGCTGCGGGCATCTACTTTCTTTCCTTCCGCTTGTTCCGGCGACATGTAGGCGGCTGTCCCAATCACCGTGCCTTCTCGGGTAGCAGCTTCGGCATGCGCTCTCATGGTTACGGTGTCGCCAAGCTCCGCCGTGGCGGCCTCGCTCATTTTGGCGATACCGAAGTCCAGCACTTTTACATGACCGTTTTCAGAGACGATGACGTTGGACGGCTTCAAATCCCGATGGACGATACCGGCTGCGTGCGCCTGCGCGAGTGCGTCGGCGATCTGCACGCCATACTTCAGCGTTTCATTCTGTCGCAACCCCTTCCGGCCGATCAACTGGTCGAGCGTCTTGCCCGGCACGTATTCCATCGCAATGAATTGAATCCCGTCCGCCTCAGCAACGTCGTAGACGTGCACGATATTCGGATGATTGAGAGCAGAAGCCGCCTTGGCCTCCTGCATCGAACGGCGCTTTCTGTCGGGATCAGTGAGGCTTTCGGCAGGAAGCGTTTTAATGCGATGAATCGATCCAGGTGGGTGTCGCGGGCTTTCCATACGACGCCCATGCCGCCTTTGCCAAGCTTTTCGCAGATCTGGTACTGCCCCAGAACCTTGCCGATCATTCCGATCTCGGATAACTAACGATACTCTTTCGCAGGTCGGGCTTCAACGAGACTTTCGCTTTCACCGCGAGCCGCGCCTTCGATCCTGGAGTACGACGCGGGAGCACTACCCGAAAGGGAAAACCGAATTGACAGATGTGGTGAGATGTATCACTCTGCTATCACGGAGTGTCCAATATCCGTTGGAAGCCATTGCGGCACCAGCCGTAATTTGCAAAGGATTATGCATATCAAGAGATCGCTTTTTTCAGCAGTGATTTGTTTGCCGGTCTTCGCCTTCGGACCAACGGCAGAGTCCTCACAATCTACCCGACAAGACCTTTCGGTAAAAAGCGGACCACCTATGCTGGGCATTCGCTGGGCCCGCGGATTTGAACCGTCTGCCCGCCTCCGCGAAGCGCAGCCAAGCAGCGGCAACAGCCCTAATATGACCAACCACGGCGGACCGATTATGCGCTCAGTCGTTACACAGGCCATCTTCTGGGGGACGAGCTGGGCCCGCTACAACGGCGACAAGATCACCGGTCTTGATTCGTGGTATTCGGGTTTCGGCAATTCGAATTACGCAAAAACCTCTGACGAATACACCGGATCTAATGGCCAGGTGGGCCCTGGCACGACCTATGTGGGTCACGTCGTCGACACCTCGGCGTCTTCGAGCGGCAGTAAAACCTCCGCCATTCTCGCCGAAGTGTGTAAGGCCGTCCCTAATCCCGATCCGAGCGGAAACGGTTATTACCCGGTTTATGCTGACACTCCCAGACACGGCAGCTACTGCGCCTATCACAGCTACGGCACGTGTGGGGGCACGCGCGTTCAATTCGCATATTTCTTCAGTCTTGATGGGGATTCTGGCTGTGACCCGCAAGACACCTCGACCCTGCACTCGCAAGGCCTCGCTGCACTGGCGAATGTGAGTGGACACGAGCTATCGGAAGCGCGTACCGATCCCGCCAGTCCCGGCGCCTGGTATGACTCGTCCGGTGCCGAGAACGGCGATAAGTGCGCCTGGACGTTTAACGTTCCGCTGGTCGACTTCAGCAACGGTACGCGGTGGAAGATTCAGGGCGAGTGGTCTAACGCGGCCTACAACGCCCGGACGGGATACCCCAACAGCTCAGGTCAAAAAGGCTGTATTGACGGTCATTAAGACACGCCGGTGTTGTATAAACAGCTCATCACGACGGAACCCGACCGGGTAAACGGGCCCGCTTGCCGTTGACACAGAAATCCATTCGTGAATACGCTTGTACTTGTGCCGGTGTAGCTCAGGTGGTTAGAGCGACGGTCTCATAATCCGTAGGTCGCAGGTTCAACTCCTGCCGCCGGCACCACTTTACTGTTTCACAATGGTCGAGTAGATTCGATCCAGGTCATCTTTCGAATAATATTCGATTTCCAGCCGGCCCCCCGCTCCGGCTTTTGGAAAAAGCCTCACGCGCGTACCCAGCACGGCAGCCATTTCATCCAATGCCGCACGAATGTTCGGGTCGATCTTCTTCTCTTTGTTTTCTTGGTCCTGTACGCTCGTTTCAGATTTAGTTAAGGTCTTAACTAATCGCTCCGTTTCGCGCACCGATAGCTGATTCGAGATAATCCGCTGGCACGCATTCATTTGAGCCTGCGGGTTCTCCACATTCAGTAATGCGCGCGCGTGACCCACGGTGATCTCGCCGCGCGCCAGTTCATTTAAAACGACCGGCGATAACCTTAAGAGCCGGAGAAAATTCGTGATGGTTGAACGGTCCTTGCCAGTTCTCTCCGCAATCTCCTCGTGGCTCAGGCCGTGCTCTGAGGCGAGCCGCTGAAAAGCCGTCGCAGTTTCAACAGCATTCAGATCTTCCCGCTGCAGGTTTTCGATAAGTGCCAGTTCCAGCACTCTGTCCTGTTCTACTGTCCGGACAAGTGCCGGAATTTCCGTCCATCCTGCCAGCCGCGCCGCTCGTGACCGTCGCTCCCCTGCAATGATCGTGTATGTTCCATCGCGCTCCCTACGTACCGTAATCGGTTGTATTAGGCCGTTGGCTTGTATCGAGCGCGCCAGCTCATCGAGCTTCTCGCCGTCAAACATCTCTCGCGGTTGTTCTTTGCTTGAACGCAGTTGCTCGAGCGGAATGTTCTGGAAATCTTCAAAGTGCTCGGGGAATTCGTTGTGGGCGGGTGTGGCCGCCACCGGCTGACTCAACCCCGAAACGGGGGCTCCCCGAGGAGACAGGAGCGTCGAGATTCCCTTACCCAGCGCTTTGCGCTGCTTCAGGTTGAGCTCGTTGTTCATGTGCCATAACTTTCTTTGCGAGTTGAATATAGCTCTCGGCCCCCCGCGATCGGGGGTCGTACGTCAAGATCGTTTTGCCAAAGCTCGGAGCCTCAGCAAGCCGAACGCTTCGGGGGATAACTGTCCTAAAGACTTGTGTTCCAAAGAATTCCCTGAGATCAGCCTCGACCTGGCGGGTGAGGTTAGTTCGGTCGTCGTACATAGTCAGCAGAACGCCTTCCACTTGCAACCTGGAATTGAACGCCTCGCGGACGCGATCGATTGTATCCATCAACTGCGAAATTCCCTCTAGAGCAAAAAATTCGCACTGAAGCGGCACAAGCACCGAGTCTGAAGCAACCAGCGCATTGAGTGTCAGCAGGTCGAGTGCCGGCGGGCAGTCAACCAGGATGTAGTTGTATTCGTGCTTGACCTCCGCGAGAGCGGCGCCAAGGCGGGACTCCCGTTCCTCTATATCGACCAAGTCCAGGTTTGTAGCCACCAGGTTCTGATCCGCAGGGACGATTCGTAGTCCCTCGGAATCAGTCGCGGTTATGACATCCGCAATGTTGGCGTGCCGCACCAGCACGTCGTAAAGAGTCTTCCGCTCCCCCGATTTGTCCACTCCGACCCCGGTTGTCGAGTTACCCTGCGGATCGGAGTCGATCAACAAGACTTTCAGTTCAGCCGCAGCCAGTGCTGCCGCGAGATTGATAGCGGTGGTGGTCTTTCCCACTCCGCCCTTCTGATTTGCGATGGAAATAACGCGCGCCAAGAGTGTAGCCGGTTCTCGATGATCCTATCATGTTTCACGTGAAACATCGTTCCAGATTTAAATAGACATCGAGAACAGCTACCGCAGCAGGCGTAACACCAGGAATCCTACCCGCCTGACCGAGGGTCGTCGGCCGCACCTTCGTGAGCTTCTGCTTTACCTCGTTCGAAAGCCCCGGAATCCCTTCGTAAACGAAACTGACCGGAATTTTGCGCCCCTCGGAATCCTCCAGTTGCCGAATATTCCGATCCTGTTGAGCAATGTAGCCGGAATACTTCGTTTCCGTCTCAATGGTCGTAAGCGCTCCTTCGCAGATGTGTTCGTTTCGCAATTTGGATATCCAGGCGGCCAGCTGCGAAATCCGCGCCTCTGGGCGCCGCAGCCAAGTCAGGAGCGATGGATTATCACTCGCCGCCTCTAAGCCGACTATCTCCGGCACCGCGTTGGCGCGTGTTCGCCCGAGCAGTTCGGTTATTTCGCCCCTTTGCTCTTGTTTTTTCGTAAACTCCGCCCAGCGATGATCGTCTACAAGGCCGGCCGCCCGCCCGATGGGCGTTAACCGCTCGTCGGCGTTGTCTATGCGGAGGTGCAGGCGGAATTCGGCCCTTGAAGTGAACATCCGATAGGGCTCGTCCGCACCCTTGCTGATGAGGTCATCAATCAAAATACCGACGTACCCGCTTGCCCGCCCCACCGTGAGCTCCGGTCGCCCTTGCACCTTGCACGCGGCATTTAAGCCCGCAATCAATCCCTGGCATCCCGCTTCTTCATAGCCTGACGTGCCGTTGATTTGACCAGCCAAGAACAAACCTGAAATCGATTTCACCTCGAGCGAATGCTTCAGCTCGCGAGGATCCACAGCGTCATACTCGATCGCGTATCCCGGCCTGATCATCTCGGCCTGCTCCAGCCCCGGAACTGAGGCAATCATTGCACTTTGGACATCAATGGGCATGCTGGTCGACATCCCATTAACGTAGATTTCATGCGTGTCGAGCCCCTCCGGCTCCAGAAAAATCTGATGCCGCTTCTTGTCGGGAAACTTGACAATCTTGTCTTCGATGGATGGGCAGTACCGCGGCCCAACTCCTTCAATCTGACCACTATAGAGCGGTGACCGAGCAATACTGTCACTGAGAATCCGGTGGGTCTCTTCCGTTGTGTAGGCCAGATGACAACAAATCTGGTCGCGGTCGATCCGCTCGGTCATGAACGAAAACGGCGTCGGCACCGGATCGCCGGGCTGCTTCTCAAATCGCGACCAATCGATCGTGCGCCCATCCAGGCGCGGTGGCGTACCCGTTTTGAGGCGTGTCCACTGTAAGTCGAGCGTTCGTAGCTGGCCGCCAAGGGTGTTCGACGGCGCTTCGCCGTTTCGCCCACAACCATACTTCTGCTCGCCTACGTGTGCCAGGCCATTCAAAAACGTCCCCGTCGTGACGACAACTGCTTCTGCGGCCAACTCCCGGCCGTCCGCTAAACGCACTCCGGATACTGACCGACTCGGAGCCCACGAGGCGCTTGTGCTGCCTTCTGCCAGGCTTCCAGACAGTTCGTTTCGTAAAAACAGCAGTTCCGCTACCTCAGCCTGCAGAATTCGAAGGCTTGGCTCGCATTCCAGCCACTCCCGCATCCGAATCCTGTACTGCTTCTTGTCACACTGGGCTCGCGGCGACCAGACCGCCGGACCGCGGCTCGTGTTTAGCAAACGGAACTGAATGCCGACGGCATCCGTGAGCTGTCCCATTACGCCACCCAGCGCATCAATCTCACGTACCAAGTGGCCTTTTGCGATGCCGCCAATCGCGGGATTACACGACATTTGGGCAATCAGGTCCAGGTTCATCGTGACCATGGCCGTGTTGAGTCCCAAACGCGCACAGGCCCGCGCCGCCTCGCATCCAGCGTGTCCAGCGCCAACAACGATCACGTCGTACTTCTTCTGCATCGCGTTATTCGTTATTCTAGCTGTCTTGAAGATCTTAATCATCGGTGGCGGAGGCCGTGAGCACGCCTTGGCCTGGCGGCTCTCGAAATCGCCCTCAGTCACCGAAATAGTGGCGTCCCCAGGTAATCCGGGCATTGCCAAACTGGGTGTATGCGAACCGGCGCCGGACGATGTCTCGGGGTATGCCGATATCGCTGAAGCCCACGGAATTCATCTGACTGTGGTCGGACCGGAAGCGCCGCTCGTCAGTGGTGTCGTCGACCACTTTCGGGAGCGCAACCTGAAGATCATCGGCCCGACTCAGGCCGCCGCACGGCTAGAGGGCTCCAAACTCTTCGCTAAAAAGTTCTTTGCGGAAGCCGAGATACCGACCGCCCGCTCCGGCGAAACTCTGGACGCCTTTTCGTTTCCGGTCGTCATTAAGGCCGACGGACTCGCGGCGGGCAAAGGCGTCGTTGTCGCGCAGAATCGCGCCGAAGCCGAGGAGGCGATCGAACAACTCGGCCCCGATCTTGTAGTGGAGGAATTCCTGGAAGGCGAGGAGGTCAGCTTTATCGGGCTCAGCAACGGGCACATGATTGTTCCGTTTGCACCCACGCAAGATCACAAAAGGATATTCGATGGAGATCGCGGTCCGAACACGGGCGGGATGGGCGCCTATTGCGATAACCGCATTCTGACCTGTGAGGAAAGCGGGGAAATTATGGAGCGCATTATGCTTCCAGCGATCGCGCAGATGCGAAGGGAAGGGAATCCGTTCACCGGCTTCTTGTACGCAGGCTTGATGATGACTGCAGACGGACCCAAAGTTCTCGAATTCAACGTTCGGCTGGGCGACCCCGAAACACAAGCGCTGATGCACAGCTTCCAAGGAGATTTCGGCCAGCTTCTCAGGGCCGGAGCAGGCGAACTGGCAGCTGTTTACCCGGAATCGTGGACGACCTGTTCGGTTTGCGTCGTTTTGGCCGCAAAAGGCTATCCAGGCAAAGCACGAACAGGCGACGTCATCACTGGAATTGAAGAAGCCGAAGCTACCGGCGCCACCGTGTTTCACGCCGGCACAAAAAAGAGCGGCGATCAACTTGTCACAGGTGGAGGACGCGTTTTGGGGGTGACGGCAGGCGGCGCGACACTACAAGCGGCCATAGACAACGCCTACGCAGCCGTTGAGAAAATTCATTTCGATGGCATGCAGTACCGAAAGGACATCGGCCAGAAAGGCTTGAAGCGCTGGTAGACTTCGAAAAGAGGCACCTGCGTTCGAGCAAATCAGACGGGGACGTAGCTCAGATGGATAGAGCGGCCGCCTCCTAAGCGGCAGGTCGGCAGTTCGAATCTGCCCGTCCCTACCATGCGTCATTTGCGATACACTACCCCGCCCTTCATGACAAACTCGACTTTCTGCAATACGCCGATGTCCTGCAACGGATCGCCGGGGACCGCGATCACATCAGCCAGGTAGCCCGCTCTCAACGCCCCGATTTGTCCTTGCCAGCCGAGCAGTTTTGCCCCATTGATCAGGTCGGCTTGCATGGCGGCAACCGGCGTCATCCCGTACTTCACCATCAACACTAATTCGCGCGCCTGAGTGCCGTGTGGAAACGGGCCAACATCGGAACCCACCGCCATCGGTACGCCGGCCGCCAGTTGTTTGCGAAACTCCTGCGCGTGGTTATCGAGCATTTCGTGCTCAAGCTTACCCCGTTCAGGCGTAGCCGCATGATCGGCGAAATATTCAAAGATGGTAAACGTGGGCACCGCGAAAATCTCTTTCTCGCGCATCAGGTGCATGGTTTGGTCACTAAGCTGGTTAGCGTGATCGATCGACGCAACGCCAGCCTGCGCCGCGTAAAGTGTCCCCGGCTCGCCCGTCGCATGGACGGCCACGCGCTTTGCAACACGCCCAGTTTCCTTGACAGCCGCGCTAAGTTCGGCCTCCGTGTATTGGTAGGGCGTCGAAAGTTGGCCGTTTTGGAATGAGTCGCGCCCTGTTTCGTAGATCTTGATGAAATCCGCGCCTTCCTTAATCTGCTCACGGATCACGGTCACCAGTTCGGCTGAATCGTTCGCAATACTGGCGTTCGGGAGAACGTGCTGGGCCGGGTTGAACCTGTTGGCATCCTCATGCCCGCCCAGAATATCGACGGCGTTACCACTGATACGCAATCGCGGTCCTGGAATCAGGCCTTCATTAATGGCATTGCGGACCGCCGTATCGGCCGAACCCGCCCCCTCCGTTCCCATGTCACGTTCTGCGGTAAAGCCCGCCATCAGGTCAGCTCGGGCCGCGACAAGCGCCAGCACTGTCCGCTGCGGCACCGACTCTTCAACGGTCTGCAAATCTTCCGCCCCAGGATGCAGGAACAGATGCACATGCGCATCGATCAAGCCCGGCAAAAGCGTGCGGTCACCGAGATCGATCACGTCCGCCCCAGCGGGACGTCTAACCTTCGGGCCAGCTTCGCGAATCCGTTCACCTTCGACGAGCACCTCGCCCGGTGTGACCATCCGTCCGTTCTCAATTTCGAGCAAACGCGCAGCATGTAACACAATCAACCGCTCTGTCCTGTGATTTGACTGGGCGGCGAACGTGTTGATAACTCCACACAGCAGAGAAAGTAAGGCGACGACAGTGGATAATTGGAGGTTTGTCATCTTATGCCTAAATTGAAACACTTTCGACCCCTCCTGTTTCTGGCCAGTGCCGCCGTTGCCCTCGCTCAACAGCGCAGCGCGGAAACCAGTGGCGAAGCGAATCTAGTTTTGCCTGACCTTCACCAAGCCACATTTTTCGGAGGCATGATCGATGGCAGCTCGCTCCTCTTATATAGCCTGATCTTCGTTGCGCTCGGTCTCGTGTTCGGGCTTGTAATTTACCACCAGCTCAAGAACCTGCCCGTACACAGGTCCATGTTGGAGATTTCGGAGTTGATCTACGAGACCTGTAAGACGTATCTCATTACTCAGGCGAAGTTTCTGCTCATCCTCGAGGTATTCATTGGTGTAATTATCATTTTCTACTTTGGAATCCTTCAGCATTTTGCCGCAGCCAAGGTGTTGATCATCTTGTTATTCAGCGTGATCGGGATTTGCGGAAGCTCCGGGGTGGCGTGGTTCGGCATCCGCGTCAATACGTTTGCCAATTCCCGCACGGCGTTCGCCAGCTTACGGGGCAAACCTTTCCCGTGCCATGAGATCCCGCTCAAGGCGGGTATGAGTATCGGGATGTTGCTCGTCAGCGTGGAGCTGGTCATCATGCTATTCATCCTGCTGTTTATCCCGCACGACTATTCCGGACCTTGCTTCATCGGCTTTGCTATCGGCGAATCACTCGGTGCGGCAGCCCTTCGCGTCGCAGGCGGAATTTTCACGAAAATCGCAGATATTGGCGCAGATCTGATGAAGATCGTTTTCAAAATCAAGGAAGATGACGCGCGCAACCCCGGTGTAATTGCCGATTGCACGGGTGACAACGCGGGCGACTCGGTGGGCCCAAGCGCCGACGGTTTCGAGACGTACGGCGTAACGGGCGTGGCGCTGATCTCTTTCATCGTGCTTGCCGTCACGAATCCGCTTGTGCAAGCGCAGCTCTTGGTTTGGATCTTCGCGATGCGCGTGATGATGGTGATCTCGTCCGGCTTGTCGTACTTGGTGAACGCAGCTTACGCAAAGAGCAAGTACGCAAACGCCAATGAGATGAATTTCGAGGCGCCCTTGACGACCTTGGTTTGGCTGACCTCGCTGGTTTCGATTGCCGCGACCTACATCGTGTCGTACGCGATGATCCCGGATCTAGGCGGCGACACTTCGCTCTGGTGGAAGCTATCGAGCGTGATCACTTGCGGAACGCTCGCCGGAGCAGTCATTCCCGAACTGGTGAAGGTATTCACGTCGATGGATTCGCGGCACGTGCGCGAAGTCGTCGCTTCGTCTCGCGAAGGAGGCGCGTCGCTGAACATTCTTTCGGGTTTTGTGGCGGGAAATATGAGCGCGTATTGGCTCGGCACAGCCATCCTAGCGTTGATGACAGCGGCGTATGGCGTGAGCACAGCCGGGCTTGGCAATCTGATGGTTGCACCAGCCGTCTTTGCTTTTGGTCTGGTTGCGTTCGGATTCCTGGGCATGGGACCTGTGACAATCGCGGTCGATTCCTATGGCCCCGTGACAGACAATGCGCAGTCCGTGTATGAGCTGTCCACAATTGAGCAGATTCCGGGTGTAAAGGAGGAGATCAGAAGTACTTATGGCTTCGACGTGGACTTCGAGACCGCCAAAGACAATCTGGAAGAGAACGACGGGGCAGGGAACACGTTCAAAGCCACTGCGAAGCCGGTCCTGATCGGCACAGCGGTTGTGGGCGCGACAACGATGATTTTCTCTATTGTGGTTGCGCTGACGCACGGCTTGCGGCCAGAGCTGCTATCGAATCTTTCTATCCTGCATCCGCCGTTCCTGCTAGGCCTGATTGCGGGCGGGTCCATCATTTATTGGTTTACCGGAGCATCCACGCAGGCCGTAACGACGGGTGCTTACCGAGCTGTTGAATTCATCAAAGCCAATATCAAGCTGGAAGGGGTGACGAAAGCATCCGTAGCCGACAGCAAGAAAGTCGTCGAGATCTGCACGCGATACGCGCAGCGCGGCATGTTCAACATCTTCCTCGCGGTATTCTTCGTAACCCTGGCGTTTGCCTTCGTTGAGCCCTACTTTTTCATCGGCTATTTAATTTCGATTGCGCTGTTTGGTCTTTATCAGGCGATCTTTATGGCGAATGCGGGCGGCGCATGGGACAACGCCAAGAAAATCGTCGAGACTGAACTGAAACAGAAGGGCACCGAGCTTCATGACGCCACTGTGGTCGGCGATACGGTGGGCGATCCGTTCAAGGACACTTCCTCGGTGGCCTTGAATCCCATTATCAAGTTCACAACCCTATTCGGACTGCTTGCGGTCGAATTGGCAGTTTCCTTATCGGGTGAGCGAGGCTCGGGATTGGGATGGTTCCTGGCCGGGCTGTTCTTACTCACCGCAATGGTCTTCATCTGGCGATCCTTCTTCAAGATGAGAATCGGCAGCGACTAGCACTCGACCACTCTAGATTCTACGCAGAGTCGATCTCTTCGGCAGCACGATGTGCAGATTCGAGCGCCGCTTCTTGTCCCCAGTTCATCTGAGCCGCGTAGGCTCCGGCGAAATGGATCCGGCCGCAGGGGCGAGTAGTCTCGGGCCAAAAGCGGTGAAGCTCGCCGACTCGGTAGGGGATGCGCTCGCACATGCCAGCCCAGGGCTCTTTCGACCAATCGTGGACGATAGCCTGCTCAATGTCCGCCGACTTACCAGGGTAGAGCTTCGAAAATGTTGCCAGCGCCGCCGGAGCCGTGACGCCCGCTTGAGCTCCGCCGAGGAGGATGCCGCGGGGCGTATTTACGTCTTCGGCGATGGACCAAAGCTCATTCAGTCGCGGGTCAGGAGGCAGCCAGTTCGGGCTGATACCATCTGTTTTCCAAAAGCGCGTCCGGCACTGAAAGACAATACGCGTTCGGGTGTAGTAAGGCATTTCGTTTATCACGAAAGCCTTGGCTTCGGGCCACGCTGGAGTGACTGGCAACTGCCTGAGCATGACGAGCGAAATGCAGCTGACCAGATAGTCGGCGTCGCGCTTGCGTTCCTGGCCGAATTCGCGATACGTCACGGTCGCGCCTGAAGAGCCATGTTCAATGGCAGTCACTGGGCATCCTAAATGGACACGCTGCCCCAATCGAGCGGCGAACGCATCCGTCATAAGCTGGTTACCGCCTTTCAGCCTGAACAATTTCTTGCTCTCGAGCTCGGTGCCGCGCAACTTTTTTATCGATGCGGCCCAAATCCACTGCAGCGCTGAACCGGAACCGCCGAAGAACTCCAGTGCAGCGGAAGACGCACCGTCGCGGCGGAACACTTCCGAAAGGGTGACTTTGTCGAGCTGATCCAACGCCGGCACGAATGGATTGGTCTCCTCCCGAACCTGGTCTACGTATTTGTGAACGTAGAGGAGCGGCAACTCAGACCAAGGCCGCTCCGCAAGGAAATTGATTTCGCGCTGGTTGAATCCGAGAGGTGCCAGAACCGACCGCGAATGAAGATCCTGCTCCGTAAACATTTTGCCCTTAATGAAGCGGAGCATGTTCTCGCGGCGCGGATAGTGTATGGGCGTGAGATTGAACTCCTGCACATATCGCCAATAGAGCGTGTAGCCGGGATAGTAGAAGTGTTCAGCTCCGAGGTCGGCATACAACCCGTCCGCGAAGGCATCGTGGAGCGTTCTGACGTGACCTCCTGGGCGGCCGCTGGCTTCAAGCACAGTGACGTCATGTCCGCGCCTGACCAGCTCGTATGCACACGATAGCCCGGCGATTCCAGCACCGATAACGACGACACTCTTTTTCGATCCGCTAGTCGGCGTTGTCGACGAAAGCCCGCCTGCATCCGCAGCAGGAGCAGCCACGAACCCGGCGCCCAGTTTCAAGAGATCGCGGCGATTCAAGTTGTCCATTTCGCGAATTGAGACTAGTTTCCGTGCATTGAAGCTAAGCTGTCAAGGCAAACAGTTCCCGAGAACTCGGAAATATCAGTGCTGCGCGTTAGATGTATATAATTCCTGCATGTCACATCCGGATCCGTTGCGCAAGTTTCAATGTGGGAAGGCGGAAGTCCAAATCTATACCTCACCGAGCGCATTAGGTAAAGCTGCGGCCGAGATGGCTGCGCAAGTTATGAGGAATGCAATCGCAAAACGCGGACAAGCGCGGGTAATTGTGGCGACGGGCAATTCTCAAATTCCGCTCATCGAAGCATTGGTTCAGCAGGATGTCGACTGGAAGCGTGTCGAGATATTTCACATGGATGAGTATGCCGGCATGCCGGCCGATCATCCTGCAAGCTTCCGACGATGGATCAAGACGCGCGTCGAACAAAACGTACGACCCGGGAAGGCGAATTACCTGGCTGGTGATGCTCCGGATTTAGACGCCGAGATGAAGCGCTATTCACAGCTTCTCAATGAAGCGCCGATAGACCTGGCCTTCGTCGGGTTCGGCGAGAACGGGCACATCGCCTTCAACGATCCGCACGTCGCGGATTTCAAGGATCCGGCTGTCGTGAAGCGAATTACGCTCGACGAGGCTTGCCGCCGGCAACAGGCCGGCGAAGGACATTTCAAAGATGTGGAGTCAGTGCCACGAGACGCCCTTACAGTCACATGCACGGGGCTCTTCCGAGCAGATGCGTGGATCTGTTGCGTGCCAGAAGCCCGCAAGGCAGAAGCCGTACGGAAGGCGTTGGAGGGTCCCATTTCGGAATCCTGTCCGGCGTCGGTTGTTCGAACACATCCCAACGCGCATGTCTATCTGGATCAGGAATCATCGTCGCTGTTATCGCTTCGGACGGCCGCTCCAGCTACACAATGAAAGTCAATGAAAAGGGGCAACCGGCCCAGAGTTCCTCGGCAGCGATCAGGGACCGGCGGCGTTGGTGGATCGTCTGGACTCTTTTCTTCTCAACAGCAATCAACTACGTAAACCGCCAGACGCTCTCTGTTCTCGCCCCCGTAATTACACGGGAATTCCATTTAAGCCACAGTGAGTTGTCGACGATCTTTAGCGCATTCCAGATTGCGTACGCCGGGACGTGGCTGGTGGGCGGTATTTTCCTCGATATCGTTGGGACGCGATTGGGCCTTTCGATTGCGGTTATCTGGTGGTCCCTTGTGAGCGTGCTGACGAGTTTCATCAACTCGCCATTCACACTGGGCGTGCTGCGCTTCTTTTTAGGAATTGGGGAGGGTTTCAACTGGCCGGGCGCAAGCAAAGCGGTGGCGGAGTTTTTTCCCGCTGAGGAACGCAGCCTTGCAGTTGCGATATTCGACAGCGGCTCAAGCATTGGGGGCGCGGTAGCGGCTTTGACTATTCCATGGATTGCGTTGCAATTTGGCTGGCGGTCGGCCTTTGCTTTTTCAGGCGTGCTCGGCTTTTTTTGGCTGGCGCTATGGCTAACCGTCTATCGATCCTCAACGCGGCCCTCGTATGCGGCGCAAGAAGGTACGCGACTGTCGATACGCGATGCTCTGCCGATATTGAGGCAGCGGGAGACTTGGGCAATTGTTCTGGGACGATCGTTGACCGATCCGATCTGGTGGTTTTACGTTTTCTGGTTGCCGCAATATCTGAGTGACACTCGCGGATTCAGCCTCAAGCAGATCGCACTGTTCGCCTGGCTTCCATTCATTGCTTCGGATCTCGGCAATTTCGCTGGTGGGATCGCCTCTGGGGCGCTTGTGAAGAGAGGCATGCCCGTGATCCGCGCCCGCAAATGGGTGTGCATCGTCAGTTGCCTACCTGTACTTGCGGGGATTCCAGCTGTGTTGGCGTCGAATCCGTTCTCATGCCTGGGATTGATTTGCTTTGCGTTGTTTGGATACGCGAGCTGGTCAACCATGGGCCTCACGCTTCCTTCCGATTTATTTCCACCTCAAGTAGTCGGGTCCGTGACGGGGTTGAGCGGACTTGCCGCCGGATTGACCAGTACCCTCTTTACGCTGCTGGTGGGAACGCTTGTCGACCACTTCTCCTATTTCCCGGCATTTGTGCTTGCTGCGACAGCTCCGCTTTTAGCGACTGTAAGCGTGGTCTTTCTCATCCGCAGATCGGCGGAGCCGGAAAGATTGCCGGCTTGAAATCTTCATTCATGGACGGTTTGTCGAGACGCGAATTACTTGCGCTGGCCGGCGCTTGCGTAGTGGGTCCGCGGCTGAGGGCGGCAGATCTTCCCGGGTTTTACTATCGCGATTACTCGAAATGTTTGCCGGACTATCTTTCCGCTCTGGCACGGGCTGCATACGAAAAGCGTAACGCTGATCTTTCACGTCTTACGAACGCAAGCACAATCAGCGCACGACAGCACTGGATTCGAGAAACTTTTTGGCAAATCGTAGGAGGCCGACCCGAACCTACACCGCTCAACGCCCGCGTGACGGGCAAATTCGAGCGCACGGGATACAGCGTCGAGAAGGTCGTTTACGAGAGCCAGCCCGGCATCGTCGTAAGTGCGAACTTCTATGTACCCGCCAGCGGGAAGCCTCCATACCCTGGCGTTCTCTTTCAGATGGGCCATTCGCCGGAGGGGAAAGCCGGCGTCAGCTATCAGAAGTGCTGCCAAACCCTCGCGCAATTAGGCTACGTTGTGCTGGCCTTCGATCCCATGGGTCAGGGCGAGCGCATTGCCTATCCGAATGAGTCCGGCAACGACACCCGGCTTGGCTCGGTTGACGAAGAACACAGCGTGCCTGGAAAGCAGATGCTGCTGCTTGGAGATACGGCGTCACGGTATCAAGTCTGGGATGCAATCCGCAGTCTGGACTACCTGGCATCACACCGCTTGGTAGACCCGCAGCGGCTGGCATCAACCGGTCAGTCTGGGGGCGCCACGCTGACCATGCTGCTAGCGTGCGTGGACGAACGCCTGAGCGCCGTCGCTGTGTCGTCCGGTAACACCGAGAACGTCGCGTGCGCCGACTTCGATCCACCCGGCTCGACTGACGATGCGGAGCAGGATTTGATCGGTTCGGGGCCTCTCGGGTTCGATCGCTGGGATCTTCTTTATCCGCTCGCTCCGAAGCCTTTGTTGGTGTTGGTAAGTGCACGCGATTTTTTCGGCACGTATTCGCCGCGGTACCTGAGCAGCGGGCGCGAGGAGTATGGAAAGTTGGCAAAGGTGTATGAAGTTTTTGGCCATCCGGAACACCTTGACTGGCGCGACACACCTTTGCCGCACGGCCTAACATATTCCCTGCGGCTGGAAATCTATAACTGGTTTGAGCGCTGGCTGAAAAACTCGGAACGGCAGATTGAGGCAGAGCCAACCGTGGTGCCTGAACCCCCGAAGACGCTTTGGACCGGCGCTACGGGCAGTGTAGTACGTGACTTCGGTAGCCTGCGTCCATTCGATTCGATCAAACAACGTGCGAGTAGGCCCGGCAAGCGGTCCACTCAGCCGAATGGCAAGCTGCTCGCGTTCCAGCTCCCTCTGCGAGAGCTTAGGTTTCAGGTTCTAGCGCGCACGCCGACCGAAGGCGCTCACATCGAAGCAATTGAAATTCATTCGGCGCCTCGGGTCTGGGTGCCCGCGTGGCTATTCGTTCCGGACAATAGACACACGAACAAGTCGGCGCTACTCGTGTTAGATGACCACGGGCGTAACGCCAGCGCCCACGAGGACGGTATTTACCACAAGCTCGCGCGCGGAGGCCGAGTGGTTTGCGCAGCCGACATCCGCGGCATGGGGGACATGCGGCCCGAAGTCGGACGCGGTGACCCGGCGTACACGGTGCCACACGATTCAGAGGACGATTTTGCGTGGGCGTCGTTGATACTCGGCAACTCTCTTCTCGCACAGCGGGTGCAGGATATTCTGGCGCTGCTGCAAGCGATGCGAAATGAAGCGCGTATAGCCGGGCACAGCATTGTCGTTGCTGCGCGGGGGCAACTGGCTGTTCCGGCGCTCTTCGCGTTTGCCGCGTCTCCCATTGCGGATTCGCTTTACCTGGCCGGCGGCCTGATCTCATATCAAAATCTACTCGAGACCGAAGATTACCGTGAACCCCTCGCCAACTTTGGGTGGGATTTGTTTCGCCGCACCGATTTGCCTTCGCTGGCTGCGCAAGCAGCGCCGCGCCGCATTCATCTTGCGGGCCCAGTGGACGGGTCGGCGAAAACGGTGGATGCAAGCCTGGTCCGGCGGATTTATTCGAGTGAAAATGTACGGCTCTCGCCGCTAGCGGCCTGGGATGAAGCTGCTTTGAGCGCGTTGTAAAGCGTGTTCAGACTTCTTCGGGTATGACAAAAGGCGCACGATAGCCGCGGTCGCCATCGCGAAGTAGTGTGGCCGCCTCTTCGTCGCCTATCACTTCCTGTGTCTCAGGATTGAAGTGAATGGTGCGGCCCAACCGGTAGGATGCGTTCGCGAGATGTACCATGCCCGCGGAAATATGTCCCTCTTCGATGGGCCCATTCAGGTCAGCCTTGTTGCGGCTCGCTACGCAGTCGATGAAGTTCTGGAAGTGAGCACGCTCATTTCCACCATGAACAGGCGATTGCTGCTCCTGATCCCGGCCTAACCAGGCAACGTAAGTTGCGGCGTCTTCGTCACCAGTCGCCAGATATCCGTTCGACCCGTAGAAAATGGCACCGATGGTGTTGTGAGATCCGGAGCTGGGGCCTAATTTCGGAGCACCGGGGTGCCGCTTCACCTCAGGCGTCCCAAGTTCCGGTGTACCGATGCCGCCTTCGTGATTTGCGATCCAATGCCTTACTTCAAAGGTAATCATGCGACGTTTGCCGTCCGGCAGATTAAACTCGAAAGCACAGTTCAGGTCGTTCGGCGTTTCCTGATCATCGTCGAACATGAAGTGTCCTCCGATGGCGCTAATCTTGTTCGGGAATCCGACGCCCAGTCCCCAACGCGCGACGTCTACCTGATGCACGCCTTGATTTCCGAGGTCGCCGTTGCCGTAATCCCAGAACCAGTGCCAATCGTAGTGAAAGCGATTTTTCGTGAACGCACGTAGCGGAGCTGGGCCGGTCCACAAATCGTAATTAACACCGGCGGGCACCGGTTGGACTGGAGTACGGCCTATCGTGTCGCGCCATTTGTAACAGAGTCCCCGCGCCATATACATGTCGCCAATGTATCCGTTTCGAAGTTTTTGGGCGGCTTCGCGCACCGAAGTGTCGGAGCGCGATTGGGTGCCATGCTGCACGATACGGTTGTAACGCTTCGCCGCCGCGACCAGTTGCTTCCCTTCCCATAAATTGTGCGAACACGGTTTTTCGACGTAGACGTCTTTACCGGCCTGGCAAGCCCAGATCGCCATGAGGGAGTGCCAGTGGTTCGGTGTCGCGATTGAGACTGCGTCAATCGACTTGTCTTCGAGAAGCTTTCGCACGTCTCCGTAGGTCACCGGTTTCGGCAAGCCCATTTTTTCCAGTTCGCCGAGGGTCTTACGCAGCACGTTCTCGTCGATATCGCACAGAGCAGCGATTTGCGCGTTGTGGATCTGAGAATAGTTCTTGAGGTGATCCATTCCTCGCCCGTGCAGCCCGCAGATGGCGACTCTGACGCGTTCATTTGCGCCCTTGACACCTTGCGTCTGAGCGGCGGAGTTAATGCCGCCGAGCGCTATCACCCCGGCTGCGCTCCTGCCTAGAAAATCTCTACGATTCAGCTCTTTATCGCTTGGCATAAGTTCTCCTTACATGTACCGCAGTGACTGTTGGACCAATTGTTCAGTGCCGTGAAAGGGATCGCCCGCGCCGGTATCGAACTCCATCGAGAAATAACCGCGGTACGAGTTCTCGCGTGCGATGGCGAACATTTTCTTGAGATCCACAGTAGCTCGTTTGCCATCGTCGCCTTCAACAGTATCCTTTACATGACACATGTTGTAGACGTATCTGATCATCGCGCGCACACCCTTTTCGTTGTATTCCGGATCGTGATCAATTAAAGAATTGCCGAAATCAGGCAAGGCGCGCAGGTACGGGTTATTCACCTTCTGAATGACGCTCACCAGAAAGAAGGGATCTTCAGCTACAGGGTTGTCATTTTCGAGGTTCACAACGATGCCTCGCTTCGAGCCATATTCGGCAAGCTCTCCAAGGCTTCCCGCCGTCAGCGCCACGTCGGGTTTGGTGCCCGGAGAGCCGGACACATGCTGGCGGACGCTGGGAGATCCGATGACACGCGCAATATCGATCCATTTGCGGCCCAAATCAATACCAGCTTTTCGCGTAGCAGGATCAGGAGCGTAGAAATGGCCGCCCGGCAAACCGAGATCAACGATGTGGGAATGCGCCTTCTCAACCGCCCGCCGGAATGCGTCAAGATAGGCAGACTCGGAAGATCGGAAATGGTCGCTCAACGGGTTGATATTGTAGACTCCAAACTTCGACGCGACAAGAGCCGGAAATTCGGTCAGGTCCATACCGGGCTTGCTGTGATCCCGGCCGTGGTTGGTGGGACTTTCTATGTACGCTCGAAAAGGCCAGGATGTCACCGCCAGCCTGTCTCGGGGTTTGGTTGGAAAGTGAAGTTCGGGCTCGTGCTCGGACTGTTGACCACGGACGAGAACCGAACTGCTGAGCGCGAACAATGACGGATACTTCAAGAAATGGCGGCGAGTTAGATTCATGTTATGAATAGCCCGGTGCTGCTTTCAAAATACTCGATTGGAGTTGGGGACCGCTTTGCGCATCAAGCAAAGGCACAGCTGCAGGCCTGCGTGAAAGCAGCCGAAGCGGGGGTGGAAGTGATTCCGGTTTGGAATAAATCGAACCGCGAGCACACAATTATCGGTTCTGACCCGGCGAGCACGCGAGCGGCGGCCGACGAAGCAGTGCGGAGTCTCGGGTGGAAAAAACCATATCACGTCGACGCCGACCACATCAACCTCGAAAGCGTCAACAAGTTCATTGATTCAAGCGACTTTTTTACGATCGATGTGGCGGACTGGATTGGAACGCCGCCCGACCCTGAAAAGGTGCAGACGTTTCTGGGCCGGCATCCGGAACTGATCGGCGACTTGCATATTCCCGGAATTGAGCAGCGTTTCCGTACTGCGCCCGATTTCGTGCTCCGGGTAGCCAACAAGTATCTTCTGGCCGTACAGCAAGCGGGCCGCGTATACCGGCACATCGAGCGAAAAAAGGGCGCGGCGCAATTCATCCCCGAAGTCTCGATGGATGAAACTGACTCTCCTCAAAAGCCCATAGAACTGCTCATTATTCTTGCTGCGCTGTCAGACGAAGAAGTTCCGATTCAAACGATCGCCCCCAAATTCGCTGGACGGTTCAATAAGGGTGTGGATTACGACGGCGATCTGGCGAAATTCAGCGAGGAATTCTCGAATGATGTCGCGGTCCTCGCATTTGCGATCGAGCGCTACGGGATGCCCGGCAACTTGAAATTAAGCGTACATTCGGGCAGTGATAAGTTTTCGATCTACGAGCCCATTCACCAGACGTTAAGAAGGCTGAACGCAGGCGTGCACCTGAAAACTGCAGGCACGAACTGGCTGGAGGAGCTAATCGGTTTAGCCGAAGGCGGTGGCCAAGGCTTGGAACTGGCTAAGGAGATCTATGCCCAGGCTTATTCTCACCGTGACGAGCTGTGCGCGCCCTATGCGGCTGTAATCGATATCGATGCGAGTGACCTGCCTAGTCCGGAGGCAGTGAGTCGATGGTCATCTGACGCGTTCGTGTCTGCCCTGCGTCACGACCCGCAATCTCGGGCTTACAACAGCAGCCTTCGCCAACTTCTGCACGTAGGCTTCAAGGTTGCGGCGAAAATGGGAGCCCGCTATATCGATCTTCTATCCGCGATGGAAAGCAGCGTGGCAAAGAACGTCACGGATAATCTTTTCAACCGTCATATCCGTCCGTTGTTCATCGGGAACGGGCACTAGCCGCATCTCATTGACAACGCGACCCACCGCTTCGCCATCGGCTGCGAATCAATCGGTTCGCGTTACGCGGAACAGAGTATTGCTCTTCGTGGCGGCGTTTCTCTTCTCAACCGGGGGCGCCGGCATCAAGGCCTGTTCGCTGGGTGGCTGGCAGGTGGCCGGCTTGCGGTCTGGAATCGCGGCGGTCACTTTATGGATTCTGCTTCCCGACGCGCGGCGACGGTGGACGTTGCGGACCCTATTCATCGGGAGCGCGTATGCGGCGACCTTGATCTTATTCACCCTTGCTAACAAGTTCACCACTTCAGCCAATACGATCTTTCTGCAGTCGACTGCGCCGTTATACCTGCTGCTGCTCGGACCTCTCGTTTTGCGTGAACCCATCCGGCGCGTGGATGTTCTCGTAATCACGGCGGTAGGCACGGGAGCGTTCCTGCTGCTATTTGGTGCGCAGCATGTTGGTAGCACGGCGACCGATCCCAGGCTCGGCAACGTGCTGGCGTTTTTTTCGGGCCTTACTTGGGCCATTACGCTCACAGGTTTGCGTTGGGTTGGCAAGCGGGGCGATAGCGCAGAATCACCAGCGGCAACGGTGATCGCCGGAAACGTCATCGCATTCGTGGCGTGTGTTCCCATGGCGCTTCCGATCACTCATATTGGAGGTCGCGATGCTGCCGTGTTGCTATATCTAGGCGTGTTTCAGATCGGGCTGGGTTATCTCGCTCTGACTAGTTCGATCCGTTACGTGCCCGGTCTGGAGGCGTCCACGCTCTTACTCCTTGAACCGGTGTTCAATCCGATCTGGACGTGGCTCGTCCACGGTGAACAATTGGGCGTGTTCGCGGTCGTTGGCGGATTGCTAATCATCCTCGCGACACTTGCGGGCACATGGTGGCGGACGCGAATGGAGCGGCGTGTCCTTGTTTGATGACTGCTACACCGGATGCTCGACGATCTCTTCCGACGATGCATTCCAGTAGAGCCGTTTCCCCGACCAGTAGGATTGCGCCGCCATAATACAGGCAATGGAATGGGAAAATCCATTATCGACGTTCGCATTGGGCTGCTTACGCTCACGCATGGCCTGCAACCAATTCATCAGGTGGTCCGCATCGTCATCACTCGGTCCTAGCGAGTCTGGCTGGTGGGGAGCATTTGGTAGCCGTAGAATTTCAGCTGCATCTTGAGCCGGGCCCATGCCGGGAGGTCCCGTGTAGCGGGGATGCGCGTTATCTTCCGGATCGAATTCGGCCGGCCCTCCCTCTTTCGTCACTAAGAACAGCGAGGCGCCTTCGCCTCCATAATTTTCGATGGTGCCATTCCGGCCTTGAATTCGGCTGAAACTGCGATAGCTGTTTGAAAATGTCGTCGAGTACGTATAGAGAAATCCCTTCGGATAAGTAAACGAAACGGTGGCGTTGTCAGGATTCTCGCGCCCATCCTTCCAGGTAAAGATACCGCCGGTTGCTGTCGCGCTAACCGGGTGCGTTTCGTCCGTCCATAGGTGGACGAGATCCGAGCCGTGACTCAGCCATTGGTCGAAAATGCCGGACGAGAAGTCGCGATAGAGCCGGAATTCCGAGTACACGTGCGGATCGAAGGGACGGTTCGGCTTTCCGAGCAGCCAGCGCTGCCAATCGGTATCCTCTTCCTTTACGAGAGGCGGATGCTTGCCATCATCTATCTCCGGAATGTATCGCCACCGGGGCTGATTTACATTCCACTCCTGGGTGATTCGAACCACATTACCAATCCGGCCGGATTGGATGATATCGCGTACCGCCAGCGGGTAGGCTTGGCTGCGGTGTTGTGTACCCACCTGCACGACCTGCTTCGACGCTTTCACAGCCGCGCGGGCTGCTTTCGCCTCCTCAAGCACGTTTGCAAATGGCTTTTCGACGTAGCAGTCTTTGCCTGCCTCGACTACCTCGATGCAAAGCTTTGCATGCTGGTGATCGCCGGTCGCGATCATGACGCCATCGATATCGGAACCCGCGAGCATCTTTTCGGAATATTTGTACGTTTTCGGAGCCGCGCCGAACAGATCCTTCACCTGAGCCGCCCGCCTTTCCCGAGCCAATGTCCAGATGTCGCAAACGGCAACGACCTCAACTGGCGTACGCTGGGCCGCCATATGGACCATGTGCACGTGACCTCGGCTACGGCCGCCGCAGCCGAGTTGAGCTAACCGGATGCGATCGTTCGCGCCCACAACGCGTGCGTACGAGCGAGCCGAAATCGCAGTTGCGGAGCCGGCAAGTACCGCAGTTCCGGCACCGGTTAAGAACCGTCTGCGGTCGATTCCTCCACTAATGTCGTCGTTGTTTTTATCTTTTTTTGATTCGGAATGACGGGTCGGATCTGTCATGAGAATCGATTCGCTCCTATGTCAGTGTATTCCTCGGTGATTTCCCAGAGGAGCACTCCGGAAATTACACAAGTCTTACAAAGAAAAGGCTCCATTCTTGTTAGGTTCGATATGTGAGCCCAATTGCTGATATTAACGTGAGCATTGACGCGCGTGGGACGCCGGAACGCCACGGAATGAATTGGTTAACTACCGTCATTATGGCGCTTTTCCATGTGGGCGCCCTAGCAGCTCTTTTTGTGTTTAGTTGGCGCAACCTCGCCGTGGCTGTTCTTCTTTATTGGGTTGCGACCGGACTCGGTATCAGCATGGGGTATCACCGGCTGCATACACATCGCTCATATAGAGTTCCACGAGCTCTTGAGTATTTCTTTGCTTTCTGTGGCGCGTTGACGCTCGAAGGTGGGCCAATCTTCTGGGTTGCTGTCCATCGAATCCATCACCAGAAATCCGATCAGGAAGGCGACCCGCATTCACCCCGGGATGGTGCCTGGTGGGCTCATGTGGGCTGGATTCTCTTCGGAGAGACCAATCACAACAACACGCGATTGATGTCGAAATACGCGCCAGATCTTGCCAAGCATCGCTTCTACGTCTGGCTAAACAATTATCATTGGGTTCCGATCATTGCGCTATCGGCAGTCCTCTACGCAATTGGCGGTGTTTCGATGGTTCTGTGGGGTGTCTGTCTCCGCGTTGTTGTCGGACTTCACGCCACTTGGCTGGTAAATTCGGCCACACATATGTGGGGCGCTCGCCGTTTCCGCACCCGGGACGATTCCCGTAACAACTGGTGGGTAGCGCTGATGACGTTCGGCGAAGGCTGGCATAACAATCATCACGCACACCCGACGTCGGCTCGACATGGACTGGCTTGGTATGAATTCGATCCTTCCTGGATTCTGATCAAAACTTTAAAGTTCCTGGGCGTAGCGAAATCCGTCCATGCGGCGAAAATCGAAAGTCCACTCACCGAACGAAAGGCCGCCTAAGGGCGACAGCGGGTAGTCCTCAGTAGCGAGCGCACCCCGATCACATAGCATCCCGCGACATGACGCCCCCTTGCGCGGGGAATAAGCTGAAATGATGGTGGTTGCGGGCCGGCAGAAGTCGATTGCATTCTTCATTGCACTCGGCGTGGGACTGATTTCAGTCATCATTCTGTTTTATATCGGCTGGGTGCTGTTCAACTGGCACACTGGCATCCTGCTTTTCTTCGGCGTCCTGCTTGTGCTGATGATCATTAGTGGGGTTGTGCTGAACACCATCTTTCTGATACGGGAAATTCGCCGGAACGAACAGCACGATGCATTTATCAACGCCGTCACACACGAGCTGAAGACGCCCATTGCATCCATCCGGCTCTATCTGGAGACTCTCCAGACGCGTGCGGTCGAAGAGGAGAAACGGACCGAGTTCTATCGCATCATGTTGGAAGACAGCGACCGGCTATTGACGACCATCGAGCAGGTGTTGCGTACCGGGAGGATCGGTCACGCCAGTCGCCTTGTTAATACGTCACCTATCGACCTCCGCGAGTTAGTCGAGGAGTGCTTGATACGCGTCCGGACACTGCATAATCTGCGGCCGGAGTCCCTCGAATATCAGCCCGGGCCGCCTTTTGAGGTTCAGGGCGATCTGGATGAGGTAAGAGCGGCGGTATCGAACCTCATCGATAATGCGGTGAAGTATTCCGGCGGCGATGTAAAGGTGACGGTACAAACCGCGAGGATGGACGACAAATATGTAGCCGTACGTGTAAGAGACCACGGCGTTGGCATTCCGAAGGCTGAGCTCAAGCGGATTTTTAGGCGCTTCTATCGTGTTCCGGGACCGCTTGCCGCGCGCCTGAAGGGAACTGGTCTGGGCTTGTATATCGTCCGCACCGTGGCCAAGAGACATGGCGGGCGCACTTGGGCCGAAAGTGAAGGTCCAGGCCGCGGCAGCACCTTCGTGCTTCAGCTCCCAATTGTGAAATGAGCCGGGTTCTG
>JBJMGM010000156.1:0-51686 GCA_045807905.1 Bryobacteraceae bacterium | reverse complement strand
GCGGCTGTTTGAGCAGGCGCAGTGGGTACAAAACGAACTGAAGCGATCGAACGACGAACTGCGGCGCGCCAATCACGATCTTGAAACCTTCGCGTATTCGGCCAGCCACGATTTGCAGGAGCCGCTTCGTACAGTTGTCATGTCCGCGCAACTGCTCGAACGCCGTTATCAAAAGCAGCTGGAGGGTGATGCTCGAGGACTCCTCGGGACCATCGTCGAGGGTGCACAACGGATGCAGACCTTGATCCGCGATGTCCTTGCGTATGCGACTGAAATCAAGCATGCGGAAGGCCCGCCCCCCTGCATCGATTCGGGGCAAGTGCTCGCGACAATTCTCGAAAACCTGAAAGGCCACATCGAACAGGTGAAGGCGAGCATTACGTCCGACCCGCTACCGATGGTTTCGGTGCATGAGAACCAGCTCGGTCAGCTGTTTCAGAACCTCATCAGCAATGCTCTCACGTATCGAAGCAAGAATGCTCCGCGAGTACACATCTCAGCTAACGAGCGGGACGGCCGGACCGTCTTCTCTGTGGCTGATAACGGAATCGGCATTGATGCAGTCTATGCGGACCAAATTTTTGGGCTCTTCAAACGGTTACATAGCAGGGAAGAGTATCCCGGCAGCGGCATGGGATTGGCCATCTGTCAGCGCATCGTCGAGCAGTACGGCGGCCGTATCTGGTTGGAGCAGTCGTCGCCCGGCGACGGCTCGATTTTCTGCTTCACGTTTCCACACCAAGGCCGACCATAGCAGCGAGGCCATGCCTGGAACGCGCCGGTCACCCAAAGATAAAACAAGAAAAGAAATGTCCGCTTCGGAGCGTTTGATCGAAAAGCCGCACGTCCGCGAGCACGCCGTGCAGCTCTGCCGGCCCGAGCGCATGTTGCACGCGCACGACAATATGCATCGGCAATCAGCTCGGAGCGCCGGAATGGATGCGCTCAAGAGATAGCCCACCGGGCGAGCGGGCGGGATCCATGCTGCCCTGCGAAGCACGGTCCGGCCGTGAGCCGATTACTCGCGCAAGAATCGCCGGTAGCGGCCGCTGTTATATACGCTCCAGGGGGTGAAACCTTCATTCTCTCGATACAGTTCATACGCAAAATCAATATTGGCTTTGCAGTCCAGTAAATCGCGCAAGTTCACTCCCCGTCTCTTGAGATGGATCGTGTTGATCTGAAAGTACCCCCAGTCGAGCGTGCCGTCTCGGTTGTAGTGATACACCTCGCATGTGCCTTGTGGGTTTTCGGATCGCTGGATCGCGAGTGCCACTCGGCATGCTGGCCCAAATTTCTGGCAGGCGTACTGCTGGTATGCCGTGAGAGACGAGCGTGGATTGCGGGGCGTCTCTTTTGGGCCATCGTTCTCGATTCGCTGCGCGATCACGAGAGGCGATTGGAAGCGGATGCGCACAGGCGACCTCCAGCTCAGCACGTAATGCGAATGGATGTGCGCGGCTTCGCGAACGCCCCACGCTCCGGTCGACAGCGCAACAATACCGAGTAGGAACACAAGGCCTGTCGGCAGACCGATCCGAGCGGGCTGCTTGCCGCCTGTTTTGATGACGACAGAGAGGCGCCCTACGTTCATCCAACGCCCTGGCGCGGTGCTCTGTATCAAAAGATCGCCCCCGCCTGACAGTGTACGGCATGGACACAGGGGTGGGTCTCTTCCGACATTTTCGTTCCAGCGCCGTTGGAAAAATGCCCGCGGCGGGCCGGTGCAGTACTACTATTCGCGCCCGCCGCGCCCTAATACCAACTACTTTGGATACGCTGGTCTCGCCAAGCCATACGGGCTTCCCGAGCGGGTCCGTCTGAGGAAAAGATTCAGCCGGAGAAAGTTACGGCTTCTGACAGCTCAGACCCGTCAAGCGAAACCTAGCAGGCTGATTTAGTTGACCTGGGATTCCGCCGCTAACCCGATTCGGAAGTCGTCATACGGCATTTTGTACATTACGATGGGCGCGTCCCTAAGAAACTAATACTCCGGCGTGACGCACTCGGAATCGGGATCGACAAACTACACACCGTAACCGATGAAGTCACGTTTCACCTGATATCGGAAAGGGGCATACCCGCAGGAGAATCCATGTTAGTGGTGCTGGGGAGGCAGGAGAGAGGGCGCGCCGGTTTGGAATCCAAGCGTTAGCATTTCCTCAACATCTCACGGCACGCGTCTTCACAAATACTTGAGCATCTTTCACCAATACGTCCAGCGTGGGCTGGCGATGAGTAGCCGGCCCGTCAACAACCGATCCATCAGTAATGCAGAATCGTGAACCGTGCCAGGGGCATTGAACTGTATCTCCCTCGATCTGACCCTCGGAAAGCGGCCCACCAAGATGGGAACACTTCTCGCCTAAAGCGAAGATTTGGTCGCCTCGCCTGAACAGGAGAATGTCAGTTCCTTTTGCAGTCACCTTTTTCAGCTCCTCACTGTGCAATTCCGATTCCGCACAGACCGGTGTGTATTCTGCCGGTAAATCATTGTCCGGATCTGCGCTGTGATCGACACCAATGCGATGGGCGTAGGTCAGCGCTCCCCCGAGGTAAGCGCTCGCCAAAACCACTCCGTATCCGAGAAAACTAAACCCACGGCCAACCCCCCGGTTGCCTCTCTTGCGCAAGACATAGGACCCACTATAGAGCAGGGTAGCCGCAACGTTGAGAAGTGCGTGCAAAGCACCGACGCGCTGCGGCTTTCCCTGTGTGTCGCTCCAGTCCGTTAGGCCTGACACCGCTGAAGCCAGTGCGCCGGCTAAACCGACTGCGACAGCGGCATCAGCGCCCGCACCGTATTGCTTCTCTCCTCGCGCTTCCAAGAAGTCGAGCACTGCGGCCGCCGTCCAACTCCCGACGGGCACGTCCGTGATTGCCGCATGCAGAGGATGGCCGAGCCAAACCCCGTGTAAGGCGTTTTTCACTGCCTGCCCAGGCTCTCCCGCAGCTTCGTACGTTTTCTTTACAAAGGCTTCACCGGCCTCCTGAACCGGTGTTAACCATTCTTGTTTCTCTACGACGACTAAAATAGGATCTTCACTCATATCGTCATAGACGCGATTGGCCCTTCAGGCCTTTCTGTTTTAACGCCGTTGCATCGCCGCAGCGGCTTGCACGGCCTACGGGGAATCGATTTCCGGAGCAACCTGATCAGGGGTCGTCACCCCTGGGGGTAGTTCCATTATTTTTATATTGCGAAAATGGATTTCTGCCCCTTCAGATTCCAGGCAGAGATAACCTTTCCTCTGAGTCGAGCGGCTTATCCCGTTAACAAACTTGCCGTTGACGGAGAGCTTGATGATCCCGTCAACCGCGACAACGTCGTAGACGTTCCATTCCCCGCGCCCTTTGCAGCGATTTTCGACTGACTTGCTTCGTTCTCCCCTCGGGTTGTCCGGTACGATCTTGATCCCGCCAACTCCAAAAAGCTCGCCGTGGACGTAAGCAATGGGTGGGGTCTGACCATCGTGCTTGTTCAGTTTGGGCCAGTCCAGCTCGAGCATCTGAACCTCAATGCCATCAGGCAGCCGGGTAGTTGGATCGGGGCGGGCACGACTCCATACGAATACGCCCGAGTTCCCGCCCGGCTCAATGTGCATCCACTCGATGTGCAATACAAAGTTTTCGTATTGCTTCGCGGTTCGCATGACGCCGATCGGATGCCCCGAGCACACCAGCACTGGACGGTCAATGCGCCACGTATCTGGAGCGGTATTGACGTTGATCCACCCATTCAAATTCTTTCCGTTAAATAGGTCCCGGAACTCAGGAACGGGGATGATTTTCGTTTGGCTGGAGCCGGCGAACATCGATAGATAAGCTAGGAATGCTACTTGATACATAAGAGTCTTACGCTTTTGATGATAGTTGCCCTCGTTGCAAGCGGCGGCACACCAAACGCTCTGTCTCTTTATTCAGGCAACACTCATTATTTTCTGTTCCGCGGAAAGCCTACAGTGCTTGTCACCTCCGGCGAACACTATGGGAGCGTGATCAACGCGGAGTTTAATTACCGCCGTTACTTGGATGAACTCAAGCGCAATCATCTGAATCTCACTCGCATCTGGGTGGGACCTTATCGTGAGGTTCCAGGTGACTTCAACATTGCGGACAATACTCTTGCACCTCGAGCCGACAAATTCGTTCCGCCCTGGCCGCGTTCGAGCACAGCCGGAGCGGCAGATGGAGGGAATCGTTTTGACCTGAGTCAATGGAATCCCGCATATTTCGCGCGACTGCATGATTTCGTTCGCGAGGCTTCGCTTCGCGGCATTGTCGTGGAAGTCAATCTATTTTGCCCCTACTATGAAAAGTCCATGTGGGCCGTCAGTCCTCTGAATTCAGCAAATAACGTGAATGGCATTGGCAACGTTGATCGAACCGAGGTACTCACCATGAAGCACCCGAGCCTGTTGTCCGTAGAGGATGTCATGGTCCGCAAGATTGTTATCGAATTGAATGCGTTCGACAATCTCTATTACGAGATTTGCAACGAGCCTTATTTTGGTGGCGTAACTTTGGATTGGCAACAACATATCAGCCGGATGATTGTCAGCACCGAAGAAACGCTTCCCAACCATCACCTCATTTCGCAGAATGTTGCCAACGGCTCTAAGGTCATGGCGAATTCGCTCACTAATGTTTCCATTTTCAATTTTCACTATTCGCGGCCGCCAGCCAGCGTCAGTATGAACTATGAATTGCGTAAGGTGATTGGTAACAATGAAACCGGTTTTGATGGGCCGATCGATGCAACGTACCGCATCCAGGGTTGGGATTTCCTTGCAGCAGGCGGCGCGGTGTATAACAATCTCGATTATTCATTTACGGTGGGCCACGAAGGTGGCGATTTTCAGTACGGCCCTCAGACACCCGGCGGCGGAAGCGCTACCCTGCGCAAACAGCTGGGGATTATGAAGGACTTGTTTGATTCAATTGACCTCACCCAACTGCGGCCGGCCAACTCTCTTGTAAGGCCTCTCGGCGCCAAGCCGGCCAGCATGCGCGTCCTTGCGTCACCCGATGACTATGTTGTTTACATTCACGAGGCGCACATTAGCGGCGCGAAGCTCAGCTATACAATCGATTCCGGGCCTCAGCAGCGGTCATTTGCTGTTGAACTACCCAAGGGTGTCTATGGCCAGTTATGGTTAGACACGAAAACGGGTGCGATCGGGAACGGACGGATTCATCATACCGGAGGAGAGCGAGTTTTTCAGTCGCCCATCTATTCTGAAGATATCGTTTTAAGGATTCAACGCATCGGCAATCACCGATAGCAGTGCTCCCCGGAAAAGTGGGCGATGCATTGTAAAATCGATGGATATCGGGACCAAAAGCTTTTTTCAAATGCCTCGGCTAGACACGAGGACCCAAACCCCCGGAGATCTCGCACGCGCGATTTCCTGCAGCCGCCGGGAGTGGCTTCGGGAAGTAACAGGCGCTGCTGCGGCTTCAACTCTGTTTGGCATGACTGCGCAGCATGCGATCTCAGCTTCGCGGCCTAGAAAAGTAGTGGTCGTGACCTTTGGGGGCGGCGCGCGCGACGAAGAGACATTCATGCCCGAGGGGCAGGAAAACATCCCGCACCTGTTAACAGAAATCGCCCCACGCTCAACGTTTTTCTCTCAGGTGATCAACCGTGGCATACTCGGGCACTATGTAGCCACCGCAAGCCTCACGACCGGAGTGTATGAAACCTTCAACAACTTTGCTGCTGTTCCGCCGCAAAATCCGACGGTATTCGAGTATTTTCGTAAAGACCTCAGCCGGCCAGCGACCGACTGCTGGGTTGTCGCGCCGAGCAACGGCTTCAATCGCATAGGCGAGAGCGGTCATCGGAGCTATGGCCAGGGACAGGGCGCAGGTGTTATTCTGCCGAAGCGGTTACTCAGTGCGGCAATTCCTTCCGGGGCCGCCGTGGATTACGGGCATCTCTTGCGTGACAATTACGAGACTCCGCTCTATGCGCCCGAGATCAGCGGAGCCGAGACCGATTTGGGCGAAGTCGCCAATATTCTCAAGCTCTCGGTAGGAGATTTCGTCGCACATGCGCGCACGTTGGCAAGCGCAGACGAGCTGTCAGTTTTCATTGCACGGCGGCTGATGCGGCAACTCGCTCCAAGCCTGCTGTGGATCACCCTACACGACATTGACGTTGCGCATTCCGGCAGCTTTTCCCTTTATCTCGAAGCCATTCAACGAACCGACCGGCTCTGCGCAGAAATCTGGAAAGCAGTCGAGAGTGAGCCTGAGTACGGAGGAAAGACGAATATGTTTATCCTGCCGGATTTCGGCCGTGATTCCGATACCGATGCCGGCGGAAATGGGTTTCAGCATCATCGCACCGGCGATGCACTGTCGCGCACGACGTGGATGCTCGCTTTGGGTTCAGGGATCCGTGAAAACTTCGTAGTTGATCGTCCCGTCGGATCGACCGATCTGGTTCCGACGCTCGGATCGCTGTTGGGGTTCACTCCGCGGTTCTCTCAAGGCAAACCGATCGCTGAGGTGCTCTGATGCTAGCGCCGCAGGAATTGACCGCTTCAAGCTTCGACGCGTACCCTCCACTCGCCAAACGGACTGCGCTCGATCACATTGATCTGTTTCGGGACATGCCGCTTCCGTTTCTTGCGTTGCTGTTGCGAGAGATCATCAATTGGGATTGGAAGTTTCCCGCGGAACGGAAAGATTTAGAGCGGCAGTTCGCTTATCTCCGCTCTGTTTCACAGGAACAGCGCAAAATGTTTTTCGCTCCGTTCGCAAATCTAAAGCTCTCGCCGCAGCTCCAGAGAACCGATTGGGTCAACGCACCGGCCGCTTTCTCGGAACAGCTTTCTGCACATCTTTGGGCGACGCACCAAATCGACTCTTTCCACAGTGCCGCGGTCGATTTCTTCGCAAAAGTAAGCGCAGCCGTCCCTAACAAACCGCCTCCGATTAATAGACTGACGATTGTCACATTCGGCCAAGGCGTTCAGACGAACAAGTATCCGCTCTTCCGGAAATTGCGCCCACACGGTACATATTTCCGCCGCGTCGCAGCGCCAAACGGATTGCAAATGTTGATTGATGCCGCCAATGTCAGAGCTCGAGCGCACGCTGAGGCGTTTGCCCACTGGTATATCGACGGAGGCTCAAGCGAAGCAGGTGCCAACAATCTCACCCGCGTTTCTTATGGGGCCCTCACACCTGTTCGGGCTCGGCTGCAAGAGAAAATGCTTCAGATCTTCGCCTCAGGTACTGGGCCGGAAGCATTCCGGTCTTTGCTTGCCCGCATGCGCCCCGAGGATTTGGGTATGCATGAAAATGGCGACCCGGTGTTGAGACGATTTGAGCTGAGCTTAATGACAGAAGCTTCGGGAACCCAGATTTTCAGCACGACTTTCGTCCAGTGGGGTGCGCGCGAGGCTCTGCGGCGAGCGCAACCGCTCACGCTACTAGCGCGTTTTAGTTCGCGGCAACGGCAGCGCCCGATGAATGAGTTGCTGGGCGAGGCAAAAGGTACACCCGAGCTCGATCCGCAGGCGTCGGTGATCGATGCCGACATGGGCGCGTACTATACGTGGCTAAACCAGCAACGTTTACCGGGAGCGGATCAGTCCGGGTTTCTGGCCTGGTTCGAGGGCGGGACCGAAGCTATGGCCATTGGCCCGAAACTTCAGCGAGCTCTCATATCGGAGAAGCCGCTTACACTGGCCGATATTGTGCGCCAGGTCACCTAGACTCGGGTGCAATCTACCCCGGTTACAATCTAGCCTCAGTTGCAATCGCTACCTTGTCGGCCAAGTGTCTCTGCCCGTTTCTTACCTTAAGTAAACGGCCTCACGGCAGCGGTTAAGATGAGGGGCAATGTCATCAACTCTGTTTGATCTATCTGGGCGGGTTGCAGTCGTCATGGGCGGAACCTCCGGTATTGGACGTACCCTCGCCGTCGGCCTGGCTGAAGCAGGAGCAGACGTCGTCGCGACTGGAAGGCGTGAAAACCTGGTGCACGAAGTAGCAGAGGGTATTGAGAAATTAGGCCGCAAGACCCTGCGTCGAACCACTGACGCGAGTAGTAGAGCGTCTATCGACGCGTTTCGCAACCTCGTGCTTGAGAGTTTCGACCGAATCGACATCCTGCTCAATGCGGCTGGCCAAATCTTCCGCAAGCCGACGGTTTCCATTAGCGAGGCCGAATGGAATGCCCTTATGGACGTAAATCTGACGGGCACCCTGCGCACGTGCCAAAGCTTCTACGAACCATTAGTGAACAGCGGCCGCGGGCGCGTGATCAACATCGCATCTCTGACCTCGTATGTCAGTTTCTTTGAAGTCGCGGCATACGCGGCCTCGAAATCAGGTCTCCTTGGACTGACCCGTAGCCTTGCGATCGAATGGGCGCAAAAGGGTGTAAATGTCAACGCCATTGCGCCGGGTGTTTTTCGAACAGAGTTGAACTCGGGTCTGCTCGACGGAACCGAGCGCGGGCGCGAGTTGTTGATGCGAACTCCAATGAAGCGCTTTGGCAAAGTTTCCGAACTCGTCGGTACGGCGATTTTCTTAGCATCTGATGCCGCAAGCTTCATTACGGGCCAATGTGTTTCGGTCGATGGCGGGTTCCTCGCGTCAGGGGTGAACGGTTAATGCTGAGTCGTGCGACGCAGACGCACCTACGAGTCGGTGTGTGTACTGAAGAACCGATCCAACTCTGCTTTGCTTCTGACGGCCAACTCGCCCGAGATCTGGTGCATCTCGGTCCTTGAAAGCGGTCGAAAATTCTTCGCTGCCTGTACATTCTCGGTGATGTGTTCGAGCTTTGGCATTCCCACCACGGCCGTCGCCACTGGCAGGGATAGCGAGTAGCGCAGCAGTTTTTCCGGTTGCGCGTGCCGCAGCAAAGCATCCTGCGCAAGCACCTTCATTGCGATGACGCCAATGTCTTTTTTCGTCGCGACAGGCAAGGCCGTAGTTTCGAAGCTTGTCGTCATATCCGGGTTCGGGATCATGCCGCTTTTCCCGGTTTTCATTCCCGTCCGCGCTCCATTCAATGCCATTTGCGTACAGTCGAAATCGTGCCGCTCCAATGCGCTGCGGAGCACTGCCGGATCTGTATGGCTGGTGATTCCGATAAACCGCATCAGCTTCTCGTTCCGCATTTTTATCAGTTGATCCAGCACGCCGCCCTTTGACTCGATGGCCGCCAAATCTTGTTCGCTTGTGAGCGAGTGGATGTGAATGAGGTCCACCTGGTCGACCTGCAACGCTCGCAGACTCTCTTCCACTACGCGCCTGCTCTCCGCCCCATCGCGATTGCTGAGCTTGGTTGCTACGAAAACTTCTTGCCGTCGCCCTTTCAACACCTTTCCGATCCGTCGTTCGCTGAGATGGTTCTCCCCATAATCGTCCGATGTGTCGATGTAGTTGATCCCTGAGTCGAGTGCTTGCTTAGCTGCCTCTAAAGCTGCATCTTCATCCTTGTACATTAGGAAACGGCTTCCAGCGCCCATGGCTAGAATCGACACACGCGCTCCTGTTTTGCCAAGCGCTCTCGTCGGGAGCATCGTCGTCCCAGCTTCTGCTGGCAAACTGCAATACAGTCCTGTTGCGCTAACTGCCATGCCCTCCAAAAGTTTTCGACGGCTTATGCCCATATCGCCTCCTAGCTTTTCAAGCTATCAATATCCGGACATGTACGCCACGCCTCGGTTAGCGTGTAGATCATGACAACGCGGCCTGCAGCATCGCCCTGGCATATGCAATGTCGTACACCATTCCCGTGTATCCGCCCCCACCCGGATATTGATTGTGAATACCTCGTTCGCGATCGACATCTAGCGCCCGTTCATGCTCGGGATAAACCAGTCGCGAATACTTGAGCCTAACCAGCTCTTTCATGATCGCGAACATGTTGTTCTCGCCCTCGTCGATAAATACTTCCGTGTATTTCTCATAAGGCACCCGCACCCGTACATTGCGATAGTGCACATGATTAATACGATCCCTGGTTCCGAAGTAACGGCAGACTTCGACGGGATCATGCCCCATTTCTCTCGTTACTCCGCAATCGAATGTGATCCCGTTTGAGGGGCTGTTCACGATTTCGACGAGGTGTTTCCAACCTTCCACTGTCCCCATAATTTGCTGCGAACCGCGGCTGATCGGTGCAGGCGGATCATTCGGATGCAGAGCCAAACGCACATTGGATTCTTCGGCGACTGGAATGACAGCCTTCAAAAAATACGTGATATTCGCCCACATCTCGTCCAGAGTATGGGCGCCTTCCTCGGTAAGCGGAGGTAGACCCTTCACGCGCTCGTAGTCAAAGGCGGTTAGTCCTGCGCCGGCTCGCCCGACTTCCTCGTAGTAACCTTCTATCGCGCGGTGTGCGTAGAAGTTGTATTCCACTACTGGCAGACCCACTTTGCCAGCCGCGCGGATAGAGTTTCTGATGTTCTCAATCTCCTCATCACGCCCGGCTTTCCCAAAAATCGTGTTTGGAAATCCTGCAATCATCATGTTGCCCAAGGTCAGGCCGCCTGACTCGAGCTTGGATTTAAACGAGCGCAGTTCAGCTTCGTTCCACGGTATGCGTGGTCCGCCCGTCAGTACGTAATCGACGCCGATCTGCCTGACGCGCCGGATCGCAGCTTCATCCAGACTCTCCCGGCCGATGGGCGCGCAGATCTTTGGTGCGTCCCGTCCCTCGCCGTGCATTCCCGATTCGACAGCACCGTTCTTCAGCGGCGGCAGTACGGTTGTTGAAACCAGTCCTTTGATGAGGGTTCTGCGCGAATACTCTGAACTCATGGTTGTGGTTCTCTTTAGCCGGTTAACCGCCGACGCGACATCACAGAACTCTCGAAACCTGCCGTTATAGCTTGAGTATTCAACTCCTTTCGTACTGCCGTAGTCAGCACTGGTGTCGCGAGAGCAATCCGGAGAAAAGAACCACGCGAAGCGGAAGCACCATAATTCATCATCAGTAGGTCCTTTCGAAAAATTAGATCCTTGAGTTACGTCAATAGGTCTAGGGAGCCAACACTGGCTATTTCAGGAATTCGACGTAACCGTGGCGTTCCAGAAAACGAAAATAGCCGACGAAATCGAAGGATGTTGGGCCGGACTCCAGGCCGGTGAGCCGGATCACTTCCGCGAGGTTGCGCTTGCCGTCGCACCAGTAAAGAGCCAAGATCGGTACGGTGGCCCAGGCTCCGGACGGATAGCCGTCCCATTGATCCTGCGTCAGATCGTCCAGCGGGATAGTGCCGGGACGCTTTCGCTTCACGATGATATGGGCGGCCTCGGTTCGTTGTAGCGCGCTGGCAACAGAAGCGGAGTGTATCCCGGCAGACTGGAGACGTTCCTTTTGTACGTTCCCGAATGTCTGGAGGCGTTCGCACGACGGATGCAGCGAGTTCAGGAGAGCGGCGCGACGCTCCTCCGGTGCTAACCGAACGAGAGACTGAATGGCTCGTTGCCCGCGCTCCACTTCGTAATCGATGCACTCAAATCCATGGCTCGCGCCTTCGTGGGAGAGCGCGCTATCGAGTGACTGCGAGGAAGCGGCGCTGACTTCTTCCATGGCGCGGTCCAGTGTGATGCTTGCCAGCCAGGGGATCTGCTGCTCATCGGCAGCAGCAATGAGATACAGATAAATAGCAATGATCGAGCTCAAATCACGCAGCGAGCGCGGATCTACGGTGTCCGGCCGGTCCGCCGTATTGTGATGCGATATCACTCCTGTTCCGCTGTACGGCCACACGGTGGGCACGCCAATGGTCGGGTCACTCAGATAGGAATCGGTCCCTGGCGCGTATGGCTCCCAATGCCACGATCGACCTGCAAGAAGATCGGAACCGGGCTCAACCCCGGAAAGGTAAGCATTGGCGATACGGAGCACGAGCGCATCCGTGAAGGAGCTAGCAACCTGCGGATTGAGGTGAAAGGTATATTCCGTGCTGGCCAGGTTATAGAAAGCAGCCGGTGCGTCCACCGCCATTGCAGCCACCGTGCGCTGTATGCGCTCTGGATGGGTGACGACATAATGCATGGAGCCGTATAGTTCGGGCATCGTGAGAATGCGTATGCTGCGCTTGGGCCGTCGCAGCTTACCGGCATCGATGAGTGACCGGAGCGTAGCTACCGCCTCAATCATGGCGGACACGCCCGTCGCATTGTCGTTCGCACCCTGTTCCGAGCTGTGGCCGAGCGTGAGTACTTCTTCCTCTCGATCGGTTCCCGGCAGCACGGCGGTTACATATGGATATCGGCTGACGTAATAGCGGCTGTCCACCTGGGCGCGAACTTTCACGCGCCGACCCTCACGAAGCCACTTGCGTAATTCCTCCGCTTGGCGAGGTGTGATCGAAAACGAAAGGAGCGGAGTGCTGGTCCTGGTAAAAGCCCACCCGTTATCTCCCCAGGCGTTGATCCATTGGCGGTCATCCCGGAGATCGGGATTTTCGCTGAAGCCGTTAATGGCGCCCAGAGCGCCGTAGTGAACGAGCTCCCATTTCGATCCCGCCGAATTTATCTCCGTCAGGACCAGCTTGCCCTTGACCGCGTTCCAGGGAGTAGATGCAAGATCCACAACTTCAGCTACTATGCCCTCCGGTGGTGTCGGTCCGCACCACATTCCGACTGACGCCGGAACAGATTGATAATCTGCCAAGGCCATGTGCTCGGGCTGCAATACATCCAGCCGTGCATTCTTCACATCCCAAGCGAGCGGCATGGTCCAAAAGCCGAACTGGCTCTTGCCGTCGGCCGGCGCACCCAGAATTGCGATATTTGAAAGTCCCGCATCCGATAATCGCCTGCTGAGGTATTGCGTCGTTTGCTCGAATTTGGGAAACGTGAACCAACGGTCGGTGGCATAGATGGACCGCATGGTGTTCATCGCGCGCTCGGGTTTTACACCGGATTGAATTGCTGATACGAGGGGTGTGAGGGGCGATCTCTCAGCACCGAAAGCGCTCGTTGTGAAAGCGATCAGAACAGAGAGAATTCTGCGCATGGAATGGATAGAAAATTATATCGGTTGGTGAACCACGCTTAATAAAAGCTATGCCCTGATGCCGCTGACGGCTGCGGCACATGGAAGAAATTTAGAATCGAAGCGGTCACGTCCGGTATTGTGAGGGTCCGCGCCTTCACCTTTCTGCTGGTGAATAGAACGCCGGGAACATTCGCCGGATTGATGCAGTGGTCCCCAATCCAAGCATCATTGTTGTCTACTATTTCTTGTGCCGGAGTTTCACCGAGGCCGGTCTGCCATGAGCCGCGATAACCAGGACTGTAGCCGACAATCAGATCCGGCGCTACCGATGCGCTCTGCGGGGTGGAATTCACCTCGGATACAGCTTCAACGGGGTGGCGACCGTTAACCGGGTCCCGCCATGCCAACAGTTGTTCGCGGAGCTTCGCAATTATCGCGCGGTTTTGTTCCCCGGACGCTACAATACCGTGCTGCTCACGATTTTTGAGATTAAGGTATAACCCGTTAAGCCCGAGCGCATACGCTTCGGTGGACGACCAGTCCACGTTACCTAAACTGGCGCCAGCCCCGGGCCGACGGTTTAGAGTGAGAAATCCGCGATCGAGCAACCAAGTGTTTAGATTGATGGCCCGGTCAAAAGTAGTGAAGCCGTGATCGGATAGCACGATCAGTTCGGTCCTTGCAAATTGCGTTCTCACCTCGCCAATACATTCGTCGACCGCACGATAAACCTCGAGCAGCTCCGATTCATGGCGCCCCCACAGCATGTGAGAGTTTTGGTCGATCGATGAAAAGTAAAAGAACAGCAGTCCCCCGGCGAAATGTCTGAGCGAGTATCTGAGAAGTCTGCGTTCGTCTTCGAAGACGAGCTGTGTTTGTGTCCGGAACTCGGGAAACGTGAAAACCTGCTGCCGCAAAGCGGAGGTGTCTTCCGGAGTGCCCATTGTGAAGAACGGGCCGATGTCGTGCGCGATCGTGCGGCTCCAGCCTGAAGGAGCAGCTATGGGGAGAGCCGGTGAGATCGGATCGATATTGATGGGCGAGACGTACAGCTCAAACCGGGGATGCAGTTGTTTAGCGAACACGCGAAAGATGCCCGTCACCGAGGAGAGATGGGGAATAAGGGAAAAATCGGCTGTTATCCACTCAGACCACTCGCCTTCGCGAATAATGGCGGGGTTCTCGCCGATCTGTAAGCGGGCCACTGGATAATCCCGGTCCACATCTACGACCAAATTGGCAGATGTGAATGAGCGGTCTTTGCGCAGCGCGTTCGGAGGGCCTTCCACCTGGAGCACCCCATGGCCGCCCTCGAGGCGGACTTTGATGATGCGTCCCCCAGCGACTGCACGCGAAAGCTCCTCAGGATCGTCGGTGTAAAAGCTGAACGTGCCAAGCGTGCCGCGAAGATCCGGGGTGCCCATACCGGAAAGCGCGGTTCCAGCGGACACCGGGGGGTAATTGGTTGGCATCCGTATAACCGATACCGGTACGCCATGTTCGGACAGCAACTGCCAGAACGCCGTTCCCTGGCGCAGCGACACCACATGAGAGCCGGAGAATGGCAGAATATACGGCCCCAGCGGTAATGCCCACCGTGGCTCTTCGGTCCGCGACATGGATGAGAACGGCTGGAGCGTCTGAGGATCACGATGGACGAAATCGAAGATGCCATGCTCGGCCGGTTCGAGTCCGGTAATAAAAGTGGACCAGGCAACCGGACTCTGCGGTGGTGTCGTTGTCCCGAGGCGGCCGAAATGTCCCTGAGTACGCAGTCTGGCGAGATTAGGCAGGGAGTTCCAGTGGCGCTCCACAAAGGCAGGATCCATGCCATCGACGCCAAGCACAATTAATTTCGGGCCGTGACGAGTTGGATGCAGAGACTTGCAAGCGACAAGAGAAATGCTCAGGGCAATCGCCGCGGCAAGTGCGATGCAGCGAGGCAACATGAAACCGCGGCTTACGATTGAGAAGATCTCCTCACATAGCGACTCAAGGAGGTATTCTAGCTCCGGTTAAAAGTCCAGGTTGCGGCGACTTCGATGGTGCGGGACCATTCGGTTGCGACTGTAGATTCGGCCGAGATGTGCTCTAGTGAGATCTTAGGGAGATGCGAGCGACACGCGCAGTTTTTACGCTGATGCTGGTCCCTTTTGGAGCCTGCCTCGCAGCCGAGAAGGTTCACACGCAATCCGGCGTCGTTGAGGGCGCAGCCAGCGCTGATGGAAGAATCCGAATCTTCAAAGGTATTCCGTTCGCCGCGCCGCCCGTTGGAGATCTCCGCTGGCAACCGCCCCAGCCTGTGTCCCCATGGGCTGGGGTTCGGAAAGCGACCGAGTTCGGCGCGCGCTGCATGCAGGGGCGGATCTACGAGGATATGGTCTTCCGCGACCCTGGCCCCAGCGAAGACTGCCTCTATCTAAATGTTTGGACGCCAGGTAGCTCAGCGGAGGCAGGTTTACCCGTAATGGTCTGGATTTATGGGGGCGGCTTTCAGGCCGGCAGCGCTTCCGAACCGCGACAGGATGGCGAGAATCTTGCGAAAAAGGGCGTGATTGTCGTGAGCTTAAATTACCGGCTCGGCGTTTTCGGTTTTTTCTCGCATCCAGAGCTGACGAAAGAATCGCCGCATCACGCGTCGGGTAATTACGGCTTGCTTGATCAAGTCGCTGCTCTCGAGTGGGTGCACAAGAATATTGCGGCATTCGGCGGCAATCCAGATAACGTCACAATTTTCGGCGAGTCAGCCGGATCGATTTCTGTTAGCGCTCAAATGGCCTCGCCGCTTTCAAAGGGTCTGCTTAAACAGGCGATTGGGCAGAGCGGTGGCGCGTTTATGTTGACTCCGCGTATGCCATCCGTTTCGGAGACGCAACAGACAGGCGCTGAATTCGCGAAATCTTTGGGCGTGAGCACATTGCACGCTTTGCGTGCCATGCCCGCGGACCAGGTTCTCAAAGCTGCCCTCAAAGACAAAACTAAGACGTATCGCTTCTGGCCGAACGTGGACGGTTACTTTTTTCCGCAAACTCCTGCGGCGATCTACGCGGCCGGCAAACAGGCCCACGTTGCACTTCTTGGCGGATGGAACGCCGATGAGCACGACCACACTACGTTCCTCGAAACACCAGAGGCGACCAAGGAAAACTACGCCGCCAAAGTCCGCGCAGAATACGGACGGCATGCTGATGAGGTTTTAACGCTCTACGCCGGCACCAACCAGAAAGAAATGAAAGAGTCCGCGCGCGACTTAGCAAGCGACCAGTTCATCGCATATTCCACCTGGAAGTGGCTCGATATGCAACTCGCGACAGGTGAATCTCCGGTCTATCGTTACCACTTCGAGCAAGCTCCTCCTACGCCCACAGGCGAACCGGATCGCGGTGCGTATCATTCGGCCGACATTGAGTATGTTTTTGAGACGCTCGATTGGAAGCGCCTTCCATGGACCGCGGATGACCGGAAGCTTTCCGACATCATCTCTTCTTACTGGACAAACTTCGCCAAGAGGGGCAATCCGAATGGCCCGGGGCTCCCGGAGTGGCCAAGCTACAGCAAGACGGACCATTACGCAGTCATGCATTTACAGGTGGGCGGCGTCAACAACGGCGAAAAGGGAAGGGCTGGATCGCAGGAAATCCCATATGCCGCGCCAGATCCGCGCCGGCCGCGTTACAAACTGCTGGATCGCATCGCTGACGAACGGGCGGAGAAGCACAAAAGCAGTGCCATGGAGCGCTGAGCGTTCACGGAGCATGGAGGAGATATGGGCTTACTGCTTCATTACTTGAAAAAGCATTGGCGGCTGGTGTTTTTGGCGCTTCTGCTTGCGGCGGTGAACCAGATCTTTTCCTTGCTCGATCCTCTGATTTTCCGGTATATCATCGACCGATACGCGACCAAATTCAATCAATACACCACACCGCAATTCATTCGAGGCGTCAGCTTGTTACTGGGTGCTGCGGTCGGTGTCGCATTTATTTCACGTGTCGCCAAGAACTTTCAGGATTATTACGTAAATGTGGTCACGCAGCGGACGGGCGCTCAGCTGTATGCAGACGGTGTCGAGCGCTCACTATCTTTGCCGTATGCGGTTTTTGAGGATCAGCGCAGCGGCGAAACACTGGGCAAGCTGCAGAAGGTCCGCACTGACGTTGAACGTTTCATCTCTGCTTTTGTAAACATCCTATTCACTGCAACCGTAGGCGTCATCTTCGTCACCGTCTATGCTCTGCGGGTGGATTGGGTCATCGCCCCGGCCTTCTTGTTAACGGTTCCGTTACTCGGCGGCATCAGTTCTGTTTTGAGCCGGAGGATCAAATCGATTCAGAAGACGATTGTGGCCGAAACCGCCGCGCTGGCTGGCTCGACGACTGAATCTCTGCGCAATATCGAGCTGGTAAAAACCTTGGGACTGGCGCGCCAGGAAGTGAGCCGGCTGAACACCACGACGGACAAGATCCTGAAGCTGGAGCTTAAGAAAGTGCGCTACCTGCGCGGTCTCAGCTTTCTGCAAGGGACGGCGGTTAATCTCTTGCGTACCAGCATTCTGTTCCTGATGCTCTACCTCATATTTACTCAGCGGATCACGGTGGGACAGTTCTTCTCGCTATTTATATACTCGTTCTTCATTTTTGGGCCGCTGCAGGAACTAGGCAACATCATCAATATTTATCGCGAGACCGAAGCATCTCTGAACAACCTGCAAGAGATACTCCAGATTCCGCCCGAACCAAAGCCAAAGGATCCGGCGCGGTTGGGAAATGTAGGTTCGCTCGAATTTGAGAGGGTCACATTTCAGCATCGAACCGCGAATCGTCCCGCGGTCTGTGATGTGACATTTCGAATCTCGCGAGGGGAAACGGTGGCGTTTGTGGGACCATCCGGAGCAGGGAAGACAACGTTGGTGAAGTTGTTGGTGGGTCTCTACCAACCGCAGAAGGGTGCAGTCCGCTACAACGGGATTGATGCGGGGGAGATCGACCCAGATGAGCTGCGGGCACAAATCGGATTCGTCACGCAAGACACCCAGCTGTTCTCCGGCACAATCAGGGAGAACCTCCTTTTTGTACGCCCCGACGCCACTGACCGCGAGTGCTTGGACGCGTTGCATCGCGCGGCGGCAGACTCGTTGCTGGCGCGGGCGGATCAAGGCTTGGATACGTTGATCGGAGAGGGCGGCGTAAAGGTATCGGGAGGCGAAAAACAGCGGTTGTCTATCGCACGAGCACTGCTGCGACGGCCGCGACTATTGGTTTTCGATGAAGCTACATCTTCTCTGGACTCGATTACCGAAGAGGAAATTACACGCACGATTCGGGATGTGGCAGAGCGCGCGGACGTCATGACGATTCTGATCGCGCACCGTCTTTCCACAGTGATGCACGCCGAGCGCATCTATGTGCTCGAGAGAGGGCACATCGTCGAGCAAGGGACTCATTCAGAACTGGTGGCCGAGACGGGACTTTACTACGCATTGTGGAGACAACAAATCGGAGAGAGCGCGGCAGAGATTTCACCGGTTGTCGTCGGATGAAGGCGGCACCAGCAGTCCACGTTACTGCATGGGTGAGCAGCACGGCTTGTGGGCCGGTTTGAATTCCATCAGCTCGGCACGCGTGTAGTTCGGGTCATACAAGTTCAGCTGCCACTTACCATCGCGCCCGATTTTGGGCGGTTCAGGCGGTTTGAGGCCGCGCTCAAGAACGGTTTTGTAGGCCGGCTGAATGGCCGGAACGCCGAGTGCGAAGTGATGCATCACACCTAGGGTCTTGGGCGATGGATTCTGGACCCTCAACATATATTCCAGCCAATCCGTGCCTTCGGGCACGCGCATGTCAACCCAATCTGTTTGGTTATCTTTCATGCCGCCGTACCATTTGATCTGAAAGCCGAGAATGTCTTTGTAGAGAGCGTCGGCCCCGGCGCGATCCCGGACTGTGACACCGACGTGAATCATCCGTGTTGAAACGCGCGAATCGGGCAGAAGCTTACCGAAATGCCGGCTGTGAAGAGAACCGGGCAGGTACTGGACGAACTCTACATTGTGCCCATCGGGGTCTTTGATCATAAAACTCAAATTGCCGTCCAAGCCTGGCCTGAGCGTCTGCGGCACCTTGACAGCACGGCTCGCCAGATAATCCCGCAGTTGCCGGGCATTGCTTGTTTCAAAGGCAATGTGCGAAAGGCGATCTTGGGTTTCGGACTTTAGATCAGGAAAGATTTCGATGTATTGGTGATCGTTCACTTTGAAGTAGGTCAGCATGAGGCCTCCAACCGGTTTATCAAGGCTGAAGTCCGCAAAGCCAAGCCCTTCACCGTAGAATTTGTGAGCTGACTGCATGTTATTGGTCTCGAGGCCAATATGAGCGACGCCCAGAATCGGTGGGCGTTCGATGGCGCTCCCGGGATTCGCCGAACCGGTTTGTGAAACCGGTCTACCGATGCACTGTGCGGAATTGACAACCTGGAATGTGACACAACCAGAAAGACTTGCGAGCAGGACGGAAGCAAGTTTATAGCTAGTGGGCATAATCGACCTAATATTGTTCTGGCCGGAGCAAGGAAGAAAAAGATTCTCCAGAGGTCCGCAACTGTCATCTAAATAATAGGGCAAGTTTATGAATATGGTTAAGACAGTTCTGCTATTGGGAGTTCTGAGCGGGCTCCTTTTGGTGGGCGGCGAGTTTTTCGGCGGTCGCAACGGGCTCTACATTGGCCTGATCTTGGCGATCGGCATGAACTTTTTCAGCTATTTCTTTTCGGACAAGATGGCGCTGGCCATGTACGGGGCTCAACCTCTGACGCCAGAGCAGAATCCGCAAATTTATCGGCGTGTCGCTCCGATAATCGAGAGGCTGGCGGAGCGCATGAACATTCCAATCCCTAAGCTTTGGCTGATTCCGGAAGAGTCACCGAATGCATTCGCAACGGGCCGGAACCCGCAGCACGCTTCGGTTGCGTTTACAGCCGGGATTTTGAAGTTTATGTCCGACGATGAGATTGAAGGCGTCGTGGCGCACGAATTAGGGCATGTTTTACACCGCGACATTTTGATCAGCTCGGTTGCGGCGACCATCGCGACCGCGATTACTTTCCTGTCGAGAATGGCCTTCTTTTTCGGGGGGCGCACACGCGATGACGACAGGGAGGGCGGGGGATTCGGCGGCCTTCTGATGCTAATTCTGGCGCCCATTGCGGCCGCGTTGATTCAAATGGCGATCTCGCGCACTCGGGAATACGATGCGGATGCCGCGTCGGCGAAATACACCGGCAATCCGCGCGAGTTGGTCTCTGCACTGCAGAAACTGGAGGCATATTCGAAACGGTTACCCATGGACGCGACGCCCTCGACAGCGCATTTGTTTATCATCAAGCCGTTCACTGGCGAGGCGTTAATGCGGCTATTCTCCACCCATCCTTCCACAGCAGATCGAATAGCTCGGCTACAGAGAATGCCGCAGCAATTTGGCGCATAACGACGCGAACAACCTCGCGCTTCGGCTAATCGCGGTCCGGTCCCGTTATAATCGGCGTAAATGCGGCGTTTTTCAATGATCTTGGCGGCGAATCTCTTCGGGTTCTGTGTGTGCGCTATGGCGCAGTCTGGCACTAAGGCGCAAACCTCGCCACATCGGCCGCCGAACTCCCGCGGTGCTGCTTTACCATCTGTCACACTGCCCACCGAACCTGGGCTTTATGCGGTCATATACACATCCATGGGAAACATTGTCGGGCGGCTATTCGACAAGGACGCTCCAAAGGCAGTGGCCAACTTTCGAGGATTGGCGACGGGAACCAAGGCATGGACGGATCCGGAGTCGGGGGCGACGAAACACACACCGCTCTACTCGGGGACCACGTTCCATAGAGTCATTCCAGGGTTCATGATTCAAGGCGGTGATCCGACTGGCACGGGAACGGGCAGTCCCGGGTATCACTTCGAAGATGAGCTTAGCTCGGCCCACACCTTCGATCATCCCGGCATTTTGGCGATGGCGAACTCCGGCCCCAACACGAATGGTTCGCAATTTTTTATTACTGTCGCGCCAACCCCTTGGTTGAACGGCAAGCACACGATCTTCGGCGAGGTGGTTTCGGGTCAGGACGTGGTGGATGCGATATCGAAAGTTTCCCGAGATGACCAGGATAAGCCGCTGACACCGGTCAAAATCACGCGGATCTCCATCCGCAGGGTTGGCGCCGCGGCGAAATCTGGAAATGCGATGAAAACTCCGGTGAAACCCTAGTGGCCTGAAGTCGCGTGACAAGTTTCTGACAAAGAAATTTCTTCTGGAATCAGTTCGTTCGCTCGATTCTGTCGGAGCATGCCGGAGCGAAGAGCATATCTCTTGATCAGGGCTGACGTTTTCACTGCTGGAGACGATTCGACGGTCACGAGAACCCACAGCTTTGAGTTTCCACGTTCGCTAGTCAGTATCTCCCGCGCGTGAGGCGCACGCGTATCGAGGTGGACGGCTCAGCGGCCCGGCCATCTTTTGGTTGAGCGGCTGGCGGGCGAAGGTGGAGAAGGCGCCGGAATGGGCGTTCCGGAGCCGAAGGGGCGCATTGCTTGCGGCGAGCAGTGCGCCTCTGTCCTTTTCTCGTTCGGGGACAAACCTCGCAATAGTTCTTGCGAACCCAAGGCGGTCATGACAGAGTAGCTGTTTGTACTCCTACTCCGAACGGCTGTCCTGGTCCTTTTCCCATAACTCTTTCAGTCGATTAGTCGAAAACAGACGCAAAGCAGGCGTTCCTCTCATCGATCTCACAGTTTCGAATCCAACCGAAACATTTCGAGATTATCCTCACGCGGCGATCGGTTGTGCTTACGCGAATATCAAAGATTTTGCATATCGTCCGGATCCGCTGGGAGCGCGGGAAAGCAGGGTAGCAGTCGCTCGGTATTACGAAAAGCGCAAGATTTCGATTTCGCCAGATCACATTCTCTTGACAGCGAGCACAAGTGAAGCGTACTCACTATTGTTCAAATTGTTTTGCAATTCAGGAGACGAAATTTTGGTCCCAGTTCCTTCTTACCCGCTACTTGAATATCTAGCGGCACTGGAATCGGCGCGTATTGTTCCCTACCGGCTGATATACGACGGCAGCTGGTACATCGATTTCGGCCATCTTCGACGACAGATTTCTCCGCGAACTCGAGCCGTCGTTGTTGTCAATCCAAATAATCCAACGGGTTCTTTTTTGAAAAGATGCGAAGCGGAACCGCTGCTCAACATAGCCCAAGAACATAGTTTGCCGATCATTTCGGACGAGGTCTTTATGGATTATTCCTTCGGCGCCGGCGCGGACCGTGTAAAGACGTTGATCGGCCATGACTCGGCCTTGAGCTTTTCATTGCACGGCCTGTCAAAGGCTGCGGGAATGCCGCAAATGAAGGTCGCGTGGATCGCGGTCAACGGTCCGCAACAGCATCGGGAGACTGCGCGGGAACGTCTGGAGCTGCTTCTTGACACATATTTGTCGGTTGCAACACCTGTGCAACGCGCCTTACCCGAGCTGCTCCACATAGGTGAAGGCACTCAGCGGCAAATTCAGCTTCGGACAGCACAAAACGTACGGGCGCTTCACAATCTGTTACAGGACAGTCCGGCGTGCTGCCTGCATTGTGAAGGGGGGTGGTCGGCAATCATCCAGCTCCCCCGGAGATTGCCGGAAGAAGAGTGGATTACCCGGCTGCTTAATGAGCAACACGTGATTGTGCAACCCGGCTATTTTTTCGATATGGCGTCCGAAGCCTACGTTGTCGTCAGCTTGATTACACCGGCCGATGAATTCGCCGAGGGAATTCACAGACTGCGCCACCTCTCATTGAACGTTTAGCGGATCGCCGGACGGGACCCGCCAAGGTTTTTACTCAATGCTGAAGGCTTGTTTTGTTTGATACGTCTGATTCCCGATCATGTCGCGCACCGTCAGGACGACGATGTATTGGCCTCGAGAAGTATCGGGCGATGTTGTCACGGTGAAGTTACCGGGGATGAACCTGGCAGGGTAAAAGCTGCTTTCGTGGAATTGCGCAGCGTTCGGCTGCTCAAGGAACGGCTTCCCATCGGGCCGTAGCACAGTGAGTCCGTAAGCCACGTGGTATTGATTTTGAGGATCGATCTTATAGCCCACCATTTCGAAACTGGCGTAAATGTTGTCTCCTGGACGGTACGCGGGGACTTCAAGCGGTTCACGATCATTCTCCTGACGCAAAAATCGAAAATTCTGAACAGTCATGGTGCTGGAAGGCTGAATCTTTACGCCGCCGATCCGAAAGGGGAAATCCTTCGACGCCCCGCTTTTGGCAAGCAGATCCTGGACGACGACATGTATACGAAACTCGCCTGCAGCGACAAAAGAAGGCAGGAGAAAAGAGACGCGACGCTTAGGCATCCAGTTTTTGTCTTCGGGGTTTAACTCGGTTTGAACGGTGCCTGAGTTGGACGGCGTCAGAGCGAGGCCGCTCAAATCTTGTGGCGTTACTTCGTAAGCAAGAGAAATGCGTTGAACCTCGTCCGGCTCCTCAGATTTTATGGCGAAACCGGCGATTTGGAAACTGAAATAGACGAAATCTCCGGGCAGGAATTGAAAATCAGCGGGAACGGAGGGCGCGTCCTCCGATTGCTCTATTCCGCCGTTGATAACGGCCAGCGAAGACTCAGCGGCACGGCCGCCGGCGGGAAAGACTAAAGAGGCAATCAGGAGGGCCATGCTCGCGGAAGCAAGGGCAAGCCGGCGAAAGCTAATGGGAAACTGGGGATAACCGAATTCAGGAAGAAGATCCAAACGTGCCGATCCGTCCTGAGCGTAGCATGAGCGTGGATGGACTCGCAGCCGAGGTGATCACTGAAGGCTACCAGTATCGAGCAAAGTTCCCGCCGCGATAGCACGATAGCGAAAGCTGCACCCATCAGCCGCTATATCGATTTCAGCCGCGAACAGTGGAAAGCGCTTCGCGCGAACACTCCACTGCTGCTGAACGAGGAAGAGCTTGCGTCGCTGCGTGGCATTAACGAAGAAGTTTCCCCGCTCGAAGTAGAGGAGATCTATGTTCCTCTGTCCCGGTTACTAAACCTGCACGTTGCCGCAGTTCAGCATCTCTACCAAGCCCGCCGGGAGTTTATGGGATCTCCAATGCCAAACCAGGTGCCTTACATCGTCGCGGTCGCGGGAAGCGTTGCTGTTGGAAAAAGTACGTTCTCGCGCGTGCTGCAGGCATCGCTCGCCAGATGGATCAACCATCCCCGGGTCGATCTGGTGACGACGGATGGATTTCTGTATCCGAACCGAGTTCTCGAGGAGCGCGGTCTGCTGAAGCGCAAAGGCTTTCCGGAGAGCTATGATCAGCGGCGGCTGCTACATTTCTTGGCAGACATCAAGGCTGGCGTTTCGGTTGTCGCCGCTCCGGTATATTCGCACCTGCATTACGACATCGTTCCGAACGCCACACAGCAAGTGAGGCAACCAGACATCCTGATCATGGAAGGCTTAAACTTGCTGCAATCACCAGACGGAGAGGGCCGCGGGGCATCGCGGGTGTTCGTCTCGGACCTTTTCGACTTCTCGATTTATCTGGATACGAACGAGCAGACGATTGAACAGTGGTACGTGGAACGATTCTTGCGGCTGCGCGAGACAGTGTTCCGCGACAAAGCGTCATACTTTCATCGGTACGCAAATTTAAGTGAAACGGAGGCGATAGAGACCGCTCGACGTATCTGGGAAGAGATCAATCTTTTGAATTTGCGCGAAAACATTCGTCCGACTCGCGAGCGTGCGCATTTGATCTTGGAAAAACGCCAGGATCATCTGGTCGAAAGAGTGAAGCTGCGCCGAGTGTGAAAACGACGGCGCTTAACTAGAAACATCGGAGCGGATCGTGTGTTGGTGGACCTGAAGGGATTCGAACCCTTGACCTCTTCCATGCCATGGAAGCGCGCTCCCAACTGCGCCACAGGCCCACGAATGAGGGCTTCCCGTCACGAGAATATCATAGCGACGTACCGGAAGTACCGCGCGCATCGGCGAACCAAAGTACTAGTAAATATACTTCGTAAAAGTATTGACTCGCCTTCGAATCAACGGCACAATCAAACGGTCGGAATCAATGTCCTAGTCTCTGGTGTTGACTGACTAATGGATTTTGAATGAACCAGCAACTTTCTGCGAACACGGCCTGTACTACTCAAGACGGTTCCGTCAAGAGGAGTACTCTCGATCCGCGCCAAGCGGATCCGCAAGCTCTATCGTTAGATGAGTTTGTCCATGAAATTCGTCAGCCGTTAGGCGTGATCGAATCTCTTGCGTATTATTTGGAACTTACTTCCCAAGATGACGCAATGAGTGCTCACCTAGAGCGCATTCGGCTGATGGTCTTACAGGTGCATCGGATTTTGGAGCGGACACGCGCGTCAGAAGGCGCGTTATGCTTCGCATCTTCGTCCTGTTAGCAATCAAGACTCCGGTCCATGCTGCCGGGCCAATAAAATTTTTACTTTTTGCTCGAGTTGCCGCAACCGTTGGCGCAGCTCGGGCAATTTCGTGATGTTCGCCAATCCAGCCAAGTGGTTACGTAGAGGGCGCGCCGGTATTCCCCAGACGGGCTCTCCTGCACGGATTTTTTGCGAGGGAAGGATGCCGCTTTTTCCACCGACGATCGCTTTCGGCTCAATGCGCGCGTTTTCTCCGATGCCAGTTTGCCCTCCAATAGCAGCATAGTCGCCAACCAGGACGCCACCGGAGAAGCCAGTCTGCGCGGCGACGACCACGTGCTTACCAATCCTGCAATTGTGAGCGACGTGGACCAGATTGTCGAGTTTGGTACCTTCACCGATTTTCGTGGCGCCGAGCGCTGCTCGATCGATGCACGAATTAGCGCCGATTTCCACATCCTCGCCGATCTCGACCGTACCGATTTGTGGGAATTTTTCATAGTGATCACCGGTTAGCGTGAAGCCAAAGCCGTCAGCTCCGACGACGGAACCCGAATGCAGTACAACCCGGGCTCCGATATGCACATCGTTATAGATGGTTACGTTGGCATGCAGAATGCTGTTGTCGCCGATTGTCACGCGGTCGCCTACGCTGCAGTTGTTTCCAATCGAAGACCCCTTTCCGATCTGCGTGTGCTCGCCCACAGTGGTGTGCGCCCCAATAAAACAATCGTCCGCAACGCTAGCCGTGAGAGCGAGGATCGCGGTCGAATGAACAGATGCTGCCGGACGTTGCTTGGGCAATAGAGCTCCGATCGCGCATGCGAACGCGCGGCGCGGATCTTCAACACGAATCAGCGACCAGGGACCAGGTACGTCGAACGAGTGCGAAACCAGCAAGCAACCTGCCTTAGAGAGAGTCGCGGATTTTCGTGCCTTTTCATTTGCGACAAATGACAGGTCAGTTGTGGTCGCATCCTCGAGTGTATTTGCGCCGTTGATCAGAACCTGAATATTGCCTTCAGCTTGGCCGCCGCAGAGTTCGGCGATCTCAGCGACTGTGAGATGAGGCATGTCACATACTTAACATGATGTCCGTTGACGCATCCGCCTACGTTGCACCCACTGCGCGGGTGCATCCGGATGCTGTGATCGGTGCCGGCACACAGGTGGGTGAATTCTGTGTGATCGAGCAGGACGTCCTTATAGGAGCTCGCTGCCTATTAGAGCCGTACGTCTACGTGAAACGCTGGACCCGCATGGGGAACGAGAACCAAATCTCTGCGGGCACAGTGTTGAGCACGGATCCATTGGATAAGAGCTTCACAGGCGAGCGTAGCTATCTATACATTGGCGATCGAAATAAAATTCGCGAACACTACACAATTTCAAGAGGGAGCCAACCGGAATCGGAGACGCGAATTGGAAACGACAATTACGTGATGACGTCCGGTCACATTGCGCACAATTGCATTCTTGGAGACAACATCGTGGTTGCGAGTTGCGTATTGGTGGCCGGATATGTGGAAGTGGAGAGTCAAGCGTTCATCTCGGGCGGAGTTGTCGTTCATCAGTTTTCAAAAATTGGCCGGCTTGCGATGGTCGGTGGGAACACGCGAGTGAATAGCGATCTTCCGCCTTACTTCCTGTATTCAGATTTCAACGTGGCAGCGAAAGGCGTGAATGTGGTCGGATTGAAGCGTGCCAATTTCTCCCAGGAAGAGATTGGACGCCTGAAGATCGCCTACAGACTGCTTTACCGAACAGGTTTAAATACGCGACAGGCCTTATCGCGCATCGAGGGGGAGGTCCCTTCGGAAAACACGCTTCATCTAGTCGATTTCGTGCGGCGAAGCAAACGCGGAATTTGCCGGGAAGAGAGAGGGTAGCGAGTCAGTCCGTAGCCTTGCGACTACTGCGACACAGCACGCGCGATCTGCAAGTGGCTAAGAGAGTTCGCGTATTGCGATATACCCTTGAAAAGCGCTTCTGCAATTTTTGTGCGCTGGTCTGTTCTATTGAACAGCTTCTCATCATGAGGATTCGAGACGAAACCGATCTCAGCAAGAATCGAGGGCATGGTCGCGCCGATCAGAACCACGAACGGCGCTTGGCGCACACCGCGGTCTCGCGAGCGATTATTCATTCTTACAGAGGTCCCCCAAAGCGAAGCCTGCACTTTCTGGGCGAACTCGCGCGACTCGTCCGCTTTCGTCTTCAAAACGGCTTTATGCAGCAAGTCGTTTAAGTCGGAGATGGAACTGACGGAAGTCGCATTCTCACGCGTGGCGAGATCCAAGGCAGTTTTGTCCGCCGTGAGATTGAAATAGTAAGTCTCGATGCCAGTGGCGCTGGGCTCCGGCGAGGAGTTCGCATGGATGGAGATGAAGAGATCGGCTTTCTCGTCGTTCGCGATCTTGGTCCGGTCCTCCAGAGGAATGAAAACGTCATCGGATCGTGTGTAGACAACCTCCGCGCCGAGCTGCTGAGTAATCAGCTTTCCTACACGCAGAGCGACATCCAAGACGAGATCTTTTTCCATCAAACCGTGCGGGCCGATGGTTCCGGTATCATGGCCACCGTGTCCGGCATCTATAACGACCTTGCCGAGCTTCAATCCAAATACGCGGACCAAGGAACGATCGCCGCTGCTGTCCAGTTTCGCCGGACTGGCGATTCCGGGCCGGTGGCTTCGCGCTAGTGACGATGCGGAGACAAGAGAGCCCGTTCTCGGCCGCCCGTCGGACTTGGGTCTCACATCCCTGTAAACCGGCTCAGCGTCGTGTATTGCGGGAGAAGTAATCGCCACGGGTGCGGGCGGCCGGTTATGATCGGTTTTCGAGTTGATCACCGTCGTCAAGCCAGGAGTTGGTGAATCTACTCGAGGCGTGGTGTTTATCCGGGGCGGTGATGAGACACTGGGCGCATCCATCGATGGATTTGGCCATGCATCAGTGGATGGATCTGGCGATTCAACCGCTATACCTTCCAATGGTGGCCTGTTCACAGTGGATATACCCGAGGCGGGCTCCGATGCCGCAGTGCTCATACCCGAAGTGCTCGTCGTGCCTTGATCGACATCTTTTGAGCCGCTAAGGTTAGCGGCCGCGGATAGGGCCGGAAGGCTGGTACCCCTGGGACGAATTTCGATGACCAGCCGGTCCGGATTCACCAGCTCAGATGAGACAACCTCGACTGGGCCCTCAAGGTCGAAAACGACACGAGTCTTGCCTGGGCTGACCTGAGCCATGCGAATTTGCTTCAGACGCCGATCGCCCACCTGGATTGTCTCGACTCCGTGCCGTCGCACCGAGGGCGGCCGTAAACCGGTCACATCGAAATACAGGCGCGGAGGGTGGTCGATCTGATCAAATTTGAGCTTATAGTCGCCCTCGGTTTGAATGGCAACACGCGTGACGTCGCCGAACGACCAAAACCGGATGGCTTGAACGCGAGCCGAGGTATGCGATTGAGCTGCTAAAGAGCCAGCAAAGCACAACGTCAATGCAGCGGAAAAGTGAACGACAGAGTGGGGGAGGTGAAACATCTGAGATCTCAGCTAGCGACCGCGTAAATACAATCGCTCCTCCGAATCAGCAAGCTGCAAACCACAGTGCCACGTTTGTTCAGACACTTGTTCACAAGTAACCAGCTGCACCAAAGCATGCGACAAAACCAGTAAGGCTTTGTTGGTTTGATTATACCTGGAAAATCTGAAAGCAAATGTTACCATTCTTTAATGCAAGCGGCTGGTTTCGTGCTTGTTGGCGGACGCAGCTCGCGAATGGGATGTGACAAAGCGCTGTTACCGCTGCGATCGGGTCTGCTTATCGAGGAGGTAGCCGCCAAAGTGGCTGCAGCGGCGGGGACAGCCGCACTGGTCGGCGAGCCAGAGCGATACCGGCATCTCGGGTTCGACTGTTTGCCCGATATCCGCCGGGGAATGGGACCGCTCGGCGGCATAGAAGCGGCGCTACAGAGCGGGCGTGCTGAGTTGAATCTGATCGTTGCCTGCGACATGCCCAGCCTTGAGACGGATTGGCTTTGCCGGCTTTTACTGAAGGCCCGGGAAACTGATGCGCTGTGCGTCGCGAGCAGGGACAGAACTGGCACGGTGCATCCTCTATGCGCCGTTTACCGAAACGCCTGTCTGCGCTCGGTGCAAGAGGCGCTGAACGCGAGCCGCTTGAGACTGATGGATCTGCTCGGCGAACTGGACGCCATTACATTAGAAATCAGTACTGAAGTCTGGAACATCAATACACCTCAGCAATGGGCGGCGTGGGGTCAGGCTCACTGAAGTGAGTGCGCGCGATGCCGATTGAGGAATATCCGCATTACATAGAGTTCCGGGACGTCAGCAAGGAGTTCGATCACCCTGTTCTAATCGATGTAAGTTTCTACATTGATGCTGGCAAGACGCTCGCGATCATCGGCCGCAGCGGCGTAGGAAAATCTGTCACCCTGAGCCACACTATGGGCTTCCTCAAGCCGGACAATGGGAACATCATTGTGGCGCACACTGATATCACAAACATGACCGAGCCGGAATTGAGGGAGATCCGGAAAAAAGTCACCATGGTATTTCAGTCGGGCGCACTTTTCGACTCTCTGACGGTTGGAGAAAACATTCTGTTCTCTCTAGAGCTTCGGGAAGATTACAACGAGCAGAATAAAGAAGATGTGGTGAACGGCCTGCTGAAGATGGTTGACCTTTTGGACGTAAAAGACCTGTTTCCGGCCGACTTGTCCACCGGCTATAAACGGTCGGTCGCGATTGCCCGGGCGCTAGCGGCGCAGCCTGAGTGCATTCTCTATGACGAGCCAACCACAATGGTAGATCCGATCATGTCCGATGATCTAAGCAATTTGATGCTGCGGCTGAAGCGCCAGTTGGGCTTGACTTCGGTCGTAGTGACTCACGATCTCGATCTCATGCGCAAGGTGGCCGATTCGGTCGTTTTCCTTTACAAAGGGGAAGCGATCTACTTCGGACCCGTGTCGGAGCTTGGGCAGTGCGAACATCCGCACGTCCAACAATTCTTGGCGATGGACAAAGTCGAAATCGAGGGCAAAATCGAAGAGATCTAATGGGTTGGGCCAGCCTTACGCTTCAACGCGTTCCAGTGGCGGTGGAACCACCCTTGGTCTGGCAATTTCGCATGAAGCTGGTCCATATTTAGGCCGCCGACCGTATCGGCGTTCGCAGAAGCGCGGGGATCGTATTCGTCGTTGCCTGTAAGGCGGACGCGCACTCCATCGAACACGTAACTGCAACGCCAAAGTTTGCCATCCTCATCCTTCGTAATCACCTGAAAACTGCGCTCAGACGTGTTGGAGCCGGGTGGATCCACATGGACGGGGAAATAGCCTTCGATATTACGCTGGCGGTAAGAGGTTTCATACCGGTGACGGCGGCGGTTCCACAGGAATACGCGCCATGCATCAAAATCATACGGTGCGGCGGCCGAGGACGTGGTCCAAAGCCAGTTATGTTTCGTTCCTTTTACCTCGTCATCGACTGCTCCCAAATCGAAGTAAGAAGTAATGTGTTTGCCTTCCGCGTACTGTGCCACTTCGTCCGGGATCGACATGATCAAGTTGCGCGTGAGAACCCACCCGATCTGATTCTCTTTCGTACGCACCAATGACCAATCCTCGAGAATGACTGGTTTGTTGGGGTCTTCCGCTTTGTTGTCAGTCTTCTGCTTTGGCTCTTCGCGATCGATCTTCATCTCCGCCGTACTGCTCGAGCCGCCGATGCGTTCGGAAGAGAGTTCCTGCCAATTGTAGGGCGGCTTAGGCGCAGGCGGTTTAGGGGGCAGGTGATAGATGCTCTTCGATTGCTTGTCTTTGCGTTGGCGACGGGTTGCGGACTGTGGTCTCTCGAAGACGAGCGCAGGCGCCGGTCCTGCAGTTTTCGGCTGGGGTTTGTGAGCGAGGACCGCTACCGAACCTGATTCCGGAATTCTCGCCAGTGCGGGAGACCGCCGATTTGGCTCAATATGAATGTTCAGCGCCTCAAACGCTGTAGCGGAGCCTTCTGAGGGAAGCGCCAATGCTTGCTGCCTTTCACGACGTATCTGGTCCATTTGCGCCGAGCTGAGAAGCTGCGCGGAATCGATCCAGCCTTCAATGCCTCCCGCCGTACGGATTTTTACGAACCGGCGACGGACGTCCAGAATGCTAACGCGATCACCGTGCTTGAGGACGGCAGCGGTGCTGTTCTTCTCCGTAAGGTCACGGCGCAGATTTGTTGATGCTGGTGCCACGTATGCCTCACCAATCGCGCTACTCGACTGGGTACCGCAGCCCGTCAGCGTGATGAATAGAGTTATCGCGAACCCGTAACCCGTTGCAAGGCGCACCAATGACCGATGCATGTCGCAGGATGGCTTTACGACCGTAGTCTAGCGCGTGGGGTCGGTTCGCGAACTGCAGCTTATCCGAGAAGGCGGGCAAGTTCTTTAAGAATGCATCGGTTCATGACTACAGGAATACCGGCCGATTCCGCTCTCTCGGCTGCCGCATTGTTTATAACGCCTTCCTGCATCCAGATGCAGCGCGGCCTTTTCTGAACCACATCCTCTATCACCTCAGGGACTTTTTCGGAGCGGCGAAAAATATCCACGATATCGACATTGTCCGGTACGTCCCGCAGGCACGCATAGGCGCGCTCGCCCAAAATCTCGGTTTCGTTTGGATTGACTGGGATAATGCGATAACCCTGCCGCTGCAAAAACCTGGCCACGCCGAAACTAGCGCGCATTCGATTGTTAGAGAGACCAACCACGGCAATTGTCTTGGCCGCCCCCAGCAGTTCAGCGAGTTGAGTGTCGTTCATCATGTGTCCGGTCATGCCGCATTGTGGTTTCCTCACCCGAGTGCAGGATTTTGCGAAAGCGGGCCACCTCCGCATTGGTCAATGTGCGATACGCTCCTGGCTTTAAAGCTCCTAGTTCAAGAAAGCCGATTTTGATCCGCTTCAGCTTTTCAACCAGGTAACCAAAGTGCTTGAACATAATGCGGATCTGGTTTTGGCGGCCCTCGATCAAGCGAACTTCATACCAGGGATTCTCACCCTTCCGAATCAACTTTAGGCCGGCCGGTGCGGTCCGACGCCCATGCATGGGAATGCCACGCCGAAACTGCTCCTCCTGCTCCGGGGTGAGCGTGCCATTCACTTTGACGAGATAGGTCTTGGTGACGTGACTCGCAGGCGACATCAGCCTGTTTGCGAACTCGCCATCATTTGTGAGCAGCAACAGGCCTTCACTTGCATAGTCCAGCCGTCCGACCGGGTAAATACGATCGTGCAGGCCTTTGAAAAACGACATCACCGTTTGGCGCTTTTGCGGATCATGAAGCGTGGTGACGCAATTTTTTGGCTTATTTAACGCAAAGTAGAGGTGATGTTTCGGCGCGGTGAGTATGCGGCCGTCCACTTTTACGCGGTCCACGGACAAATCAGCCTTCGAGCCGAGCTCAGTGATGGTCTTGCCGTTAACGGAGACCCGACCCGCCCAAATCAGTTCTTCTGCTTTCCGCCGGCTCGCCACGCCCGCATGGGCCAGGATCTTTTGCAGGCGTTCTTCAGGCATCACTGCTGCGCTGTGCCGATTGTTGGTCGGGCTCACTCGCAGGAGCACTCTGTTCTGTGTTGCTTAGAGTGGAGCCAGTATCCTCCGCATCGCTGAGGGCTAAACGCCCTAGTTCTTCGAACTCCTTCAACGTTGGTAGCTCTGCAAGCGAGCTAAGCCCGAATTGAATCAGAAATTCGCGGGTAGTCTTATACAGGATGGGTTTGCCCAGAACATCTTTTCTTCCAGCAGCGGCAATTAGCTTTCGGTCAAGCAGCGTTTTCAGGACACCGGCACCTTGCACGCCCCGGATCTCCATGACTTCCGGAGCGGTAATAGGCTGCTTGTAGGCGATTACAGCGAGCGTCTCGAGTGCGGGCAGGGACAGCTTAAGCGGGGGCTGAAGATTTTTCACAAAACGGCGAATCGATTCGTGATGCTCAGGCTTGGTCGCCATCTTATAGCCGCCCGCAAGCTCTCTGATGGATAAGCCACGATCCGGGGCAGCGTACTCGGTGACGAGTTGGTTTAGGATCTCTATTACCCGATCACTTGGCTGCTCGACCGCAGAAGCGATTTGCTCCGGCGTGAGGGGCTCGTCTGTGATGTAGATGGCCGCCTCGATGATTGCCTTCAAGGTTGCGGGATTGGTCGTGCCCCAATCTGGCTGTGCTGCTACTTCTGAAATCAGGAGTTCGGGTTCTCTCACGACCTCTGCAGACCCGGTGTCACGACCTGTTTCTGCCGTACTCTCAATGTTAGTCTCTTGTTGCAGTTCTTGCATCGCGGTGTATCAGCGATATTCTTTTTCTACCGCGGCCAGATCGTGAACAGAATGCTGAGACTCTTCGAAACCTGATCCTCTGACTAGATCGATATCACCGAAAGCCTCGCCTTGCGTAAGTTCCACGGCGTGCTCTTTCACAAGTTCGAGAATGGCAAGAAAAAGGCAGATCATCGCCCGCCGGCTGCGCTGCCGCTCAAACAGCTGAATGGCAGAAATGGGTCGCTTCCGGGATCCTTCAAGCTGATGCTGAACATACTGGATCATGTCGGAGACGCTGACCTCGTCGCTTCCCACTTCGTACGTGGGCCGGTTCTTTGCGCGGTCGAGGACAACCTGAAACGTCCTGACGAGATCAAATATTGTGACAGCTAAGTTGGGGCGGTCCTCTTCAGAGAGGAACTGCTCGATGTGCGGATTTGACCAGAGCGCTTCTTCGATAACGCGCTTCTGTTGTAACATTTCCGCCGCGTTTCGGAATCGCTCGTGCTCGACGAGCCGATCCACCAGTTCCTTCCGTGGATCTTCCGCCGGAGAAATTTTGTCGAGCTCGGGATCCCGCGGTAGGAGCATCTTGCTCTTGATGTGGATGAGAGTCGCGGCCGTATACACGAACTCAGAGCTGAGCTCGATATCGAGTTCGAGCGCTTTCTGCATGTACTCGAGGTACTGAGCAGTGATGCGGGCGATAGGAATGTCGTAGATATTGATTTGCTGCTTACGAATGAGGTCGAGCAGGAGATCAAGCGGCCCCTCGTACTGCTCAAGCTGAAAGTTCAAGGGGAACGACATTACGTACACCATAGCATGCAAAACCGGGTTAAAACGTGAGCAGGTAGTGCCTGCAAATCGGCTGCAATGCTTACGTAAAGCCTCCTCAAAAATTTTGCGCAGCTTTGAACGCACCCCGCCTGCTGAAAAACAATAGCGCAGCAAGGCCCACTACGGTGGCGCTCAGTGCTGTCGTGAATGGTGCACCACAGAAGCTGATGAGCACTGCCGCCGGGAAATCTCCCGACGGGCGTATTCCCATGATCAGCAAAGTATTCAGACTCATGACACGTCCTCGCTGCTCGTGCGGTACGCGCGTCTGGAGAAGCGTTGAACCAATGGCCCCTATAACACTTTGCGACATTCCCACGGCCACCAGGGCAACGAAAGTGACACCGAGGATCCTACTGATGCCGATAAAAACAAAACTGATGCTCCAAATGGCAAAGCTCGCGAAGAGAATGAGGCTCTTCCTACCCGTATCACGAATAGAGGCGAGAAACACGGCGCCCACTACGGCGCCAGCGCCTGCCGCGGAGAATAGCAGCCCAAGCGTACGAGCGTCGATGTGCAACCTATCGACTGCAAGAACCGGCAGCAGTAACGGGAGCGATGGCCCAGAGAACAGGAGCATGCCATAGCTGAACAGTACCCACGCAAGAATGGCGTCGCGCTTGACGGTCGCGAGGGCCTCGCCAATCTGCGCCATCAATCGAGGTTGATGTTTCGGACTCAGGAATTTCGGTGGGCTGATCAAAACGAGCCCGGCAAGAACAGGCACAAAGCTGAGGCCGTTGAGGAAAAAGTTGGCCGGCAATCCGGCTGTATGGATAAGGAATCCGGCCAGCGCCGGACCCAGCATGGAAGCGCTGTTGAAAATTACCGATTGCAGAGAAATGGCATTCAGCAAATCTTCTCTCGGAACCAGCGAAGAAATGAGTGCTGCGCGCGTGGGCTGATCGAAGCTCAAAGCTGTGCCGGAGAAGAAGGCGATTCCGACAATCATCCAGACCCGGATGACTCCTGTGACCGTGAGAATTCCCATCAGAAATGCAAGGACCATCAAAAGGCTCTGGGTGGTAAGAAGGAGCCGCTTGCGATCCAGCCGGTCTGCAAACCCGCCGCCGACCAGGGCAAAGACGAAGAACGCCAGAGCTTGCGCCAGCGATACAACGCCCAGGGCAAACGCTGAACCGTGCGTAAGCTGAAGCACGAGTAAACTCTGCGCAACGATCTGCATCCAGGTCCCGACAGCGGAGATGATGAGCCCGCCCCATAGCAGCCGGAATTCGCGATGCTGAAGGGAACGGAACGTAGCGGGCCGATCCCTTCTGAGATTTGCATTCATTTGCGGTCAAGCACGCCGGCTCGGCAGGCCAGGCAACGTTTCACATGCGCCACGAGAATGACATACAATACCTACAGGAGGATCGCGCAATGGAATGGTCTACACCCGCATTCGAAGAGATTTGCTTGAACTGCGAGATTTCATGCTACAGCAATCCTGAAATATAGCTCCCGCGGATGTATGTAAGGGTTCTTGGTGCAGCCGCAGGGGGCGGTTTCCCACAGTGGAACTGCTCATGTGGCAACTGTCGGCGGTTGCGCCAAGGAAACTTCCAGGGACCCGCCCGGTCGCAAGCTCAATTAGCAATTAGTGCGGATCCAGAAAACTGGTTTTTGGTGAATGCTAGTCCAGACCTGCGGTATCAGATTGAATCCTGCCCCTTTCTTCGTCCCACCCCTCACTCGTTTCGGAACTGTCCCATCAAGGGCGTCGTATTAACTTCCGCGGAGCTGGATGCCTCACTGGGCTTGCTGCTGCTGCGAGAATCACACCCGCTCGTTGCATACGCTACGGAACCGGTGCGCCGCTTGCTGACGGAAGATAATGCGTTCTTCAATGTGTTCAGGCGCGTGCCAGATCAGTTGGAATGGCAAACAATCGTTCCAGGTGAACCGTTTCAGCTTCAATTGATTCGAGGCGCGCCTGTTGGTATCCAATGCAGCGCTGTTTCAAGCAGCGAAAGTTTTCCAGGTTATGCATCGACAGAAAGAGTGAGGTCTCTGGATCCGGCCGGTGCGGTCATCGGACTCTTCCTGCAACATGGCTCGAAACGAATTGCGTTCTTTCCGGGGGCGCCACGGGTTGCGCCCGAATGGTTGCAAGAGTTCGCCGAGTGCGAAGTGATTTTCTTCGATGGGACTTTTTGGTCGGACGACGAACTCATTCGGATACAAGGCCAGGGAAAGACCGCGCGCGAGATGGGGCATTCGCCTGTGGGTGGTCCGGGTGGCACGCTCGAACAGTTCGAGACACTCGCTGGGCCGCGTAAGATCTTTATTCACGTCAATAATACGAATCCGATGCTGGACGAAGAGACTCCCGAATACCACGAGATTTGCGATGCGGGCTGGGAATTAGCTTTCGATGGTATGGAGATCGCAGTATGACGGAGAGCGTGGAAGACGAGGCTCTCCTTTCCGCGCCCGCCCTGAAGCAACATCTGCTGGCCATAGGAAACGACCGCTACCATCACAGGCATCCGTTTCATCTGCTGATGCACAACGGAGAATTGACGCGTGGCCAATTGCAGGCTTGGGCACTGAATCGCTATTACTACCAAAGCCGTATTCCCGTAAAGGACGCGATCATTCTGTCACGTAGCAACGATCCGGCTTTTCGACGTGCCTGGCGCAAGCGGATTGTCGACCACGACGGAGTGGAGGGCCAAGCCGGCGGGATTGAAAAATGGATCAAGCTCGCCGAGGCTACCGGATTGCGTGCGGAAACAGTCACTTCAGAGCGGGAAGTCCTGCCGGGGGTTCGATATGCAGTAGACGCGTATCTGAACGTTGCGAGTAGAGGGAGCCATTTGGAATCGGTCGCCTCTTCGCTGACCGAGCTATTCTCGCGAGATCTGATCTCTCTCCGGATTGATGCATTGCGTCAATATTATCCGTGGCTTTCGGCCGGCCTTGTTTACTTCACCGCACGACTCTCCCAGGCGCCCGAAGATGCGGAGTTTGCGCTGGATTGGGTAACCAAACACGCGCGCACGCGTGAGCAGCAGGATCTCGTTATGGACGCGCTTCGCACCAAGTGCGATCTGCTTTGGGCGCAGTTGGATGCCATTTATTATGCATACGTCACTCCCGGCTGGCCGCCTCCCGGAGCCTTTCAACCCGCGGCGTAGGCATGCAACCCGTTCTCGCCCAAATCCCAAACCTCAGGCGAGGGTGTAGGCTTTCCCCGGTCTCAGGATCCGAGCCGTTGCTTCTCATACCAGAGGGGGCATTGCGGCTGCAAGGTCCGGGAAAGCGCATTCTCGAGCTGTGTGACGGGAAACGCAACTTGGGCGACGTGATCCGGCAATTACAAACCGAATATCCTTCCGCAGAATCGTCCCGAATCTCGCAAGAGGTAATCACTTTTCTCGAAGCGCTACACGACAAGGGCCTACTAGAGTTTCTATGATTGCTCCTCCCCAGGCGGTGATTGCAGAGGTGACGCATCGTTGCCCAATGCATTGCGTGTACTGCTCGAATCCAATCGAAATGCAGAACCGGGACAGCGAGCTGTCGACCGATGTATGGAAAAAGATCATCCACGATGCTGCCGAGATGGGCTGCTGGCATCTTCATTTGACAGGCGGTGAGCCGCTTTCCCGCAGCGATGTTCCCGAACTGATAGCAGCGGGGCGCAGGGCTGGATTGTATGTGAATCTGATCACGTCCGGCTTGGGATTAACTCGCGAGCGTTTGCAACAGTTAATCCACGCCGGGCTCGACCATATTCAACTGAGCTTTCAAGACGAGGTGGAAGCTTCGGCGAATTTATTTGCCGGCACACGTGCTCACGCCTACAAGCTGAGGGTCGCCGAATGGATTCAGGAACACCGGGTCGCATTCACCGTGAATATCGTGGTGCATCGTGGCAACATAGACCGGCTATCAGACCTGATTGCGCTCGGCGAAAGGTTGCGAGCGGACAAGCTCGAGATTGCAAACACGCAATATTACGGCTGGGCGCTCAAGAATCGCGCACATCTGCTGCCCACGCGGGCACAGCTCGATAAATCAGTCTTGCTTGTTGCGAATGCGCGAGAGCGGTGGAAAGGCAAGATGCGGATCGATTTCGTGCTTCCGGATTATTATGCCAAGTATCCGAAAGCATGCATGGGCGGTTGGGGACGTGGAGTGATGCTCATTGATCCCGCCGGTAACGTGATGCCCTGTCATGCTGCCGGCGTGATTCCAGGCATGGGTTTCGAGAACGCTCAACAGAAACCGCTGCGTTGGATTTGGGAGCACTCATCCTCTTTTCAACAGTTTCGAGGTGATGCGTGGATGCCCGAGCTATGCCGTTCGTGTGAGCGGAAAGATATAGATTTCGGGGGATGCCGGTGTCAGGCGCTCCTCCTGGCGGGCGATGCCGCAGCCACGGATCCTACGTGCTCGAAAAGTGCGATGCGAGAGGTGGTCGAGCAAATTCTTGTGCAGGTGAATGGGCACGCAGACGCCGACGCCGCACGGGAGGGGTGGGTTTATCGAATCGATCCGGTTAACCGTGTCTGAATCAACCCAAAAAGGACGAGCTATTCGTCATCTTCCAACTCTTCATCTACAGTTTCGCCCGGGCCGCAGATGAACATCTCCTCTGCAGCGTGCGTCGCGCTACGGCCGTTTTCGCTTTCGGAGCCATTGACCGACCCGGTTCCCGCGCTTAGCAATCTACTAAGAATCGGGAGCTTTGAACAGTTTGATTCCACGTAATCCACGCCGAGCGCTGTCAATGCGAAGTCCGAGTTATCTTCTCTTGTGATGTATTTCTTGGTTCGAAGATACCAGGTGGTGAAATCCAGATATTCGCGCGGGAATCCCATCAAGGCCTCAAGCTCGCGCAGCGAGATTTTGGGATCGTGCACGTTCGCACGGCACCGTCTGTACAGCAGCGACAAAACTGCCAATCGCCGATTCACCTCGCCCTCAATGCCATCGAGAAAATCGACTGATTCGAAGACCGGGTTCGGTTGCTCTTGCTTCTTTCCAAGCATGGCGTCGTACTCAGCACGCTGCTCCGGGTCAGATAGCACCTCAAAAGCGCGGTTCAACAAGAGGAACTTTTCCGGATCTCCAGTTTCCGGGTTGTCCGGATGAAAACGGGCTGCCAAGAACCGGTAGACGCGATGAATCGTCTCGGCTTGGGCATTAGGACTGATCTGGAGAAATTCGTAGTGATCTGTAGCGCTGTGGCTGGGAAGCGCTTCACGCGTCTTCTTAGCCGCCTCATCCAGTTCGAGCCCGATGACATACTTCTCTTCTCGTGGGGTACAATGTCGCACCACACTGTAACCTGTGGGGTGCCCACCCTGAGCTTGAATGTATACAGGCGTACCCGGCCGCACCTCGACGGGGGACAATACTCCGATTCCGGATTGCGAGAAGTCTAGGCCCTGAACCTCCGCCGAATGCGTTAGCCCCCTTCCGTCTGACCAAGAAATGGCGTAGATCTTTTTGGAAGGGTTCCTCGGCTCCCTCCGCATGTTCACTTTCATCGGATTCTCGCGTTTGTTCCTTGCACGTCCGTTTCCAAAGAGGGCTGCCGCATCTGCCGAGGAGTCTCGGGATACAACGGGCTACCGACCGGCAAGCGTATTGATCGTTAGGGGACGCTGCGCCTCATACGCGGCAATGGCGGGCTCCTGCTTCAGAATGTAACCCAGTTCATCAACGCCTTCCAGGATGCAGTACTTCGAGAATGCATCAATTGGAAACGTTACGGCAGAGCCACCGGGGAGAGTGAGCTTCTGCTGGGCTAAATCTACTGTGACAGTTGCAGCGGGATTGTCCCCCACAGTTTTGAAGAGCGTCGCATGCACTTCGCGAGGAACAACGATCGGCAGCAGCGAGTTCTTCAGCGCGTTTCCGCGAAAAATGTCGGCGAAAGAAGTGCTGATCACCGCGCGGAAACCATACTGTGTCAGCGCCCACGGCGCATGCTCTCGCGAACTGCCGCACCCGAAATTATCACCGGCCAACAAGACCTGTGCCGCCAGCCCTTCAGGCTTGTTCAGAAGGAATTCAGGATTGGGATTTCCATTCGCGTGGTATCTCCAATCATAGAAAAGCTGGTCTCCCAAGCCCTGCATAGAAATAGTTTTCAAGAAACGCGCCGGGATGATCTGGTCTGTGTCGACATTGTCAATCGGGAGTGGCGCCACGCGGCTGGTAAAAGTAACGAATTTTTCCATGTCGCTCTCCTTACAGAAGCGTTCGCACGTCAGTAACGACACCTGTGACCGCGCTCGCCGCAGCCGTCAATGGACTTGCTAAAAATGTCCGGCCCCCTTGGCCTTGCCGCCCTTCGAAATTGCGGTTGCTGGTCGAAACACTGTACTCGCCGCGCTGCAATTGGTCGCCATTCATGGCAATACACATCGAGCAACCCGCTTCTCGCCACTCCGCACCAGCCGCCTTGAAGACACGGTCCAAGCCCTCGGCTTGGGCCTGTTTTTTCACCTGCTGCGAGCCGGGCACAACCATGACGCGAACGCTCGGGTTCACCCTGCGGCCTTTAAAAATCTGGGCGGCGGCACGGAGATCGGAGATGCGCGAATTCGTGCAGCTTCCGATGAACACAACGTTAACCGGATGACCCAATAGCGATTTGCCGGAGGCGAGATCCATATAATGTAGCGCCTTAGTTACCGAAGCGCGCTCGAGCGGATCGTGAATGGAAGAAGGATCGGGAACGGGCGCAGTAATTGGAATACCCATACCGGGGTTTGTGCCGAATGTGATCATCGGCTCCAACGCGCCTGCGTCAATATCAATCTGCTTGTCAAATGTTGCGTCATCGTCCGTTGGCAAGTTGCGCCAGAAACTGAGTGCGCGATCCCAATCGGCGCCTTTGGGAGCATAAGGTCGGCCGGAAAGATACTCATAGGTCGTATCATCCGGTGCAATCAGCCCGGCTCGCCCTCCACCCTCAATCGACATGTTGCAGATCGTCATCCGCTCTTCCATTGACAGTGACCGGATGGCCGAGCCAGAGTACTCGAACACGCATCCCGTGCCCCCCGCGATCCCGATGCGGGAGATCAAATTGAGGATGATGTCCTTGGCTGCCACGCCATCCTTCAGTTGTCCTTCCACTCGCACCTGATAGGTTTTCGATCGCGTTTGGAGCAAACACTGGGTTGCAAGCACGTGCCCCACCTGGCTGGTTCCGATGCCGAAAGCCAAGGCACCGAACGCGCCGTGAGTCGCCGTGTGGCTGTCGCCGCAAACCACCGTCATACCCGGTTGCGTCAACCCCAGTTCCGGGCCAATGATGTGGACGATTCCTTGTTTTTCACTGTGGGGTCCATAAAGAGGGATCCCGAAATCCCGACAATTCTTCTCTAGTTGCTCAATTTGTGCTCCGGCCACCTTGTCCAGAATTGGAAGCGATCGGTCATGAGTTGGAATGCTGTGATCTGCTGTCGCGACGGTCAGATCGGGGCGCCGGACCTTGAGGCCGCGTTTGCGCAATTCCTCGAAAGCTTGCGGCGAGGTTACCTCATGTACCAGATGCAGATCGACATACAAAAGTGTGGGCACGCCTTCACGCTCGGCAGCAACGTGGTTGTCCCACACCTTTTCGATAATTGTGCGTGGCTTGGAAGCTGCACGCTTTTCTTTCGACATATGTTTGGAACCTTATGACATTCAATGAATCGAGGCGGAAGCTGCTCGAACCGACAGCGCGGCGCATACCGCATCGCCAACTTCGGTACTGGTAGCAGGCACACCAACAGGGTTCAGGTCAGCCGTGACCCGCCCGCTGTTTAAAATTTCCTCCATAGCGCAGCTTACACTCTGCGCTTCTGTTATTAAACCGAAACTGTATTCAAGCATAGCCGCCACTGAGCCGATGGCCCCCAGCGGATTGGCTTTGTTCTGACCTGCGATGTCGGGCGCAGATCCATGCACCGGCTCATACAGGCCTACGCGTATTCCGGAACTCCGAGTGGCTCCAAGTGAAGCTGAAGGCAACATGCCGATAGACCCCGCCAGCACCGCCGCCTCATCGCTCAAAATATCTCCGAACAGGTTCTCCATGACCACGACATCGAACCGCTTTGGATTCAAAACCAACTGCATAGCGCAGTTATCCACCAACAAATGATCCAGCGCGATGTCTGGATATTCCGCCGCAACTTCAGTGACCACCCGGCGCCAGAGTTGTGAATTTTCAAGTACATTCGATTTATCAACGCTCGTCACCTTCTTTCTCCTCTTACGAGCAAGCTGGAAGGCGACATGCGCAATGCGCTCAATCTCGGGCCGGGAGTAAACCATGGTGTTCACCGCACGCTCTTCGGTCCCGGTGCCTGAAATTCCGCGAGGCGTACCGTAGTAAAGGCCGCCCGTCAGTTCGCGAACGATGACCAGATCCGTGCCTTCCACCAGCTCGTTTTTGAGCGGAGAAGAATGGACCAGTGCTCGATAAGATCTGACCGGCCGTAAGTTTGCATAAACCTCAAGCGCCTGGCGAATGGCCAGCAATCCACGTTCGGGGCGTTTTTCTGGTGGAGCGTTGTCGAACTCCGGCAAGCCGACTGCTCCCATAAGCGTCGCGTCCGCTTCCAAAGCGAGATCTCTAGTCTTCTCAGGAAACGGAGTGCCCGTCTTTTGAATAGCGATTCCGCCCAGCAAACCTTCACTTAAAGAGAGTGCGTGCCCGTAGGCAGCGGCAACGTGTGTCAAGACTTTGACGGCTTCACGCGTGACTTCAACGCCAATGCCGTCGCCAGGCAGTAGAAGAACTTTTAGTTCCATTCATCGCACCCGAGCAGCGCGTTTACTGCGCGGTTTGTGCAAACGCACCTCGGCCCACAACTTCCCGTACCAGCGCCGTAATTTCGTCGTTCCGCACGCCTTTCTTGTTGTCCGAGAGCACTGTGAATTCACGGTATACCTCGTCTAGCTCCTCGCGCGTGAGTTGAAACCCTAAAGCCTCGGTCCGTTTCTTCAGCGCGTGTCTTCCACTGTGCTTTCCAAGCACTAGCTTGCTTTCCGGCACCCCTACGCTGCGCGGGTCCATAATTTCGTAAGTCGTTTTCTCTTTCAAGTAGCCATCCTGATGGATGCCCGCCAGGTGGGCAAACGCATTATCGCCGACAATCGCTTTGTTCGGTTGCGGTCCGAACGAAATGCAATGCGCGAGAGTCTGGCTTGCACTGTACAACTTTTCAGTTTGGATCTTCGTCTCAAACGGCAGGCGGTCGGAACGCGTCTTAATGGCCATCACGACCTCTTCAAGGGCCGCATTTCCGGCCCGCTCACCGATTCCATTAATGGTGCATTCCACTTGCCTTGCTCCAGCCGTCACAGCAGCCAGCGAGTTTGCCACTGCGAGTCCAAGATCGTCATGGCAATGCACGCTGACGACAGCGCGATCGCCGAGCAGCCTGACAATTTTTCCAATCAACACCGCATATTCGTCGGGTACGGAATAGCCGACAGTGTCTGGCAGATTAACGGTTCGCGCTCCCGCTTCGACAACCGCCTGAACCACCCGTTCGAGATAACTGAGATCGGTGCGGGTCGCGTCTTCTGCCGAAAATTCGACATCGTCCGTGTAGTTTCGTGCCAGCGCGACAGCCGCGACTGCCTGATCAAGCACTTGCTCCTGCGTTTTGCGCAGTTTATGTTTCAGATGAATTTCGCTCGTCGCGACGAAAGTATGAATGCGGGGCCGCTTCGCGTGCTCGAGCGCTCTCGCCGCCCGTTCCACATCAAGCGTGCACGCACGCGCCAGCGCAGCCACCTGCACCCATGGAAATTGGCGGCTCACCGCGTCGACTGCCTCAAAATCGCCATCTGAAGCGATCGGAAACCCGGCTTCAAGAATGTCCACGCCCAGACCGACCAGTTGCGCTGCCATTTGAAGCTTTTCGGCTCTCGTCATGCTGCAGCCGGGCGACTGTTCGCCGTCCCGCAACGTCGTGTCAAAGATGTAGATGCGGCTCAAATTAGCACCTCGCGTGGGGTTAATACACTCATACTACGATGAATCAGGTCGATTACTCAAATTTATAGTGTTGCGACCATTTATAAGATATAATCATGACATAAACGTCACGGGTGGGCGCGATGGAACTGTATCCTCTTAAGGTTTTTCTTACCGTAGCAACGGAACGAAGTTTCTCGCGGGCGGGGGAGAAACTGTTACGAACGCAACCCGCTATCTCCATTGCAATTCAGCGGTTAGAAGGCGATCTCAAAGAAAAGCTAATTGACAGATCGGGTCGGGAGCTGTTGCTCACCGATGCCGGCAGAGTTGTGCTCGAATATGCCCGCCGTTTCCAGAACATGGAGTCGGACCTTGAAAATGCCTTGCGCGAGTTGAAAGATAATTACGCGGGAAGATTGTCGATTGGCGCGAACGAGTCGACATCTTTATATCTGATTCAGCACATTGAGCAATACCGGCGATCGTTTCCCAAGGTAAAGGTGCAGGTGAGGCGCACCGAGTCGAGCAAAATTCCGTCACAGCTACTTGATGGAGAACTGGAGCTGGGTGTCATCAGCTACGATCCGGGGGACGACAGAGTCGTTTCGCAGGTCATTTATACTGACAGGCTTGCGCTCGTAGTGTCACCGCAGCATCGGTTTGCCAACCGCGGCGAAGTGTCCATTACGGAATTGGATATGGAGACGTTCATCGCTCACAATGTACTTTCGCCGTATCGCGAATATGTGTTGCGCGAGTTTCAGCGCCATAAAGTGCCGTTGAATATGGATGTTGAAATGCCGACCGTTGAGACGATCCGGCGGCTGGTTCAGGACAACGAAGGTGTCGCATTTCTTCCGCGCATGTGCGTTGAGCAGGAGATCCGACAGGACCTATTGCGTGAGATTCGAGTGAACGAGATTACGGTCGAACGCAAAATTCGCCTGGTGTACCCCGGCCGGCGAGCGTTAAGCCATGCAGCGAAGGCGTTTTTGGAGATCGTTAAGAAAGGAAACACCGAAGCGGCGACTGTTCAGGAACCCGCGTGAGCCAGGCGGGTCCGACTGAGCGAGTAGGGACGGTTGCCGTCGCGGGTGGCGGGATCATCGGAACATCGATAGCTTGGCGTCTGGCACAGCGCGGCTGGCGAGTCACGCTGTTTGACAAAGGTTCAATCGGAGGAGAGGCGAGTTGGGCGGCCGCCGGGATGCTGTCGCCAGGTGGAGAAATCGAATCTCCGTCAGAGTTTGCCTCTTTCGCAACCGAATCGCGCCGGCTTTACTCCGGCTTCGTCAGCGAGCTTGAGAAAGCGTCTGGGCTGGCGATCGACTATCAGGAATGCGGCGCGCTAGATCTAGCCTATTCACAGAGCGAATGCGACGCCTTACAGGCCCGGGCAGTTCGTCAGCGTGCGGCCGGAATTCGCTCTAAACAGGTGCCGCGGGATGACGTGTTTACCTTCTGGCCGCGAGTGCGCAGGGAGGGGCTTGTGGGCGCCTTCTTCTATGCTGATGACGCGATTGTCAACACACGCGAAACAATGGTGGCGCTTGCCGCTGTATGTCAGAGATCCGGTGTGTCGGTACGGCAGAACTGCCCTGTGTACCAAGCTGAGATCTCGAATCAGGAAGCGAGGCTTGAGACTTGCCAGGGTGTAGAAGCCTTCGAAGCGATCGTCATCGCAGCGGGAGCTTGGAGCAGCGCTATTGCCCTCGGGGGCGTGCCCGTGCTGCCTTCTGCAGAACCCGTCAAAGGCCACTTGATCGGATACCACCAACCGGAGCAGACCTGCCACACCGTGGTGCGGCATGGACACGCTTACCTCTTCCAACGCGCGAGCGGGTTGCTGATCTGTGGAGCGTCCGTAGAGCATGTCGGATTTGATCGTGAAATACGACCAGACGTAGTCGCATCGCTCGCCGAGCAGGCGGGGTTTGTGTTCCCGCACCTTCGAGAGATAGAGCCTTCCGAGGCATGGACCGGCCTTCGCCCAGGCAGCGACGCTCTACGTATCGCTTCCTGGCACTCCGACCGCTTGTACCTGGCCTACGGACACTACCGCAATGGCATTCTGCTGGCTCCGCTGACGGCTGATCGGGTCGCGAGCGAGATCACCGCCAATTTGCGAAAACAGTAGCCCGCTTCCGCTGTATTTCGTCAATCAAAGCGGCGATCCGCGAGCGCCGTTTCAGCAATTTCTCCAATAAGCCTTCCAGCGGCGTTTCATCCTGCTGCAACCAGTCGCGGGGAATCTCCTTCCACGCGGAATCGACCACTTCGAGGGGAAAGTTTTCGACCATTGTGATCCAGGGCTGGAACGAATCCAGCGAGCGCACCTCATCATAAACGGCAGTTCGGAAGTACAGCCCCTGAAGGTGAGAGTCCTGGAACTCCCAATGCGGGCCGTTGAATGCAAATCCATGATCGATCATCTGAGCGAAAAACCCAATTCGGGCGGGCGTTTCGCCTTTCAAGGGCGTCCACCTTGGCGCGCGCTCGGAAGAAGACGGCTTGCCGGGAATCGGCATTAGCCACCCATTTGTCAAACACCAGCGCTCCCAGGAAGTCAACGCGATTCTCAATTTTGTTAAGAAGCTTGTCCGGAAGAAAATCGAACACCGCGACGCGATCCGGGTGTACGGCGAGACGTGAACCAAAGTGCAGCCCCGGCAAGACTTGTTCGCGACGCGAACCGATTGATAGATAGAGGTCGGGGTTCCTTTCGATGAATTCGCGCGTCAGTTCAATAACGGCGGTATCCGGTACATGAATCTGCAAATACCGCAGAAACGCGCAAGCAAGCCATTCATTGATCAATATCCGCCGATGCTGCGGATTATTCATGAACTTGACCACGTAAAACGCGCCGTCCTCACCCTCTAACAAATGCGCTTGCGCGCCACCGCGCATCTTCCGGATCAGATTTCGGGCGCGAACAGGCATGAAGCGTGGCTAATGAGAGAATCAGGCTAGATCTTAGTCTGCAGGACAAGGAGCACAACGCAAAAGCATGGCTGAACCGAGTTCAGAAAGAGAATCGCCCAGGCAGAGCCCCGACGAGGTCGCCCTGGAACTGATGAAGTTCATCGCGGTGACAACCGGCTACGGAAAGGGCACCACCACTACGGGGTTCGGGAGCAAAGGCCCCCGCACGAGTGAGGAGTACGCTGACTCGCTAATCGAACTTTTCGAGCGGTGTCGCTCGGTAATCCGAAAACAGCCGAAATAGGTTCAAGCGAGAAGGATACGGTCTTCGGAACCCTTCCACTTACCTTCGTCTCGCCGCTTTCTTCGCTCCTGCCCTCTTTGCTCCGGATTTCCTGGACGAAGCTTTTTTCGCCGAGCTCTTCTTGCCCGAGCTCTTCTTAGCCGAGCTCTTCTTAGCCGAGCTCTTCTTACCGGATCTGCTCGACGCCGCCTTCTTTACTGAACCGCCGTTCTTCACTGTTGTGCGCTTCTTTGCGCCTGCGGTTTTCTTGTTAGCTGTTTTCTTTGCTGGCGAAGGCCTCTTTGCTTCAGCCTTCTTCGGCATCGCCCTTTTTACAGCCGCCTTTTTTGGTGCGGCTTTTTTTGCCGTCGAGCGATCTCTTTGAATGATCTCGGCTCCTCCTACTTCCTCCTCGGTTACCTCGGCGGTGTCGGCTTCAGAGGGTCTGCCATTACCGGACGCCCTTTGATCAGAACTCGCTGCATCTCTGTTTCCCGCTGCCTCCGAACTACGAGTTGCCGCTGTTTTAGTAGGTTTGGCCGCCGGAGACACCTCGTCCTCATCCTCGTCCTCATCGTCGTATTCGTCTTTGTCTGACTCCAGATCTACATGCTCATCTTCGTAGTCGAAGTCATCATTCTCATTATCTGGACTAAGCCAGTACGTTAAGCTCATGCCGGTTCTCCTTTTCGCAACCTACTCACTATGCATCGAGATGATGCGAGAAGGCAAATGATTTCACAACGCGTGAGCAATCGCAATGAGTAAATAGAAGGTCAGGAGAGAACGAGATGCTCTCTGAACCAATGAAACGGGCTGGGGCTACCGGTCGAGAGTTGCCGTTCTAACCTGTGCTTTGCGGTGCAAAACTGGCGGTGAGACCTGACGAGCTGCAGCGGGGCGACCATCCTGTCCGGAAGCAGCTTTCGCGGAGGCGCTAATCTTCACACGAGTTCTCCAGGACCGCCGGTACCGGGGACGCGTCTCCTCGTGATAAACGGCGGGGATAAACAGCATGTCTCCGGATTCGAGTGAATCGGTCGCCTGGTTGACCGCCACGATTCGCTCGGCCGGCAAATGATACGTTTTGGCGATGGTTTCGAGAGTATCGCCTGTTTGAACGTGATGCAAACGCCAAGCTTGCCGATTTGCGGCCGGAACGGATTCGAGCGCGGCTTCCGTAGCTTCTGCGGACCCCTTCGGAACGTGAATGGCGAAGCCCGATGGAGCCAATATCCTCAGCAGCGAGGGATTCAAATCTTGAATCGTCGATATTGGCTGCATGGTCGCGTCGGCGATAAGGTTCAGGTTGGTGGGCGCGGTTAATCGTATCGAGTCATATTCGACAGGTGGATCGAGTTGAATGTCTTCCAAACCGTAGTCATGTGGGTTCTTAGCCATGATCGTCATAGCGACGATGATCGGGACATAACTGGCCGTCTCTTTGGGTAGCGCGTGGCGCTTCAACAACTCCCAATAGTCCGCATAGCCTGTCCGCTCGACCGCCCGATCCACCGCGCCAGCGCCGCAGTCATATGCCGCAATCGCCAAATACCAATCGCCATAGCGGGCGTATAAGTCCTTCAGGTGTTTGGCGGCAGCACGAGTGGCCTTTTCCGGATCCAAGCGGTCATCCGAGGTCGAAGTTCGAACCAGGTTGTATTGCGCCCCTGTTCCGGCAATAAACTGCCACATGCCGACAGCTCGTTTGTTCGAGACAGCACGGGGCAAAAAACCCGATTCGGCTTGTGCAACATAGATTAATTCCGGCGGCACGCCCTCTTCGGCAAAGATGCGCTCAATGAGAGCCTTGTAGCGGCCGGAACGCCGTAAACCGGCGAGGAGGATGCTACGTCCGCGGTCCGTTGAAAAGAAATGTACAAAGCCCTGAACGGGATCTGATAACTCAAGAGGGATGGCGGAAGCAGTCTGGTTAAGTTCGGCTTTCAGTTTGGGCGCGAGATTCGGATCGACACCGAAAGTCATATGGCTGATCTCGTCAATGGGCGCTTTATCGAAGACTACGGCATCATCCGTTTGGCCGGCGCCGAGTTTCTCAATGTCGAAGCGGTAAATCACATCGGTCATTTCCGCGATGCGCCGCTCAATCCGCTGGCGATCCGGTAGCGATTCGGGAGCATTCAACAATGCATCGATAGCCGCGTCAAATTCCCGGCGAGCATCACCCACGTTGTCTTGAAAATAAAATTGCCGGCCCGCGTTAAAGTGTTTCTCAGCCCGCGCTAACCGATCCTCAGTTTCGGAGGGAGGAGTTTTGATCGCACCAGCTTCCCTGGCGACGGCAGGCTTTGCCGCTTCCGTGTTGTCCCCCTGGGATCTGCCTAGAGCGGCTGCACCCAGGATGACGAAGCCCATTAGCAAAGGGCGGAAATGTAGCATTTTTCGATAAGCTGATTTTATGGACCGATGAAACTATAACGAAAGCATTACTTTAGCGCAGGCTCGAACGGCGGGTCAACCCGAAAAACTGCGTTCCTACTGAGGTCTGGCTGGGCACGCTCGTCAAATTTGAACGATGACAACGGTTTACTGAGCCGCGATCCAGGAGAAGCCCGCTTTAAGCAGCTGGCGTTAACCGCTTTTAATGTTGCTTTCAGGGCTAGCGCGCTGGAACGGGATGGAGTTCGCGGCTTGAAATTATGCGATCGATCATGCCGTATTCGAGTGCGGCATCGGGTTCCAAAATGTAATCACGATCCACATCGCGGGCAATTTTCTCAACCGGCTGACCGGTTGCATCAGCCAAAATCTCGTTCAGCGATTGCCGCATCCGCAGAATTTCCCGTGCGTAGATATCGATATCCGCCGCCTGCCCGCCCAACCCGCTCATAGAAGGCTGGTGAATCAATATGCGGGAGTGAGGAAGGCTGAAGCGTTTGCCTTTGGTACCGCAGGCCAGGAGGACGGCGGCCATGGACGCTGCCTGCCCTACGCAATACGTTACGATGTCAGGCTCAACCAGCCGCATGGTATCGAGGATGGCGAGCCCCGCCGTAATAGAACCGCCTGGCGAGTTGAGATATAACGAGATATCACGCTCCGGATCTTCCGCGGCCAGAAATAGCATCTGGGCGATCACCAGGTTCGCAACGTTGTCGTCGATGGGCGTACCGAGAAAAATGATATTTTCTTTCAGCAGTCGAGAGTAGATGTCATAGGCGCGTTCGCCTCGCGAGGTCTGCTCGACGACCATGGGCACGAGCACTGAATTGTTCATGCAAGCTCCTTTAACTCAAAAGGCTTCCGCGTTTCTGGGAAATTCCTTGGTGGGCACACCCATTATAGAATCGGTTTCTGTTAAGTCATACATTTGTAGAGTTGTCCCGAGGTATTGACCCCTGAGGGGCATCGCCTCATAGTAGAAGACAAGGCTTCTTTTCTTTCATTTGCAGAATTGATGCTGCAGTGGAAAGGGAGTCGATAAAGAACCAGCTTTTCTCAGCGTGAGGCCTAATTTTTTCGGCTGCCACGGACGATGGGCTTCTTAGGATGCGGAACCGGATCTAAGAATGAAAGTGCTAATAGCGGACGATAACGCAACCTCTCGCATCATGTTGAGAGGCGCACTGCTGCAATGGGGCTATGAGGTTGTAGTCGCAGAAAATGGGGCTCAGGCCTGGGATATCCTGGCCGATCCGAACTCGCCCCCGTTAGCAATTCTCGACTGGGTTATGCCGCATATGACCGGTCCGGAAGTGTGCAGGCGGGTTCGCGACACGCACCGGGAGCCTTACACGTACATTCTGTTGCTTACCTCAAAACACACCAAAGATGAAACGGTGGAAGGGCTGGAAGCCGGAGCAGATGACTATGTCGTGAAGCCGTTTGACCGCCACGAGCTACAGGTGCGCTTGCGGGCAGGTTAGCGCATCATCGACTTGCAAATGGAGT
>JBJMGM010000155.1:0-11031 GCA_045807905.1 Bryobacteraceae bacterium | reverse complement strand
GGGAAAGGGCGCGTCCATTTCTCCTCATAATAGTACCATGTTGCCCGCGACACGGCAACGTGACCTTATATGATGCCTGTGGCGCGTTCCGGCGATTGGGTTGGATCTTGCCCGGTTATAATTAGATCTCGGTAGGATCCCAGGAGGCCCATACTTACCGATTTTTGTTTTTGGTAAATTTCAATCTTCTCAGAGCGCCTCGGGATCGTGACATGTTGCCCGCGCAACTGATTGCGCTCCCCAAGTAACACCCTCTTGACTGGGGAGTGGGAATAAAGCAAACTATGAACATACGTTAGCTACCCCGAGCCGTACGTGCATCTTTGGCGCCGTAGAGATTTGTGAAGCTCACAAAACATACCCGAACGCCTCGGGTCAGTATTCTTCTTTCAAAGGCCTGTGCCACAAGCAAGCGGAGACATTTATCCCTACTCTGCATTCTAATCGCGTAACGGTGACGATTATACCGCTTCCCGGGAGCCTTTCGGTTTGAAAGAAAAAACGCGACGAAGCTCCGGAACCCGCTCAGTATGCCGATGGATTGGGTTAATCGCCACGATGCTGCTGGGCAATGCGCCGGCCCTTGCTGCACAGTCGCCCCCGCTTCTAAGCGGTCTCTGGGTCACGCAGAAGATGCCGGCGAATGATTTTGAGCTAAGCTCCTTCGCCAAAGCCGTCGCGGCGAATCCAAACCTCACGGGCATATGTTTGCACATCGGCTGGAAAGATATCGAGAAACAATCGGGTAAGCTCGATTTTAGCGCGATCGACAAGACAGTGGAGGTGCTGCGACAAATCGGTCGAAAATATGAACTCTCCGTCAAACCCGGCGCTGAGACACCCGCGTACGTTTATGAAGAAGGGGCAAAGCCTTTTCTGACACGGGCGAACAACCCTCACCGGCCCAATTTTGGACAGACACTGACGATTCCGGTCCCATGGGACGCACTTTATCAGCGAAATTTCTCGCGCGTTATCGAGAAGCTTGGAAGACGGTATGCCGCGGATCCGCTTTGTGTGAGCGTGGTGCTCACCTGCGCGAACTTCCAAAGCGCCGAAATGCACCTGCCGCAGACTCCGGAGGATCGTGCCAAATGGAAAGGGATGGGAAATTACGAAGAGAAGCTCTTGCAGGTCTATAAAAAATACACGGACGAGTGGGCGAAAGCTTTTCCCAAACAAGCGATCTCGCTCCATCTATCGAAGGTGTTAGACTTGCCTCCCAGTTTTAATGAACGAATAATTGAATATGGCTTGAGCAAGTACCCCGAGCGGTTCACCATCCAGAATGATCAGCTAACGGGACGTAAGGAAGATATCGCGGTTATGGCTTATACTTTAGTGCAAAAGTACGGCGACCGCGCTCACCATGGCTTCCAGAGTGCCGGGGCTTTCGTCCATGGCGGCGAGAGAATGGGTTCGATGGAAATGGCAGCTCTCAACATGGTACATGCTAAGGGGGAGTATTGGGAGTTGTGGCACGACGATGGGCTAAGTGTGGAAGTTTCAGAAAATGTGAGCGCCACTTGGAAGGAAGCGATTGATCTCGGATACGATGCGTATAAAAAAATGCTGATTTCGAAAGGCAAGTATCGCGATCGCGGCGAGGATGGCTATGCCGAGAAAGTAAGACGAAGGCGCAAGGCGGCGCAAACGGAGGCTGAATAAGAGGGGGCTTCACCCACGCAATCTGCTTATCGCAAGCAGCCAAATAGCGTGTGAGCTAAGGGCAGCGCCTGCGTTTAGAAGCTCACCGTTTTGATCCGTTCCGCGGCAGGAGAAGCAGTCAGTGAGGCTTGTCACTGCCTTGAGCGACGTTGGCTGGCTGATTCGCCCCCTCAACCAACCCAACACCGAGATATTAATATTCGCGGGATCGGCTACGTTGCTTCCGAGATTACGAAAAATCATGGGATCGCTATTTGTGCTCCAGTTGCACCGTATGACGTCACGCGAAAAGAGGTACGCGCGGTGATCGAGCCTCTCCGGGGCTTTGTCATGGTGTACCTCTCGACTCCGGTCGAGATCTGTGAACGCCGCGACGGGAAGGTCTTTACGCGAAAGCGCGCGCTGGAATTCTCAAGGACTTTACTGGTATTTCGGATCCCTATGAGGAATCTAAGGATGCGGACATTGTCATCAATACCGCAGAGGGCGCGCGCGAAGAAGCGGCGCAGGCAATCATGTTACACATGGAGCGCGAAGGATTTATCGGGGTCAACAATAATCTGTAATCCCGCTGAATATCGAGAACCCACCTTGCGGAAAAGACTGCAATCCTGACGTCGGATAGCGGATAGGAACGGCTCGATCGCCGTGCCGTTAACCTACTTACTGTACGTTGTCCTGCTCGCGGAACAGACCTGTTAGTGTAGGCCGCAGTTGCTCGCGAGTCAAAAAAATATCATAGTTTGGGTCAACGATGGTGAAGTTTAAGCTGTTACGCGGCGGGCGAGTCAGCGGAATTTGGCGGGTTTGACATGCGAATAGACGGCTGCGAATTTCAGTGTTGAGGTCATTGAAAAACTAAACATCGGAACGGCCAGCGGTTGGCTGGAGCGCCTGGTTAGATGGAATCTGCGTCGCATAGCGATACAGCGTAAACGCGCTGAGACCACCGGCGACCAAGCAAAAGCCGGAGTGATGATAAAGAGAATCCGCCAAACTCGTTAATACGCTGATTGCGCATCACCGCAGACTGAAATAGAAGGTGACCCTCGCGAGTATGTGACTGCTATGGGATCGCCAACCTGAATTCTGTGCAAGTTGGTGCTGACGCCACATGGCCCACCTGAATATTTCCGGCCGTCAACAGAGTAATCGTAACGAACGCTGGCTGGTTCATCGGCTCCTTCGCTGTGAATGTGCCATAAACGGTCCGGAGGATTTTCCGCCGACCAAGGATGTCTATCCTGAGGAAAAATTCCCCTGGGTTACCTTGGTTGATAATAAGAACTGCTAACGAGGCGCTGCAGCCAACTCGGCTGCTCCGAAAGCGCCTATCGAAATGAATGCTATTTCGTTAGCCAACCCTACCCTCTCCCGAATTTCGGGAGAGGGTTAAGGTGGATGCAAGCTCGGGCAGCAGCAGGTTTGCTACGGCTGCCAGCGCGTAATGTAGGTGGCCCAGTTTGCCAATGGCATGCGGGCCAAATCAGGGATGTACTCTGTCGCCATCCAGATGGTGTTATCGACATTGTTGACGGCCGCAGCGGAGTAATCACCCCATCGGGCAATTCCCGCCCCACCGAACTCTGGATAACCGGTAAAGCCATCCTCCGGCTCGTTGCCTTCACGCGAAATATGGATCGGACTTATCGTCGTGCCTGTGACGCTGACAAAAGCCGAGCTTGGAAAGTTGTGTGGGCTTGACAGTGAGAACACGATGGCGCCGTTTCCGTCTGTATTGAGCGCAATCGCGGGATACATGAGGAAAACTCCAGACCCGGCGATGACACCCTGGGTAAACAGGCTGGCAGTTAAGTTTCCATTTGTGATCTGCGGCGTGAACACAAAGAAATCGACCACCTCGATTTTACCCCCGGTGCTATCGTTCATTGAGGAGCTAAGCGTGCCCCAGATATGCCCATTCACGTATTCGCAAGAAGAAATCGTATCGAAACCAGGATCCAGCTTCTCAACGGGTTCACCGAGCGAAGCGCCCAAAGGATGAAACCCATCTTTCTGCGGCACGCCGAAGTTCGGGTTGTGGTAAGCCCGCGTGTCTACAACTGTCATCTTCAGACGGACGTTGGGAGTTGGCGTGTTGAGCGAGCTGGTGTTGGTCACCGCCCAAACTGCTATTTGATGTCCATTGTTACCCGCAACATTAGAGCTAAGGAAGTACTCCGTGCCCCCGTTCGTCAGCACCGGGGTCTGCCCCGGCGGGATGTAAGCGGGCCAAATTCTGAATTCAAAACCGGTTTGGAATGGCAGGGCAAAACGCTGGACGCGACGCGGCGCCGGGCCACCATCACCGTTGATCAACGCGGCCTTGGAAACCGCAAGAATGGCCCCGCCGATAAAACCGTCAAGGACGCCGCCTCTGAGGATTTTAAATTCTTGAGTGTTGATATAAACCCCATAACGGTCAATCCCAAGAATCGGGAAGTCTCCGAATCTCGGCCCCTGTTGATCGGGATCGCTCGCGCCCGTAGTATTAAAGGTGTAAGTGGCATAGGCGCCTCTGGGGTCGGAAGACTGGCTTACCGCTAGGAAGAGACGGCTTTGCCTCAGGAAAGCGCCCGTTGTCGGGTTCGTCAGTATACTGGTTGCAACGACAAACCAGCGCTGTGTTTCAGGATCAAACTGGCAATGTGGATCGCTAACGAAGGGCCCCACTTCTCCGGTCGTGCGGTTGAGCTCCAACGGCAATCCGAACAATTCGTTAAGAGCCACTGGTCTGGGAAGCTGAACAATGCCGTTCGTGTCATAAATGTTGATAGCTGTATTCACCGCTTCCATGACAAAGCCGTTACCGACAGCCAGTCCCTGGTCTGGCGGCTCTTTGTTAAATTGATTGCCCCCAGCGGCGTAGAGACGTTGCTCGAGATGAGTCAGGCCCGTGAACCCGCGAAAGAAGGAGTGCATTGGGTCAGGCGAAGCGGCGAACGGTGCTAGGGGCGCCTGATCAAATACGTCTCCCGTATCCTGCATCGGCGGTCGCAGTGGGGGAATTCGGTTCGGGTGAACTTCTCCCCCTGCGCTTCCGGCGGGCCCTTTCGATGCGCTGGCAAGCTGTTCAAGGTTTTTAACCGGGCCTACTGTTACAGTGGAGCTGACGTCGGTGGCGGTGTACTGCGCGAACGCAGAAGAGACCGGCAAAGCGAAGAACGCCAAAATCGCGATGCCGCCGATGGTGATGAGTGGAGTGAAGTATTTTTTCATAAGAAGTAACTGCCTACCCGAAAGGCGAGAAAACGTCAAGCTTATTTCAGCCATTGAGGAAAAATCTTGCCGGTTAATCCGGGTGCGCCAGGCTGTTGTTGGGCTCGCGGCGTCGCGCGGGAGACGCTGTTACCACTGATGGTGAGCAGCTGCGCGCCAGGGTCTTGGATCACCACGTTCGCAGTGATGTTTAGCGTTCCGCTTATTAACGTGATCTGGCCGCGCACTGCGCTTGAGAAAACGATCGTGTTTCCATCAACTTGGGCGGCAGAAGTCGTTAAGGACTCTCGACGACTGTGGTTGGAGCAGGTTTGCTCAACTGAAGCTCCTCGCTGACCTTCTGAATACCCGCCGTGAGAACTTGGATCTGCTTTCCTTGCTGCGCGGCGATCGCTTCTAGTTTGCTGATTTTTGTCTCAAAGTCCTTGCGTTGCTGCGCGATCGCGACCGCTTGCTCTTCCACCTTATGATGCTCTTTCAGGAACTCATTAAGCAACATGGCGTTCACCGCTTCGTACCGTGTATGGCTTGCCTTCCGCGTCGCGCGCGACCAGATCGGGACTTACTTTCTCCACCTCCTCAGCCACGAGCCCGAACTGCGGAATGCCGGCGGGACCAAGCTCTTCCTATAACGGAAAGAAACGGGCTTTAACGCGAGGATTGCTTCGCTCGCTTTGTCCATCGGCTTGATTTCGCGCTTCTAGCGTCCCTGCTAAAAACCACCTGCATGCAAGTGCCCAAGGTTCTGTCCGAAAGTAGCTTACACCCGCGCAGGCAGCCGGAAGCCGAAACTGCTCGGGCGGGTGTGCTGGCACATGCGTGACCCGCTCCCCACTGCAGTCAGATGCGTCGCGCTCTGCCAGTTCACGCTGATAAATACACCCGCGTAACTTGGCAATACTGGCTATTTACGGCGCTCAGACTATAGCTTTTCCCGACCATGCAGCGTACAGCGGGTGCGCATCAACAAGGATTGCCGTGCATTCAGAGTTAAGCAGAGTTATGGCCGTGTGCGGATCGGCAGGATTGCAGTGGCGCGCAGTACGTTCCGGGAGCAGAAGCACGCGAGCGAGGATAGTGTCATAACCCCTGAATGCCAGATCCCTTGCGGCGGACAACGGAATAACGCTATTGGTTTCTGAGGGATCGTTTTCTCCAGCTATTTGCCGGCCAACTGATTTCGGATCAGTCGGCGCACGGAGGCCAGTATTTTCTTGGCGCCATCTACTTGCCGATGCAATTGAATCCGTCGGCATACCTTTCCTCACGAGTTTGGCCACGTAAGAGGCGCGCAGCCCCATTGCTTACCTATTTCCCGCTGGGAGGCCATTACGCGAAAGCCGCTACATGCCGAACCTCTGTCAACCGGTGAGCGCTCACCCTAATTTTCAAGGGCTGTAAGCAAATTGTCTTCGGTGGACTGCGTCCTTAACCTCAATGTGAAAAGTGCTTCAAAGGTTCCCTTACCACGGCAAGATAAAAGCATGCTTAAGCGTTAGCCCTCGTTGCGGATGGTGAAGTCACAAAAACCGCTTCACAGGCTCCAACCCGGGGAAGGCATGAAGGGATATTTCCCAATCCTTGAAGACAAGCTGTTATCTATAGCCGGGTTTGCCCCTGTCCTCTTTAACCTCAAAGTACGAAACAGCCCTTCACCCTTCAGCAGAAAGCCAATTCTGACAACGTGAAGGGGTCTTTCTCGGTTCTTCAAAACTGCGGCGGATGGATCGTCCAGGCACTGCCTGTAGAAGTGTGGCCCGAGCGAAATCGGGCAGGTTGCTTCTTCTTAAGTCGCCCGAGATACACTCCACAAGCGGTGTTGTACGTGAAAAGCTTGCGCGCTTCGTTGCGACAACGACTGCCATCAGCGCATAACTCCCGCTCCAACTGTTCGGCGATGCCCTCCCGCGGTTCGCTGCCGATTTCGAAAAGCTCCTCGTCGATCAGCCGAAGTAATCGCGATTCAGGTGCGAGATTGTCGATTGCCTGGAGGATGTCAGGGTGATGAAAATGGGTAACATCGAAGCGAGCACTCACAAGTTTACTCGGAATTTCCCATTGGAATAAGAAAGCCAAAAATGCTGGCAGCTCATCAACTAACTTCTGCCAGAACGCCTTGCGCTGCTCTACTGGTCGCCGTGGGCATAGGCATTTGAAACTGGAAGCTCGCAGAATTATTATTTTATCCTCGATGCTTTCGTCGATCGGCGGCAGGACCATTAGATTCTCTGGCTCGTCATTGACAGTAACGGTTAGTCGCCAAAACGGAGCGAGGCTGATGGCCACACGGTTCTTTGCATGGCAGCGTTGCCAATCATTGACCGTGATATTTTTCGATTGCACCGTACGACGTGACGCGGAAAGAAGTGCGCGCATTGATTGAGCCTTTCGGGGGCTTTGTTATGGTATACCTTTCGACTCCCGTTGAAGTATGCGAACGCCGCGACCGGAAAGGTCTTTATGCGAAAGCGCGTGCTGGAATTCTCAAGGACTTCACTGGTGTGTCGGACCCGTATGAGGAACCGAAGGATGCGGAGATTGTTATCAACACCGTCGACGTTACGCCGGAAGAAGCCGCGCGCGCGATCATCTTACACATGGGGCACGAAGGATATCTTGCCGTGAATGATAACCTCTAACCCGACAAAATGTTGTCCCTAGTTTACACCGTCGTCGAAATCTAGACGTGTTGCTACGAGCGAGTCAGGCAGATCAATGACGGGTATCAACAAGCGAATAACCGAACATGACCGAGACACGCAGGCTGATTGAGAATCTGCGCACGGACTGCGTACACTATCTGGGCGACCGCCCGTGCAGGCCGCACGTGGAAGCGGGGCATCGCTGCACGTGTATCCATTTTCAGCCAACGAATCGACGGGGGGTTATCATCAAACTTGGTGCGGCTGGAGATGTGTTGAGGTCAACTCCTCTGTTGCGCGCTCTCGATCCCATCAACAGCGGCACGAGAATACTTTGGGTCACCCATTTTCCTGATCTTCTCCCCACTCACGTCTGCGAAGCCGTCCATCCCACCGCTGCAACGCTGGCGCGAATCGCCCAAGGGACGTGGGATTTTTGTTGGAATCTGGACAAGGATCCGGAGGCGTGTGCTATCGCCGCATCTACGAAAGCGACGGAATATCGAGGTTACACGCTTCGGAGCGGCATGCCTTACCCCGTGGATGAAGCTGCGTGGCACAAATTTGCGACCGGCATAGATAACCCGTATAGCCAGCGCAATCGCCAAAGCTACGTCGAAGAGATTTTCGACATCACTGGGTTACCCTTTAGAAGAGAAGAATATTGGCTTCGCGGTACGACTGCTACTGCAAGGGAAAGGGCGGCCGAGCTTCTACCGAAAGATTCTGCAATCGGACTAAACATTGGGGCCGGCAGGCGCTGGCCTTCTCGAATTTGGCCGGTGGAGCACTGGATTGAATTAATCAAACTGCTCAAGGGGCGCGGATTGCAACCCGTTCTATTAGGGGGGCCAGAGGAAGTCGAGATGTCGGCCCGACTGGTTGACGCGACGGGTTGTTTGGCGTCAGGCGTTCAATCTTTGGAAACCTTTTATGCGATGATCGAGCGCTGCCAGTGCATCGTCAGTGCAGTCACCATGGCTATGCATCTAGCGATCGGTGCGCGCACGCCTTTAGTGCTGCTGAACAATATTTTTAATCGCTATGAATTTGAGCTTTACGGCCGCGGAGAGATTGTAGAACCGCCTACTCCGTGCGATTGTTATTATAGTGGAGTATGCCGCACGGGCCGCAAATGCATCAATGAGATTTCGCCCGCGGCTGTGTTTGAAGCGGTTCTGCGTTCCCTGAAGGCGGCGGACAGAGCCAAAGATTCCGAACACCTAGACGCTCGAGAAGCGAGTTGAGATTCGCGCAGCCCGGTCATTACGGCAGCTCGCGAGCGAGTTGCTGAAAGCGCCTCGCTTTTTGATCTCCAGTAAGCCAGGGTCAGTCGGTTTGCGAGAGGATTGCCGAATCGGTTGTCGCGAGCTGTGGGATGCCTCTGGCGCGCGAGACTGACCTTGGCCTTCTGCATCGTCATTAAGACCGCATCGCGTTTGTAACTCGAAGAGTCGCACCGCCAGTGCGGGATAAAAGAGGGCTCGGGATGCCTGTTGGTGAGGCTCCTTAAATACATTCTCCGCGAAATTTTCGGACCGCTGCCCGGTATGCAATCCCTTCTGACTGGAACATGGGCTTGCGGCCCGTGTCCCAGCGAGCTTTCAGCCAGCTGCCTTTCGCTACCGCCCAGAAACAGCTAAAATGCCTGTTTGCCGCATAGGCAAATGCCTATTTTCCTGAAATCGCCCGCATGGCGGAATTGGCGGACGCCCTTGGACTGAAAATCCGTCGAATCTACGCTAACGAGTTGTTGCCTCGTGCATTGGCGAACACTAGCGACACAACACGACCATTTTAGATACGGATTTTCTTGCGTTATCACAGCGTTACTTTTCCTGCATCTGTCAAGGGACAACGCCTCAGTTTTATCGCTTCACTGTTTCACCGCTTTGCATGCGTTTATGAAATTTACAATCTTGACCGTGAACTAACCGTGAAAAATCTCAGTTCGTAATAAGGAACCTTTGACCTAAGGCTATCTGGTTGACTTCGGCTTAAAGAATTGATGCCAAAAGCTAGGCGTCGGTGTCGGGCGCCTACGTCGGGTGCGTCCCGTTTGCTTCTTCTGTGTTGTCGGTGTTCGTGTCCTCACGACAGACATCGTCGGCGAGGCTGTCGGCGCTGGTGTGGTCGTCGCTAATGCTGCAGGCGTTGGTGTGGTCGTTGGTAATGTTGCAGGCGTTGGCGGAATTATGGCTGGAATTTCTGTAGCTTCTGTAGCAGCAGCGGGCACACGCTCGGGAGTCGGCCTGTTTGCGATTCCAAACACGATTGCAACAATTGCGGAAAGAATTCCAATTCGAATCGCCCAGCGTAACAGGCGCTGGGTTTGCCGGTGCCGAACGTCGCTACGCCTTAGGTCGATCTCACCTCGTAGCAGGATCAATCGCAGCGATGCGGTTACGGTCTCATAGGCAGGAAGCGTTGAGTCAAGAATTTCCAAGAAATAGTTCTGACAATCTCGGATTTCTTCATCCGAAAGAGCACGAAGCTTCTCTGGCTTGGTCTTCTCAACTATTTTCCAGAACTCAGATTGGTCTAGTTCCGAAACCGTTGGGGAGAGTTCGTTATGGTTTTTTGAGCTTCGAAACATGGGCATAGAACGCTGTTTTCGAACCAACCAACTCAATAATTTGGAATGGCAGCATATGCGAAGAAGCAGCCAGGCTCAAGAATGCTCGACGGTAGTTGGTAATTCTTCTCGATCCACTTCCTCGAAGTCGTGTCGGGCAAATGGATCGAGCACTGCGCGAGAGCTTCTTACGGTGGAACGTCCGATAAAGCACTGGAAGCACGAGCAAGGTCAGCGCGGTCGTTTGGACAAATCTTATCACATGAGTTCGCTTTCCGCCAGTTCTGTGCGCCCAGGGAAAAGCCCGTGCTCAGCCATATCGAGCTGACGGTCCCGTAACAGAAGGTAAACAGTCGGCGTGGCGATTAGTGATAGCAGTACTGAGATACAAAGTGCGCCAATTACAGCGATCGCCAGCGGTGCGATTGATTTAGTTGGCCAGCGCGTCTTCGTGGCTGGGAAAGCCAACGACACACTAGAAATCATTGACCTAAAGAATGGGAGTCGCCTGCGAAGTGTGACTGGGTTCCACGAACCGCCGGGAGTTCTGTACCTCCCAGATACAAAGCAGGTCGTCGTTGCCAACGGCGGAAATGGAGAAATGCAATTTCTGGAGGGCTCGTCACTGAATGTAGTTCACCGCTTCCCGTTCACTGCCGACGCGGACAATCTTCGTTATGACGCACAGGCGCGGCGAGTCTATGTCGCGGCACAAGACGGAGTAATTGGATCGATTGATCTAAACGCGATGGAAAAGCTGCCCGAGATCAAGCTTCCTGGCCATCCCGAAGCGTTCGCAACAGAAACCCGTGGTCGCCGCCTCTTTGTCAATGTCGCGAAAACCGACAGCATCTTTGTGATCGATCGCAGCAAGGCAGAAGTTGTCGGTCGATGGCAACTGACAAAAGCAAAGGTCAATTACCCCAT
>JBJMGM010000154.1:0-19128 GCA_045807905.1 Bryobacteraceae bacterium | reverse complement strand
TTGCAGGGGGAACTTGATCAGATCCAGTTCCTGTTCGGACGCAACAGCCTGCAGACGATCCAACGGTATCTAGGCTGCAAGCACCGATTGCGCAGTGCCGTCCACGAAAATCTCGGCCTTAAGCCTCAATCGGAAACCTTCATCGAAGGGGACTTAGCGTTCCGTATCTGGCTTACCGTACGAATCGGGGTTTCAGAAGGGGTCCGCTATTGAACTGAAGGACACCTTGTAGATTGGACACATGCCGCTCAAGCGGATGGACAACGTTGGAATCGTCGTTGATGACCTCGGAGCGACGATCGATTTCTTTCGCGAACTCGGCCTCGAGCTCGAAGGGCGGGCCACGATCGAAGGAGAGTGGGCCGGACGTGTCACTGGGCCGGCCGGTCAGCGCGTCGAGATCGCCATGATGCGCACGCCGGACGGTCATGGCCGGCTCGAGCTTTCCCGCTTCCTCACGCCGCCTGCCGTTGCGGATCACCGCAAGGCGCCTGTGAACGCTCTAGGCTACCTCCGCGTCATGTTCGCCGTAGACGATATCGACGAGACACTTGAAAGACTGCGCAAACGCGGCGCGCAGCTCGTCGGCGAAGTAGTCCAGTATAAAAGCGCATATCGGCTCTGCTACATCCGCGGGCCTGAAGGACTTCTCATCGGACTCGCCCAAGAACTCAGCTGACGGCAAAACGGTTACAACAGTCGGCTCGCACCGCTTCAAATTTCGCCGAATGGAAGCTGCTTCGACCGATCAATAAAGAGAGGCCGACTTACGAGCACTCTTGCCTCCAGAAGGCGTTCTCAGCTCATACGATGAACGGCTAAAGTTTGCTCCGGCAACTACCGAGGCCGCCAACCCTATTGTCCTTGGCTAAAGGGAATGTGGCGGGGCTCAGCCTGGATACCAGATGCGCCGTGGATCCGATGCGAGCCGCTGCCAGGACCACGCTTCTTCGACCAGCCGTTTGAAGTCGTATCGGGTTCGCCAGCCGAGCACGAATTTCGCCTTGCTGTTGTCCAGCCAAGTTGACCAATGAGGTGTGGCGATCTCGATCGCAGGAACTCCGCGGGTACTGCGGAGGTACTCCGCGACGTCGGCATAATCAACCGGCTCATCCATACAAATGTTGAACGTTTGTTGCCACGCTCCGGGGTGATCGAGGGCCAGCATGATGGCAGACACCAGATCGCTGATATGCACGAAGTTGCGCTTCACGGCCTTTCCGTCAGGATTGAGCATGAGCGGTATAGCGCCGGACATCACATACTCGTCGGCCCGCTCGGCACCCACCAGGTCTCGCCAGCGCGGCCCACCGAAGACGTCCTCACCGAAGGAAAGTGAGTATCGGAAATCGTCCTTCTCCATAATCCAAGGTGCTCTCAGGCAGCAGCCGTTGAGACCGTACTGGACGAAGTACTGCTCTAGCATGGCCTCTTCGAGTACCTTCGAAAGCGCGTAGCACCCCGGGTAAGCTGTGTGCCTGTCATATTCGGTAATCGGCGTAGCACGCCGATAGAAAAAGTGGCCCATAGCGGCGTCTCCGCCAATCAGTACGAATCGCTGAAACGATGCGCTGCTGCGGCACTCCTCGAGGAGCCAGAACAGGCCCTTCACCGTCACATCCATCACGGAATCAGGAGCTTCTTTGCAAGTTGCACAATGGACGACATGAGTCACTCCGTGCACAGCCATGCGCACCGTATCGCGGTCGGAGATGCTGCCCTTGATTACTTGAAGGCGGTCGCGCGGGGCGAGCTCACGATTGTGACATAGTGCGCGAACGATGACATCCTCGTACCCTGCGGATTCGAAGACCGTTCGAATGAAATGTGAGCCTACTTTGCCGGTTGCCCCGGTGACCAGAATGTGCCGCATAGGTTCCTACTCTACGTCGCGACCCCAGGTCTCGACCTCAGTAAAGCTACACGTCGTCTGCTGTAGACGGGCGCGTTGTTCTATTCAGTTCTGGATTCCGATGGTTCAGTAGCGTACCTTTGAGGAACCAGCTTTAAGCATCACGAGGACGTCGCTTACGAAACGCGCCATCCATATCAAATTTGCGATGGATCAGCCGCCTCGCTGGCAATCAATGACGCACGAATAGCCCGGCGAGAGCGCTTGCGATACGCTGAACGGGACGGTTAACCCTCCCGACATTTCTTATGCGCTATATTATCCGCGAAAAGTTCTTTCGTCTCACCGAAGATTCCGTTATTCAGGATGAACAGGGCGCGCCTATTTACCAGGTCAAAGGCAAGATCTTTTCTCTGCATCACACGCTTGTCTTGATGGATTTCGCTGGGAATGAACTGGCGACCGTGAACAAGCAGATCATGTCACTGACTCCCAAATTCCACATCACGCGCCATGGCGATGAGGCAGCAACGGTGCGCAAGAAGTTAATCAGTCCTTTTGTGGATCGTTTCACCGTCGACATTCCGGGGCCCGACGACTTGCATGTCACAGGAAGCATCTTTGAGCACAACTTTACGATAGAGCGTCACGGGAACGTGGTGGCTACGGTTTCAAAGCGATGGGTTGCGCTGACTGACACTTACGGGGTGGAGACCGCAGCAGGGGAGGATGACATCTTGATCCTCGCGGTCGTACTGGCAATCGACCTTACGGAAGATGCGGAGGAGCGAAACGACTAGGATTGGCACACTCGAAGGACGAAGTGACGCTTGGCCACGATACTAAGTCCCGGTGCACAATGACTAAGCATTCAGGGAGCCCAATCGCCGGGGTAGTCCGCATTCCCCAATATCAAGGATCTGGCCGCGCAAGTTGATGATTTACACGAGCTTCTTAACGGGTTTGCAGATACGTCCCCTGAAACGCCGTTCTCGTCTGAATCGTTTTTGAACGCCCAATTGCAAGTTGCCCAGAGTTTGCGAGCTCGGCGATGGAAAGCTGAGAAGTCAATAAGGTCATAAGTACAACTTCAAAGATCTAGGACTACCCAAGCTGGAGCGTGGTCGCTAGCGTTTTCCTCGCCACGCACCCATCGGTCTACACCGCCCTCGACAAGTCGCTCTGACAGTATCGGTGCGAGCAGGATATGGTCGAGCCGCATGCCCTTGTCAGCAGGCCATCGGTCGCGCTTGTAATCCCAGAACGTCCAGAGCGGGCCGTCCGGGTGCAGCCTCCGCAGAGCGTCCGTCCAGCCTTGAGCTAGCAGTCGCGTGAAGGCTTCGCGGCTTTCAGGTTGGATCAACGCGTTGTTATCCAAGGATCGCGTTTCGTAGATGTCCTGCGGCGTTGGGACGACGTTGTAATCGCCAGCCAACACGATTGGTACACCAGCGCTCATGAGTTCGGCGGCGTGTGTGATGAGACGTTCGGACCAAGCCAGCTTGTAACCGAACTTCGGACCGGGCTGGGGATTGCCGTTCGGAAGGTAGATGGAAGCGATCAATACTCCATTCACGGCCGCCTCGATGTAGCGTGCTTGGCGATCATCAGGATTGCCGGGCAGGCTTGCGCGGGTCAGCACCGGATCGCAGTCTCGCGCGAGGATCGCCACGCCGTTCCAGGAACGCTCGCCTTGCCAGACTGCACGATAGCCGAGGGCTCGGAGGGTCTGCTCGGGAAATGCGTTCTGCTCGGACTTGAGTTCCTGCAGACAAACGACATCGGGCTTCGTTTTGCCGAGCCAAGCCACGAGGTTTTGCAGCCGCTTGTTGACGTTATTGATGTTGAGCGTGACAATCTTCAACGTTCAGTCCTCAAACCGGGACGCCGTCGTGACCTGCGGCAGTGTACCGGCGTTATCGATTTCGGCGTTCGGTCTCTCTGCCCGATTCGATTGTCCCTGTTCCGCAGATCAAGAGCGCACGTTCAGGCAGTCCGCCCGGAGCGTTCCTCTAGGTAGAAAATGGTCCATTATGGCTGCGCTCGCCACTGGAGATCTTGAACCCACAACCATTCAGCATCTGGAGGAGCCCGAAATTCAGGCACACGAACTCGGATCGACGGGCCTGCTCGACATCGTTCGGGCATGTCTTCACGCCAACTCAGCAGAGTGGATTTTCCTTCGTGAACTGAGAGTGGGCACCGGCTTCCGCAACGGCGCTGCGCAACGGCTGGATGCCTTCGCGCTAAATTGGTTTGCCCACACTTCGATGAAGCGCGTTTGCTACGAAGTTAAAACGTCTCGTGTAGACTTCTTCTGTGAGATGAGGCAGCCTTTGAAGCGCCGGATCGGCTTGCGCTACTCGAATGAATTCTATTTCGTATCGCCGGCCGGATTACTGAAGAGTTCCGAAATCCCCATTGAATGCGGACTTGTTGAAATCGGACTCTTGACAGATGAAGAGCGGAAATCGATATTGGCGCGGGCTGGGGCGTTTAGTCATTTCGATGTGGAACATAGCACTTACTGCCGAGTTACTGTGCCGGCTCCCTGGCGAGAAACGCCGGGCCCGACGTGGCAATTCGTTGCAGGTATGCTGCGGAACCAGCAAAGAGCATTTCAGGAAAGGCCTCCAAAGCCGCCGAACCAGCAACGACTACCGTTTCTCGATTGAGCTAGAGGTGGAGGAAATCAATCGTTCTTAATGATGCACGGTAACGCGACGTAACGCGCGTGCCAGCGTCGCTTACATTCACTTGAGATCGATTCGGATGAAGTGTGTGGGTGTTTTGCCAACATTCTTCACTTCGTGAACGATTGCCTCATTCCAACTAGCTGTACCTTTGCTTGTGTGTCGCCGCACTGCTTTGCCGTCCGGGTAGGAACGGGTTTCGGTGTCGCCGTCTTCAACAGCAATCACCACTCCGTGTGGATGCCGGTGCTTCGGCTCCGACACATCAGGCGGAATCACGTCATCGATCACGCGCACAAAGGTGTTTTCGAAAATGAGCTTCTGTGTTTCACGGCAGGCGATTAGCGAATCCAACTTATCTTGGTCGTGGCTCCCACGGACAAGTAGAAGCCCCGCCGGAATGAAAAGAATCACTGAAAGGAGCGGTCGTCCTTGCATGCTTCCAGAGTAGGCTAACGTCCTGGAGCGCCGTTTCAGGCTGAATTTCGGCAAGATCCGTTCATTCTTGGGACGCCATTTCGCAGAACAGGGCAACTAGAGCGAGTGGTTGCATGTTGCCTCGGTGGCGAACGCATCCTTCTAAAGGGAGATTCAAATCACCCGAACTTTGGTCACTCGTATGCGTACTACTCGGAAAGAAATGTCTGAAGGAGCGCAATCAATGAAATCTTACGTTCTGGTTCTCGCCTCCATTACCCTGGCCAACGGGATTGCATTTGCGGCACAACGCGCGAACGGGTCGTTCGACCGGTCCCTCACTGTATCGGGACCGGTTGATCTGGATCTCAAAACCGACTCCGGAGGAATTGCAGTGACGCCTGGCTCGTCGGGATCTTTACGCATCCACGCAATTCTAAAAGCTCAGCGGGGATGGTTCGAGTCATCGGATGTGGAATCACGCATCCGTGAGCTTGAACGTAATCCACCCGTCGAGCAAACTGGCAATAAAATCCAGATCGGGTACGTTCGTGACCAGAATTTGCTCAAAAACATTTCTATGCGCTTAGAAATTCAGACTCCGCCCGACACACAGGTTCGCGCTCGGGCTGACTCCGGAGGCATCCGCATTGAGGGAATCCGTGGGCCAGTTGACTGTCATACGGATTCGGGGGGAATTGAAATCCATGACATTGGATCGGATGTCCGCGCGGCGGCAGACTCGGGCGGAATTCATCTGAGCAACATCAACGGTTCGGTATTCGCTCATGTTGACTCTGGCGGCATTGATGCAACTCAAGTAGCGGGCAGCATTGATGCGCAAGCTGACTCGGGAGGCATTCGAGTTGGTCAGACGAGACCTGCGGCCGTTCGTGCCCGGGCAGATTCTGGAGGCGTTAATGTGAAGCTCGCGTCCAGTGGTGGATACGACATCAGCGCCGAGTCAGAGAGCGGGCGTATTTCGGTTCCAGATATCGCGGCTCAGGGAACTTTGTCTCCTCATCACGTTCAAGGGAAGGTCCGCGGTGGAGGACCGGAGGTCAACATTCATGTGGATTCCGGCAATGTCACGGTCGAGTAATGGACCTTCGGGAGGCGCCTCGGCTGAACTCGGAATCATTTTTCATCCGTTTTTGTCCGCTGTTCCGCGTAAACGTCGGCTCACCCGTCCCTCCACTCCTCTCCACGACATAACTTTCTCGGTAGTGATTTGTTCACGAGAGCTTGTAAGTTGCTAGAGCATATAGACTTCAATGAACAACTTGATTCACCATGACATAACTAACGCCATTTTCCGTAAAGTATCCTCATGTAAGTAGAATCTAGAAGAAGTTACGGAAAAGGCCCTCGAGTTATGTCATGCGTCATGGCTATTTCCAGCATTTAGAAATATGACCTCTGTGACTTAGGGAGGGTGAAGGGAAGAAAGAGGTCGGGAGATGGTCTTAGCGCTTGAAATGATTCTTTGTTGAGGAGGGAGCACTGAAACACCAGCCTGGAACCACGGCCGGAAAGTTCCTCTGGTGGCGTCCAAATGAGGCGAGCAACAGTATTGGGAACCTGCTGTTGCATTTGAACGGGAATATACGGCAGTGCATTGTGGCACCTCTTGGCGGCATTGCGAACACGCGGGACCGGGACGCGGAGTTCGCCGAACGAGGGCAAGTAGACACCGCAACTCTACGGAGTGCCCTGGAGCAAACCCTGAAAGAGTGCGACGGCATACTGTCAGGCTTAAGTACGGCAGACTTGCTCGAGACCTACACCATCCAGCGATATGGAGGCATTACGGCTCTCGACGCGATCTATCACGTAGTGGAGCACTTCAGCATGCATTGCGGACAGATTCTCTACGTCACGAAGCTGCTGAGCGGAATGGATTTGGGATTTTACCAGCAGCTCAATGGTTGGGGTCCAACGTCCTGACGGACGTTTGAAAAACACCCCCTCGGGTGGCTGACGACTTACCTTTCGGTAATTTGACGGTTAGGATCGCTATACGTGAAAAGGTCGTCTCCACAGGAAACTGGCCGTCGCCGCAGCCAGATGAGAATGCCGCTTGATCCGCCCATCGACGGCTATATCCTTATGGCCGTCACGAAGGGCTCAAGAGAAACTAACTGTGCTTTGCGGGCTTCACCGATGTGAAGATTGAAATAGACGAAACAACCTCCAGAGTCTTTACGTACCTGTTGGTACGAAAATAGGAGATAAGGATGGCATTGCAGGACTTTGTTGAGGAAGTGCACGTCCTCGCGCGGGACCTCGTCGATAAAGTCAGATCACTAATTCACGAGGGCAACGTTCAACGGATCATCATCAAAGACGACCACGGAAATACGTTGCTGGAAATTCCAGTCAGTGTAGCGGCAATTGGCGTGATTCTGGCACCTGTCCTCGCCGCAGTCGGGGCGATCTCTGCTCTTGTAGCAAAATTCACTATTGTCGTGGAACGGGCTGAACCCAGGAACTCTGGCACCTCAAACACGCCAGGAGCATCAGCGCGTTACACACGCCGTTGCATTTCAAGCGACGTATCCATACATCCCCAACTCTGTCGTCCGGTGCCGCGTGGCCACTAGAAATGAGATGTGGCGTTTAGCCCCGCTTCACGAGGGCCATCGGGAAAGACATGACCCCAAAACTGCTTCCGTGTGGCCGTCCATCCGACCAGCATCACTAAATGCTTCCCGCGTACCGGCGGGCTACGGCCGATCCACTTCTCCGACTAGCCGACTACACGGACACGTGGATTTTCTTGACTCTACACTGCGCGCGTTTGCAGTGTAGGCGATTCGAATTGAGCTGCCGCCCAGCTTCGTGATCGTGTGTCGCTCATCCGCTAACTCACATTCCAAGAGCGGATCGCGGGATATGTTATATAATTCTGGCCTGATCGCTCAGCTCTGCGTGTACGATTCGTCGCGGAAATCTTTTAAACCTCATCCAAGTTTCTGCGCTCTGTTTGCCCGGGGAGTGCGGTAACGAGAATCAGCCAGGAAGGATCACCAGAACATGCGTTTAGCTCTCCGTTGTTGCCGGTTGGGATTTAACATCCTGGCTGTCGCAACCCCGGTTCTTTACCTCGACAGTTTGGCTGGCCTAACAGAAGCACAGTCTCAAGGTTGCCAACAACAGCCACCAATTAGAGTCATTGATCTTGAAGTAAACGCGTCACCAGAGGAGATCTGTTCGGCACGCAGGATGTATGCGCAAGGGCACATTATCAGGGTTGATGGACCGCGAAAGCATGACTTGGAACGTCTTCTCGGCATTAGAATTGCTCGCGTCCAATCAACTACGGAGCGCCTGGGCCCTGAATGCTCTCGATTACCGCGGAATGCAAGAAAATCAAACCCGGAATCGGAGGCGCTCCGGTACGTGGCAGTTCGATCATCGACAAACGGGTCTCTGCATCAATTCCTTGGATTCGTTCAGCCAAAAGGCGACCATCACCACCAGCGCTCGGAGCGGGCGTTCTCCCAATGGGTGGACAGGGAGCGTGCAAGGGCCTGCGCAAGCGGTCTCACCACGCTGCCTCCGGAGCTGTCTGCAGCTGAAGATCCGCAGCCGCCGCCTCAGGCTTGGACTGAGCTCACAGAAACCACGCAGTCGGCAACGGATGCCGGAGGTGACGCGAGCCGATCCACCATCGGAGTTTACCGTTTGAACGACATTGACGAGGCTCACGACTGGTACATGGTTCTATCACATCCTCAAGTGCAGCCCAACTTCCAAGGCTGCGGTGGGTTTCCCATCAGTTGTGAAGAACTCACCTTTCAACGTGTGGTAAGTCTCAACACCCAGCCCATTTTCATCCTGTTCGATCACGGCCCCTCGACCCAGGTTTCAGTTGTTACGGTTGGCTTTAGTATCGGTGGCACAATCAATGCCACGGGGCCCGGCGTTAGCGCGGCGTTCGCTGAGAGCTGGCAACAACCCTCCGTCAATACTCTCGACCAGAGCAGCCTTTCCCAAAACACCGCGCAATGGACAGAGGACTTCGTGTGGCCCGATAGCTCTTACAGCCCAGCCGCAACTTCAAGTTCAATTTTTCTTAGCCATCAGGGCGCGGTCTTCCAGGTACCGGAAGGGACCAAAGAATTCGACCTTGCAACCCTCGTGAATCTGACGTTTGGGCAGGAGATAAACGTTGGCGGTCTGGGTCAACAATCAGTAGACCAATATATAATCGGCCAATCGATAGGGCTGCAAGTGGAACCTCCTGTATTCTCTATTACTCCGGGTCAAATAACCATTGCACCAGGAGATCAAGGAAAGGTTCAGCTTACTGCGTACAACCCGGCCTCCACGAACGGAGTGTCGTGGGTGGTTACGAATATCCCTACCTGGCTCACAGTAAGCCAAAGGACTGGGTCTGTGTCCACGCCTGTAACACTCTCAGTAAGTCCGGACGCAACACCTGGGACAGTAGCCTCGCTTAACTTCGATACTGACCCGGCTTTCGGCGCGCCATCAGTCGAGCAGGGTCCCCTCATAGTGACCGTCACTGTAGGCACATCGGGTCCACCCTGTGATCCTCCGCTCTGCACTAACCAGGGCAAGTGACGTCAGGATCGTCGGGTACTGCGCTGTCTCAATTGAGATCTTGGTGAGTTACCCCGCTCAACCACACTCATCGCCACTTATGACCGACATCTGAAGCGCCCCAGTGCGTTGGACACGGAACACACAATCGTTCGACCGTCAAACACGATGCTGAATAGACCCCGTCTTGTCGCGAAGTGTAGAGCTATGCCTAGTTCTAGGCTCACTTTGCCGTATAACGCGCTAGTCATACATCTGAAAGCTCGGTCGTGATTACTCACGGCCAAGTATAAATCTACGCTGGGCGACTAGGCAGGCTCTAATTTTTGATGTGGTGATTACATCTCTTTAAGGTACTCATGCACGAACTGGACCGCCATGGCCCCTTCGCCGACCGCTGAAGCGACTCGCTTCACGGACCCGGAGCGCACGTCTCCCGCGGCAAACACACCCGGATGGCTAGTCTCGAGCAGGAATGGCGGTCGCGCAATGCCCCATGATCGCGATTGCGAGAGCGCCGTTCCAGTTCGGACGAATCCCCTCGCGTCTCGCTCAATCTCCCAGGGCAGCCAATCCGTTCGAGGTGTCGCCCCTATGAAACTAAATACTGCCGGAGTCTCTATAATTCGCTGCTGCCCAGTCTTGTTATTTGCGATCTCGACTTCCTTTAGATGACCGTTCCCTACCATCTGGCGGATCACTGTATTGGACAGTAGCTCAATATTCGCAGTCTGCTGAATCCGGCGGACTAAGTAGCTCGACATATTCTTGTTCACGTCATCGCCGCGAATGAGTAGCAGCACGCGGCTCGCGTGCCCCGCAAGATAAATAGCGGCCTGCCCCGCTGAGTTCCCGCCGCCCACGACAATGACGGGACACCCACGGCAGAGCAGCGCTTCGGCGGTGCTTGCCGCGTAATAGAGCCCTGTCCCCTCGAATCGCTCAACATCCTCGACATCCAGACGGCGATATTGAGCACCCGTTGCGATCAGGAGGCACTTGGCAGTGACCGGGTCACCACCATCCGCGTCGAGAGTCGCGTAGCCGTTCTCAAATGATAAACGAGTAGCCGCACTCGGGATCGAAAGGTGCGCGCCAAATTTATTGGCCTGAAGAGTCGCCCGATCCGTTAGCTCGGCACCAGTCAGCCCCGTGGGAAAGCCCAGATAGTTTTCGATCCGCATGCTGCTGCCCGCCTGGCCGCCGGGAGCAGTGGAATCCAATACGGCAGTGCTCAGTCCCTCCGACGCTCCGTAGACCGCGGCCGCCAAACCGGCCGGGCCAGCGCCCACGACGAGCAGATCAAAAACAGCGTGCTCCAGCGATTGATGAATCCCGATTTCATTCGCTAAGCTCTGGTTGGACGGATTGCGCAACAGCAGCATGTGCGCGCAGGCCACCACGGGCGTATCGGCTTCAGTTACACCGAACTCTTTCAGCAAGCGATCCACCTGAGGAGCCGTCTCCAAATCTACCCATGTGAAGAGCACGCGGTTCTTGGCGAGAAAATCGCGCACGCGGAACGTATCCGGGGAATAGCGGGACCCAATCACACGCAAGCCGATAAAATCGGGCGATTCGCGCAACAACTGGCGGCGCGCGATAAAAGCCTGGAGAATAATATCGCTCAGGCCGGGACACTGATTCAATACGTGCCGCAGAGTCTCTCCTGAGACCTCGAATACCTGGCAGTCGCCTCGCGCAATCGCAGTAATAACGGCAGGTGTGCCGGTCAAGTGTGAGATGTCGCCTGTGAACTGACCTTTCCTATGAATGGCGACTGTCCTCGGCACGTCGCCGGAATAGTCGAGAATTTCAATCTCGCCCGAGTTAACGAGGAAAAACTTGAACGAACGATCACCGACTGCGATGAGGGTTTCACCATCCCGATAGTGTTTCGGTTCGACCGTCGCGCAATTCGCCAACTGGGCAATCTGATCCGAATCCAGGACGGGAAAAGCGATGGAATGGAGAGTATGTTCGGCCATAACGGACTCGCTTACTCCTGCTCTCCAAAGACCTTCGCGTAGCTCTTCCCGTAAGGATAGAAACAATCTTTGTCTCCCCGCTGCCAGGCGGATTTCATCTCGGGAGTGGTGATGTCCCAATCGGGGCGGCACTTTCTTGAGACTGCCCTTAGGTCCTGTCGCAGTTCTTCAAGAGTCGGGCGGCCAAAGTACCAGTAGCCAACGTAGATCTTGAACACGATGAGTCCAGGCTCGAGGACAATGCTGTGGGGGATCATCGGATCATGCGTCGGATCGGTGTATTCGGCGATCTCGAGATCCTTCTGCACCTTGCGTCCCGCATCAGACAAAAATGTCCAATGCGCTCCCACGCCGCTACGGTACTCATTGGTCGTCGTCAAGTTGTCAGTACTGATGGTGACCAAGCGGCAGTAGCCGACCTCCATTTCGCGATGAAGTTGGACCAGCCCCTCTGCCTGCCGACGATCTTTCGGACAAAAACTTCCTCGACTCAGTACCAAGATCATCGGATCGGGACCTTGCAATTCTGAGAGCTTACGGTGTTTACCCGTGTGATCGGTTAGCTCGTAATCGGGAAATACGGCACCGGGTGCGATGTCTGGTCGCATGAAAGACAACTCTCCTTGGCGAGACGACACGCGGTGCGGCCGTCGGGTTCATTTTATATCCGGCATTTCGTTCGATGCCCGCCTGCTACAGATGGAGTTAGGAGCTCAAGATTCTTGCCATTATGAGCTTTGGAGTAGCAGAGGGTTGAACGCGGACTAGTAAGGCGTAACGGCGGGCTGTGTTGCAAATAGGCAGCTAATCGGCTGTCGGCCATCGAATTGCTAATCTTGTGCACCCATCAGCTTGGCTGGCATGACAGCCAGTGACTACAGGCTGCGCGAATAGCGTGGGCGGCATGTGAGCCGTCACGCGAATGCAACGCGATAGCTTTCGCTTGCCTGCAATTGGCATCGCACTAGCCGTTCTTGCAGCCTTGTGAACGGCACCGCGCCAACGCGAGAGCTTGTAATCTCGGCAATTCGTTGCCGTCCCGGCACGCCGATAACGAATGTGCGGTTGAGCGAGGGCTCAAGGGAGGCTTCCGCCAATTTCCCGCGCTCCCAACGCATACCGACCGTCAAGCCCCCGCGGGCACGCAAGCCCGTTACTTCGCCTTCCGACCAAACCGAAGGTAGAGCAGGGTGGAAATCAATAACCCCCGAGTGGCTCTGCAGCAGCATCTCGGCAATCGCAGCTATCGCGCCAAAATTCCCGTCAATCTGAAAGATCGGTCCTTCTCTCGCAGGATGAGTATCGAACAGATTCAAATTCGTGCTGTGCTGCATCAGCATGGAAAGCGAATCCCACGCCGCATCTCCATCTTCCAAGCGCGCCCAAAAGTTGATCGCCCACGCACGACTCCAACCCGTATACGCACCGCCGTTAGCCAGGCGCCTTTCTAGCGAAACACGAGCCGCCTTCGCAAGGTCTGGCGTTGCCGACGGCGTGATCTGATTCCCGGGATACAATCCGTACATGTGCGACATATGCCGCTGTCCGGGTGTCGCCTCCTCGAAATCAACCGACCACTCTTGTAGCTGTCCGTACCTGCCAATCTGAAATGGGATCAATCGTTTGGACGCCGCCGCAAGTTTTCCGGCAAACTCCAGATCCGTCTTAAGAACCTCGCTTGCATGAACACAGTTCGCAAACAGCTCCCGAATGAGAGTCATGTCCATCGTGCAGCCTGCGCTCGTCATCGCAGGTTTGCCGTCACGGGCGATGAAGTTGTTCTCGGTCGATTCAGACGGGCATGTTGTCAGGCGACCCTTGCCGTCGTCGAACAGCCAGGCAAGGCAGAACTCGGCGGCGCCGCGCATGAGCGGATACGCATGCGAGCGTAGGAACTCCTCGTCGCCCGTGAACAGGTAATGCTCGAACAGATGCTGGCACAGCCATGGTCCGCTCATGTTCCAATTCGCCCACGTGGGCTGACCTACACCTTCGCCCACGGGATTCGCCGCTCGCCACAAATCGACGTTGTGATGTGATACCCAGGCCGGCAGGTTGTAGGTCTCCTGCGCCGCGCGTCGGCCGGTATCGCTCAGTCCCGCGATGAGGTCGAACAGCGGTTCAGCGCATTCGGGCAAATTGCAGGGCTCCGCAGGCCAATAATTCATCTGCACGTTGATGTTGGCCGTCCAATTCGAACTCCATAGCGGCGTCACCGACCCGTTCCAGATACCTTGCAGGTTCGCAGGCTGCGTTCCCGGCCGGGAACTGCTGATCAGTAGATAACGTCCGTACTGAAAGTAAAGCGCCAGCAGCGACGGGTCGAGCGCATTCCCAACTTCGCTGAGCCGCTTGTCGGTGCTCCTTCCCGCAACGTCCGCCTTCGGTCCCAGCCGAAGCGAAACGCGCCGAAATAACCGCTGATGATCCGCCGCCTGCCGCGCTTGCAACGCGTCGAAGGTTTTCACGGCTACTGCGTCCATCGTGCGCTGCGTGTCCCGTACGATGCTGTCCACCGCCGTATCTGGAATAATCTTGTAACCGCGGAATCCGGTGCCCGCTGTCAACAGCACGGTAAGCGCATTCGCGCCCCGCACTCGAAAACGGTCTCCTTCGACGACAGCCGTGCCTCCGTCCGCCTGCACTCTCATTACAGCCGCGAAGTACATGCCTTCGCCAGGCACATCCGAATACTTTACCGGGTCCTCGGAATTTGGGTGCCCGGCGCCCGCCACATGCGATGGCGCCTTGCCCGTTAGTAGAAGCCGCTGCATGCCCGAAGGCGAAACGGTCTTCTGCAAAGGGCTGCTTAAAGCAATTTCGCAATTGAGTTTCCCGGATACGCTCGCTGCCGCACGATACACGAGCACTTGGTCTGGAGCAGAAGCAAACGCAACGCTCTCAAATTCCATGTCATCGAGCGCGCATGTCGTGCGTGCACAAGCCGTGTCCAGATTCAACTCACGCCGATACTGCCCGACTTCATCCGTATGTCCAAACTCGATTGAGATGTTTGCCAGCGGCTGATACGCCTCCGCAAACAAGCCCTGCATGTTCTGGCACAGACGGTCCGCTTCGTGGTAATCGCCCTGCTCAATCACAGCCTTCCGAATCGCCGGGAGATACCGGCTTGCCTCTCGATTATTCCCGTCTTGTGGTTTGCCCGACCAAAGTGTGTCTTCATTGATCTGCAGAAATTCCTTCGCAGGTGTACCGTCCGCGCCTCCGCCGAACACCATCGCGCCGAGCCGCCCGTTACCAATGGGCAGCGCGTCCGCCCACCGTGTAGCAGGCTTGTCGTACCAAAGCACGATATCCTGCGCACTGGTGTTCCGCTCGACACCGCTTTGGGCGTTAGCCTTGCTGGCGAGCGCAACCGCAGCCGCCGTTGCCAGAAGTTCGCGCCTGGTCATAAATTTTTTACAATCACCCGCCATAATACCCGTTGATTCCATCCGGCACTCCGAACCAACCTGAGCCTGGCGAGCGATCTTGAACCGTTCGGTACAGTTCCGCAAGTATTACCCTGTGGTCCAAGATATTCCGGGAGTCTATCGTAAGGGTTGCAGTCCTGACAGGGCCGATCCTCATCCCCCGACGTGTTTTTTCGAAGAGATCTCCCAACCACGATCGACAGTGGTGCTGTTTGGAGATTCGCACGCGGCGCAGTGGTCCGGCGCTGCAGGAGATTGCGTCACCTGCCATCCGGATCTGCGTTTGAGCAGCACGTCGCTTCCACGCGCTTGATTTTGTGTAAAGCCGACCCGGCGATTGCGATAGACATTGTTCTTGATCTCGAAATGGCCAGACTTCATCGCGCCGTCTCCCCCCTGTAGAGCGTGATAGATTCACCTTAATGACGCGCCTTGATCCGGCAGGTTGGGAATTTTACTGCGAGAACTGCAAGACGTTTCGGGAAGCTCGGGTTTCCCGGCAGCGCGACATTTCAGCTCGGAGACAATACTTCGAGTTTGTCTGTAACGCGTGTGACTCAGTACTGCTCACTGCTCAAAGAGCCAATGCGTCTGAGCAGTTCAAAGTACAGAGTGCGAACTGAGCTGATGAGCTCACGAGCTTAACTTCGTACCAAACGGCGGCAGGATCGAGATACTAAAGGACCGTCGTATAACGCTTAGCACGGGCGCAAGCTGTTTCGAGATGAGATGTTTGGCTCCCCACCCTGGACACGTTTCGAACTTTTCTCCCGTTCTCGGCCACTTTCGGGCAGCGGGTGAACCAGCACCTGCAGTCGCGCGGCACTCGTTTGCCCGGAATGGAGGGCCTCCATGCCTGATCCCGTCGTCGAACGACAGCGTGCAGTTCCGCACCTTTCGCTCGATCGAGACTATCCGCAAATGGACAAAGTCCTCGAGGGCAAGATTCACAGCGGCCGCCGCTCAAAGCGCTCCTCATCATCGTGCAATTGATTTATGACCGCCCGAAATCTCGTGGACATTCACGGCGCATTGATCCAGGCCAATACCCTGCGTACTGCTGCTCAGCGGGCGTCTATCGGGACCGGCAATTTAAGCGCTGGGTCTGTGCGGTGCAATTCGATGTGCTGGATGCTTCGCTCACGCGAGTAATAGCTCGCCTCACCTGGTATATCAACCTCGGCGCACGCGATAAGCCCCACGCGGGCAGGCGCGGCAATTATTGGTCAGCATGGACGAAAGCAAACGGCGGGCCACCCAAGCGGAATGACCGCCTCTCGCCGAGTGTTTTCAAGGGCCGTCACGCGATAGTGACCGTAGAGGACACGTGTAAAACGCACTGCCAAAAGGCGATCAGCTCCGATGAGAGTTACAGCGTCATTCGCGATGTGGTCGAGTGGCAAACCGGGGGATCGCCACAATGAAAAGTCAATTACGCTCCTTGCGGTTTTCCGATCAAACAATCATTCTAATCATCGATCAAGGCAGGCATGGAAGAAGTGCTATCAATCCAAAGGGTTCCGGCTCGTACTTGTCAGAAAAGGGCACGACCCGGAACTCGCAAGCTTTGGCCCTGGCCGGGGTCAAGGGAGCATGCAAACCATTCGATCCCAAGGGGCGGGCGTTCCGTTCGGTTCGCCCGTCAAAGGCAGTTGTCCTTTCTTCTACAACTGGCGCTCGCACTCGTTTTGTCTGACTTACTGCAATCCGGCATTGAAAGCACGATCGGTAAAGGCAGCGACCGCGCCTCTTCGACGCGGAGCGATCCAAGCGGATTAGGGTGATGCTTCGCTAAAGAATGAGGGCACATTTGACAACTAATCTCAAACGAGTCGGAAGATTGCCGGAAACTGGGCTTGCGCTTGATATGGTCGTAAACGATGTCCACGCAGCATGTTTCTCTGTATGTGGTAATCGCCTTTTCCGTGATATTCGCTCAGTCCCTCTCTGCCCAGCAAACTTCTCTCGCTGCGACTCCGCCTATGGGCTGGAACAGCTGGAATCGCTACGCGTGCGGTGTAAGCGATGCTCTCATTCGCAAGCAGGCCGATGCCATGGTCAACAGCGGTTTGAAAGCGGCCGGCTACCAATATGTCAACGTGGACGATTGCTGGGAGGGCCAGCGGGACGCGAATGGCTACATTCAGCCAAATGAGAGATTCCCGAACATGAAAGCTCTGGGCGACTACATCCATTCCAAGGGTCTCAAGTTCGGTATCTATTCTTCGCCCGGCCCCAAGACCTGTGCTCAACACGAAGGCAGTTATGGTCATGAGCAGCAAGACGCCAGGAGCTATGCGAACTGGGGCGTCGACTACTTGAAATACGATTGGTGCAGCGCGCGCGACGTGTACAGGGCGCCGGCCTATCCGGACGCCTTTCGGCAAATGCACGACGCTCTTACGCGCACCGGACGCCCTATCCTCTACAGCATCCACGGTCGTGGGCCCGTCTGGGAGTGGGCTGCAAAATCAGGCGCAAACCTATGGCGCACGACCGGAGATATCAAACATAGCTACGCCCGCATGATCGCTATCGCCTCCGCGCAGAGCGGGCTAGAACGGTACGCTGGACCCGGCCACTGGAACGATCCCGACATGCTCGAAGTGGGCAACGGCGGAATGAAGGACAACGAGTATCGAATGCACATGACGATGTGGTGCCTGCTCGCCGCCCCGCTTCTGGCTGGTAATGATCTCACGCAGATGATGCCCGGTACGCTTGCCATCCTCGCAAACGCGGAGGCCATCGCCGTCGATCAGGATAGTCTTGGAATCCAGGCCCGCCGCGTTCTGCAGCTCGGACCTGTTGAAGTCTGGGTGAAGCCCCTGCATGACGGGAGCAAAGCCGTTGGCCTGTTCAACCGCGAACAGGGCATCATCCCCGTCCAAATTAGTCTAAAAGACCTGAAGTTGGGATCGCACGCAACCGTACGCGATGTTTGGGAACACAAAGATCTGCCTCCGGTTTCCGAGATGCTATCCGCCGATGTTGGCGAACATGGTGTTGTTTTTCTCAAGCTTCACTAAGGCCGGAACGACTGCGTCCTGAATCCAATCATTGGACCCGACCTCGTACTTCCCTGGGCCAATGTCCGGATGGCCCGTTATCCAGGAGCAATCCAGGACTGAGCACGGGAACCGCCAGATTCAGGCCCAAACCTTACAAGCGAATCTTGCTACACATTCGCGATCACGAGTGCGGAATACAAATTGGTACGTACGATCAGGCGCGAGATGTCATTTTTGTCTATGATTCATGCAAGATGAGGAGCCGGACGCATGGATAAAGCGGATGGTCAGGACACGGCAAACCGCGTCTGTGCAATTGTGTCGAACTCCCTGGACACTCAGGCGAAGACACAAGATCTGGCGCGCCAGGCCCACCAAAGTCGCACGCACTTCCACAGGTTGTTCCGAACAGTGGTCGAAGAAACTCCGGGAGCCATGCGGCGACGGCTCTTGTTGGAAAGAGCAGCATATCAACTCGCACATACCGGAATGTCGGTCACAGACGTCGCCCTAAACGCTAATTACGGTTCGTTGGAGGCTTTCACTCGCGCTTTCCGAAAAGCTTTTCGGACTTCTCCCAGCCTGTACCGGCGTATACGTGATCCGCACTTTCACTTGCCGACGTCCAACAAAATCCACTTTCTTGCCCCTGGTTCCCCAACAAAAGGAGAAAGAGATATGGATCTATTCGATCGCTTTGCAGGCAACGACTCGTGGCACACGCGGCGTTTGCTGGAATACGCGAGTACTTTGACACAGGAACAGTTGGATCAGCCGCTACCCACGGTGGTAGAGCTGCTGCCGTGGCGGGAGTCGAATAAGACTCTAAGGCAGCTGTTGGAAAACATTATCTTCACCAAAGAGGTGTGGACCGCCGCCTTGTCCGGAGCCGATATGGATATGAACGGCCCTCCCAAATCGCAGCGTTCCCCGCAAGCAATGCTGCAAAGACTCGAAAAGACCGATGCCGAACTGCATCGTATTTTGAGTGATGTCCGAAGGCGCTCCGCATGGGACGATACGTTCGTCGACGCTCTCTGCGAACCCGCTGAGACCTTCACGTTCGGCGGCGTTTTCGCTCATATCATGACATTCAACGCACATCGACGATTGATGGCCTTGGACGCTCTACGCCAACTCGGCGTCCAAACCGAAGGGTTCGGG
>JBJMGM010000153.1:0-5113 GCA_045807905.1 Bryobacteraceae bacterium | reverse complement strand
ATCTTAAAGAAATCCTTGCCGATGCGTTAGAGCAATCCTCGCTTGAAGAACGCTCGGCGCTGCTCAGGCGCGCGTGCACTCATGACGCGACGCTGCTACGCGAGGCTCAACAGTTACTTGAGCACGACGCTACTATCTTCGAAGAATTCGCGGAGTTCGCAGCCACCCGTCTCAGGGAAAACGAGGGTGATCGTATTGGGGAGCGGCTCGGTGCCTACGTGATTGTACAGGAACTCGGACGCGGCGGTATGGGCGCGGTTTATCTCGCCAAGCGCGCCGATGGACAATTTCGCAAGCGAGCTGCTATCAAAGTTCTAAAACGAGGCACAGATACCGAGGAGGTATTGCGTCGTTTTCGAATCGAGCGGCAAATCCTGGCCGAACTTGAGCATCCCAACATTACACGGCTTCTGGACGCAGGTACAACGGCTGACGGATTGCCGTATTTTGTGATGGAATTTGTTGAAGGCACACCGATCACACGTTTTGTGCAGCGCGAAAACGTGGATCTACGAGGCCGACTTAGTCTCTTTATCAAAGTCTGTTCGGCGGTCGACCTCGCGCATCGACATCAGGTCATCCATCGAGACATCAAGCCCCATAACGTGCTCGTGAACGCGGATCGCGAGCCAAAGCTTCTTGATTTTGGAATCGCAAAACTACTTGGTGTCGATTCTGATGAAGGCATTACGACAGTCGCGGCCGAGCGCAGGCTGACGCCACTATACGCAGCGCCAGAGCAACGCGCGGGACAACCTGCAACAATAGCCACCGATGTATATTCGCTAGGCGCACTTCTGCACGAACTACTGACAAACAAGCCGCCAGTCGCCGATTCGGACAGCAAGGTTTCCAAGGACGTTGCATCAGGGCGCGTGTCAAAGGTTGCCGGTAGCTCGGGAACGGAACATCAATTGCGCGGTCACCTCGATCGAATCGTGGCGCGAGCAATGCAACGCGATCCGGCACAGAGATACCCCCGCGTGGCAGACATGTCCCAAGACATAGAACGATGTCTTAGCGGGCTGGCGCCCCTCTCGATAGCTCAGTCTCATGATGACAGAGCCTCCGACTGCCTGAAAGGACGAGCCCGTTCGCGTCGACAGGTGTACATTGCCGCTGCAGCTTTCGGTGTGATTGTTCTCGCGGCCGCACTACTTTCACGTGGATCGAACGTTCGCTGGTTTCAGAACCACGGGATTAGAAAGCCGACTCCCGAGGCCTCGCTTGCAACTGCCACGAAAGCTGTGCGTTCAATTGCGGTGCTTGCATTCGAACCTCTTGGCAAGGATACGCATGATGAATTGTTAGGATTAGGCATGGCCGATGCAATTATCGGTCGCATGAGTAACTTAAAGCAGTTATCTGTTTTGCCTACCAGCGCCGTCTCGAAATACAAGGGGCCTGCGAATGATCCGCTGACTGCTGGCAGCGCATTAGGTGTCGATGCGATCCTGAGTGGAACGGTCCAGCGATCTGGTGACCGGGTTCGCGTTACTGTGCAATTAGCGCACGTCGCGACCGGCCGCACTATCTGGTCGGAGAAATTCGACCAAACCTTTACCGACATCTTTGGTGTTCAGGACTCGATCTCCGACAGCGTAGCCAAGTCGCTTGCGCTTAATCTGAGCGCCGACGAACGGAAGCAGTTGGCGAAACGTTACACAATAAATACCGAAGCTTACGACGAATATTTGATGGGTCTTTATTTTTGGAATACGCGATCCAGGGACGGTCTCGAAAAAGCGATCGACCATTTTGGGCGAGCCGTCGAGAAGGATCCAAAGTTTGCACTTGCCTACGCACTGTTGGCGGATTGTTACTATTTGCAGTCCAATTATGGTTACCGCACTGGACCACAATGGATCCAGGATGCTAAGGCGGCCGTCGATCGCGCACTGCTGCTCGACGATTCTATTGCCGAGGCGCATGTAGCGGCGGCAATGATTGAATCTTATCAGAAAGACGACGAAGTCGCTAATGCTTCGCTTCGATGCGCTCTGGAATTGAACCCCAATTTGGCTGTCGCTCACCTGCGGTACGGATGGGCGCTATCCTCCTCAGGTCACTTAGATAAAGCTGTCCGAGAAATAAAGCGTGCTCAAGAGTTGGATCCCCTTTCGCCCACTAATAACACGGCTCTTGGCCTTATCCTCGGTTTCGCTCGACAATTCCCCAGCTGCCTCCATTACTGCTACAAGGCCGTGGAATTGGCTCCGAACGAGATTCTGACTCAAGAGAACTTGGCCTACGCGTATCTTTTAAATGGGAGGTATCAACAAGCGATTGAACATTATCAAAGGCTGGCCGTACTCAACCCTGATAGAAAGGGCGATGTTCGTGCTTCGATTGCGACGGCGCTGGTTTTGGCGGGACGCAAATCCGAGGCGGATTCAATGATTCCAGAAGTCTTGCAGCTCGCAGCCAGAGATAAGATTGATCCTTTCCCCATTGCCGTCCTGTATAGTGCACGCGGTGACAAGGACGCCGCGTACGACTGGTTCGACAGGGGGTTAGGACGAGCTTCTGACGTGCAAGCAACTGGACTAGTTTGGCAATTCATAAGGTATTGTCCCATGTTAGACCCACTGCGCTCAGATAACAGATTTGCGGCGCTGCTGCGAAAGCACAACCGAGCTTCGCTCCTTGGGACCTATACTATTCGATAAGGCTCCTCATTTGCTAGTTGGAGTTTGATGCGTAGAGGACATTATATAGAGCGAAGTTGCCCACGCAGGGATCGAGGCAGCAATGCCTTACAAGTCGTATCCTGCGCCTCATGATGAATCTCGTGAAGCGGTATTCGCATCGAACATAGTAAGCGCAAGTCGATCGATCTTTGATACAAAACAAGCGATCTTTTTTGCTTGATCTCAAAGACCTCAAACGAAACGCACCTGACGAACCGTTAGTCAAGTGTGCGAATTTTTCGACGAAATGAGCCGTTTTCGGGCCCGTTGTTGCATTAAGGGGTATGAAAACATTCTATTTCGCCAAAAGGAAACTCCAGCTTATGCCGGCGGCAACCATCCTGGTCGTCCTAGCAATATCCACCGCAATTTCTGCGCAAACCATCACCACCTTTGACGCGCCGGGTGCGGGCACGGGGCCAGGTCAGGGCACTTATGCCACCAACATCGCCCCGTCTGGGCCAATCATAGGATTCAGCCGTGACGCGAACAATGTGCGGCACGGTTTCGTCCGGTCCCAGGATGGAAGTTTCACCATCTTCGACGCGCCGGGTGCGGGCACGGGGCCCGGCCAGGGGACGCGGGCCTACTCCATTAACCCGAGTGGAACTATTACGGGATTCTTCAATGACGCAGTCAATGTGTTCCACGGCTACGTTCGCTCCAATCAAGGCGTGATTACCGTCTTCGATGCGCCGGGTGCGGGCACGGGGGCCGGTCAGGGCACCTTTCCTTTCAGCCCCGAAATCAGCAACCCAAACGGAGCGATCGCGGGATGGGCCACTGACTCGGCTTTCGTAAGTCACGGTTTCCTGAGGGATAGGAATGGCACCTTCACCACATTCGATGCGCCAGGTGCGGGCACGGGAGCCGGCCAGGGTACGTTTCCCTTCGCAATCAGCTCAGGTGGGGAGATCACAGGATTCTATGTTGACGCTACCAATGCGACCCACGGCTTCCTGCGGGATAGGAAGGGCGTCATCACCACATTCGATGTTCCGGGCTCCGGCACAGGCCCCGGTCAGGGTACGGCTGGCGGAGGATTTACACCGAATGGAACCATCATGGGAAACTATCTTGACGCGGACAATCTGAGCCACGGTTTTCTGATGGATAGGAATGGCGCCTTCACCACGTTCGACGCTCCGCACGGCGGTAACGTCCCGGGGTCCCTCCAAGGTACCTATCCTTTCGGAATCAATCCGAATGGAGCGATCACCGGATGGTATGTTGACGAGGCAAATGTGAATCACGGCTTCGTGCGCAATAAACACGGCGAGCTCGTTGAGTTCGACGTTCCGGGCGCGGGCACGGGTCCCTTCCAGGGTCCGAATGTCTACAGCATTGCTCCGAACGGGGCGGTGACGGGATTTTATTTCGACGCGAACAATGTGGTTCACGGCTTCGTGCGAGAAGCGGATGGGGCGTTAGGCTTGTCCAAATTTTAACGGACAGTAACTCCCACAGATGCCGCTACGCCATAATCTTCCTGAATCATCGCCAACGACAGATTGAAACCGGCACTGAGCCCGGTGGAGGTGTAAAACCCGCCATCGGGCCGTCCGGTTCAAAATGGCGCGCGAACAAAGAATTTTAGTATCAATCCGATTGTGGTGGTAAGTGCTGTAGAGGTGCGACAAGACATCGATGCGCGGGGCAATGAGCTCCGGCTGGACGCATCGGCACGAGATGCGTTAGGCTTTGCCGTTATGGCAAGGGTTCGCACTGAGAGGCCCATGCCGGCCCCCGCGGCGTCGTTGACGCCGCCTCTTGTGCACCGTGAGGCGAATCATGCCGAGGACAACGATGCCGCCGCGATCAGCGAGATGATGCCGGAGGTTTACGATGACTTGCGTCGTCTGGCCGAGACCTTTCTGCGAGGCGAACGGACCGCTCATACTCTTCAGCGGACCGCGCTCGTGCATGAGGCTTTTCTTCGCCTGATTGGTGAGAAAAATCTTGTCTGGCAGAATCGTAGTCACTTTATCGGAATCTTCGCACGGGTGATGCGGCAGACCCTGACTAACTACGCGGTCGCGCGACACCGTTTGAAACGTGGCGGCTCGGATCCTCTGAGACTTACTCTCGAATTTTACGATAGCCGCAAAATTGATGTGACTGCGCTCGACCAGGCGTTGCAGGCGCTGGAAGCTCTGGACGAGCGGCAGGCGCGCATTGTCGAACTGCGGTTTTTCGCCGGGCTGACGGTTGAGAAAACAGCCGAGTTACTGGAAATTTCGGTGGCCACAGTGAAGCGGGACTGGACCCTAGCGAAAATTTGGCTTCGGCGAGAACTGTCTGCGAATTAGCGATTCAAATTCTCCGTGGCCACAAACACTACCCAATTGGGGCAAGGGAACATCGATCCGGAACGCTGGGATCGCTTGAAAACCATTCTGGGCGAAGCACTGGAGCAACACTCT
>JBJMGM010000152.1:0-45376 GCA_045807905.1 Bryobacteraceae bacterium | reverse complement strand
GCCGCGACAGTCGCTCCGCAGGTGTTGGTCTGGGTGAAGTCGACCGCATTGGTTCCGGTCACTGCAACGCTGGTGATGGATAGCGCTGCACTCCCCGAGTTCGAAACGGTGATCGTCTGGGCAGCGCTGCTGCTTGCAAGGTTCTGGTTGCCAAACGTCAGGCCCGAAGGGTTCAGCGACATCTGTGCGACTCCCACACCAGTTCCACTCACAGCCGCTGTGTGAGGCGAGCCCGCAGCGCTATCGGTCACAGTAATTGCAGCAGACCGGGCTCCCACCAGGGAAGGTGTGAAGGTGACTGAAATCGTGCAAGTCGCTCCTGCTCCTAAGCTGACTCCACAGGTGTTGGTCTGGTTGAACTCGGCCGCATTAGTTCCGGTCAACGTAATGCTGTTCAGGGTCAGAGCGGCACTGCCCGGATTAGAAAGTACAATCGTCTGATCTGCGCTAGTCGTACTGAGGTTCTGATTCCCGAACGTCAGGCTCGAAGGATTCAGGGCAACAGCCGGCCCCACGCCCGTTCCGCTCAGACTTATGTTGAGAGAAGAGCCTGAACTGTTGAGGGAATTAGTAGCCAGCTGCATGCTGCCAGTGAGCTGTCCGGCGCTGCTGGGCGCGAACGCCACGGCAATCGTGCAAGTTCTCGCTGCGGTGAGGATCGTCGACGCCAAGCAATCCGTTCCCCCAGAGCTCTGTTGCTGGAAATTAGCACTCACCGAGAGGCCGCTGAAGTTCAGAGGGGCATTCCCCATGTTCACAATGCTGATGGATTGTGCACCGCTCAATTGCCCGATAGTTGTTTGAGGAAAATTGAGAGGGGTAGCGATCAGCGCGATTTTGCGGATTACGTTGTTGACATTGTCAGCAATGTACAGGTTTGCGCCGGCATCCAGCGCCACTGCAGACGGATAATTGAGCCGGGCTGTTGTCGGCACTCCGCCGTCGCCGCCGTAGCCTGCTGTGCGATTACCCGCCATTTTGGAGATAACGCCTGTGGCAACGTCAACCCGGCGAATCAGGTTATTGTTCGTGTCCGCGATGTAAAGATTTCCTGGGGTGTCCAGTACTAGGGAGTTGGGAGCGCTCAGTTTTGCGTTCAGCGCGGGTCCGTTATCCCCTTGATAACCTGCGCTTCCGTTCCCGGCAATCGCCGTTATTGTTCCGGAGTTTACTTTACGTATGAGGTTATTCCCCGTATCAGCAATATAGAGGTTGCCATTTGCATCCAAGGCGACACCCATGGGATTGCTCAATTGAGCATCTGTTGCCGGGCCTCCGTCGCCTAGTGCATCGGTTCCCGGATTGCTCCCCCCGCCTGCAGCTACGCTGATGATGCCTGTCACAGCGTTTACCTTCCGGATGAGGCTGTTATAGCTGTCCGCAATGTACAGATTGCCTGCTGCATCAAAAGCCAGGCCAGCTGGGCCGTATAAGGTGGCATCGATGGCCGGCCCATTATCCCCGATACCGTCGTCGCCTGGATTCGAACCGCCCCCGACAACAGTGCTGATAACACCCGTAGTGGCGTTCACCTTCCGTACAACATTGTTGCTGAAATCTGCGATGTATAAATTTCCCGCAGCATCCAAGGCAACGCCTGAAGGGTCAGCTAATGAGGCGGTTGTTGCCAGGCTTCCATCACCACTGTACCCATATAAGCCATGACCTGCCACCGTGGTGATAATTCCCGTGGCCGCAGCCACTCGGCGTATGACATTGTTGCCCGTGTCAGCAATGTAAACGTTCCCAGCTTGGTCGACCGCAACTGCCTGAGGGAATCGCAACTCGCCAGAATTTGCTGCCCCACCATCACCTAAATAGCCGTAGATGCCGTTTCCGGCTTGGGTCGAGATTGTGCCCGGCAATACTGCGCCCTGCGGTGCTATGCCTATCCCCTGAAGGTAGGTAAGGGCAAGGACGTTGCCCGAACCGTCTTTAACGACTACGGCATCCTGGCGCGTGCCCGGCGATCGCGGTGAGAACGAGACCGGCAACGCGCAATTCCCCGTACCCGGACAATTCGGTGTTCCAATTGTGAATTCCGTGCCGTAGCGCAGCCAGAAGGTTGAAGATGACGCGAGCCCCACGAATGTGAGCGTTGCGGTTCCGGGTGTGTCTCCATTTACAACCACTTGCCCGAAAGCCTGCCAGTTCTGTTGCACACCGCCCGATGCCGAAATCGGCCTTGCGAACCCACACCACATCACGCTTAAAACGAGACTCAGGCATACCTGTCGGCGCACCTGAAGCCATGTGAAAGTTTGGGATATACGCAAGCAGTTCACCACCACTAATCAGATCGGCAATGAACGCGCAATCCTGAACACCCAAAACTCCACCCGAACTGCTTTTTTGATTCGCAGGTCGACTGCTATTTGGAAGGCCTAGTTTACTGACCTATTCCGCTTTAGGAAAGCGAAGTCAGTCAGTTGAGAGCGGAAGCGATGCAGTTATGCTCCTGACTGAAGGCGAAATTCGTAGCGCAGATAGTTATACGCGAATAAACACCTAACGGATACCCCCAGGCACTCGACGTTTTTGGCCTCTGGAACGGCAAACTACGAAGTGCGCCGTTGATAAGTAAACCCGCAATAAAAAATTACCGTTCGTGACTCATACGGATAATACATTCGAATCCATTCTAAGAGTGCGAAGCATAGGTAAATGAGCTACTTCGACGTTAGATTGAGATCCCGAACTTCGGCTGTGCAGCGCTCGCGGTGAAATGATCACGTGTTCTAGACGTTTTCTATGGAACCGGCTCGACTGTAGATGATGGCATCACAGAAGTCGTACGTTTGTTTCCGTTCATTGATTCAGCAGCTTAGCCGCTTTGTATTGCAAGCCAGAAGGTCTCTAATGAGATCTTTTGCGCGAAGGACTAAATGAAACACATGTGTTACGACGTTATCTGCTGTGCCGCCCGGCTGGCCAGCCGACTTCCCCATCTATCGTCCTACGCAGGTATGGACGAGGTGACTTATGTTAGCCGCGATACGAGCGATCGATTTCAGATCACGAGACGTCTTGTTTTAGCTCTGTCTCTTTTCGTTACACAGGCGTTCGGAACCACCAACTATATATCATTATCTGCTAGTTCAAACGTAAACAGAGGAACATCCAAATCTTCGCTATGGAAGACTATCGCGGAGTTCGGGCCATCCGTTCTTCGTGGTGAGTTCGTCCTTTTCAAATCGGGCGATAGGTCGATGGGCAGTAACTTTCGTCGAGCCCTAACGACCCCTTCGGTGGGCACCAGCGGAACGAGTGCGGATCCTGCTAATTCTGATGCGTTACTAAGAGCGAATGTGAGCGCGAACCGCACAGAGATCGCAAATTACGTTCCATATTGGTTGGGTGCCAGCGCATTTCGTACGTCAGGGTTGTTCCAAGATAGCGGAAGCAACGGAGTTGGAACGATTGCGAACGCTGCTAAACTCGATGTCACTTCCGCCACGCCCTTCATTGCCGTAAGGGGTTATAACAACGCAACGCTAGGCAGGACAGTAGGCGTCCTGGGCCAGGTGACCAGCGAGGCTGGAACCGCAGGAATATTCGATAACGCCGGGGGTGGTTTGATCCTAAGTGGCCTGAACAACGGAGTGCAAAAGTTTTCCGTCGATGGAGCCGGAAAAGTCACTGCGGATAGTATCAGCGCGAATAGCGTCAACGCGAGCAGTATGAAGGTGAGCAATATAAACGACGCGGTTACCGGCTCCAGTGACAGCGGTGAAGGCATCGTAGGTAATCAAATGGGCGGAAGTACTGCGGCGGCGGTTCATGGTATAGCTTGGACCAGTCATCCTATCGCTGGTGTACTGGCTGATGGAGGAAATACAACCGCATTACTGGCCAGAAACTTAGGAGGCCCCGAATGTTGCCCGGCAGTAACTGCGGAACTATATTCGACAAAGGACGAGGGTGCTTTGCTTAATGCCCACACTTCTTCAGGAGCATCGTGCGTCATAGACCTTTCCGGCAATTTCCGCTGCACAGGTACGAAATCAGCGGTGGTCAAAGTGGCGGCATTAAATTCCTCGGGTGCTGTGGATGGCGCAACCCCTGAACTGAAGGAAGTTGCTCTGTACGCGATGGAGTCGCCGGAAAATTGGTTCGAAGATTTTGGAACGGCCCGATTGGTTTCTGGTGCCGGATGGGTAAATCTTGATGCGGTGTTCGCGGAGACGGTGAACTCGACTGTCGATTACCGCGTTTTCTTAACGCCGAACCAGGATTGCAACGGGCTTTACGTCGCGAAGAAAACTCCGTCATCGTTCGAGGTTCGTGAAATAGGAAGCGGTCGGTCCAATGTTAAGTTCGACTACCGAATCGTTGCTCGTCGGAAAGGTTATGAAAAAGTTCGCCTGGAGGATGTGACGGATAAGATGAAAGCGATTAGGTTAACAACGGCATCTCGGTAGGTCTACTCGCCGGGTTCCTACTGATGACGATTGCACCTGCATGTAGCTTCGAAATTCTCGGGGCGCCTCGTTGGATCAAAGCCGTCAAGTCCTCGTGAACCGCGGGGTTCAACAAACGTACAGAGCTTTCGACCCGAGCCGGAGGCATCGTCTAAAGACGAAGTTCGTGGTAGGCTCTCTCCTTGTCTCGTACACGAATGGCGCCAGACGTTCATAGACGAGCACGTGATGCGTGGTGAATGTAGCACGTAACTGACAGCGGAGAGTTGCGGGAACTGGGGATGAGCACCTCGTCTTCGTATCAAGCGAAGGTACGGCAGCATGGAGTCTCTTCGAAGGCCGAAACACCTCAATTGCAGCCGTAGGACGAAAATCGCCCGTTAAGAAAGGTCGCGGCGGGCCTGACGGCCGAACGGAAATTGCGATGAAAACGAAACGGCGGTCTGCCCGACATAACGGTATCGCCTATAGGAGTTTGAAAACAGAAACGATCGCGCCGGCATTGATTTAGTTTCAAACAAAACTCTGAACGAACAGTCCTTGAAAAACCTCATGCCCCCAAATGCCAGGTCACCAAACGTCACTGCGGGACCATATGCACGACTTGACTATTCAATGTAGCAGTCCGATTGTACGCACCACCGTGGGAAGCGGAACAATACGACACGCAGCGACCCAACATGCGAAAATTTCACCGCGGCGCGGTTTCGGAGGGAAGCGGATTGGGAGCCCAGCGCCATGTCACTGAAGTTGAATGTCAAGATCTCTCCGATAGTAAATCCTCGAATTGCTCTCTCATGCAAGAGTACATGCCGCGATCCAAACGAAGTCGATGACTCGGATGATTCCGGGCTGTGGTCCGCGGATGAGAAATCCAAAGCAATAACTGTGACACAGATTGCATTGTGCACGCTCCCTGGGTTATCGCATCCCGGACGTCCTGAAGATGCACCTGTGCCCGATGCGGCCAGCAACAAACACGACCTTGGCGGCGTTAGCAAGGCCTGGTAATGCTCAAAGGAACAGATGACCGAGTCTCGCTGCGAGATATCTCATTTCTGCTCGAGCCGGATATACTCAATTGCCCCCACAAGGAGAAATGAGATCGGGTAACCCCTACTTGCCAGAGGGGGCGGCTAAGCACTGAGGCCGCATCTTCGCGTTCATTCAGCGCCGGTGCAAAGGTGGCGGCGAGCTACGCATATCTCCCGTGAAATCTTGCTTAGCTGTGACTCTGGCGTGAAGGAATTTGGGAACGCCCACCAGCCACCTGGCTGTCTTTCGAACCCGACCAACTCACAGCAACAGAGCCCCGTCAATGGCTTATGACAGCAGCTGAAGGGTTCGCCGTCGTTCTATAGCTCGCAGCAAGCAGGTCACCGGGTTGCGGGACAGCTCCTGTTAAGAATAGGATGGTATTCCCGGTCAGCGAATAGTCAAATCCTGAGCTGAGCTTTATCCCGTTCTTGTAGAGAACGAGACTCGAAGCCGGTGTAGGTGCTGAGTTAAGCACAAAAACGGCGTTGACGCCGTCAATCGAACCGACGGGCAACTCGAAATCCACGAAACCTGGTACGCGAACGAGATTCGTGACGGTATTAGCTAGGGTGTTTACGGTTGTGCTGAGGGTGTTTACGGTTGTGCTGAGGTCACTTACTCTTGCATTCAACGTATCGAGGGAGTTGTTAATTTGACTCAGTGCTGCGCTTAACCCTGTCACATCACTTATCTTTATCGGTGTGGTGACTGTTGCCCTGGGCTCCACGGCATTCCTGACGGGGCTTTCGGTATCGCTTACTGTGGAGGGACTAAATCCGTCATCAGCTACGGTGCTGGACCGGATTTCGGCGTTCGGCACTCGCCAGTTTTCGTCCAAGGTTGCTGCTGTGCGCCAAGACACTTTTCCGTCCAAAGCGCACTCCGCGTCTTTCACCGCAGCGGGGCGGCCTTGCGCCCCCCATGCAGCGAGCGTCAGAAACAACAGAATTCTACATTTCATTGTTGGATACCTACCTTTACATGCCAAGTAGAGCATCAGCCCTGTGTAAAATTTCGTTTCGTGCGTGCGTCATGTGCAACAGCACGCGCCTTTATCTAGGGGGTCGTGTGACTTACGAAAGATCAAAAAAAAGAACGATTGTTGTGACTGCAAGTTGTTGAGCGCTCATTCATGCCTGAACCCGACATACGTTCCCATTCGATCCCGATGTCTTCGCTATGCATTTCGCCTCGCCCAGAATCGCGTCGCCACGACACATCGGGCAAGTACAGATGCGCTCAGCGAAACCGGCTCGGTTTATGCAATGAGAGATGCGCTGAGCCGCGCCATGGCGTGATGACTCGACAAACCGACGTCACTGCGAGAAATGAAGACATGCTGGCGTGGTCGAATACCTACGCTGAGAGGCCCCCCAAGCGCAGCGTTCTGTTTTTTCTGGCTGGTTAATCGCGGTGGCCCGGCGGTATTGGTCAGCGGAAAGGGATAAACCGATTCCTATGTAGACCGGAGCTCTTGAAGCGTTGCTGCCTTCGCGCCAGATCGCCCGGGATTTCGGCTGCCTCTGAGTCAAGGGGTCGCCGAGCTGGCGCGCTGTTTCATCTTCGCTCCGGAGCTTGATGTTTTCGGAAACGTCAGAACTGTCGAGTCGTTATGCTGTAGCCTAGCTCCCCAGGCCGTAGCTCGAACTGAACGCGTTTTGAGGCACGGCGGGTCCGCTCTCGCCCTCACGGCTTTCATTATTTGATCTCTGGTCACAAAGTAAAAAAAAAACCTGCGTTTATCGTCCACCGAAATAAACCCTCTGAGACGAACAGCTTGTGTCGCCCCTTCTCGCCCGAGTTAATCGTTCGGCGTCACTCACCCAGCGAGCGTCACTGTTCTGCTGTGATCGGCAGCGGAAGCGCCGCTGTCTAAGGGGGTGATCACCATTTCAGCAATAATCATGGGCACCATTGTGGCGGTAACAGCCCTGACATGGGCCTTTCGCGCCAGGAGAAAAGCTTCGGGAGTGAAAGCTCCCACCGCCGAGAGCTCCGATCCCAGACAAAAAGATCAGGAGTCGCGCGCACCTTTCAAACCGGCCGATGCACCATTTCCACATAAAGGACCGAAGTAGCGCAAGAGCTATATACCCGCCTCGAGGTGTCATGCAAGTTGGCACCTCGAAGGCCAGACTGGCCTTCTCATGCTGGTGAAAATAAATATATATATGCAGCCGATGAAGCTTGAAAACGTGAAGCAGGCAATTCATTCCCGGGTGCGTCCCGATTTGAACCACGCACGAGACCCGTGCACATGACCCCGTCGGAGAAAAGCGGATAAAGCCCCGCACCAATATACGTGTCGCAACAAGACGGCGTTTTTGCGTTCCTTGAAACCAAATTGTGGATAGCGTGCACCGTCTGTGAAATTGCGCTTTGCGTACTTTTGATCAAGCGGAGGTTACTTGGCCGCTATCCGTGCCTCTTCGGGTTTGCGTTTGTAAACGCAGCAAGGGACATTGGCTTGATGAGCCTCGCCACCTCAAGCCAAGGCTATGGAAACGCATGGCCGGCAACGCTCCCCATTCTAATGGCAGTGCAAATCGCAACGGTTTTAGAGGCATATACCAAGCTCACGAGCCAATACCCTGGGCTGGGAAGTTTTGCGTCGAAATTGCTTGCTGCGACGATGACTGTCCTAGCGACATGCACCTGCGTTTCGGTAGCGTGGGACTTTCATCATTTTTCGCAATCGATGCAGCACGCTGTTCTTTTTTTTTACCGCTATTTTGCGTTTGTCCTTGCCGGCTGCCTTGCTATTCCATATGTAGTTCTCAGCCGGTTTCCAAAGCCGGACAAGCAACCGGCGAGGAACATAAGAATCCACCTCTGGGTGCTCGTTTCCTACTTCTCGGTCAATATCATCAGTTCTTTGTCGGTGAACTTACTAGGTACAGAAGAAACCACAATACTAAGAATTAATGTCGTCATGTTGGTTGCTCTATGCGGTGTTTACGGCACGTGGGCCTTCATGCTTACGCCAGCTGGGGAAATCGGTTTACCATGGCCGCAACTACGGCCAGAGCTGGCAAAGCTTATCGACGTTCGTTCTGACGCGGCTTTCGAGCGACTTAAAAAAGTTCCTTGATAAGGCCTCGCAACGAATTTTCCTGAACCAGATTTGCTTGAACGCCTTTAGCGTTCCAAATCTAGCACCGGCCACACATCAGTCAACCGGATCTTAGTCAACTGTCGGCGTTTACGCAGGACCGTCTCGCGGCGACTCTGGGCTGGTCAACTCACTACACATTTGAGCTCGGCGTTGCAATCCTAGCAGACATCACGAGAACTGTAAGACAATCAGTACACCTGTTTTGAGGGGTTCTACGCAGTGTCTCACGATCAGGCCCGTCGCGAACCTTGGCTGAACGCTGGGGTAACGGAAGATCCTTCCGTACTAGATGGTCATAGCGATCATGCCGAGAAGCAGCTCGTAGAAATCTTCGCTGCGGTTTCGGAGGTTTTTCCGAATGATCCGTTTCCATTTGAGGGCTTTGGGCAATTCCGTGCGGCACGAGAGGCGCTCGATGCACTGGATGATCGGTTTCGATTGCAGTCCGGCCCTTCGAGCATTCCTGAGCTCCGCGCCGAACGCGACCGTCTTTATCGCCATACCCTGGTAGCATTTGAGGCCGACCTTCGCGTTTCAAGGAAGCATAAACTGGCAAGAATGGCGCTAACTCGTGATTGGAGCGGGATGTCCTCGTATATACGGGAGGGCGTTCTTATGTGGAAGTGCCGGATGTTGCTGCGGTCAGGCGCTCTTCGTTCGCGTGTTCGTTTAGACTGTGCGCAAGGCGCCAGCGCCATAGGGCACGCACAGACCTCTGCTGCTTTGCCCGCGCGCTCACTCGTCTTGTTGCCGAAACCAGGGCGTCATTCGGAGTTGCAATCCAGTCTGGAGCGCCTAGGGGTGGCAACAGTAAAAAGCCGGCCAAGCACTGCAATCAGGACCGGTTCATTAGCTCTCGACGAAGCACTTCAAATAGGAGGTTTCCCGCGCGGGAGAATTGTCGAGATTTTTGGGAAGGAATGTACGGGTAAGACAACCCTGGCCTTGACGACAGCAGCGAACGCACAGAGGGATGGGGCCGTTGCCTACCTTGACGCCGAACATAAACTCGACCTGCCGTGGGCCCGTGCGAATGGGTTGAATGTTGAAGAAGCCTTGATTCTGCAAGGAAGTAGAGCTAAAGACACGATGGATTCCGTTTTGCAGCTAATCAGGTCCGGGGATTTTGAACTTGTTGTGGTAGACACTCTCACCGGTTTGGTCCCGGGCGAGGATCTGGAACAGTCCGACGGAGAATTCACCGGCGAAATGGACCGATTGTTCGCCAGAGTTCTGCCGAGGATTGCTGCGGCGGCGGCCAGGACTCAGACCTGCGTTCTACTCCTCAATCAGGTTCGCAACAATGAAGAACCATTCGGACGACCTACAATTTCCACAGCCGGGCGTGCTCTCGCTCACCATGCCTCAATTCGATTGGAGCTCAGTCGACTGATCGCACGAAAAAATGGAGATGACATCCTAGGCTATGGAGTGCGGGGAACTGTTGTTAAGAGTTGCGTTGGAACACCGTACCGCGTGGTCGAGTGGCCTATTAACCATGAACGGGGACTCGATGTTGAGTTGGAGCTAATCGAACAGGGCATTCGTCGAGGCGTGATATCTAGGGAAACAGTAGCTCTCAAATTCAGAGAGGAACACCTCGGAGCTACTATCAATGCGGCTTGCGAATTCCTCTTACAACGCCCGGACATCGCGGCTCTCCTGGAGACGGAGCTCCGAGCCAAGATGGATCGTATCCCTGCTCTGGGGCGCAACTCTCATAATCGATAGCTCTCACCGTGCCGGTGAAGGCTGGGGGAGCACAGGAAATGCGCGGTAAACCAACAGCATCTCCACGGTGGCGGCGACCGTTGTGTGAACCGCGGCCAAGGTGTCCTTGCCACACGGCTCAAGATAGATCGCTCGGTGACGTGCCTAGTCACCGACACTGATCATCTTTAGCCAGTTTTAGGCAGGTCAGATGATTCCTATTGCCACTTGTTCGTCTCGCCTGCAGCATCGAATCTGACGAATCAAACGGCATGGACACTTACTCCGGAAAGACGAGAGTTGCGCTAACGACTACGGGCTGGCTTCTTATGGCGCAAGAAGCAGTGGTTGGAATTCGTCGCAGTTCCAATAGGAAGCACTCCGCACAGCTTCGGTGCAAAGCTGAGCGGAGCCTTCGTATGGCGCTCGTTTTGATGGACGGAGATCGTTACTCAAGACCCGGCCCCACGACCTAGCCGTGCATCTCGCACGTGTGCAGTTTCAGGCCCCGTGCTCGGCTAGTTTCCCGTGAACTGACCAAAGTGACAGACGGGGCACTTCGGCTTGGACTTGAAGCCCAACGCTTGCCGTAAGTGCGTGTTTACTTCGGCGAAGTGCAGCAGTCCGAGAGAATTGCGATACCGTCGCGACTTATTGGTGTGACATCAGATGCATATAGATCAGGTACGCTTCAAATCCAGCCAGTACCCGGCACGGGAGAACGCCGAAACCTTCCTATCGTTTTTCAGACATTCGCTAGCAAATGCCTCACGCTTAGCACCACCGAAGCGTTAGGTTTATCGACGGCGGTCGGCGTCGAATACAACGACGTTCTATTTGTGGGGGAAGTAGTCCGTTGCACGGCTGGAGTTCGGGATCAGTGGCAGCTAGAGATCAAGGTTGCACAAACACTAAGCGGTTTGCAAAGCCTGTTGATGCTAAGGGCAGAGTTGCAGCGCCATCAAAGTGAAACCAAAGACGCTGATGGAATCACCCATCCCCTGTGCAGTTCTGAGTACGCGCAACAACAAAGCGGTTAAGCCGATCCAGAGAGCATTACCTGTTAGGGTGATCGGTACACGCGGACACCGGCTTGTTCTAGTGCGGTCGCGTCGTGCGCTGCACCCCTGCCGCGTACACGGGCTGCACCATCGACTGTTCGGACAAAAAGAAAGTCCTGCTCGTGTGTTGCCAGGATACCGACGTGTCCTGCCAGTACACCATTGAGGAGGGCGCTGACCCGAAGTGACCCGGATGGGTAGTACGCTGCCATTTGTACGTGCTCTGATAGAACCGTGAACCCAGTGCTAAGGGTGACCGCTGACATAACGAGATAGTCCATCTTTGACGTTCGGTTTCTTGGGAGAATTTCCCTGGTATAGGGAGCTTACTAGGTACATAACAAAAAAGAGGCGGCAGCATTCTCCGTTTGCAACGAGCCGCGTCTTCAAGCCTTCGTAATCCCGAAGTTCTGTATGTAACGTTGGTTTAACCTGCTTTACTTCGGCCCGCGCCGTCCAGTGGACTGCCCGGTCAGGAGCCGATAATTACGAGCGGCGCCGATGTCCGTTGAGGGTCTCCTGTGTGCCTCCATGCGGCCGATAAAGGGCGAGTTTACTAGCCGGGAGCACTCGACGGAGCAGAACTCGCAATGCCGCTTCGCCGGATTTCCGCACTTTGGATTTCTACATGGTCGCTGGTTTTCTGTCATATCGTTTCCCGCGTTTTCGAATCTCACAATCTATAACCAAGTTGTTGATGAGAACGAGCCTAATCCTTTTCTCGATGCGTAGTCGCGGTTTGCCATGGTCTTCGACCACAACACAAGCAGAGCGGGTGGCCGCACGTCTAGGAGAAGTGAACGTACGGCAACTTGCGCCCTGCTGATCGGATTGTCAGATATGCGCGTCGCGCTCCTTGCCTCATTGAAGTGGTAAGTTGCTGATTTAGCGCAACAAAGATTTGTCGAGTCAACGTCAATACTTTTGGATCGTTGCGACCGCTTGTCATTTTTCCTCGTTTTAAGAAATCCGGGACTAAAAGGGAGGAGTTCGCGGTTGTGCGACTCGATTTGTACGATCAATGGCTAAACAGTGACCCCTCCGGTTACGCGGCCGGTCGCGATTGGCGGAAGCGAGCCGTCGTGGACTGATTAAGACCGAAATCGTGGATGCCGGTGCGGCATACGCGTTCAGTCACTGGCCAGTGTGAGTCTGGTTTAGCCGGAATACCATCGATTTCTTTTCAGTGGCTCGGCACCAATTCTACACGCGGTAGTTCATTTTTGCGAGTTTGGAACAAGAGTGCCGTCGGGCAGTAAACGGTACGGTCTACAGGCTGGTCCCACACGCCGCTTTTTGCCCTCGGCAATATGCTTGTCAGTAGTCAACCAGTAGATATTTCCATCAACGTAGTGAACGGTCATTTCCTCGGAAGAATCGGCGACCACTACTCTATCTGCAACGGCTGGGTTCATATCTTTACTTCAAAGCTTATAGTGGTTAGGAGAGGCGTCGCCGCGAAGCGCGGGGAATACCCGTTGCCTCCCCTTTTCGTATGTTGAATAGGAAGACACCGGAGGGTCGTAAAGTTCTCTCACGGGTTGAAAGACATTGGCAGCGAATACAACCAGGAAAACTTTACACGTCTGAGCCCCTGCCTCGGTTTATCCCAACGCCGTGTTCGTGTGTCATCGAGTGTCTTTATGCGCCAACACCAAGACGCGGCACGGAATTGAGATCACGATGGGATCGTTCCTTAAACGGACCCCTCCGCGCTTAACCGCTGCGGATTGCAGCTCTTACAGCGCAGTCCAAGAGCTTGCATCTACCTACATAGATAGGCTTTTGATTCCCTCGCCCATTTAACGTCGGTGATCACACGCGTTGACCTCGAAAACTTTACACGTTTGAGCCCCTGCGCGGGTTTGTCCCAGCGCCAGGGGGTGTGTTTGTGTGTCCTCGAGTGTCTTTATGCGCCAACACCAAGACGCGGCACGGAATTGAGACACAATGGGATCGTTCCTTAAACGGACCCCTCCGCGCTTAACCGTTGCGGATTGGAGCTCTTACAGCGCAGTCCAAGAGCTTGCATCTACCTACATAGATAGGCTTTTGATTCCCTCGCCCATTTAACCTCGGTGATCACACGCGTTCCAGGAAATTTTTGGTGTAGACTTCTCAGTGTTCTAGAGCTTTGTACACCTTTCAAGTTGCGGAAGCCGCGGCACTGTTGGCGCATGGAAACCCTGCTCTGCTCGAAAGAGGTTGGAAAGATTTTAGGACTAAGCACTCGCTCGGCCTCGCGCCTGATGACTTCGGGTAAGATCCAGAGCTGCCGCGTGGGTGAAGGCGAGCGGGCTGTGCGCACGACACGAGAAAAGGTCGCAGCGTATCAGGCCCGCCAATTCAAGCGCGGTTCTAGCTGCAAGCGGAACTAGCGGCTAGTGCTGGATCCCGTTACGCGGGATGTCTTGGTTCTCAATAACTTTGAAACAATCACTTGATCTTGACCAAAATTGCTTTCCTGAGCGGACTTCTCTCTCTGCTGTCTGCAGCATGCTGCTGGGGCAAACACCTGATCCGAGAGATGCTGAACGGTACATCACCGAGGGCGAGCATCAGTGGGCTGCGACACTGGTCACAGGTGATACCAGCACGGTGCAACGCCTTCTCGCTGATGACTTCCTTGGCGTGGACCCCGACGGCGATCCTTATGACAAACCCAAACAGATTGCCGATACCCGGGGCTTTCCCAAGACGTACGTGTCCAATCGTCTCAACGAAATGAAAGTGCGCTTTTTCTGGAATGCCGCAGTGATCCAGGGAAGTGAAACATGGGAACGGCGAACCGGAACGCCAAAGCGCGGCCGTTTTGTATGGACGGATACGTGGATCTTCCGGAATGGCAAATGGCAGATCGTGGCTGCCGAAGACCTCATTGCACCTGTGCTGCCGTCCGTGAAGGAATGACTACGAACTTTCCGGAAACATTCAAAACGCGGACATCTGGTGGCAAGCCTTCAATGGAGTTGAATGACGAGTGCGTGGTGGGCTTTAGCGGCACGACCCCCCTACGATCAACCAGTTTCTACCGCACTGCCAAAAGGACGGTAGAGCGGAGGATCACAGGGTGGACCCGATGAGCCGACAGTGACGGTTACTATGAGGGGGCATCGAACGCGCGTCCATTGGCATCCAAAATATGCTGAAGGCCGATCGCGCGCCTGCGAGTCCTGTCCAAGGCCGGATTCCCGCATCCGAATGGAGGACCCACTACGAAGAGAGTAGTGGCGCGCCGGTTGCAAGTGGGACAGCCGCCTTCCAGCGTACGTCCACCTCGTCACGTCGAGTACCACGGTTTGTTCCAACAACATCCCTTCGGTTTGGGAATCCCGCTCCTGGAATGAGACCTGAATGTATCGATCCGTAAGGCAAGGCCGGATAGACCCAATCAACTCGCGACTTCTCACGAACGGGTAGATCGCGTACTCTAGTTCTTCGCCGAGCAGCTTGAGGGCATTAGCACGTAACGCCCGAATCGACAAAGTCTTGGACTGTGCGTCTCTGTGCGAAGCCGCGCCGGCGACCGCCACCTTGTCCTCCCATCTATATCTTGGGAGTAGTGGCCTCGCGCTGAAGTATTTTGCCGAAATGAACGGCGAATTGCAGCCTCATGTGTAAAGTTTTCGGTGTTTTCGGGAACGCAGCGTCGTCGTCCATCATTTCCCCCGTAATTCGAAGCCACTCGAGCCTCCAGCGTGCAATAGCGTGCAATGGTCTATGGCAAAGGTGGCAATTTTGGCGTTATAGGCAACGTGAAATGTGCAAGTTATGCAGCCGCTTAGCCGGTCGTGGGTTCGAATCCCACTCTCTCCGCCATGTTTACCTTCGCGTTGCATTAACTTGCGACCACCTCCGGGGAACACGAGGGAACAGATGTTCCCTGAGAGGAAGCCGTCTTCGGGGACGTGCGAAACTTCCGTCCCATGCTCAAATGGGCGTCGTGTGCGCCGGATCTCACTAACTTTACACCTTAAAGGAGGCGGCATCGCGCGGCCCTCGAGGTCCGTAGCGACGATATAGACGTTCCTAAATAGACGTTGCTAAATGAACCGAGGGCCTCGGTGAGTCCCTTACCGATCTGGACCGGAGCAACTGGAGCCCGGCGGCGTCAGTTGCACGGGACGCGGAATGAGTCGTTCGGCGCATAATCAACGTCGAGCGTGAAGCCGACCGCATCGACATAGAATCGCAGCGCTCGCTCGACATCCCCACCGGCAGGGTAAGCAACTGAAAACGTCGGTGCTTCCACGCTTTTGTCTTCTCTGCTACGATGAATGTCCCATCGTTGCTTCTGCCGGTCGGGAAATTGTCTCACACGTTTGATTTCGGCGCAGACGACGGGCGAGTGTCCGCCTTCGTACCCTAAGTCGAAAATGTCCTTGCCGACTTCAAGGAACGGTATGCCGGAAAAAAAGGAAACCGCAGATCGACTGGCTGCATATTCGGATGCGGTCTTCCGCCGTGATTGTAACCATCATGGTCTTAGACGCTCAAGCCCCCGGAGCAGGGGGCATTCTCCGATCTCTGGCCTTTGTGGCCCACCGCCATCAGCTATACGGTGAGTTATCTCTTCATCGCCATTAATTGCATAAACCACCATTATCTTTGGCGGTTCGTAGGTCCTCCGACCATGGGATTGATATGGATCAATTTCATCCATCTCTTCCTGGTGTCGCTGCTACTCTTTGCGACCTCATGGATTGCGCGGACCCGACTCGCTTCGTCCGCTGTAGTGTTTACGCAGGGCTGTTCGTTTGCACCGACATCGCCTACAACATTTTCGAATACCAAGTATTAGCCCGCGCGGACATTTCTTCTCCTTTTCTATAGGCTTGATTACACTGCTTTCGGCGCGAGGAGTTTCGCAGCTACCGCGAGGATCGAGTCGAGCTCAGCAAAAGAGGCAGGGGCCTGTCCGGGGTAATCTCCACGCAGCCCACGCGCGAAAGGGAACGGCAAATGCGCCGCTTCAAATCTGCCGCCCAAGCTCAACGGTTTGCGTCCCTTCATAGTGTGGTCCAGAATTTGTTCCGCTTAGGCCGCCACTTACTGAGACAGAGAATCGCCGATTCTTGCGATCGCGATCTTTCGCGGTCTGGCGGACGGTAACAACCGATTGAGCTGATTGCCGAACGAACCAACCAACTTTCAGAAGTGCCTCGCGCCCGATCAAGTTGACAATGCCAGCGAGAGTAGGTTCATTCCTGCCTAAGGGCCGTAAATGGATCTACCCGCGTGGCCCGCCAGGCCGGCAGACAACATGCTAAAAATCCGACAGCTAACAGCACCACCACTACCGCGCCGAGCGTTATCGGGTCATAAGACGTAATGCCCCAAATCTCCGATTTCAACAATCGGAGCAAAGCGAAGGCCACCGAAGCACCGCACACAATTCCAATTGCGATAAAACGCATCCCACCAGCCAACACCCAATTGCGAACATGTATACGCGTCCCGCCGAGCGCCATACGAATCCCTATCTCACGCACTTGTTGCGAAACGGTGTACGATACCACGCTGTACACGCCGACGCTGACGAGCAGCAAGCCAATCAAAGCAAACACCGAGAACATCTGGAGCCCAAAGCGCGGCTGGGCCAGCTCGAACTGATTTAGCGATTCCTCCACTGTATTCGTCTGCTGGGGCAGAAGATTTCGATCCATCGCAAGCACGGTCCCATCCAGCGCCTTTGTCAGGCTGCCTGGGTTGCCAATCGTCCTGATAAACACGATGTAAACGCCATACGATGCCAGCGTTGTAGGAGCATAGGCCTGCGGCAGCACTGCTTCCCTCAAACCATGCTTTTTATGTCGGAAACGACGCCGATGATTTCAAAGTTTGGATTTTTATCAGGCTCGGGCGCGCGTTCTAGCCCAACAAGGGTGACCGTTTTACCAACCGGATCTGCTCCCGCGAAAAACTTTCTGGCCAGTTGCTGGTTGATGACCGCCACCTTCCGTTTACTGGCAACGTCCGCCGCAGTAAACAGGTGGCCGCGCAAGAGGCGCATGCCGATTGTTGGAAAGAATTCCGGATCGCAGAATCCCATCTGGCCCTTCCAACTTTCCGTGTGAGTCTTGCCCGGAATCTCGAAATCGGTGTCAACACCCCCGAAAGGCGGGAAGTCTACTGCTGCTGTCACGCTTAATACGCCGGGCAGAGTGCGCAAGCGGTTGGTCAACTCACGGGCGAAGAGCGCCTGCTTCTCACTTGTCTTGTATTTCTTGTCCAGGTTGATCTGCGTCGTCAGCATCCTCTGCGGCTGAAAACCGAGATCGGCTTGCCGCATGAGGAAGAAACTGCGCATCATCAACCCGGCCGCCGTAAGCAGGACTAGCGAGAGCGCCACCTCGCTGATAATGAGTAGATTGCGCAACCGTCCGCGCCGAAAACCACTATTTCCGCGCCCTCCCGCTTTCAATGATTCGCTTAGATTCTGCCCAAGAGCCCCAAGCGCGGGAGCCAGTCCGAACACCAGTGCGGTGAACGCGGCAATAGCCGTTGTAAACAGGAGCACACGCCAGTTCAAGGTAATGCTCGCCTCGTCTGGGAACGTGTATCTCGGCAAAACTGCAACTAGCGCGCGCAACTCGGCCCAAGCCAGAACACAGCCCAGTGCCGCGCCGGCGCCTGCCAGCAACATGCTGTCTGTCAGCAGCAGGCGAACGATCTGCCATTTCCCTGCGCCCAGGCTGCTGCGTACCGCCAGTTCCTTTTCGCGAACCGTAGCTTTCGCCAGCAGAAGGTTCGCAACATTCGCACAAGCCAGCAGCAGTAGCAACCCGACAGCCCCGAGCAGTAAGTACAACGTCCGGCGGAACCGGCCCACTACCATGTCCGTCAGCGAGATCACGCTGACATCGAACTTCTTGGGGTAGTGCTTTGGATAAACCTTTGAAAGCCGGTTGGCTATGACCGCGACGTCCGGTTGCGCGCTCTTCAGTGTCAGACCGGGCTTGAGGTGTCCGGTCAGAAGGAACCACGGCGCGTTATCGTCTTCGGCAGGATTCACATCCGTCGCCTGCCAGATATCGGCGCCCCAATAAGCAAAACGCTGCGGCATAATCCCGACTAGCGTCGTGGGTTTGCCGTCGAGCGTAAACACCTGCCCCAGAAGATTGCGGCTGCCGGAAAATTTCGACTGCCACATCTTGTAACTCATAACGAAGACCGGCGGGGCGGCCGGTTTGGCATCGGACGGCAAAAGCGGACGACCCATCAACGGCGCCACACCTAACACCTGAAATGCGTTTCCGCTGACAATCCCCGCCTGCAACGATTCCGGAATAGCGCCGTGCGTCCAAAGCACTCGACCGCCGCGCGAAGCGATCGTGTCCCGGAAAATGTGAGTGCCTTTCTGCATGTCCGCGAACTCGGGTTGTGAAAAGAATGTCCGCCCGTAAGGCTCGTTCGACGTGGAATCGCGAATCTGAATGACGGAGAGCCTGTTGCCATCTTTATAGGGCCAAGGTTCCAGAAGAACATTATCGATAACGCTGAACATGGCCGTAGTAGACCCGATTCCCAGCCCCAGCGCCAACAACGACAGCCAAAGTGCCGCCCGATCCTTTCGAAGCGACCGCATCGAGAACCGAAGATCGCGTAACACGGTATCCATATGTGCTTTCTACGCCGGAGAATGTATGAAAGTTCCAGATTGTGAACGCCAATTCGCTTCCGGGACCGTTTGATCCCGGTTGGCCTCACAAAATGCCAATTCTCGAAGGTTGTCTACATCCTAGACGGCACCTGTTGAGCGCCTTAGTACAAGCCAGTGTCGGCAATGCCACATTAGGATAGCTGCTCAAGGCTGGTACTCCCCAACTAATTTCGCCAGAAGCCAACACTCGGGCAGAGTGTCTATGCTCGTGGAGAGATCAAATGAAAGCAGTGCGTTTACACCGATACGGCGGTGGTGACCAATTACGGTACGAAGATGTTCCACCGCCGGAACCAAGCCCCGATGAAGTGCTGGTGAAGGTTGCGGCGACGAGTGTGAATCCCATTGACTGGAAATTACGGAGCGGCGCGGCAAAAGACAGAATGCCGCTGACCTTTCCCGCAATTCTGGGACGCGACGTTGCTGGAACCGTAGTTAAAGCGGGGGTGAACGTCAGGAATCTAGAACCTGGGCAAAAGGTGATGGGCTTGGTGAACGGCAGCTATGCAGAGTACCTGACCGCGCGCGCGGACCACCTCACGGTAATTCCAGACGGCCTTGAACTCGAAGAAGCCGCTGCTCTGCCGCTTGTGGTAACCACTGGCGCACAGCTGATACAGCACATCCAGCCGAAACAAGGAGACGTGGTATTGGTGACCGGAGCGTTGGGAAACGTAGGTCGCTCGGCCGTGTATCTAGCCAAAAACGGGCGAGCGCGGGTGATCGCCGGCGTTAAGGCAGAGCAGAAGGAACAAGCGAATCCATTGATTGTAGATCAGATAGTTGCGATCGACAATGACAGCGAAATAGCCGAACTGCCGGAACTAGATGCAATAGCCGATACGGTCGGTCACGATGTCATCGGCAAGCTGATTCCGAAATTGAAATCGGGCGGCGTACTCGGGTCGGTGTTGGGAAACCCCAAAGAAGCTGAGGGAAAGAATATCCGGGTCGAAGCCTTCATGGCGACTCCGAACGCATCTCTTCTCCGGCAAATGGCGGACGCCGTTCGGGATGGAAAACTGATGATTCCCATTGCTAGAAGGATGAGGCTTAGCGAAGCAGGCGTAGCTCAGACACTCGCCGAAAAAGGTTCGCTAGGCGGAAAGATTCTGCTGATCCCATGATCATGTATGGCATCGGTTGCGAGTTCAAGCGTTCTTTTGGCCGCCCGTTCAGCATGTTTAAGTATCATCGCTCTCACATGTCCGCGCCAAATATTGGTTGCTAGAGACTTGCCTCCGTAGCTCGGGTTGTGTCCACTGAACCGTCTCACCTGAGTGAAAGCGGTAACGGAAGTTGTGGCCCGCAGCGCCGGCCTCAGTCTCGCCGCGGGACTTGGAGCGATTATCTTCAACGAAGGTCGGGCCAAACGTAACCGGCACTGGCGCGTAATGGGTTTTACAAATTGGCATCGCTGTGCCTGCCCGTTCAGTTTGGCTGCTTTCTTCGGAACCAGGAATGTGGTACACAACTTCTTCGTTAAAGCGCCTGCATCTGCGCGCACGGTAAGACGCCCGAACGACGCGGTACTCACTTCAGTTGTTCGGGCTGGAACGACACAATCAGGATTGAGTTCTTGTCCGACGCGAAGCTCTGTCGCCGTGAATACTTCACGATTCTCGTTTACTTAAGTGAGATGGCTAGCTTAAAGGTTCGTTTAGCTACTTTGGACGATAGGAACGCAGCCGTACGCATTGATACTCGCCGCGCTTTTCAGTGCCGCCGAGCAAAGTTGACGAGCGTTATTGAAGCCAGGCGGCCGATGGCGCTCTCGCGACTGGGGACGTGTGCCCGGGAACCGCTCATGCGGCTCTCACGGCTGTTGAGCGCGACTCCATCCTGAAGACCCCAACCAACTCTAATGAGAGCGTGGGTCCCTCCGTGTCGCGAGCGCAAGTTCTTACTGAGAACCGATTGCTTGCTTTAAGGGAACAACTGGGGAACAATAACCGTTGCCGGGGGTGCCCTCCTGCTACGTTGAGGTGCGTAGCGTGTCCCCTAAGTTCCTGAATTCATATAGTACAATGCATTCGAATCCCACTCTCCGGTCAAAAGATAAGCAGGCGGTACTCGAAGCAGCTCATCACGGGACGGTAACTCTGATCTGCGGTTCACAAGACGCCGACCACAACAACACCCTGGCGCTGCCAGACATTCCTGCAACGTTGGCAGCGTCGGGACCGTGAACGATACAATCCGAAGCGTGCCGCAGGTATCCCACGACAAAACTCCACTTGAATTCACTCAAGCACGGCAGATCGTCTTCGACACTATGCGGTCCATCTGTGAGCCGAGTGGCCGAGAATCGGTTGGTTTGGAAGAGGCACATGGGCGAGTGCTGGGAGAGCCGCTGCTAGCGGATCGCGATTACCCTGCCGTGCGAAGGTCATTGAGGGACGGTTTCGCAATCCGATCGAACCGCGTTCCTGGTACGTTGCGAGTCCAAGGAGAAGTGCGCGCGGGCCAACCGGAACAAGCGCTCCTCGAAGATGGCGAGGCGCTTGAAATTATGACCGGCGCTCCAGTGCCCGACGGAGCGGACGCGGTGGTGATGATAGAACACGTCACTCAGGTGCCTAGTGCGGCCGGAACGCAACACGTCAAGATCGACGCGCATGCCGAACCCGGGCAGTTTATAAACGAACGTGGCGCCGAGGCGAAAAGCGGTTCAGTTTTGATTCCGCAGGGAACGCAAGTGGACGCGAGTCATATTGCTGCACTCGCAATGACGGGTCATACTTCGGTGAAGGTACTGCGCCGCCCTTCTGTCGCTATTCTCGCAACCGGAGACGAAATCGTGGATCTAAGCGATAGAACAGCATCGCATCAGATTCGCAATTCCAATTCCCATATGCTCGCGGCTCTCGTTCGCGCTTCGGGAGGGATCCCGACCGTGCTGCCAGTTGCCCGCGATACGCCCGAGGCCTTGCACGCGTTGCTCGAACAGGGACTGCAGCACGAACTTCTGCTGGTGTCGGGTGGTGTTTCCGCGGGCAAGTACGATCTTGTGAAACCCACGCTGCTGGAATTCGGCGCCGAATTCCAGTTTGAGCGGGTGCGTATTCAACCTGGCCAACCGACTGCCTTCGGAACGGTGGGCCGAAAGGCGGTGTTCGGATTGCCCGGTAATCCTGGCTCGACGCTTGTGACGTATCAGCTTTTCGCACGACCAGCTTTGGAGCTATTGGCGGGGCAGCTTGATCCGGTGTTGCCTCTGTTATCCGCGCAGTTCGAAGCACCTTTCCGGCACAAAGGCGGATTGACCCGGTTTCTTCCGGCACGGTTGAGCGCCGACGGCCAGCATCTCAAGCACATTCCATGGCAGGGGTCGAGCGATATTCCGGCGCTGGCAAAGGCGAATGCATTTCTGGTCGCGGATCACGACCGGCAAACTTGGGCGGCCGGCGATTCAATTCGGGTGATGCTGAAACTGTGAACAGGCGGCTCTCGCACTATGACGCGAAAGGTCGGATTTCCATGGTGAACGTTTCAAAGAAGGACGTTACCGAACGGACTGCTACGGCACACGCCTTTGTCGCGATGACTCCAGAACTGATTCAAGCGCTGCCCACGAACCCCAAAGGCGATCCGCTCGAGGTGGCACGAATAGCAGGAATCAGCGCAGCCAAGAAGACGGCGGACCTGATACCGCTGTGTCATCAATTGCCCCTGACGCATGTTGGATTGGAATTCCGTGTAGAAGCTCAAGGCATTGAGATCAGAGCGACCGCGGCAACAGCGGCGCGAACGGGCGTGGAGATGGAAGCTATGACGGCTGCATCAGTGGCTGCTCTAACGATCTACGATATGACCAAGGCCTTACATAAGGGCATTGAAATTCGCGAGATATATCTGGTCGAGAAAACTGGGGGGAAGTCCGGAACTTATAGAAGGACGGCCGAGAGGAAATGATTCGAGTAGCAATCCTTACGGTCAGCGACTCAGTCGTTGAAGGTAACAGACAAGATATTTCTGGACCGGCGATTCGAGAGCATTGCAAAGAGCTCGCATGGCGGGTCGCGGAAGAGGCTGTCGTACCGGACGATGCAAGCGTCGTCGCGCAGCGATTGCAACGCTGGGCAGATAGCTCAGTCGCATCTTTAATCTTGACTACGGGCGGAACAGGTTTATCAGTGCGAGATGTTACTCCGGAGGCGACGCGCAGTATTCTCCATAGGGAGATTCCCGGTATTACCGAGCTAATGCGTTCGAAAGGTTTAGAGGAGACGAGGTTTTCAGTTCTGTCCCGAGCAGTAGCCGGAAGCCGCAGGCAGACTTTAATTGTGAATCTGCCAGGCTCGCCGGGTGGCGCTGTTCACTCGCTCAAGGCGATCGCACATCTGGTGCCGCACGCTATCGATTTACTCGAAGGTAGGACCGAGCATGCCTCCGGTGCGAAACTGGAGACGTAATAGAAACTCGGGCGAAAGCGAAACCATCAAGACATATGGAGAGGCAACGGCTGGACGCTGGTTTGAAACTGATGAGGCGCGTCGTAGGGCCGGGATTGCTGCTGCTATGTGGCGCTTTCGCGGTGGCGCAGTTCTTACCGCCGGGACAGCTTCCACCCAAGCCCCCGCAGCCGGGTGAACTCGGTTCTGGGCCGCCAAAAGGGGAATCTCCGAACGCGCAGCCTAATAGAGCTGCTGATCCGACTGCGAACTCTGATACCCCGACAATCGGTAGCGTAAAGGTGCGCTATGTCCTGGTACCCACAACCGTCGTTGACAAAGATAACGGTGATTACATCAACGGTCTAAGCGCATCGGATTTTCAGCTTCTCGATAACGACAAGCCGCAACGGATAGAGTCTGACATAACTCAACAACCGCTTTCACTCGTGCTGGTGATTCAGGCGAACACGGAAGTGGAACCGATGCTCCCCAACATAAGGCGGACAGGTTTACTACTACATGGACTGGTAAGTGGCGAGGGCGGCGATGTGGCAGTTTTGGCTTTCGATCATCGGATGCGGGTCATCCAAGACTTCACGAAAGATCCCGACAAATTGGACGATTCGATGCAGAAGATCAACGCGGGGTCGAGTACGGCATCACTAATCGACGCGGTGATGAAGGCCGATCGTATGCTAAAGGATCACGATCCGCAGAATGTGCGGCGGAGAGTAATTTTGCTACTTAGCCGCAACGTGGACAAGGGCAGTGAGACGCATTTGCAGGAAGCTGTTCATGCCATGCAATTCGATAACGTAATTGTGTACTCTGTCAACATTTCGCAGTTTCTGACTGCATTGTTGAAGAAACCGGATTATCCGCGGCCTCAGAATGGGGGCGTCCCTCCCGAAGCTCTGCCAAATCTGCGCGGCAACGGCGCATATAGCGAGACGAATGTTGTGCAGCAGCAGAATGGGAACTTTCTCAACGCAATTCCTCCAACGTATCGTTCGATTCGGGACCTCTTCAAGAAGACTCCGGCCGAGGCATTCACCTATTTCACCGGCGGGAAGGTTTACGGGTTCACGGGAGAAAAAGGCCTCGAGGCAGCTATTACAGATATTGGCAAGGAACTTAATAGCCAGTATCTGCTTAGCTACAATCCGAACAACAAGAGCGAGCCGGGATTTCATACCATAAAAGTCGAGATCAATAAACCGCGGTTGGACATCCGCACGCGAAAAGGCTACTGGTGGGGTGGCGGACAGCAGTAGCGTACGAATACAACTTCAACGGTGTTGAAACCGCAAGGCCCCGAACGTAACTACGCTTTGCGGATCGATTTGCCACTGATGATAATCGAGCAATTCGCCTTTTACATCAGGCATGACTTTTAGGAAGGTATAGAGAGGTGACGCGCCACACCACTTCAAATCGTCGTGCTTCTCTTGCACCAGGCCCCAATAGGTGCGCGCATCTCCCGCGTTAATATACCCGATCCGCTGGCTGTCGCGCTCGCGTATCTGGAGCATGTCGCCGGAATCGGCAATGGCCCTGAATGAATCGCCATATCGCCTCCCGATATGCGCCATATCGACACCCATTACCCAAAAGAGGCGCTCACTTTCCCGGGCGGAAATACCGCCAAGGGCATCGAAGAACCGGGCCAGGCGATCGCTGTCTTCAGGTAAGCCGCCTTCGTAGATGCTTTTCACGAAAGGCCCACACAAGATGGGCAAAATGCGCACATTCGGCCCGTAAACGTGCTGAAGAAACAGTACTTGAAATTCGATGGAATGTTCGACGGAGTGGCAATAATCCTCCATGCGAATGGCGTCAGCGGCGGCGCTTTCCAATTCGTCGACTAAAGCAACGTTGGTCTGCGCTTCTCCCAGCGGCGTGCTGAATTGCTTTCGCGTCAGACCAAAGCGCTCCGGCGCGCCGTAATGCGAGGTACCGAGAATTACAAAAGTGCGCTCTTTTCCTGCGTCGACCGGCGGCAAGGATTGATAGGCGGCGCGGTACGTGTCCCAACCGCCATCTGGGCTCGCGTGTGGCGCAGCAATTCCAACCGTTGATGCTGTCGGGGCCGCTGAATCACTGCCTCGTCCCACTCGCGCTGTGAGGAGCGCCGCCAAGCTGGTGGAGTCGGCAGGATAAGCTGAACCCGCGAAAATAGCTTCGCGCTTGGGGTCCACCTCAAACTCTGCCTCGCGCCTGGCTTTTAACCCACGGTAGGTATCGTTTTCTAGAAAGCCAGCCTCACTGAGTGAATCAAACAGATTCTTCTCAATAGCGCCAACCTGAATTTCACCAGTTAGTCGGACGAGCTCGGAACGCAGATCAAGCGTGGACTGCGTGCCATCGAAACACTGGAGTGCTTGCACGAGAATCGGGGGGACGAGCAAGGTCGCGTCGGAGTAATGGTATGGATCACGAATGAACAAGCCCGGCCGCGCGGGGTCGGGCGAAGGCATGAAGTCGAGATTGAACCGAAGCCGAGGGAGAACTGCAGACAAGCCTCATTGTAACGGGGTTCTTTCACGCAACAGGCGGGCCCAGACGTTTTGGGTCAGCGCTGAATTCCGCCCTCATCCGGTCTAAGAATTCGCGCGGCACGCGGACGTTATCGTTTAACCCCGTTCCGAGTTTCACGCCCGGCTTTGCGGCACCATGAAAATCAGACCCACCGGTCGGGAGCAATTGCAATTCTTCCGCAAGGCGGAGATAGTAGACTTGCAACTCATCCGGATGCTCCGAATGGTACACCTCCAGCCCGAGCAAACCGGCATCTTTGAGATTCTGAAGTACCTGACGTTCAACAGTCTGGGGCAGCGACAATCTGACGGGGTGCGCAACAACCGGTATCCCTCCGCCGGCCCGGATGATCTGAATAGCTTCTTCCGTCGTCTGGCTCTGGCGTTCAACGTAGCTAGGGGCCGATTCGCCGAGGTATCTTTCGAACGCATCGTGAAAATCGGCCGCATACCCCTTCTCGACGAGAATACGCGCGAAATGCGGACGACCCGCCATGCTTCTGCCGCGCGCTTCCACCTCTTGCAGCGTGATCTCGACTCCTCGTTTCTGCAGCGCGTCAATCAGGCGCCGGTTGCGTGTACGCCGATCTTCCTGCTCCTCAGCCAACCAGGAGCTGAACTTCTGGAGTGGTGCCCCAGACGGGAAATAAGCAAGGACATGGACGTGGCGTTGCTCGCGATCCATTTCCGGACTAAGTCTCGAATTGAGTTCGATGCCGCGCAGAAGATCCAGTTCCGCTTCTGCAGCTAACGGTTCTGCCTTCTCATAACCAGCGAAGGTGTCGTGATCAGTAATTGCAAGCCCGGAGAGGCCGGTTCCCTTCGCCAGACAAATCAACTCTGCAGGTGTTACTGTTCCGTCTGATTCGTTGGTGTGCGAATGCAAATCGATGAAACCGGCTGTTAGAGCGGAATCGCGAGATAGTGCCACTACCGGGGTTTCAACTCCGGATAGGTTTCGAAAAGAAAAGTTTCTCCGCAGGTATGGGCGATAAAGCGCCCGGCACCGAGGTTCTTCTCCTTCGTACGGTTCCCAAAAAAGACGGCGCCATCGGTGCTATCACTGGGCTTCAGCTTGATAGGTATGAGAGTAATGGCAGAAGCAGCAGCTGCGGCCTTGAATCGCGGATTCACAAACTGAGCCATTGCCGCTTCTCGGCGCTGCTCATATCCGTTTGTGGAGCGGAAATTCGACAGAGCGTAGATGCTCGACTCATAGAGGAGCTGCAACTTGACGACGTCGCTGCGACTCGCCTTGTCAAGGAGCGATCCTACAACTTCGTCAGCGGAAATGGCTTGAAGCACAGTGCCGTCATGCCGTTTGAAAGAAAAATCGCTGGGCTTAACGGTCCACGATACAGGAGAACCATTCGTAACGGTTACCTGGACGATGTTGTAGTCTTTCACATGCGGCGGTAGCGGGGCAAACATCACGGTAATTCCGTCCTTTGTGAGAGCTTCGTAATGCATGCCGTGGGATTCAAAGTCAATGGGACCGGACCCGCTGGATGGATTCTGTCCAGGGGATGCGGAAGGGGCAATGACGAGGAAGAACACCAAAAGCAATGAACTTACACCCGCACGAGAGCAATTGACGCACGCGGTCGCATAAGCCATCAATTAGAAACCCATCTACATGATAGACGGTGGTTTTCGGACTCAATCGCTCTCTGACGCAATCAGCACCCGAGCTCAACGCGCCGCAAGTTTAGGCACCAGGAACCAGCGCAAGATACCCTTTGGCTGAGAGGAAATGCTGTCGAAATCGATTCGCAAAAGGGAGCCCTTCTTTACGTCGACGTGGAGCTCCGGCACGCCAAGCAGGTATCCGGCAAGCTCGGCAAAAAGCGGATTATGTCCCACCAGCACGATAGCGGTCTCATTAAGGTGAACACGAATCTCCTCCCAAACTCCCTCCACTCTGGAACCCGGCAGCAACGCTTCTGTTCGCAATAGTTCACCCTTGTATCCGAGAACTTCTTGCGCAATTTCTGCCGTTTGAACGGCACGCTTCAAACAGCTGGTTAGAATCAGTGTGGGTCGAAGATCGGCTTGCGATGCCGTTTGTAGAGTCTGCCGCAGCTTTCGACGTCCATCTTGCGTCAGCGCACGATCGGCATCACTCAATCCACTTCGATCCTCTTCCGCGGCGCCGTGACGCAGTAAATAAAGCTGCATGGAGGGTCCACTCTCCATGCTGTCATACTGGTGCGTTCATGTTTGTCGCTCGGGAGAATCAACAGCACATGCTCCTGGCGATCGCGATCGCGGCCGCGGCACTCATTCACGTTTCGATAGCGGCGAGTCAGGTGCTGTTAGGGCTAGGTATTCTTTTGCTCCTGGTGTTTCGGCAACGCCTGGAGTTCCCGCGTATCTGGATACCTTTGGCGATGTTCATTCTGTGGACCGCACTCGCAGACGTTCTGTCGCCTGACCCTTGGGGCGGACGCGCTCAGATCAAAAAATTTTTCGTGTTTCTATTTATCCCATTGATCTACAGCGTATTCATTCGAGACTTTGGGAAGGTTTTTTATCTCATGATCGCGTGGACCGCAACTGCTGCGGCGTCCGGCTTCTGGGGCCTGATCCAGTTCGTTATGAAGTACGAGCATGACAAGCTCGCGCCCGAAGGATTTTACGTGGCTTATCTTCGAAGACGCATCACCGGATTCGAGAGCCACTGGATGACATTCGGGGCATTGCAGCTAAGCGTATTTTCGCTTTTGTTGGCGCAATGGTTCTTTTCGACCCGTAAGATGCCAGGTTGGGCTTACAGCAGCCTAGCAGTGCTCTCCGCGGCGATTCTGCTCGGCTGGACTCGTAGCATCTGGCTGGCAGCCATTCCCTCGACGCTGTATTTGGTATGGTTCTGGCACCCGAAGATGACGCTGGCCGTTCCGGTCATTGCTGCAGCGGCTTTTCTTATTGCTCCGCAGACAACACGGGAACGTATGATGTCGCTTGTCGAGCCTCGCGCGGATGTGGATTCGAACCGGCATCGAATCGTCACTTTTAGAACGGGACTCGAAATGATCAAAGCGCATCCATGGTTTGGCCTGGGACCGGAACAGATTCAACGCAATTTCGCCTCTTACGTTCCGGGCGATATTCAGCGGCCCCTGCCTGTGGGTTACTACGGGCACTTGCATAACGTCTATATTCAATACGCTGCGGAACGGGGAATTCCTGCTTTGCTGCTCATTCTGTGCTTGATCGGGATGACGATCTGGGATTGCTTTCGGGCTATTCTGCGCGCCGGAAGAGTGCGGTCGCAGGAACTTTTTGTGCTCCATGGAGGTATCGCCGTTATCATCGGTATTCTTGTAGGCGGCCTGTTCGAGTACAACTTGGGCGATAGCGAAGTATTGATGATGTTTCTGAGTGTCATTGGGCTAACGTATGCAGCGGTTTACAAGCTCAACGAAAAGCAAGTCCGGATCTCGATATCATAGAGATACATGGGATCTGTAACACTTAGTGAAACTGCCGCAGAATATACGGTCGCTGACTTAGGTCTGGCGGACTGGGGTCGCAAGGAGATTTCGATAGCCGAGCACGAGATGCCTGGTCTTATGGCCATTCGTGCAAAGTACGCGCCGGAGAAGCCGCTCGCCGGTGTGCGGGTTACCGGATCGTTGCACATGACGATCCAAACTGCTGTTTTAATCGAGACTCTGACCGCGCTAGGCGCGGATGTCCGGTGGGCGAGCTGCAACATATTCTCTACACAGGACCATGCGGCCGCTGCGATCGCCGTGACCGGCATCCCGGTTTTCGCGTGGAAGGGCGAAACGCTCGAAGAGTATTGGTGGTGTACCTATCAAGCGGTCAGCTTTCCAGGCGGGAAAGGGCCCCAGCTGGTGGTTGACGATGGGGGCGACGTCACGCTGCTGATTCACAAGGGCTACGAGCTAGAAGAAGGCAGTGATTGGGTGCATAAACCCTCTTCAAGCCATGAAGAAAAGGTGATTAGAGATCTTCTGAAAAAGGTTCATGCGGACAACCCTCAGCATTGGCATTCTCTCGCTAAGGACTGGCGCGGAGTCTCCGAAGAGACTACTACGGGTGTTCATCGTCTCTATAAGATGCAGGAAGCCGGCACATTACTGGTTCCTGCCATCAACGTGAACGACTCAGTGACAAAGTCGAAGTTCGACAACTTATACGGCTGTCGCGAATCTCTCGCCGACGGCATTAAACGGGCGACCGACGTCATGGTAGCTGGAAAAGTGGCTGTCATTTGCGGGTACGGCGACGTCGGCAAAGGTTCGGCTCATTCACTCCGCGGAATGGGAGCGCGGGTCATCATCACCGAAATTGATCCTATTAACGCGCTGCAAGCTGCCATGGAAGGCTTCGAGGTGACGACCATTGAGGAGACGCTTGGCCGGGGTGACATTTACGTCACCTGCACTGGCAATCTGGACATCATCACCTTGGAGCATATGCGCTACATGAAGGATCAGGCGATTGTTTGCAATATCGGCCACTTTGATAACGAAATCCAAGTCGATCGTCTGAATACCGCGGAAGGAGTCAAAAAGACGAATATCAAACCGCAAGTGGACATGTATACGTTCCCGGATGGTCACAGCATCTTCATGCTGGCGGAAGGTCGACTTGTCAATCTCGGCTGTGCTACCGGACATCCCAGCTTTGTCATGAGTAATAGTTTCTCGAATCAAACTTTGGCGCAAATTGATCTCTGGAAAAACCGCGACACATACAAAATCGGCGTATACACATTGCCCAAGAAGCTTGATGAGGAAGTGGCTCGGCTACATTTGGAGAAAATTGGGGTGAAGCTGACCACATTAACTTCGAGGCAGGCCGAGTATTTGGGAGTGCCGCTCGAAGGTCCGTACAAAGCGGACCACTATCGCTATTAGAGAATTGAGGTCCGATTGAGAAGACTCTCGCAGGCGATACTCGCCCTGTTCCTTCTCGTGCCCCTCGGCTTGCCTGCCGAGCCCTCGCCGGAGCCGTCGTTCACGGCTCAGAATTTTGCGCATAACGCGCCAAAACGCATAAAGCTTCACAGCCCAAGCCATCGGAGATACGCTCGCTTGAAACCCCACAAAGTCACAAAACACAGGACCTAGTTCCGTGCGCACCGCTGTTAGCGGCGCGGTCCGAGTTCTGTGACGAAAATCTCCGAAAGCGATGAGATCAACAGATCCCCGGGATTATCCGGGCTGTAGTCGATTTCCGGAATATCGTCGACGGTGATCGCCATCGCAATCGGCCCGTCTTTCGAATAAACTATCCCAACATCGCTCCGAAGGTGATCGAGCGCGCCGGATTTACTGGCAATTGTCACATCCTTCATGTCGCGTCCAATGCCCTCATGATATTGCTGCCGCTTAAGAACCGCAATCATCTCCTGGGATGCAGCCTTGTTCACCAATTCTCCGCGATAAAGCTTCTCAAGAATGGTTACCATCTCGCGCGGACTGCTCCGTCCGATTCCCCAGTGTTTATTTTCGGGCTTGGCTCCTTCTTCAGTTATTCCGCTGGGTTGCGGGTTCAAGCTGGCTCCGTCCGCAAGTATTTTTCGCATCACACGAGTCTGTTGGAGACCAAGCTGCGCCATTCGGGCGTTGACGGCATTCCCTCCAATTCGGTTGAGAATGAGATTTGTCGCAGAATTATCGCTTACCACGATCATCAGGTGCATCAGGTCGCGAATCGGTAACGCGACGCCGTCCGACAATTCCTGAACGACGCCAGTGCCAGAGACCTTTTCGATTTCGGTAACTTTGATTGGCTCGGCCCATTTCAGCTTGCCCTCTGCCGCTTCAGAAAAACACTCGACCATAATCGCCAGTTTGATAGTGCTTGCCGTGCGTACCGGCGGATCGGCCAGAATGCCGTAGCTGAGGCCGGTGCTCAGATTTTTCGCATACGCGCTAAGCCTTCCTTGAAAACTGCCGATTTTGGCTTTGACGCGTTGATCGATCCGTTGAAGCATCTCGCTTTGCTGGCCGACTAATGGGCAAACGACGGAACAGGCGTAAATCAAAGCTAGAACGAGGCGGAACAACATCGGGCTACCATTCTAACCGGGAAAATAATCATCGCCGTTTGCTCACACACGGATGTCCCGCCCACACAAATCGCAGAGGCCAATCCGCGCACTTTGTGATCCCCACGCGAGGCGTCGCGCCAATCTCGAACACCGGCATTTTGCGCCATTTTCGAATGATCAGATCGCCGCGGTCGAGGCGCTGGCCATAATGCTCCCGCGTAACCCCAAGGGCCTGGGTAAGTTTTCCGGGCCCATTTGCGAGGCCAGTTTTGGAACCGAGCCAGTGCCGCCGCTCGTACATCTTCGCCAATCCAGAAAGCGGCTCTAGCGCTCGGATCAGGACGCATCCGGGTGTCCCTTCACGGTCTGCGACAACGTTCAGGCACTCATGCATCCCATAACTGAAATAGACATACGCCCGACCCGCTGGACCGAACAATACCTTGGTCCGTTCCGTCTGGCCGCGGGAAGCATGCGCCGCGAGATCCTCCATTCCTAAGTACGCTTCAGTCTCGACAATCATCCCAGCAGTCTTGCGATGTAGCAAAATGCAACCGAGCAGGTCGCGCGCAAGATTTACGGCCGGACATTCGAAATAATCCAGGCGGACCGGCGCGGTTTCGCGGAGCAAGCGGCGCAACGGGAAAGGATCCTGGACGGCCGTTACTGGCTCAAGCGCGTCGGCAGCCCCTGTCATCTTACGATCCGTCCTCAAGTACGCTAGAACATAGCACGGACACTAATTCATGCGACTATTTACTGCCATCGATCCCTCGGCTGAGGTCTTGCTCCGTCTGGAACGGCTGATGACCGTTCTTCGGCCCGAGGCATTGGTCAAGTGGAGCCCCGTCGACAATTTGCATATCACGACCAAATTCATTGGGGAATGGCCCGAGTCCCGGCTCGAAGAACTGAGCGATGCACTTACTTCCCTTTTACCGCGCGGACCGTTTGACCTCCAGGTACACGAGTTCGGTTGGTTCCCGAACGAGTATTCGCCGCAGACTCTTTGGATCGGTGTACACGGGGGCGCTCCATTGCTTGAGTTGGCGCGCGAAACCGATGAACGCCTGGCGAAACTAGGAATAGCGAAGGAGAACCGGCCGTTTACCCCGCACCTGACGCTCGCTCGAATCAAGAATCCGGTTCCCATGCGCCGCCTTCGGCAAAGAATCCAGGAAGTTCAATCCACGTCGCTTGGCAGCTTTTCTGTCGCACAGTTCTTTTTGTTTCGCAGCGATCCCGGCTCCAACTCGAGCATCTACCGCAAGGTTAGGGAATACGGATTCGAATCTGCGCTCGCGGCGCCGTAAAGGTTAAAAGTGAGGCCGGTATCCCCCTATTTGGCTGTTACGGCGACGACATGCTTGGCGTACGTTATAGGCGGGCTGCCGTTTGGTTATCTATTTGTACATCTCTCGTTCGGCAAAGATGTTCGGACCCTGGGCAGTGGAAACATCGGAGCGACGAATGTTCATCGCACGGTAGGGCGCAAAGCTGGCGTAACGGTTCTGTTGCTTGATATTGCAAAGGGGTTCTCGGCGGTCTGGATCACCGGACTAGCTACTCACAATGCGCCACTCGCCGTTGCGCTTGCGGCCATGGCCGTGATGGCCGGTCATTGCTACTCCGTGTTCTTGCATTTCAAAGGTGGCAAAGCCGTTGCTTGCTTCATCGGTGCTTTCCTTTATCTTGCGCCGCTTGCCTTAGCGCTGAGCTTACTCGTTTTCATCGCAGTAGTCGCAATCACCAAATACATATCACTCGGATCCATAATCAGCGTACTCGTATTTCCAATTGCTGTGTGGTGCATCGAGCACCCGGCTCAACCGATTCTATGGGCGTCAATCTTTGCAGCCGTGCTGATTGTCTACCGCCATAAACTAAACATCCTGCGCCTAGTGAACGGACAAGAGAACGTTTTTTCATTGAAAGGCGGTTCGCTTACCGGTGACTCGACGTGAGCCGCCTCGCGGTCGTCGGCGCAGGCAGTTGGGGGACCGCCTTAGCTATCGCGCTTGCTCCACGATTCCATTCCGTTCATCTTTGGGCTCGCAATTGTGAGCGCGCTGATGAAATCGCTCGTTTACGCGAGAATCCTCGCTACCTTCCCGGCATGCTGTTGCCCAGACATGTAGATGTTTCTGGCGATCTTCGGCTGGCCATCACAGCGGCGGATATCGTGCTCATTGTCGTCCCGTGTCCACACATCCGAGGCGTGCTGCATAGAATCCGACCCCATCTTTCTGCTGCAGCTCGAGTTGTGAGCGGGTCGAAGGGTATCGAAGAGGCTACGCTCTGCCGAATGTCGCAAGTGGTTTCGGAGGCATTGGCGCGCGCCTCTTCAGCGCCAGTCGTGGTTCTCTCGGGCCCCACCTTCGCCAGGGAAGTTGCAGCTGGGGAGCCAGCCGCCCTCGTAGTCGCCTCAGAAGACACGAAAGCAGCGGAGGAAATTCAGAGCATCTTCTCTACGCCCAAATTGCGGCTTTACGTCAGCCGTGACGTAATCGGGGTCGAACTCGGTGCGGCGCTCAAGAACGTTGTTGCTATCGGTGCTGGCATATGCCGGGGCCTAGGATTGGGCAGCAATAGTGTCGCGGCACTTGTCACCCGAGGTCTAGCCGAGATCACGCGTCTGGCGGTGACTATGGGTGCCGATCCGCGCACGTTGAGCGGCCTCGCGGGTCTAGGTGATCTTGTCCTTACGGCAACTGGGGATCTCTCGCGCAATCGGTTCGTCGGAATCCAACTCGGTGAGGGGCGTAAATTGGATCAAATCCTTGGCGGAATGTCCATGGTTGCGGAAGGAGTCGGAACCTGCCGCGCCGCCCATCAGCTCGGTATTGAAAGAGGGGTCAATCTACCAATCATCGACAAAATGCATGAAGTGTTGTACGAATCAAAGGATCCGCGCGAGGCAGTGCGCGAGCTGATGGAACGTCCTCTAACGAGCGAATAGCCCTTTGCCGGTTCTGCGCTTGTGCTCAAGCCAGAGGAAATATCCGATTATCGTTTTTCCGTCCAGTATCTCGCCCGTTCTGATCAGATTGCCTAATTCCGTCTTTGAGAACCAGCGGATCTCTATTCGCTCATCATCCATCGGCTCCTGGTCACCTTCTGTCAAGTCGAGTGCCAGAAACAAATTCATCTTTTCGTCCACATAGCCGGGAGTCGCCCAAAACGATGCGAGTTTGATCCATTTCTTCGCCTTGTAGCCAGTTTCTTCGCGAAGCTCTCGTTTGGCCGCCTTTAATGGAGACTCACCCGGGTCGAGGCGACCCGCCGGCAATTCCCACAGCTCTCGTTTAGCGGGAAGCCGAAACTGCTTCACAAGCAGGATCCGGTCCTTATCGTCGACAGGCATCATGACCGCCGAGCCCGGATGCCGCACAATGAAACGGTGGATCTCAAACCCGGTGGGATCGGTCGCCATCTCCTCCGCCACCGTAAAGAGCTTATTCTTAAGTACCTCTTGCGAGGAGATGATCTTCATGTTCCTACGGTATCGCCATGCAACTTACTTCTACTTTGCGCGGCCCGAAATGGCCGGCGCAACAATTCCTGCGCGCCTACGTCAACGAAATGGAGATTGCATGGATCAACTCGAACAACTTAAGAATAAATACAACTCAGTGCTGGAGTTCATTAAGCAGAACGGCGTAAGTCTGACCCATTTGCACGTGCAAGACAATAAGCTCTTCCTCCAGGGAACAGCACCTTCTGAGGCGATAAAGAACCAGGTTTGGGATCGGATTAAAGCTGCCGACAGCACACATAGCGATGTCACATGTGACCTGACGGTAGATTCCTCGCTGCCTCAACCTCAGGCGGCACAGGCTGCGGCAGCCGCGGCGAGCTCATCTCGGAGCGGTGGTACCTACAAAGTGCAGCCGGGTGACACGTTATCGAAGATTGCAAAGGAGCTTTACGGTAATCCGAACGACTACAACCGGATCTTTGCAGCGAATCGCGACAAGCTAGAAAGCCCCGACAAAATTCAGGCGGGCCAGGAACTCGTCATTCCGAGCTAAATCCAATGGCGCTATCCGATTTCTTGAATGTGATTCAAAAGTATAGCGGGGCATCTACTTCCAACCCGCCACCAACGACGCAGGAAGATTTTTCGAAAGTCGCTGGTACGGCTCCGCAATCGCACTTAGCTGGAGGGCTTGCAGAGGCCTTCCGCTCCGATCAAACACCGCCTTTTTCTCAGATGATTGGGAATCTGTTTAGCCAATCGAATGGGCAACAGCGGGCGGGCATCCTCACTCAGCTGCTTAGCTCATCCGGGGCCAACCCGCTATCGGCGTTAGGAGAACGCTTCAGTAGCGTACTCAAGCCAGGATCCCAAGTCACTCCGCAACAAGCCGAACAAATTCCACCCGAGGCTGTTCAGCAATTGGCCGAGCATGCTCAAAAGAATAATCCGTCGATTCTCGATCAGGCGAGCAACTTTTATGCGCAACATCCACAGCTTGTCCAAGGATTAGGCGCCGGGGCACTTGCATTGATCATGTCGCACATGTCCAAAAAATCGTAGCAAGTACTGGCGCTCAACGCGAGCAAGCACCCCCTCAGGAGTCTACGATGGTGCCTTCAATCACTTGCGGCTGGACGTGCGTTCTGGCAGCTGCGACAGAGCGTCGCTTCAGTTTTCGGGTCGGTCTTTCAGACGAAAAGAAGCGATGCATGCAGGTGTGGCATCGATAGGGCCATCTGCCCGTCCAGCATTTAATTTTTTCAGCTATCCCGCGCCGCCGGGAGCGACGAACATTAGCACTGGCGCAAAAGGGGCAATTCATAGTACCTACTGAATCCTTTCGGTTGGAAGCTTGCAAAACATGAGCTCGAGGCGGGGCAAACATAAGCGAAAGGTCCGTCTACCGCGGTTTTGCCCTACCCTGTTCGGAGCAGGTACTTTACTCAGCAAACCGGGGCTAGTACGGTGTAACGCTCAGAGGTGGGAGGAATCTTAACTTATAGCAGCCGCGACCCGAGCTTCGGGTGGCCACTGTGATCACACGACTAAAAAGGGGCGTTCATGCGTATCACACTTGGATCATTCATCGTTATGGCGATGCTGCTGAGCTCGTCTGCTGCTTGGGCGAAGCAGGATAAAAATCATAACGATGCTTTTGTTCAGGGCAGTCCTGACGAAAACCGCATTGCGAGGCAGGTCCGTCACGAGTTGCTCATGCTTCCTTACTACGGAATCTTCGACGACCTTGCGTTCAACGTAGATGGCAGCACAGTGACGTTGTACGGTGCCGTTACGCGTCCCACGCTCAAATCGGACGCAGAAAACGTAGTGAAGCGTATTGAGGGCGTCACAAGCGTGGTCAACAAGATTGAAGTCTTACCACCCTCACCTATGGACGACCAGATCAGAAGAGCTGAATACCGCGCTATCTATGGCGATCCGTCTCTCGGAACAAGATATGGCTATCGAGCGCTGCCGTCGATTCATATCATTGTGAAGAACGGCCACGTAACTCTGGAAGGCGTGGTAGCCAATCAATTCGATAAGACGCTTGTCAATACCAGAGCTAACGGTGTCTCGAACGTGTTTTCAGTAACTAATAACCTTCGCGTCGAAAGCTCAGGCACTAAGTAATCTGCTACCAGTTGTGCAGGCAAGTAACACCATAAGCCTGCAGTTCAGACGGCCGAAGCCGGATGAAAATCCGGCTCTCCACTACTTGTTCTTCAGAAGCTCGACGGCTGCGCTGTTCTTGCCTTCGGTCGCGCGCGTAACGGCGGACCGGCCACGGTTATCGAGCAGAGCGGGTTGCGCTTTGTGGCCGAGCAACAACGTCATAAAATCGGCCGTTGACCTGATGTAGGGCGTGCCCTCGGCGACAACCATGAGGGGAGTATTGCCGCTCGCGTCGGGAAGGTCGACGTTGGCCCCACGATTCAACAGCAGCGTCGCGGCATTTAAATGGCCATAAGTGACAGCCTGAAGTAATGGTGTCGAGCCGTCGTTTGCCTGAAGATTTGTATATGCAGCGTTGTCCAAGAGGAGCGCCATGGCTGCCACCTTGCCTCCGACAGCGGCCCGATATAAAGCACTACGGCCGCGTGAGTCCTGCGCATCCACCGTGGCCCTTGCCTCAATCAGAGTAGCAGCCATCGGACGGTTATTCGGAAAATACGCTGTGCCTTCGGCAGCGATCATCAATGGCGTATTCCCTTCCGCATCGGCAAGGTTTGGATCGGCGCCCCTTTGCAATAGCAGCTGCACGATACTCTGATGCCCATAGGTTACGGCTTCCAGCAGAGGAGTGGCGCCGGTGTGTGTCCTGGCGTTTGGATTAGCTTTACTTTCAAGTAGAAGCTGGACAGCTTCGTTTTTGCCTTCGGCTGCTGCACGGTGGAGCGGCGTTCTCCCGCGCGCATCCTGGGCATCCACATCCGCACCTCTTTCGAGTAGCGCTCGAACGAGCGGGCCATTGTTCGGCATATAACTTGTCCCCTCGGCAGCTAGCGCGAGCGGAGTTGTCCCCTGGGCGTCCGCCATGTTGACCTCTGATCCACTCGCTAGAAGCAAGCTTACGGCGTCGGGGCGGCCGTATAGAACAGCTGTGAGGAGCGGCGTAGAACCATCGGCAGCTTTTTGGTTCGGGTTCGCTCTATGCGAGAGCAGCAGGCGCATCGCGTCAATCTTGCCCTCGGCGACAGCACGATAAAGAGCCGTGCGCCCTCGATTATCCTGAGCATCGGCTTCGGCACCGTCATCGAGCAGCATTTTCACTGCTGCTCCATTGTTTGGCATGTATGAAGAACCTTCTGCCGCCTGCATCAGGGCAGTGGTTCCGTCTGCGAGGGCGGCGTTCACATTTGCGCCCTTTGCGATTAAACTTTTTGCGTCAGCGAGACGGCCCTCCTGGATCGCCGTGATAAGGCTGGATGGTGGCTGCTGCGACGGGGTGACGGCACCCACAGAAGATCTTGACGTGCTATCCGGAGTTGGGGCTTTGCCCCGGTGCATACCCCTGTACAGGAGTAGGTAGGCCAAACCGGCGGTGGCAACCAGAAGAGCCCCGACCCCGGCAAATCTCATCCGCTTAGAGATAAACTTATATGGTTTCGGGCGAACAGACGCTGTAGATCTCTGCTCAGGAGCTCCTCCGTGCTCATGACAGGCGCGGTCAAGCGTCTGAATCAGCCGGTTCACATCGTCGCGGAACATTGAATTGGTAAGCTCCACCGCTTGGCGACGGCAAAGCGGCGCTAAAGGCGGGGGAAGTTCCGCGGCCGCGGGCATGTGGGTATCATCGACCAGCACCGGAATCACCGGAATACCCCGCTCAAGCGCCGACCTGATTTCAAGCGAAACGAAATCGGCCGGATCATTCAGGCGCTTATTAAGCCAGTTCCTGCCAATGAGAACCAAGGCGGCATCGCAGGTATGGAGTTTCGTGTCGATCGTTTTGGCAAAGTCCTCACCCGGCTCGATTGCACTCACGTCCATGAAAACGCGCTCTTCGCCGAAGTGGGCGCTAAGTTGATCGTATAGTCGGCCGGCGTACCCCGCGGTGTCATCACGACGGTAGCTGATGAAGATGCCCCCCATGAGTTTCCAAATCCCCGGATGGCTGAAGGTTGTCGGGGACCGTTAAATCTTACCGAACTGGCAATCGGGATTCGGGACGTTTCGAGCAGCAGTTAGAACGAGAGCAACTGGCTCGACTGCGTCGAGGGGAATCGGGAAATGCGCAGCGGTCGTTCAATCGAACGCCGCTGCGCTTCTGTCTACTTCCTAGCTAACCTGATGTTGATTAACACGCTATTTGTGGCCGAATGCGCCGCGATCCCAACCATAAGTACCCTGGTTGAGCATTGTGCAAGGGAAGCGCGTCGAAGCCGGATCAAGCGCCAGCGCATATGAAGAGCCTAGACCGGCTCCTGTGTGGATTGCCGGAGAGCCCGACTGTAATTTGACATCGAGCGGACCCGACGGGCTCGATGAAACAAATCTCGGGTTGGAGGTATTGCTATGACCCCCTTTAGAAACACCTCTGCTCCCCGCGCTGTAGAAGATGTTGTAGTCCTCGCTAACACTCGCGCGGCTAACTGCAATTGCTACGCCGGTTCCGCTCACAATATTGTTGCGAATTACTCCACCGGAGCCAGAATAGATCGCAAACCCAAATGTTGTGCCGTGAATAGTGTTTCCATAAAATACGCCACCCGTCGACGACACCGTCCAGTGGAAAGCCGCGTTCCACATGTGACCGACTATGATGTTGTTGTAACAAATAACGTTCCGAGACTGCCTAACGGCGATCCCATTCGTTGTCGACGGGATACCTCGGATAAAGTTATGGTGAACCTTGCCTGAAACTGTGTAGCCGGTTCCCGGCCACCCCGTGAATTCTATCGCCTCGCCGTCTCCTGGGCCCGTTATCGTATCGTAGATCGCGTTGTCGTGAACGTTAGTGCCACTCACGCTCCGATGCACCGCTTTGATGCCGATCGGTTCGCCCCCGCCGTGAATCACGTTATTTGCAACCTCGGCGTTGCTGATGTCAACAACATAGAGACCGATAGCTCCCTTGCTCGCGCTGTTGAAAGTGAGCTTATTCCCAATGACCTTGATCCCGCTACCCGTGCCCACAGCGTGAAGCACCTGGCCTTGTAGTGCGTGGGTCCCGGTGCTCGCATAACTGTTGTTCGAGAACGTGAAAGCCGGGCTATTGCTTACGGAGGTCGCAAAGGTACCAGCGTTTACCAAGGTGCAATTGCGTACGGTATTGTTATGGCCCCCTACGATGCTGATTAGCACTTTCGAACTTTGAATCGTAAGGCCGCTGATCACGACGTTGGAAGCGCTGCTCAAATTAACAGGCGACTCAACCCCATTCAGACCATCTAGAACAGGCTGGTTTCCCTCACCGTAAGAGCCGACCACAATTGGCTCGTCAGACTCTTCGGTAGTCGCTATATTCAGCGTTTGTCCCTGCCAAACGCTCCCTGCTTTTAGGAGGATCTGGTCGCCCGGGTGATAGAGCATTGAGCTTGCGTATCGTAAGTCTCGCCAGGGCGCGGCAGTTTGGGCCCCGGCGAGGAAGTTGTTTCCCGACGTCGAATCGAGATAGTAAGTAGTTGCCTGCCCCTGAGTCATCAGGAATGCAAGTGTGAATCCGGACAGAATAACTGTCTTTCTGAACATAATTTGAACGTTCCTTCCTATGTGTGCTTATGTTTTTTTCTTAAGTGCAATTTGTTTCTTCGATTTGCGGACGGTGCCCGTTATAATGACCAAAGCCTTACGTGAAGGCACACCTATCCTTGCCTCGTGCTTCCGGTAGCTTGGGCCGACCCAAAAATTAGGCAGTGACTTGCCGACCCTGGGCCTACGGAAATGAGCCGTGGCTTACAGATATAATGCTTTTCCTGTAGATTGTAGTACTGTTATCCAACTATGTCCAGAGCCACAACCCCGGTTCTCATAAAAATCGTAAATACCTGTTTAGGGATTTTTACGTGTTCCTCAATGCGTCGCCGCATCGATGCGAGGAAATGACGATACGGCGTGGCGGAGGACGCTAGGGGACTGAGAGCACTGCTATCTGCTGTCTGCAGTTGCCGCCTGATGAGGCGAACTAAGTTCCTCTAATACCAGATCGAGCCCGATTAGGTTACCCCAGTAGCTGCTGCGTACGTCCTCGGACCGAACGTCCGGAGAGAGTATGCCGTGGTCTTTCAATCGTTCCAATACGTGCCGGTCAGCCGCGAGTTGCCGCACGTCGCGCGAAAACCCAGGGTTGTTGGGGTTTCCTAGGAAATACGTCTTGCGGAACATCTTCTGGCCCAGCTTGGTTGTGACGCGAGTGGCTAAATTGGTGAGGTATTTACAAAAATCGACCGGGAGATCACGGGGCCTTGCAGAGACGGTCATCCCTCCTGGCCCTGAAGTTGGGATACGCGCTGCGCTTAGATTGAAGCGTGTGATAGTTTTTCGGTGATACCGTGCGAAGAAGCGGGTAGTACGGGGCAAGACGTACCCGAAGGCTGCGACGTCACGATCCAGAAACGGGGCCACCATCGGAAGAACATCACGGACATTCGTGAGTATTCGGCCAAAGTAGTCACACTGTTTGTGGTAGTAGTAGATGCTGTCGTACGTCTGAGTGTTCCCGTTGCGAACGAGCGGCGCGAGGGATTGAATATAACGTCCAAGGAAGCTTTCGCTTAGTCGTCGATATTCTGGCGCCAGGTATTTGTGGGACAAGCCGGTAGGGGCGATGTGAAGAGCAAACAAGCGCGACAGATTCGCAGTGCTGCGGCAATAGAAAGGGAAATCGTGCGCCCACCACGTGTCGCTAAGTAATTCTCCTGCGACTCCGCTAATCGCGACGGTCACCCCACGCTTTGCCTTGGCCTTCTGCATGGCGATCATGCGATGAGCCTTGACGGGGTCAAACAGCCCGTCGCACGCATAGAAAACGTCGGTTAAGGACGCTGCGAAGTCGGAAACATCGTGATTATAGACGTACAGATCACGCCCGAGAACCTTGGCAACCCTTTCGGCAACGATGACATCACGGTCCGTCGGGTTGCCGGACATCGCAACCTCGAAATCCGCTCCGAGGAAATCCAAAATCACCGCAATCATGCGGGAGTCCTTGCCGCCGGTCAGGTCAACACTGACGCGTTCGTTAACCGCTGAGGCAGCCAGCATCCTAAGTGCTTCGTCAAACGCGGTCCTAGGAGGAGCGGAAATGTCGGGCACACCTTTACTGATTGTGCTGAGTTTGCCTGATGCGTCCAGGCAGACGATTTCGTTGTACCCAATGCGCCGGATTCCGGCGAACAGTGTCTTCCCGAAGAACAGGTGTCCGAAATGGAAGAATTCGACCAGGCATTCCGGATCCAGATCATCTGGACCGAGTCGCATATGCTTCGCGAGGGCGAGGAAGGAGGTTGAGATTGCCGAATCGGAAACAAACGCGTGAAACAGACCGCTGTCATCTACAAAGGCATAACGTTGCCCCGAGGGTTTGTGGAGGAGGCACATGAAGTACGCTCCTTTGGGAACACTGAGCAATCCACCTGGGAGACTTGCCAGGTATGTTCTGACGGAATCGGGACCTGCCGGAGTACCCGGAATGTAAACGAGGCCCTGCCAAGCAGCTTCGTACTCACCTGCCGTTAAGGACTGAGCCGCTGAACTGATAAAACAATCCGCTGCACTTAGCAGGGTTTCCGGCATACTGATCATTACTCTACAACAGGATTCGCGGGTACCGCGTGACAGATTTCGCGCATCACGCTGCGCCGTACTGAGCTGTATGTGGAAGAGATCGACATCCGGGCAAGTTCGGTCGGCGCGGGCACCTCCTAGTTGAATGGCAGTAGCCTGTGGTGCATAGTAGGATAAAACCATTAGGTCGATCTGTGACATTTGAGTTGGCGTTCGCGCACCGCGGTGCGAACCAGTATCGATCCAAACGAAATAAAACCACGGCTGGAATTCAAAGAAAAGGAATGTCTCATCGTGTTTAGAACGACCGTTATTCTGTTCGGACTCAGTCTTGGTCTGCTAAGCAGCCGGGGTAAAGCAACTACCTACTATCTGGATCCCAGCTCGGGAAACGACTTCCGCGCCGGCGCCCAGGTCAACGCCGCTTGGAAGAGCTTGCAATATGCCAGTTCAAAGCTGTATCACCCAGGAGACCAGATCCTGCTGAAGGCCGGCAGCGTCTGGCACGGAGAAGTGCTGGACGTAGCGACGGCTGATGAGCAGGGTGAGCCGATCCTCATCGGCTCCTATGGCACGGGAGCCCAGCCTGTGCTCGATGGCGCGAGTACCGCATCGTCGCCGATCATTTTGAGCAATGCCCACGACGTCACGATTAGCAATCTTACGATCCAAAATGCAAGCACTTTGATCAGCATCAGAGGAGGCAGCAATATTACGGTCCGCAATTGCATCTTGCGAAACGCGTCCGTCTATGGCGTTACGGCGGGACAGACCACGGGCTTTAGGTTTTTAAACAACACTTATACGACGACGGGAACCTTCAAACAGATCGGCCACGTGCTTCAGGTCGTCGCATCCGTGAATGGGGTCACGGTATCCGGCAATAGAATAACCTTCAACCAGGCAAGCAGGGGGGCTGCAGGCCTCTATATCGTAGATGTGAATAACGCCATTGTTTCGGGGAACACCATCATTGGAGGCTCTCAAGGGATTGGGATTAAGGGCGTGAACCGGAGCGTTACGGGAGCCCGTGTATACGACAACGCTGTGTACTACAGCGACAATACGGAAGGGGACGGCGAATCGATAGAGTTTACGGGTTGGAAACAAACTCCGTACACGGTGTCGGGATCCATCTACCATAACTTCATCAAGGGGGGCGGGGCGATTACGACAAATGCAATCGGCGCCTATCAGTCGCCGAATGTCTTGTGTTACAACAACATCGTGATTGGGCCCATGTGGAATGCCGCCCTCCACTGGTCAAAGTTTTCGCCGGGCGGTTTATTTTATGGGAACACCATTCACAATGTAGGGGTTGCCTTTGCGGTGTTTTCCGGGTCTTCCGCAACCATTCGCAACAACATAGTCAGTAAGGCACATGCGGTAGCTTCGGTGACCGTCCCAGCTACAGAGGATTACAACATTTTCTTCGAAAGCGGTCCGCTGTCGAGCATTGTCAGGCGCGGTGTTCACACGACCACGGTTAACCCAAGGTTTGTCTCATCGAACCCGGTCGGTCCGCTAGATGTTAAGTTGCAATCGGGCTCTCCAGCGATCCACTCAGGCGTCAAACTAAGTTCTGCATCTTCAAAGGCGCTTGATCCTGCTTCGACTAGGTTCCCGTGCTTATCACTCGATCAGGTGACATATGGGTGGAATCGCGGCGCATTTGGGCACAAGTAGTAGCTAGAACCTTAAACTCTGGCCTAGTAGTGAAATAGGTTGTCCGGCCCGGGTACAGGTCTCATTCCTATCGGGTAAATTCTTCCGCCCCGGCCTTCGGTACGTTCTTCGATCGCAGCAGGAGCGACCGGCACGCGCGGGGTGTCCTTTCAGAACAATCCGAGACCCATTCAAGCACGTTTATGACACTACCAACGCAGGTGAAAATCCATGTTAAACTGAGGGTTAGGAAATGAACGATAGTGTACTCGTTCTGCACGCGTATGTTTCTTGGCTTGAGAACGCAGACCGGGACGCTTTGCGACGGCACGTCGCAAGTTCCGGATTTGTATCGTGGCGTTTAGATACCCACCTTTCAGCTAAAAGCTTTAGAAACCGCTGATAGATGATACGGCAGTGCAGTGGGGCCGCTACCCCCGACCTGAATTTCGGATTTGCTGGAAATTTCTGTTCGTGGTGCTTTCCGCGTTAATTATCGAGGAGTTCCAATGAAGGACCATCGTGAAGTTCT
>JBJMGM010000151.1:0-7314 GCA_045807905.1 Bryobacteraceae bacterium | reverse complement strand
GCCCGGATCACGCACGAGATAATCAAAGCCATCCTTGCCTGCAATGACAACAAAGTGTGTGATGCCATTGGCTAACCGGACCCTCACAATCACGGGATTGCCGCCGGCGAGATTCGAATCGATCAGCTGATAAGATGGTAAATCTTCGTAGGCGTGCCGGACACGGTCTGGTGCCAACCACGCCGCGCGATCCCAATAAAGCCAGCCGCGTTCGGTATATCCATCGACTCCTGTGAGAAACCAGTTCAGATGCTGCGGATCGGTCTCGATGCCATAGAACTTGAATACCATCGCTGCCGCTGCCACAGCGCAGCCCTCGCCGCCAAGCGTGCCGTTGTCCGGAACGCCACCGATAGGATCGTCGCTCCATCGGTCGTCGGATTGGCGGAATGATGGCACAGGCAGTTCAACGCGATGAAAGAAATAACGGCCACCGCGCGCCGAAAGTGGTCGCTTCCAATTCCAATCGATGTAGAGGCCGGCACCGGCGGCGATTACAAACAGGATAAGAATGAAGAAAAAGCGTTTCACGGTGCGAGCCGCACTGGCATTGTTGAGGACTGAGAAGAGAACGTCAGGCCCAACGATGCGTTATTCAATGACTAACCGCGAATTGACGCGAATAAACGCGAATAGGCCCAGACATTGATTCAGCAGTGATGAAGTCATGGTGTAACCGGCGACGAGAAAGTCCATAGTTGAGAGCCTAAGGCTCCCGGGAGCCACGCTCCTTTACAGAGTTTTACGCCGGCAATCCCCGCTACCGCCTCTCGTTTTAGTTAGGCGCTCTTCGCTGTTATTGTGGCGCTGCCGACGAGGCTGGCATTTTCGTCCATCGCAAGACGCGGCGATTCGATGTCGCCGTGCAGACTGCCACCGGCGTGCAATGCGCAGCGTTCGGTCGCGAGAACGTTCCCTTCCACCAAGCCATCGATAGTGACCAATCCGGCGCGGATGTCGCCCGCCACCGTGGCATGGGTGCCGATGGTTAACTTCCCGTTTGATGTAATGTTTCCTTCCACCTCGCCATCGATCACCAGTTCGCTGGCGAATTTTACGTCGCCGGTGATCGAAACGCCGCTGGATATCCTGTTGGGAACGGCAGCGTAATCGGATTGGTGAGTTCCATCGGAGGGTGAGGTTGCCGAGCTGGTTTTTGGGTTAGATCCAAACATATATATATAGGTACTTCGCTGAACCCCGCTTTTACTCGCGGGAATAATAGTCGCATGAAGCAAATCGTGTTCCTCCGCTTTGATCTGTCCCGAGCCGAACCGGCGGATAAGAAGTAAAATTTCAGGAATTGGAGCGCCGACAGTTCGCGAGATTGATTCGCCTTGGCGCGACGGTTACGGCGCGACAAGCGTCGCGCGCGTGAAGATCGGGCCTGTTCGGCCTGGCAGGCCAGAAAAAGCTGAGAAGTTGAGGGGAAGGGTAGATGGAATCAATTCTACACATGAACACTTATTCGCTTGAGCCGATTGGCTTCATTCGCTCGACGGTGAAGGGCCGGGAAGATGCGCCGCGACAGGGCCCGGAAGGCGCGCCCGACGCGTGGCTCGAGATCGAATCGCGATTCGCGGAGGCGGCGTTGGGAATAGAAGTGGGTCATGAACTGATCGTAATTACCTGGTTGCATGAGGCGAAGCGGGACGTGCTGACAGGACATCCGCGCAACGATCCGAATCGGCCGCTCACCGGCGTTTTTTATACGCGTTCACCGGCGCGACCGAACCCGCTTGGACTGCATCCGGTGACGGTACGCGAAATTGATCCGCCTTCGCGCGGGAAAGACGATGCGACAAGCGCCACCCGCATAAAGATCGGGCCGATCGAGGTCTTCGACGGCACACCAGTAGTCGACATCAAGTCAGCCTCGACGCGGGCGGAAGGATGAAACATTGGTGACTTGGGAGAAACGGCGATGGGCGAATGAATTTTCGCCGATACCTCGGCCACCTAACTGCGCAGTTCTGCGCTCATGGCTTGGGCGCGGCTTTCGGCATCACTCCGATCTTTTGCGCGAAGGCGATGAAGCGCGGGTTCCTTGTAGGCGAGCATGAAAGGATCGCTCAGTAGCTCGTCGACACCTGGGTCGTTCGTGGGCCAGCCGCGCTCCAGCCACTCGAACATTTTGTCTGGTTCCTTGCGCAGTGCATAGACGCTGGCGATCTGACTGGCGGCCTGGTCACCGTTTTCGTCGATCAGTTTTTTCAGGGCCGCGTCGGCCTCGGCGCGGTCGCCGTTGGCAAAGTGGGCCAGCGCCAGTGCATAGGTGCGCCAGTACGGATCGGTTTCCTTTTTCGCGAATTCCACCGCCGCTCCGGATTTGCCGCGCAGAATCTGAATACTCGCAAGCCGCACATAGCGAATGGCGGACTGCGGCTGCAGTTCGATGGCCTTGCGCACAGCCGCCTCGGCCTCGTCGTAGCGGCCGAGCACGGTGAGATCGCCGGCGAGGTTTGTGTGCAATGCGCCGCGTAATGGCTCGAGCGCGATCGCCCGCTGTCCGAGCGCGACCGCTTCGTCGAGCCGGCCCAGTCTGGACAGCAGGGCGGCGAAAGCCTGCATCACGGAGGCATTCTGCGGCGCGAGCTCCAGGGCGCGGCGGAGTTCCGCTTCCGCTTCGACGAAATTGAAATCATAATCCATCAGGATCACGCTTTGTGCGGAATGCGCTGCGGCGAGATTTGGATCTAATTCGAGCGAGCGCTTCGCCGCAAGCCTTGCGATCGCTTCTTCTCGTTCTTTCGTCGCACTGCCGTAGTTGGCGCCCAGAGCGTTCGCCGCGACCGAGAGCTTCGCATAGGCGAGTGCGTAGCGCGGGTCGAGCCGGATCGCCTCCTCGTAGTAGCCGATCGCTTTTTGGGTGTCCTCGCGGGTGCGGCGATTGTAGAAAAAATTTCCCTGCAAGAGAGCGTTGTAGGCCTCCACATTCTGATTCGATGGCGTGGCCGCGGTGGTCAATTGCGTGCTCTGCCCGTTAGTGCCGAGCAGCGCGACCTTGAGCTCCTTCGCCACCGCGCCGGCAATCTCCGATTGCACCGCGAAGATGTCCTTCAGTTCGCGGTCGTAGGTTTCCGACCAGACGTTGCTGCCATCGCCCGCTTTCACCAGCGCCACCGCGATGCGCACCCGATCGGCCGACTTACGCACGCTGCCTTCGAGCAGGTAATAGACACCAAGCTTTTCGCCTACGGTCTTGCTTTCCACCGGCTTGCCTTTGAATTGGAACGACGAGGTGCGCCCGATGACCTTGAGGTCGCTCAACCGCGAGAGCGAGGAGATGAATTCCTCCGACATGCCGTCGGAGAAATACTCGTTAGCCGGGTCGCCGGTGGAATTGACCATCGGCAGGACGGCAACCGACTTTTCCGGAATGGCGGCGCCCTTCGTCGGTCGGTTTGAAGCAAGATAATATGCCGCCCCGGCCGCAAGGAGCGCGACGAGCACGAGCGCGGCGATGAGTCCGCTTCTACGGTTGCGTCCCGTCCGCTTTGCAGTGGCGAGTTTCTTCGGCACCTCCGAATTGCCTAATTGTTCTGCATAGAGATTGACTAAATGGAGCCGGACGCCGGGCTTGACTTCGCAATCTCCCAGGTCATGCAGACGCGGGGCCCATTGCCGATATTGCATCAGATCATCCGCCACGTGCTGCGAGAGGAGAATGTGCCCCGCGTCGCCGCAATCCATCACCCGTTGCGCCATGTTGATGCCGGCCCCGGCAATGTTGGTGCGTCCACTCACGTCGGTCACCTCGCTCACAGGTCCGCTGTGAATGCCCATGCGCACGGGAAGTTCCGGGTGCTTGCGGAGCGCTTCGGCAATCTCCAGCGCGCACCGGGCTGGTTCCTCCGGGCTATGGCGAAAGACCAGCGCCATGCCATCGCCGGTCGGCAGCCTAACGAGTTGTTCCTCTGAGGCCTCGCGGACCTGCGCCGCGGCCAGCACGATCTCAGTGAGTTGGTTAAGCCGCTCCTTCTGTTCCTCGATCAGGAGCTTCGAGTAACCCACGATGTCGATGAAGAGGACATGCCCAATTTCAAGGCGGAGATTGTCGTCGGAATCGGACATGCAGCATTGTTTACAAAACGGCCGAAGGGGAAGCGAACTAATTCGCCAGGTTCTCGTCCGCGGCCTGCGCTTTCCCGACCAGCGAGCTCGCGGGCCTTCCGCTTTATGTGACTATACTAATCGCCCTGACCGCCGGTGTCACCGAGGAGCTACTTTTCCGCGGATATGCCATTGAACGCCTGAGTGAAATCAGCGGCAGCACCACTATCGGCGCATGTGCCGCATACGTTTTTTCGTTGGATTGCACGCTCCGTTTTGGGGAATTGGAGGCACTTTGCAGATTGGGGTGTGGTCGCTGTTGGTCACTTGGCTCTATGTTCGCCGCCGCACGCTTGTCCCGTGCATCGTGATGCATGTGCTTAACGATTTATTCGCCTTCGTGTTGATGCCATTCCTTATGACGCGGAGCGGGCACTGAGCCGGTTGAATTGTCCCTTGATCGGCACGTAAGCCGAGCTAATGCTGCAAAACGATGCGTGACAGCCACAAAATGCCTAACCCAGCGATGGAGCCGACCGCGGAGCCGATGTTATATCTAGCTTTCTCATGATTTCGTTTCCTCAACCTGCAGCCACGCGCGCCCTCGCTCGCAGCAGCTCATCCCGTTTTCGTTAGGCGACGTTCCCTCGCGCTATGCCCAGTTTCACCCCATGAGGCGGCTGCATTACAACAAGTTCGGTGAGGGTCGCCCGGCTTGTGGCATCTCGTTCATCGTGCCGGTCACGCGCGATCTTAGACAGGTCACCCGCAAGCGATGCTTGTGGTCCTCCGATTACAACCTCCCTGATACTCGTTGGATCTTGCTGAGCAAAGCTCTTACTCGACTCTTCCGCCGCCAGCACGCTGGTGAGCATGCTTTCCGCGATGGGGGCTGTAGGTAGTGCGGTTGTAGCAAATCGGCTGCTGCACAGTTCGGCTGGCGATGCAAATACTAGCGGGAGACGCGCCGCAAAAACTGGCTATCGGAAAGGAAGAAGCGGCTTAACAACTTCAACAATAGATTCAGAGGAGGTGTGATCGCTTTTTCTGCCACGAGCTTATTGCCGTTCGCCGGAGGCGGCCAATCTGCGGTCGAAAAATTCGGCGGTGGCGCGGAACTTGGAAAGTACGAAGTAAGAAGCAAGAATTACGAGAGTTAGAAAAAGGAGCGATTAATTCCGTCTAAGATGAAAACTAAACTCAACAAGGTCGTTGCCGTCGCTCTTATGACGGGCGTTGCACTGGGGTCCCTAACAGGACTCTCGTCGTGCCAAAGACAACAAGAGTCGGCACTTAAGCCAATCGACAATGCTGCGCTGCAGACAATAGTGGACACGACCGCTAAGGAACTCCTGATCCCGGGCGTCGTGGTTGTCTTGCGTACACCCCAAGGCGAGTTCACGGTCAGCTATGGCACCACGTTACTAGGCGCTACAAGCCTACCCGGCGCCGATACCCACTTCCGAATCGCGTCAAATACCAAGACGATGACGGCCGCGGTGATCGTGCTGCTCGCCCAGGAAGGCAAGCTCAGTCTCAACGATCCAGTCTCGAAGTACGTCCCGGGTGTGCCCAACGGCGACAACATCACCATCACCGAACTGCTGAACATGCGCAGCGGCCTTTACAGCTATGACGACGCTCCCGAGTTCTGGGCGATCCTCGACGCTGATCCGACTAAGGTCTGGTCCCCAGCCGAAGTGCTGGCGATCGCGTTCAAGCACCCGCCCTACTTTCCACCCGGTACGGGCTTCCATTACACCAACACCAACTACGCGCTGCTTGGCCTCATTGCGGAAAAGATGGACGGGAAGCCGCTGGCCAGTTGTTTCCAGGACCGTTTGTTCGGACCGCTGGGCCTGAAGGACACCCTGCTTCCCGCCATCACCTCGAACACCCTCCCCGAGCCCTACTCACACGGCTACTTGTACGGCGGCTGCTCCTTCCGTAACCTAACCGACAAGCCGTACCCGCCCGAACTCCAAGCCGCGGCGACCACCGGCACCCTCAAGCCCGACGACTGCACCGGCCAGAACTCTTCCTACGCTTCGGCGGCCGGAGGCGTCATCTCGACCGCCAACGATTGCGCCACATGGATCCAGGCGCTGGTCGGTGGTAAGGTGCTCAACGCCGACTATCAACGCCAATGGCTCGACAGCTTGCAGCCCGAGGTGCCAAGGAAGCCCGAGGGCCAAAAGTACGGGTACGGCATCAGCCAAATTAACTGGGGACCGAACACGATTTATTTTCACGGCGGCGAGATGCCCGGCTTCAACTCAAAAATCAGCTACGACCCAACCAACAAGCTGACGCTCATCATTTGGACTAATCTGACTGTATCACTCGACGGCCAGCAGACCGCCAATACCCTCTTCGTGAAGATGCTCGATCAGATGTACGTGCTGTCACCGCTTCGATAAGCGCAGCCCTCAATGCCCGCGCGAACAATTCCGCCGGCATGACAAGATAAATCTGTCGATGCAGAAACACACATTTCAGGCGTTGAAAATTGAAGCAGTAGCTAAGACCGCACATTCGCGCGAGCCGTTTGCACCGAGATAACGGTGAGAAGAGATTCAAATCAGGTGAGTGCGTCATACTCCGGTATTGATGGATACGTCGGGAACACGCCGTTGATTCGGCTGCGACGCCTGTCCGAACTGACGGGTTGCGAGATTCTGGGAAAAGCGGAATTCATGAATCCGGCCGGTTCAGTGAAAGATCGAGCGGCTTACGGAATCATCACTGACGCTGAGGCAGCGGGGCGGCTGAAACCGGGCGCGACGATCGTTGAGGGAACTGCTGGTAACACAGGGATCGGTCTTGCCGTGATCGGGCGGGCGAGGGGATATCGCACGGTTATTGTAATTCCGAATAATCAGTCGCCGGAGAAAATGCATTTGCTCCGTACGCTCGGTGCTGAAGTCAAAGCGGTGCCGGAAAAGCCGTACAAGGACCCGGAGAATTACAATCATATTGCGCGTCGTCTTGCAGAGGAGCGCGGTTGGTTCTGGGCGAACCAATTCGATAACACCGCAAATCGTGATGCACATTATCGCAGCACCGGCCCTGAAATCTGGAAACAAACCAAAGGAAACGTGAGCGCCTTTGTCGCAGCCGTCGGCACCGGTGGCACGCTTGCCGGCGTCAGCAGTTATCTCAAGGAACAAAATCCAAAAATTCAGATTGCCTGTGCTGATCCATATGGTGCGGCGATGTGGTCCTGGTTTACGAATCGCAATCTGGAGACAAACGATGGTG
>JBJMGM010000150.1:0-6456 GCA_045807905.1 Bryobacteraceae bacterium | reverse complement strand
TCGATGTTTCACTTGAGCTCGATGACAAATCGAATGTTCTGCTCGTGATTCGCGATCACGGAAAGGGGGTTCCCGAGAACGATCTGGAACGAATCTTTCAGCCGTTTTATCGCGTAGCCGAGGCGCGCGATCGTGAATCCGGAGGCACCGGTTTGGGTTTGGCGATCGCCGATCGCGTCATTCGGATTCACGGAGGCACGATCCGCGCAGAGAACGCGCACCCTTCAGGCCTCAAAGTGACTATCGGGATCCCTGCGGCAGAACTGACTTCCGCCCGCTGACTCCCATTTATTCATGTCCGCGCTCCTGATTGCTTTCTCATCCGTGCTGTTCTCCAACCTCTTTACAAATCTTAACTAGAGTTTGCAATTCTTAATCGCGCGTGGGCACGATTGGGATTGAAATCAATCCATTGTGACAACATCGGCCCACCCACAAATCGAAGATCGTAATCGAAACCTGGTCTCCGACCTTCTCCGCAACACGAAATACGCTATGCGTAGCCTGGGCAGAGCGCCGGCTTTTACGTTCTTCGCGATTCTGACCCTCGCGCTGGGAATCGGCGCAACTACCACCGTATTCACCGTGGTGAATACCATCCTTCTGCATCCGCTCCCCGCGTCTGACCCTTCGCATCTCGTCTCCCTATATACGACGGACGCCAAGGGCCAGAAGCAGTCAGGCACTCTTCTGCCAACCTCCTATCTGAACCTCAAGTATTATCAGGGCAGGAATACCGCCCTCAGCAGCGTTGGCGGCTTTTCTCCGCCCCTGGTGCTCACCTTGACTGAAAACGCCGGATCCGAGCGTCTGTTTGGACAACTTGTGACATCGGGTTACTTTGAGTCTCTCGGTGTCCAGCCGGTCAAGGGCCGTTTCTTTCTGCCCGGAGAAATCAGCACGCCCGGTAGTGCGCCCGTCGCGGTCCTCAGCTACAACGCCTGGAAGATTCGCTTCCAGCAGGATGCAGGCATCATCGGCCGACCCATGTCATCAACGGGATCCCATTTACCGCCATCGGTGTTGCCCCCGAGGGATTCCTTGGAGTCAGCGCTATCTTCGGTCCTGATGTATGGCTTCCAGCCACCATGGCGGCACAGGTCTTGCCGCTTCCCATGCAGGACATCTTGCACGACCGCGGAAAACCGTTCTTCCAGGTGGTCGGGAGGCTTAAAGCCGGCATAGATCGCGGTCAGGCCCAAGCCAATCTTCAAACCATCGCGTCCGCTCTCCAGCAGGAATTCCCCGATGCCAATGCGGGCCACACCATTTCCGTACAGCCCATCACGACAGCGCTATTCTTCAGCACAGGCGGCGAAGGCGGCGCCAAGTTTGTGAGTGCGGTCCTGCTTGCCATTGTGGGATTGGTGCTGATCATCGCTTGTTCGAACGTTGCCAATCTGCTCATGGCCCGGACGGTAAAGCGACAGCACGAAATCGCCGTGCGCCTTGCCATCGGCGCCAGCCGGGCCCGATTGTTTCGCCAACTCATCACCGAGAGTTTCGTTCTTGCCATCTTCGGGGGAACCGTGGGGCTTGGGGTCGGTTATGAAGGCTGCCGGTTCCTCTGGTCTTTTCGCCCGCCTGACGTCGCTCGCAACCTGGCGGATCCCAAGCTCGACAGCACTGTCTTCGTGTTTGCATTCCTGCTCTCGATCGTGACTGCTTTTATCTTCGGTGTCATGCCATCGCTGCGAGCATCAAAAACAGACTTGGTCAACAACCTGAAAGAAGGATCGCACCTTGCGGCGCCTTCCGGGGGCAGTGCTCGTTTGCAAAAGGCCCTTCTCGCTGGCCAGGTTGCGCTTTCGCTGGTATCTCTCGTCGCTGCTTCTCTTTTTCTCCGCGCTCTTCAACATGCTTACACAATCGATCCCGGCTTCGACGAGAATCACCTCGCTGTCTTCATGATGAACCCGGAACAGGTGGGATACGATGCCGTGCAGTTGCAGGCCTTTCATCGCGACGTTAAGGATCGCGTCTCGGGACTCCCCGGCATCGCCGCAGCAACCTGGGTTTCCAACATGCCCTTCTGGTCAAGCGCCTCGCGCGGCGTCTCGATTGAAGGGCAGGAGCAGAAAAGAAAGTCCGAGACGCTGAACACCGTCACCAACACCGTCGACGTGGATTATTTCAAAGTCATGCACATCCCGCTCCTCGATGGCAGGGTCTTCACCGAGGGAGATCGGGATGGCTCCCTCCCAGTCGTCATCATCAACGAAGATCTGGCCCGGCGCTATTGGCCCGGTGGGGATGCAATAGGAAAGCGCCTCCGCCTTGTGGGGGATTCAGTCACGCGCCAGGTAATCGGAGTCGTCAAGAACAGCAACTACACCACCCTGGGCGAAGCCCCGCAGCCATGCATTTATCTGCCCTTGCGCCAGAACCCGGGAGCGACCGCTACGCTCTATGTGCGAGCGGCCCGCCATCCCGGATCGGTTCTGGGAGAAGTCCAGCGCGAGGTCAAGGCCCTTGCTCCCAAGGTGGAAATCAGCGATATCCGAACCGGGCCCAGGTTCATGGACCAGATCCTGTGGAGCGCGCGCATCGTGGTCAGCATGCTCGGCGTCTTTGGATTGCTCGCTCTCATTCTGGCCAGCGTGGGACTTTACGGCCTGCTCGCGTACCTGGTGCGCGGGCGACAGCGCGAAATCGGAGTGCGCATGGCTCTGGGCGCCTCGCGGCCCGCCATTCTGTTCCTGGTTCTGCGAGAAGGCATGGTCCTCGTATGCGCTGGTGTCGGGATCGGCTTGGCTCTCTCGCTGATGATCGGCCGCGCGCTTGCGAGAATGCTGTTTGGCCTCAACCCTGCCGATCCGTTGAGTTTGGCCGGCGCTTCTTCGGCGCTGATCCTGGTGGCTGCCCTTGCATGCTATTTGCCCGCACTCGCGGCCAGCAGGATGGATCCGATGGGCGCACTAAGAAAGGGATAGGTTTCACACTCAATGTGGTCCGACGGCATGGCGGAGCCACCTTAGGAATTGCTAGGAGGGCTCCGCCCATATTGAAAGGAACCATCAACGAAAGAGTTTCTCCTCATTGAGCCCCGATTTGTACCGAAATGTTGCCTTTCCGGGAGGTGAACAGCGGTATCGGCGGCCCTTTCGAAGCTCAAATCTCTAATAAGTCCTGAAATGTCGGCTGGTCGCCAGCTTTCCGACTCCAGGAGCCGGCGAAGCGTCCAGCGTCTAAGAACCACTGGTCGCGAATCTATGAATACGCGAAAATCCCGCAGTATCATTGGTTTCGCCGGAGTGTTGCGTCCGCCCGGTGCGGGACGCAACAAATCGGGCCAAAACTCGGCGCAACACTCTATAAGGACCTACAGTTTTAACATCGTATGAATCTGCATCGTAGCTGACGCACCGATCCCTCCGAATATACCAACAAGCAGACAATAGACATCGGATTTCGCTTGCTCGCCGCCTGCTTCAGGCACTATTCCCAATGAATCAGGAATATTCGGAAACGATGAAAACAGTTGCGTCTCAGCTTGCGGTATGCGTATCCTCCCGCCAATTGCATTCCCCAAGGAGGAGTGAATGAGCAAGATCAATTACGTGCGCGTGATCCTTGGTGGTGTCATTGGTGGGATCGTCGCGGGTTTTCTCGACTGGTTTCTGAACGGAGTTTTGATGGCCCAACCCTGGATAGACGCGATGAAGTCGCTTAACCGGCCAACCGCGTTCTCCGGAGCTTTCCTCTTCTGCTTGTTCCTGGCCTTCAGCGTCGGCGGAATCCTGATCGTTTGGATTTACGCAGCCATCCGACCGCGCTTCGGCGCGGGTATGCGGACCGCGCTCTGTGCCGGCCTGCTCGCGTGGGCATTTGCGATCCTGCTCCCTAACATGATGAATGCCGTAACGGGCCTCTACTCCGCACGCCTGATGCTCTATGCCACGGGCACCGGCCTCCTCGAACTCGTCGTGGGTGCGATGGTCGGGGCGGCGCTCTACAAGGAAGCTGAATCCACTGCTGCTTATCCCGCACCCGCCGAGGCGCGTCAGGCCGCTCGTTGAACGGAATCCGTCAGCGTCAAGACGGCCAGGGTAGTTTCCCCAGGGCTTCCAGCACCCGCGGAAAAGCTAGCGTTGTAGAAGCCCCGGGAATTTGTCGTCAAAGGGGATCCAGCAGTTTCGGTTTCGTCTGCATGTGCAACACTCCCCTGAGGTTCCCTTTCGATCAGCTGATGTGACCGCCCGCCGAGCCTGGAGCAGTGACGTCAGTCCGATGCGGCTCGCCTGTGCTACCCTTCGCATCTGTGGCCAATTTCGAAAAAGCGCCGGCAGAGGTCCAGGAGATCCTCTCCAAGCCGATTCAGCAGCTTGGGTTGAAACTGGAAGGCTCACCCCTCGAACGCTTCGTTCACCAACTCTACAAAGAACTGGAAGACAAGGGCCTCAACAGGTTCCGGCCCCGGTGTTACCTGACCGATGAGTGGGGCTGCCCGAACATGGAGCCGGTTATCGGAATCCCGTTTTATTTGGCCGATCCCAAACTGCAGCGCCTCGAATCGGCGATGAACGACATCGAAGACGCGCGGCAGATTATGATGTACATGCGCCACGAGGCCGGCCACGCTTTCAATTTCGCCTACGTCCTATATAGATCTCAGGAATGGCGCGATCTGTTCGGACCGTTCCGGCGGCCCTACCGGGACAATTACAAGCCGGTTCCCTTCTCGCGCCAGTTCGTTCGCCACATGGAAGGCTGGTACGCGCAAAAGCATCCTGACGAAGACTTCGCTGAAACCTTCGCGGTGTGGTTAACACCTGGCTCCAATTGGCGGAAGCGATACAAGGGCTGGGGCGCAATGAAGAAGTTGCTCTACATGGATCGCATTGGCCGGAAGCTCAGGAATGCGGACCCGGTGGTGGCTCATGGCGATACCGATATTACTGTCGATGAAATGGATGTGACCGTCGGCGAGTTCTATGAGCGCGCGCTCGATCAGCAACTGAGCCCCGGCGATCTTCCACTGGACACCGATCTGCGCGACATCTTCAGCGTATCCAAGCGTCGCAGGAATGATGTTCGCCCGGCCGTCGATCTTCTTCGGGAGAATCGCAAGGTTCTCATCGACAAAGTGAATTACTGGACAGGCGTGCAACGACCTCTGGTAAAGAAGCTGGTTGAAACCATTGAACAAAAAGTTGGCGACCTTGGCCTGCGTGCCGACATAAAATGTGAAAGAGAATATTTGACCGAAGTCACTGTGTACGCAACCGCCCTGGCGATGAACTACATCACTCGGGGAAAGTTCATTCTGCCCTAAATGCTGCAGGACATCTGCTTTTGCGGCAGATGCAAGTGATAGCGGGATCGTCGAGGCATGATGGCATACCTGAAGATAACGATATTGCACGAGGCCTGGGAAGAGGGTCCGCCCGAGCCGGAGCCGGAGCCGCTAAAGGCTGCGCGCGGCAAAACCGGCAAACGTCGGGTGAAGAAGCATCCGCTCTATGATCGAGAAGAGATCTTCCAGGCGTTGACAAAGCTCGGACACGAACCTTCTTATCATCTGCTCGACGGCAAGAACCAATCGCTGCTTGCACTCGCCAGGTGCGGCGCCGACCTCGTGTTCAACCTCACGGAGTCCTACGCCGGCGACGATACGATGGACAAGAACATCGCGGGCTACCTGGAACTGCTGCACCTTCCGTATACGGGTAGCGGCCCACAGGCTCACTATCTTGCCCAGGACAAGGCTATCGCCAAAAAGATTTTCGACTTTCACAAGATAAAGACCCCGAACTTCGCAACCTCCTATAAAGGTCTCACCGACCATTCGCACGATATCGAGTTTCCGCTAATCGTGAAGCCGGTCTCTGAAGACGGCTCCATCGGTATCGACAGTGGCTCGGTCGTCGAGAGCGTTAAGGAACTGATGGAGCGCATCCATTACATCCACGAGGAATTCGACAGCCCGGCGCTGATTGAGGAGTACATTGAAGGGCGCGAAATTTACGCCTCGATTCTTGGCAATGACAACGCCGAGGTGCTTCCGCTCATTGAACTCGACCTTTCCAGGCTTCCTACGGGAACCCCGCGGATCGCCACCCAGGACGTAAAGTTTGATTACGAGACTGAGGCGTACAAAGTGACGAAATCCGCGCCGGTTGAGGACCTCGATGAGGAAACCACGAAGAAACTCCAGGAAACGGCGCTCGCCGCCTATCGCGCCCTGAAACTGCGGCACTACGGGCGCATCGACATGCGCTTGAACAAAAAAGGCGAGGTTTACGTCATTGAAGCGAACCCCAACCCGTGGCTCGCAAGCGCCGCCGAATTCACGATGGCAGCCAAAAAGGCCGGCTACTCATACACCGACATGATTGAGAAGATTGTGGAACTGGCCCGCACCCGCTGGATGTAGCAAAAGAGAACTACAGGAGCAGCACGGTCTGACAGCCGCCGGCCCCGATTGCAGAGAATACGTGGGCTGCTCCTTCCGGG
>JBJMGM010000149.1:0-9101 GCA_045807905.1 Bryobacteraceae bacterium | reverse complement strand
CGTCATAAGGATGATACGTGGGATCTGGTGTTGCGGCGGCACGATACGCTCCCTCATGCGACCAACCTCTACTACGGCGTCGAAGGTTTAGCCGATTACGTCAATAGCAACAATCTGGGCGTTCATTCGCGTAAACGAGGTGCCGTGTATGGGGATCTGGATGTCCGTTCATGGCAGCGCTTTTCCTTAAGCGCAGGTCTGCGGCAAGAATTTTATGGGCGCGCTCGGACGATATCGGTTCCCGCCGGCAGCATGGCTATGCTCGAAAGTCAAGTTACGCGCTTCCGTTAGCCGCGCCTTTCGCCTTCCGAAGTACACCGACCTCTACTATCACGATCCGGCCAATAGCGGGAACCCGAATCTTAAGCCCGAGCAAGCCATGAATTACGAAGCTGGCCTAAATTGGCATCCGGGTAATAACTGGGGGGCATCCCTTACCGTTTTCTCCCGCCACGAGAAAGACAACATCGATTACATCCGCGCCAACTCTACGGACATCTGGCGGGCCATGAATTTCGACCGGCTGACGTTTACCGGGTGGGAAGCCTCACTTGCCTGGTCGCTTCCTAACTTTCAATCGATCAAGCTCGAATACACGGGCCTCCGCGGCGCTGAAGCGGCCCTCAAAGGCTACGAATCGAAGTATGTGTTCAATTACCCGACCCAACGAGCGGTTGTCGGCTGGCAACGAAGTTCTTCTCGAGGTTGGCTTGCTCGAGCGCGAATCAGCATCAATAACCAATATCAACGCAGTGCTTATGTGTTGGTGGACGCGTATGCTGCTTGGGCAGGGTCGCCATTCCATCCTTATGCGCGGTTCACGAACGTAACGAATACTGATTATCAACCGGTTTATGGCGTGGTGATGCCGGGTCGAGCGGCATTAGTCGGCATCGAATGGTGTGTCTTGGGCAAGCCAAAGTGAGATCTTCTCGTCCTTGGATGGAGTAACCGATAACCACAGGGTCAGGCGCAGTGAATGAAATCTGGCGTCCCGCCCGCAGGCTGACCGGCTCGGCTGATTATGTCGCCGCTGCCGAGGAAATCAAACCATAATGCTAGTTCTCACGGCTGATCTCGCGTAGGGTGGGCATCCTATATATAGGAGAGATTTGTTGGCGTCTACAGACGTCGAAACAGCGGCAACGCCAACGGCGCGCGTAAGAGCACGGGAACTGCCGTGAGCGTGGAGTCCAAGTGGAGTCCAAACACCACATTTCGGGCTTTGGCGTCCAACTGGCGTCCAAATTCAATCGTGCTAAGTCTTGTGTTTTCAGCAAACGACGCCTGTAAGTAGTTGATATTTCTTGCTTGGGGTGCAAGAGGTCCCGGGTTCAAATCCCGGCGGCCCGACCAAATGCTTCATAGGGTTACAGGCATCAGTCCTTCCTGAACTCGGTTTTGGAGTCCAAGTGGAGTCCAAATTCGCCCATTCTCGTAGACTCGGCAGAAACCGCTTGGCTAATCCTGCGCGAGTACGGCGGGTGCGATGCATAGGAACAGGGGCCGCCGTGACCAATGAACCCGAGACTTACCGTTTACGGCGGCTTGCCTACAAGGCTGCAGATTCTGGCCCTTTCAGTCCTGATTTGGCGGTAGGCATTCGACAGCTTGAAGCACGCGGAGAAGTATGGTGTCCGGGCTGGCAACTGGCTGACTGCCGATCAGAGCCGACGTTTGCTGGCCGTCTTCGACGTCACAGGCCTTCGAGGCAAACTCGATTACGCGATGCGCTCTCTCGAGTGTGGGTAGCCAGCACAGCCTGACCAGACTGATAACACCAGACGTTCAGTAGAGAATCATTGAACGTTGCGGACGTCTCGAGAAAGCCGTCAGGATTGAGCCGCATGCGATTCTGGCGCGACGCAGGCAAAGAGTTCGCGATAGAACTCGGGGTGTGATTGCCAGGTCTGGCCGGTGACAATGCGGCCGTCGCGAACGGCTTGCTGGGCTACAAATGTGGCGCCGGCTTGCTCGGCTTCGAAGCGGACGTGTTCATAACAAGTAATGCACTTGCCTTTGGTGAGGCCGGCAGCAGCGAGCACCTGGACGCCATGGCAAATCGCAAAGATCCACTTTTGCTGTGCATCGAATTCGCGGATAAGGTCGAGCAAATGCTGATCGTTGCGGAGGTACTCAGGAGCGCGGCCGCCCAGAATTAGGATGGCATCGTAATCGCGCACGTTTACCTGGCTGAACGAGACATCGGCCTCTAGACCGTAGCCGGGGCGTTCGATGTAGGTATCCCATCCCGGCTCAAAGTCATGCATTACGAGGTGGAGGCGGCGAACCGAAGGAGCACCAACGGCCACACGCCAGTTTTCTTCGCGAAACCGATGAACGGCATAGAGAGCTTCGTAGGATTCGCCGGCATCGCCGGTAATAATCAATATTTGTGGCATCCTTCAGCGGCCATTCTATCGAGGGCGCCGGTAACGGGCTGTCCGAGGTTCTCAAAACGGGCGCGATTTTGAGAGCGTGTTACAGGCGCTTGGACTACCGTTGGGGCTCGTTTCAGGACGCAAGAATGACGCACAAACGGACGTCGGCGATACGATCCTCCCTGACGGCCCGACAAACGCGACGCATCACTCCGCGTAGACTCTCGTGAGAAAGTTGACGTGAATAGTTGCACCCCAGCAGCGGAAGTCCAGATTGATGAAAATTTGGTTCGAGCGCTGATTCAGGCCCAGTATCCCGAATTCGCGAAGCTTGATATCTCACCCGCTGACACGGGCTGGGACAACGCTATCTTTCGGCTTGGAACGGAGTTTGCCGTGCGGCTCCCACGCCGTGCTGCCGCGGCTGAGCTTATTCGTCACGAGCAGACATGGTTGCCGACCGTTGCTAATCGACTTCCGATTCCGGTTCCATCCCCGCTCTGTATAGGTGTGCCCGGCTGTGGATATCCGTGGTTCTGGAGCATTGTGCCCTGGATCAAAGGAGAGCCGGCCGATGTAAGTCCCCCTAGCCCAGACCAAGCGGCCCGGCTTGCAGGCTTTCTTCGGGCATTGCATGTGAAAGCTCCAGATGAAGCTCCGTTCAACCCTTGACGAGGTGTGCCTCTTCGCAACCGAGCAGCCTCGGTGGAGGGACGCTTCCAGCGACTTGCCAGCCGGAACGTACTGATCAGCTCTCATATTCTGAGCACATGGCAATCCGCATTGCGAGCAAGAGAAAATGCCTTCCCACGTGGATACACGGCGATCTTCATCCCCGAAATGTTTTAGCGCAAGAAGGCCAAATAACGGGGATTATCGATTGGGGCGACATTAGCTCGGGGGACCCGGCCACTGATCTTGCATCGGTCTGGATGCTGCTTTCCGAACGCATCACGCGCGAGCGAGCCCTATTTGATTACGGTGCAGATGCTAATACCGTACTGCGGGCGAAAGGCTGGGCCGTGTTCTTGGCGGTGATGTTATTAGACACTGGCATCCTGGATCATCCACGACACGCTGCAATCGGCTATACCGCCATTCGGCAATTACGCGAGGATTATGTCTGACTCGCACAGATTCCTGAATCGTCGCGGATCGTGTGAGGCCTATTCGAAAAGAATAATGACGACGTTTTCGGCAGAGAATAGGTGATTTCGATACGACACGCTAATGCTGGCGATGAAGATCCATTTGGACCGTCCTCGAACCATGATCCGGGCGGGCGAAACATATGCGTTGCCCCGCTCTTTGTCGCGTGACGAAGCTATTGCTTACTGGCACGGAGCGGGCAAGACAGTATTTGTAGCCGAGGAGGACGGCATCGTGCTGGGCACTTATACCCTAAGTGCAAATCAACCAGGAGGCGCCTCACATGTAGCCAACTGTGGGTATGTAACTGCGCCGTTTGCAACGGATGCGGCGTGGCAAGCCCAACGGCCGCACATTGCCTAACGATTGCCTCTGCTGCCGGTTTTCGTGTCATGCAGTTCAAATTTGTGGTGAGTGCGAATCAGCGCGCAGTAACTCTCTGGAAGCGCTCTATGGATCCGATATTGTCGGCACGTTGCCAAACGCATTCCTGCATCCCACACTTGGTTACGTGGATGTTTTCGTGATGTTCCGATCTTTAGAGTGACGGTTCGTCGATCGGCAGCCACGGGAGGCCGACCTCTGTTCTCACCTTTGCTTCCGGATTGCTCCTGTGTGGCGGGCTATCCGGACATTAGGGGAGCGAGGCCGACTTCCCGGTACCCATCTGATCCGAAGCGAGACACTCATTTGACGTTTGCCGAGGGCGTGAATGTCGCGACATTCTTCCTGACGAACTCCTGCACGCTCAGCGGCCCTTGTCCTGTTAACGTGAGCACGTCGTCCGACATCCGGTCGTAGCGTCCAGCGCGGCGCAGAGCGGCCATCGTCGCGAGGTGGTTCACCAGGTGAACCGGCAGGCCGAGCTTGAGCAGTTCATCCCGCCACGGCTGGACCGGAATGTCCTGATAAGTAATCATGCGGCCAAGCGCGTTCGAATACTCCCCTGCATAGAAATCCATGTTCTCGGACTGCGGACCGGTCAGGTGATAGATCTTCCCGATGTGCGGCTGCGGATTGACGAGCAGTGCGGCGATGACACCCGCGACGTCTTCCACTGCGACAGGAGAAGTCTTGCCCTCCCCGAATGGCAGCCTGCTCTGATTGGATTTCTTGACCGAATCCGGAGTGAGAATGAGGAAGAAACCTTCGAGCATCACTGTCGGTCGCACGTGCACAACTGGCAGACCGGACCAGTTCAGCGCCTGCTCGGCGAGCCAGTGGAGCTTGTGCTGCGGGCTCGGGGTGGTTTCGGTAATGCTCATTTGCGAGACCGTCATCTGCGACATATTGATGAACGCCTTTACGCCGTGGTGCTTCGCCACCGCCGCCGCATTCACCGTCGCCGTCAGATAGTCATCCGAAACCGACATGCCGAAATACATGCTCTCGCAATCGGCAATCACCTTATGCATCGAATCGAGATCGAGCAGATTGCCCACCACGACCTCCGCACCCATCTCGCGTAACGACTGCGCGCGTTCGTCCTCATTTCGCACCATCGCACGGACCGCTTTACGTTGCTTCAACAGCAGTTCGGTGACCGTGCGCCCTACGGCGCCAACGCGACCTGCCGCGCCGGTGACCAGAATGGGACTTGGCATGTCTTTGTCCATCCAATTACACCAAACGATGTACTAAGCGTCTGTTATTAGAGACAAGGGGAAGGAGAAGTCCTCAGAAACGCCGTTACAACCAGAGATTCACATTCACATCTCCGCGTAATCGGCGAGTGGAGGAGTGGCTTGCACGAGTACTCCTCATATACCGGCTTCACGGTTAACAACGAGCTAAGGGCGGTTCGCATGCTGGCAGAGATCGCGCTTTGGCTGTTATCGATGCAGCTCAAAAGTTGCGTCAGACTCGAGATCGTGCCAATGGCCGACCCGCCGAACATTGTTGTTCCGAACACAGCCGGTAAGCGCGATACCGCGGGACAGGAAACGTCGCGGAAGCAATCCCCGATTCGACGAGGAGTGTGCATGCACGGGCATCGCCGTGTTTGGAGTCTTCTCGAAAACGACGGTATCTGAGCCCACCGCAAAGACACGTCTGGAACTCAGCCAGCGCCGCTCCTTCGATTCCCGGTCCCGGAGCAGCCGTGTTGTTGATGTACCGCTTGGGGTCAGAGAAGAATTGTGCCCACCCGGTTCGAATCATGACGACGTCGCCCGGGCGAACTTCCACATTTGAGGCCTGAGTCAGATGCGCCGGCCTCACTTCGAAATCTTCCGAAAGAGCATCTTTGCCCTCCAAACGTGCAATGTCCAAAATCACACCACGGCGGACGATTGGTGCAATTGTGTCCACACCCAGGTCCGTCATTCCGTGCTCGTACGAATGCTCCACGCGGCGGTTGCCGAAGAAATGCCGCCACGCGAGAAATGACTGAGCGCATCAATGTGCGTACCGAAATGCGTACCAAGAGCAATGGCGTCGGCCGCCGCTGTGGTCTCCCCCCGCGTAAATGATGTCTCCATGCTTCTTTGTCAGGCTGTAGAGAAAAGGTGGATGTGTCGGGTAATGCGGCATGCCTGTGAAATACGGCTGACCAAGATTATAGGCTCCTGCTAAGCCGGCGTCTGACGTTTCCGTCCCCAATCACAGCTTCTGCAGCACCGGCGTGAGCGCCACGCCGTAGCGCGTCCCGATCGTTATCAGAAATTCGAGGGGCGATGCTGTTCCGAGGCACCAATCGAGTGCCCACCGCACGTATCTTTTCCGGGATGGGAACCGTAGTTAGCGATGAAAGAAATTTTCAACTATAACAAAGGAGAACGGTATGAACATTACAAATAAAACAGTTCTGATCACGGGCGCCAACCGCGGCATTGGCCGGGCGATGGTCGCTGAGGCGCTTCGGCGGGGAGCGACGAGGGTTTATGCGGGTACGCGCGGCACATTGCAAATGGACGATGAGCGCGTGACCCCGTTGAAACTGGACGTCACCAATGCTGCGCAGATCAAACAGGCAGTCGTTGAGGTGGGAACTCTCGATGTCCTCATCAACAACGCCGGCGTCGCAATCTACGACGACCTGAGCAATCCCGAAGTGCTCGAACAGCACCTGGCGGTCAACTTGTTCGGCTTGCTCAAGGTGACGCAGGCGTTCCTGCCGAAACTGAAACAGTCCAAAGGCGCCATCGTGAATAACCTTTCGCTGGTGGGTCTCGCCCCATTGTCGGTAGTTCCCGCCTACTCGCTTTCGAAAGCGGCGGCGTTCAACGCTACGCAGTCGATAAGAGCGCTGCTAACGGGCGAGGGCGTGAGTGTGCACGCGGTTGTCCTCGGACCGGTGGACACCGATATGAATCGCGGCTTCGAGATACCGAAGGCTTCGCCGCAATCTGCAGCGACGGCGATCTTCGACGCGCTGCAGAAAGGCGAAGAGGAGATCTTTCCTGATCCCGCCTCCGCGTCGATCACCGAGGGTTGGCGCAATGGCGTGGGAAAGGCGCTGGAGAGTCAGTTCAAGGCTTTCGTACCGCAAGCGCCGCGGCCGAAGCTTGAAATTGCGACTGGATAAAGACGCAACGAAACGCCAACGTTTGACGAACGAGAAAAGACGACGAGGACACAGTAATGCACTCAGGCGCAGACGAATTAGAAATTCAGAGGAGGGACATATGTGCCCAGCATGCATGGCAAGCACAGCGGTAATGGTCGCTGCCGGGGCCGGATCAACAGGAGGAATTCTGGCGCTGTGCATCGGCACGTTTAGCAAAGTTTTCAGAGCGAATCGTCTCAGTCTGTTTCAGAAAAAATAGGAGAAATAAGATGGCAATAAACAAAGAGAGAGAAAAGGAACAAGGGAAAGAGCATCTCGCGATCAACACGCCCCCCATCGTGTCGCACCAGGAGTGGGAGGCCGCGCGCCAGGAGCTCCTAGTGAAGGAGAAGGCCTTGACCCGCTCCCGCGACGCACTGGCCGCCGAACGCCGGCGGATGCCTTGGCTGGCGGTGGACAAGAAATACGAGTTCATCGGGCCCAAGGGCAAGGTAAGCCTGCTCGATTTGTTCGAGGGCCGCCGTCAGTTGATCGTCTATCGCGCCTTTTTCGAGCCCGGCGTGTTCGGCTGGCCCGAGCACGCTTGCCGCGGCTGCTCACTGGGGGCCGATCAGGTCACCCACCTGGCCCATCTGAACGCCCGCGACACGACCCTTGCCTATATCTCACGCGCGCCTCAGGCGGATATCTCGCGCTTGAAAGCGCGGATGGGCTGGGAGATGCCCTGGTACACCATCACCGACGGCTTCGACGCGGATTTCGGCGTCGATCAATGGCACGGCCACAACGTGTTTTTCCGCGATGGCGAGCGGGTGTTCCGCACCTACTTCATTAACAACCGCGGCGACGAAGCGATGGGGACCACCTGGAGCTACCTTGACATCACGCCGCTCGGCCGCCAGGAAACTTGGGAAGACTCGCCAGAGGGTTACCCCCAGACCCCGCCGTACAAGTGGTGGAACTGGCACGACAACTACGACGCCGAGGCCTCGCCTAACTCGAAGTGGGTCGAGGTGTCCGACGCTGGCGAAGCCGCCTTCCGCAAGCGCGGCGCAGAGGGAAAAGCGAGATAAAGAAGGGCGATCACTTCGCCGCCAACGTGCGGGAATGGCGGTCAGGAGACATTGGAAGGCAGTACGGACAAACCCGGCGGCGAATTCACGCATGGTGAAAGAACGGCGCACAAGAAAGGCTTCGCGATGACGGAACAGGTTGCCGCAGACAGGGGGAAATTCGAGGCTCGATACCTAGCATTTCTGGAGACCATCAGCCAACTCCGGCCGAAGCTGCACCGATACTGTGCCCGCATGATCGGCTCCATCACGGATGGCGAAGATTTGGTCCAGGATGTGCTTTTTCGCGCTTATCGCGGCCTTGACACTTACGATGACAGCCGACCGCTGGCACCGTGGCTGTTCCGGATCGCGCACAACCACTGCATCGATTATTTGCGGAGCCGAGGCGCGCGGGAGCAAGCGGAAGCGGCCGCGGCAGAGCCAGACTTCATCGAACCCGACGACCCTTCCGAGCGAGCGATCGGCCCCGCCATTGACCGAATAGTTCTCATCCTTCCGCCAAAGGAACGTGCATGTGTGCTGCTGAAGGATGTGTTCGAGTATTCGTTGCAAGAGATCGCAGAACTCGTCGACTCGACTGTGGGTGGCGTCAAGGCGGCGCTGAATCGCGGCAGAACGAAACTGGCGTCGGCGGAAGAACGACCAGCGCCGCCACGTGTCTCAGGACCGGAACACAAGCAGATCCTTCAGCTTTACGTCGAGCGGTTCAACCGGCGCGATTGGGATGGGTTACGCGAACTGATCAGCGCCGATGCGCATTTGCTGGTGGCGGATCGATTCGCAGGCACCGTCGCCGACGCCGGCTACTTTGGCGTGTACTCACGTATGAAGCAGACGTGGCGGCTCACAGTGGGCGAGGTGGACAACGAGACCTCGATCATTCTGCTCAATCTCCGCGATGGGTCGTGGAACATCGAGGGAATCATCCGGCTGGATATCTCAGCGGACGGCCGGGTCGAACACATCTCCGACTACCAACACTGCCCG
>JBJMGM010000148.1:0-4123 GCA_045807905.1 Bryobacteraceae bacterium | reverse complement strand
TGTCGCTTCGATCTCTATCAGAAATTCGGGATCTGCCAGGGCCGAGACGCCGATCCAGGTACTTGTCGGCGGATTTCCCTTAGAAAAGAATTCTCTTACCGCAGTACCCACCGCTGTTCCGCTCTCGGCCTGATAATCCACGACGTAAATCCGCAAAGCAACAATGTCTCTTAGCGTGGCCCCAGCCGCTTCCATTGCCTTTTCAAGGTTACGGAATGCTTGCCTTGCCTGCTCAAGAACGCTGTCTCCGCCGACGATGTTTTTCCGTGCGTCCCAAGCCGCTTGTCCAGAGACGAACACCATCTTTCTCCCGCTCGCAATCACCACCTGGGAAAACCCATGCGGCAAACTCGGGAACAGACTATTCGGATTGACGTATTCCTTCGGCATAAGTGACTGGTGGTTGAGCCGGCTGGTTAGATGGTCGGCCCGATCTGCGGAGCATTTCGCTGCACGAGGTGATCGACGTAATCGTATTAGGACGATAAATGAAGTGGTCAACGAGATGACAAACACGCCGGTCGCTAGGACGAACCCACTCAGTACAACCGGCACCCGGTCATAGGAAAGCGGAACGGTCATCAGCCAGAAGCAATAGCCAGCCGAAATCAGAGCAAGCACGCCGATCAGGCCAGCGACTTTCAAAACCAGTTTGGCTTTCATAACTACAAAGCACTACCCTCTACAAGAATCGAGCAGATTGGGAATCAGCGAGATGGACGGGATAATCCGCGAGGGCGACTGAGCTGGGAAGATCATGAGTCAAACAGATAAACCACACACAGGGGCAGTAGCTACATCAAACATCGTACATCGAACATTTTGTTCTTTGGCTCCAACGACTGGTTAGATCGTTTTGATCGCCCACATGACGATGAACAGGCCAATCAATCCTCCCGTGATAATCCCGCTCGGAATGACATATGCCGCGTCGCCCGACTTAGGACCTCCCTTCGCAAGATAAATCACCAGACTGAAGGTGAAACCGTAGAGCGCGCCGGTAAGCATCGCGGACCACCATCGAGTAGTCGCCGCGAGGGAAAGCCCGTAAGAAGCGCGACCAACACGCCCTTGAGCGTCGCCGCAGAAAGAATTTGCCATTTGTATGGCTCCCGAGGCTCGAACAAAATGCCCACTCCGTCTAAAGCGCCAAGTACTGCTCCAATGACTACTACCACGAGGAAATTCATGCGATTTAACGAGAAAGGGCTGAGCCACCACTGGCGGGGGCGAGCGTCGCAAACATCGAGAGGCATTTCATAAATTTCAGACTGTGCGGATCCCGACGATCAACGGTTGATTCTAACGATTAGATGACATGTAAGGAGCGCGGGCGAGTGATTAGACTCGCCCGCGCTATGCAATATCTAATTAACACTGAGTTGTCCTCACACGAGGAAACCCGCTTCGAGTTTAATCGGAGCACTGGAGCGATCAAGCTTGGGATTGATGTGCATCAGGATTTTTATGTGGTGGTCGAGCAGGTAGAAGGGGGTAATCCGAAGCCGCCGCAGCGATTCGACAAGCAAGCGTTCCTGCATTGGGCAAGCAAGCTTAAGCAAAGGGGCGCCGAAGTGCATGCAGTCTATGAAGCGTGCGGGTTTGGTTTTTCTTTGCAGCGCAATCTCACGGCCCTGGGCATCAAATGCCACGTGGTCTGTCCGCAGAAGTTGGATGAGCGCAACAAGCGGGTGAAGACTGACGGGCTGGATGCCAAGGCGCTCTGCCTGAAGTTGGACCGTTTTGTGCAAGGCAATCGCGACGCGCTGGCGCTCGTGCGCGTGCCTACTGAAGAAGAGGAACGCTCTCGAGCTATTCACCGGCAGCGTGAGCAATTGGTGGGCGCGCGCAAGCGGCTGGAAGCTCAAGGGCGCAGTTTGATGGTCAATCACGGAGTGGACCCGGTGCAAAACTGGTGGAAGCCGCGCACGTTTGCCACGCTCCCAGTGCCACACTGGATGAGAGAGCTGCTTCTAAACAGCCAACCCATTTTGCTAGCGCTACAGGAAAAGATCGCCGTCCTCACGCTGCAACTGCAAAACGCTGCCGCTCCAAACCAACCGCGTGGACTGGGCAAGATGACCAGCGTAGTGATCGATCGGGAGATTGGTGATTGGCATCGGTTTAACAATCGTCGTCAGATTGCCAGCTACACCGGTCTTTGCCCAGGCGAATACAGTAGCGGCAATACGCGGCTGCAAAGCTGCGTGACCAAACACGGCAATCCCCGCTTGCGCGCTGCCCTGGTGGAATTGGCCTGGCGTCTGGTCCGCTTCCAGCCCAACTATAAGCCGATCGTCAAATGGCGCCAGATCCTGGCCAAAGGGGCGTTAGCCACCGGAGCTGCACGCAAAAAAGCCATCGTGGCGGTAGCTCGCCAGTTAGCCGTCGATCTGTGGAGAATCAAAACCGGCCGGCTCCGAGCACAAGAGCTGGGCTTAATCACTTAAAAACGAGTTCGAGGGGAACAGAAAGCAGAACACTCTTTTGAGCAAATAAACCACTTTGGAACGTGGGCGCTGCCCGGTGCCTAACCTGCTCCGAAAGACCTTCGCGTGCGTCGGCTTAGATTGGGCGCGCCCTCAAGTTCCTCTTCTACCTGATCGCATTGATCAAATGGTGCTGAGACAAAAAGCTCAAGTACGGATAGGAGTAAGAGCCGCTGGAAACAAACCAACGAGCAAATAAGAGGAAGCGCTCCAGAAAACTTCAACCGCGATCAACAAACCTTATGAACTAACCTTCAACCACACTCGCCCGCAACCCTTGACATCTTACATAGGGGTTAGGCCTTGGCAGGATGCGGGTGAACTCCTTCCGAATGAATTTTGCGGTTGCTATGTCCCACGTGCCCTTGAAGCGGACCGCCCAGCGGTGCGCATCCAAATCTTTCGGATCCGTCGTGCACATGCAATCGATAAGAACATGTCCTTTGCCGTCAAGGTCCCAACCGCGCTCACCAATTATCTCGCCGTCAGCGGCCTGAACAAATTGATCATCGCTATCAAAAACGAAGTCGATGTATTCATTGTAGCGCTCTGCATGTGATTCTTTGAAGTCCGGCAGCACTTGCTGCCGGACTTCAGATGTTAGATCACTCTGCTTCGACACCTGGCCGTCGCGAAGCTGCAACACCGAGACCGTGTCTGGTCCCCATCTGCGACCTGCTATGAATACTGTGGTCGTAGAATCCTTTGCCCAGGTCGCTGCGTAGTAGCAGCGAGCATTCGCTGCTAAGTTGCTGCTGCCAGTGGGCACTCGAGATAAGATATTAAAAGGCAAGAGCGCTGCCAAAAACAGCCCATAGCTCTGAAGCTCGTATAAACGCGACCTTTTCGGGTAAATGAACGCATACCGGCGGTTTGGCGAAATCGTATTCGGAAGTATCTGATAATCTTTGTAGGCGGGTGGAAACGGAACGGGCGGCTTCGGCTCGTAGCCAGAGCCGTATGTCTGCTCTGCGGCGATGCTGCTACCAACGAACAGCAACGAAAGACTCAGTACGGCGAGCAGCTTCATAGGCCTAACGAGAACAAGATGAGCCGCCGCGAGCGAGAGCGCGCGTGGCTGCGAATTGACGGGTTAAACTCATGGAAAGCTGGATAGTACGGCGGCTCGCGGTCGGCTCCATCGCATTGTTAGATGGTTTGGCGTCGCTTCCAGATAAGTCCGAGCGTGATGAAGAGTAAAGGCAGAACCGCGCTGACGTAAGTCTGGATCACGTAGCCGTGGCCAAGCTCCTGTAGGATGGCGGGACCGACAAAGCGCTCGTGAATCTCTGATAGCAGCAGCCAGAGCCAAATAGCCGCAACCGGCAAGACAATGAACGCTGCCCAGCGGCGCCACCGGCACAGCGCGAACGATGCGACCGCGATCGCTGCAGCAACAAGCCAGAGCGTCGCAACCGAGAACTCCTTGTCTGCGACCTCCGCAAGGATCGAGAACACGCTCACCATCTAACGAGAACAAGATGAGCGACGGCGGACGAGGGCGCGCGTCGCTCGGAGTGGGAGTGTAGAAGTCATCTCAAAAGTGAAGCGTACACCGCTCCGCCGTTCGCTCCATCGCATGGTTAGATCATTTTTTGGGCGTCGCATCAATATAGCCGTCGAAGTCTTCCTTC
>JBJMGM010000147.1:0-16925 GCA_045807905.1 Bryobacteraceae bacterium | reverse complement strand
TGCCAGTGACGCAAGACGAGTTTCGCACGATCGAAAACAACATTGCGCCGTATGTAATCACTTGGCTCAAGCGTCCACACGCGAATTGATGCAAGCTATCGCAGGTGTGTGTTTGTGAGTCGTTCCGATGGGTCAGCGCCGATGCTAGCTCCAAGGCATGCGTGCTCGGCGACTCCCAAACTGTAAGGCAGATACGGAACGGCAAGTCGGCTTCGATGAAGGTTTCCGCTTGAGGCTTAAGGCCGAGGTTTTCGTGGACGGCACTGCGCAATCGGGGCTTGCAGCCTAGATACCGTTGGATCGTCTGCAGGCTGTTGCGTCCGAACAGGAACTGGATCTGATCAAGTTCCCCCTGCAAGATGGCGTTATCGGGGCCAAGTTGGAAAACGAAAAGCCCTTCAGAAGCATAGCTACGACTCGAACCCCCGGAGGTAGGGAGTCTTCGGCGGTCTTGGCCCGGATTCGAAAAGAGGTCCGTGTGTCGAGCGATACTTGATGTCGAGGAACGGCGCCTCGATGCGACGTCCGACTGCAGAGTAACGTCCGTTCTCCCAATTCGACTCCATGTAGTTGTTGACGATACCGGTGGACAGAAGCAGCCGCTCGGCATTGAACGGTTCTTTTCCCGTCAGCATCATTTCGATGATCCAGTGCTCGAATGCGTTCGCAGCGTGGTACTGCGAGATGGGGCCAGGGAAGCCAAGCATGGACACAATCGTAGGATCCTTTTGACCCTCGATTTCGCCGGCGAAAGTCCAGCCTACACCCCTGCCTGGAAGGACGGCCGCTTTGCTTCCGTCGTTGTACCCTACAACGCAGACGTTTGAATTCCGGTGTTCCTCAAGATCTTCCGGCTTCAGGTCAAATTTTTTCCGCACTGCTTCGAGCAGGCTGCCGGCCCAGGAATTGCGTTCGACCCACGCCCGTGTTCCAGGCCCCCGAATAGACTGCACTGCCTTGATGCCTGTCTCACCGCCCTTGCGGCGGTCAACAAAGGACTGGAGAACGTCAATGCAGTGGAAGATGGCTCCCTCATCTGCAGTGTCTCCAACTACGATGGAGTTCTTGATTGGAGTATCGATCGCGAGTTCGATCTCGGGCTTGCGGAAGTAAGTCGGTATGGAGGACCCCCCAGTCAAGGGAAACTTTAATTCACGCGATTTGTCGAACATCCACTTGGCCTCGTCCCAGTTGTAGGAGAGGTGCTTGTCGTTAAATACAGGCACCGAGCGTTTGCTCTGCTCGAACACGTTCATGACCTGCTGATAGATCCACCAGCGCGGCAAAAGCCAGTGCCCCTTGAGATCGGTTCGATAATTCCCGTGCTCTGCAACGATGGCAACACCATCCACAGCCAGTTCTTTTCCTCCAAGGGTGACTGCTTCAACAACTGTTTTGAAGATGGGAATGTTCTTCGCTTTGCATACTTTTTGTCCGAGTAGGCTTGTATCAAGCTGATGGATGTACACGGACACCACCTCCACCTGTGAAGGAGTGTGGGCGCCCTGCCACCAGTAGCCGTCTATCAGTTTGTTTACTATCCAGTCTGCGTGCGAGGTCGGGAGACCCCAGTAGCTGACGAGACAGGCGATGCGGGGCCGTTTTTGTGCAGTCTGCGCGGCAGCGTCAGGAGCGATCCCGGTGAAGGCAGGAAACCCGGCAACGCCGGTCAATTCCAGCATTCTACGCCGCGTGAAGAGAGGGTTTGATTTCATCATACCGGTGAGAGCAGATGAGGCGGCGGCCTCAAGGTCAATTCCGATCTGATTCTTTTTCATCAAGGGCGTTTAATCTGTCGGCGCAAGGCGATTTGGCCTACCGGCGGTGAGTCTTATGATTTCCTCTGTCACAGCCATACTTTTGGGCATACCTTCCACCGTGTGCCGAGCATGAGAGTATCTTCGGTAAACCGATAGAATAGCGGCACGTTTCATGAGAGCCGAATTACTCTGATGCTGCCCTTATTATTGGCGGCCCTACTGAGCCCACCGGCAGTTTTCACCTTCGATGCGCACGTACATGTAATCAATCGACAGTTCTATGATGGCGGCAATATTGGCGATCGCTTGCCGGATGGTCAATTCGACCTGCTCCGGGCGCGCAAAGGCGGCGTTAACGCACTCTTCTTTTCGCTTTTCGTCACCGAAGAATACTATCCGCAGCACTACGAAACGAAGCAGGCACTTCGTTTAGTGGATCTCGCGCTACGCCAGTTGAAACAAAATCGCGAGACGATCGAATTGGCCCGCAACGGAAGGGACGTCGATCGCATTGTGGCGAGCGGGAAGATAGCCGCGGTACTCGACATCGAGGGAAGTCTGGATCGTGGTGGCGATCTGGCGGTCTTACGGCGTTTCTATCAGATGGGCCTCCGTTCCTATCAACTTTCCGCTCATAATGCCCAGAACGGGTACGCCGATAGCTGCTGTTCGCCTCCCCGTTGGCATGGTTTGAATGCACGAGGGAGAGCCTTAATCGCCGAGATGAATCGGCTGGGAATGGTGATCAATGTTTCGCATGCTTCCGATGAAGCGATATCGCAAGCCATCGATGCAAGCGCGGACCCAGTGATTGCCACCCATCATGGGTTGCGGGAGTTCAACGATATTCCACGGAATATGCCAGATTGGCTGTTGAATAAATTGGCTGCCAAAGGAGGGCTGATCGGATTCCAGATCGGCAATGAATTCCACAATCGGCGAGTGTTTGACTGGCGCACACAACACGCCGGCAAACCATTCTGGGACACGGCCCGTGTCAATTCATCAGACCTTCCCATCGAAGAGATAGACAAGCTGGTTGCGCCGCAGTTCCCGATGCTTGGTAGCAACGCTCCGGATGATCTCAAGTTCACAGTGGACCAATGGCTGCGGGTAACCGATCGCGCTATTCAGTTGGTTGGTGAAGATCATGTCATTCTCGGCACCGATTTCGATGGCGGTCCAACCCTGCCGCTCCGATGCGGGATATCAGCGACACGCCCTTAATAATTGAAGCGATGCGTCGCAGAGGCTACTCAGAGGAACGGATCAGGAAAGTGATGGGCGGGAATCTCTTGCGTGTTTTTCACCAGATCACCGACAAGTAGGGAAATACGAAGCCAGCCAGATCACAAGTTCGGGCAGAACACCGACACCTCAAGAGTCGCCCGCGATCTGGAAATAGTGAAGATTACTCCCGAGAAGTCGGCCTCGCTCCCCTAATGTCCGGATGGCCCGCAATCCAGGAACAAACCGGAAGTGGCTTCAGTGCGATTGCGCGGAAGGAGAACACCTGCACTTGCGCCGCTCCCGCTGATTTAGCCAATTTTGTCAATGTCGCCACCCACGATTTCCGGGCACCTCCTCGGGTCGCTGCACCGTTGTGCTTCAGGTTAGCGATATCGCACAGTCCGGCAGATGCAAGGCAACGGCACACCTTGGTCAATCGACCTTAACAGTCCGGCCGGGGTTAAGTGTTTGCCTGGCAGTTGTCCGAGATGCCGACTAAACGGACATGTGGATAGTTTCCGGATTGCCGACTATGCAGGAATGGGGAACACTTACTATTTTATTGAGGCCTGAACGACAATGCGAATGCGGCATTTTTCGTACCTGCTATGATCTTCAGTATTTGCACCGGCTCGTTGGAGTCAATTGGATCAGAACAAGCTTCAAATGTTTGACGCTCGCAGCGCTTGGAGTCTTTGACCTCAGCTGCGTGAGGAGCTCAATAAGCACCTTTTCGCGTCCGTGTCACGTGTCGTTCCGGGTCCAGGCGTCTAAATCCGTATCTGCTCCGCTAAGCGGCCGGCTGCTGGTCTTTGTTAAGCAGGGTAGAGGTGATAAAGAGGTCGACTCGCAATTGTTCCATCCGGAAGCTACTTGGCTCACCGCGAAAGAGGTTCGAGATTTCACCCCCGGCAGCTCGATCCAAATAGACGCCGACGACATCGCCTTCCCGAAAGGTTTCTCCGCCCTTCCAGCAGGCGATTACGAAGCGCAGGCTGTGCTGGACACGGATCACACGTACAACTACAGCGGGCGCAGCCCGCAAGATTGGATTAGCGGCGTCACTTCGCTCGTTCACTGGAGGCCGCGGAGCGGCCCGGAGCCAACGATCACACTCGACCACCATCCGGTGGAAGATCCTAAGGTCACTGCCATGCGCCGCAAGATGATGTCGAGCGTGCAACTCGGAGTTGCGCAACGAGAGGAGCTCGTCAGTCCTCTGCTCAGTCGTTTCTGGGGCCACCCGGTAAGGATCAGAGCGTGGATTATTCTTCCACCTGGCTACGCCGAAAACGGCCTGAAGCGTTATCCGACGGTGTACTGGACACATGGCTTTGGCGGAAATCTGGAGGAAGCGCTTTCAGAAGGGCTCCAGATTCACGGCCGTATGAAGGACAGCAGGATGCCGCCTATGATTTGGGTCATGCTTGACGAATCCGTCCCGCAAGGCATACATGAATTTGCCGATTCCGTCAACAACGGCCCGTGGGGCGCCGCGCTCATCAGCGAGTTTCTGCCATATCTCGAACACAAGTACCGAATGGACTCACTAGCGAAAGGTCGGTTTCTGAACGGACATTCGAGCGGCGGCTGGGCGACACTGCAACTCCAGGTGAATTACCCGAAAGTTTTCGGTGGAACGTGGTCGACGTCACCGGACCCAAGTGACTTCCATGACTTCACTGGCGCGGATCTCTACGCTCCGGGAGCGAACGTTTACCACAAGCCCGATGGCTCACCGGTGCCGCTCATCCGTGCACATGGGAAGGTGGTTGCGACCCTTGAGCAATTTGCCCGACTTGAAGAAGTTCTGGGACCGTACGGCGGGCAAATGTCCTCGTTCGATTGGGTGTTTTCGCCAAAGGGCCAGGACGGTGCGCCAGAACCCATGTTCGACCGCAAGACAGGTATTGTAAATGCGAGGGTAGCGAAATATTGGAATGACAACTATGACTTGGCGCATTTGGTTGAGGCGACCTGGGCAGAGCGCGGACGTGAATTAGACGGGCGGATCCATGTGATCGTGGGGACAGCCGACACGTTCTATTTGGACGGCTCTGCGCACAGGTTTGAGACTGTGCTCCAGCGAATCGGTGGTCACCCTCACTTTACGTATTTGCTTAATCGCACACATTTCGATCTATACTCTGCCGGAAAGGACGATATGGCACTGTTTGACCGGATCAGCTCTGAGATGTACGCGGCCGCACGGCCCAAGGTGGACTGGAAGAGGAATCATTAATGCGTTTAGCTGAGGTCGTGGAAGGATCACGTGCTAGCCGGAAACTATCCACGTTGACGTGTAACGCGCATTGCGTCATTTGGATCCCCGGCCCCGCGCGGAAGCACAGGGAAGCCGACTACGCGGACATGTGAACGCAGTCAGGTAAACACTTCGCCGTTACGCTGGATGTTTGCGAATCGGATCCGGCGCCGGCCGATGGAGTATTCGATCGGTACTCTGCTCCAGACCGAGGCGCATCCAGATCGCATTGTGGTCGGAGAAGGCCGCTGGCTCCACACTTGCGGCCAAGGGTCGCAAGTCGCGTATGAAGATCCAATCCAAGTGGCGGCGCAACCTCGGATACGTGTTCAGCGTATTTGGAAGCGGCGTTACAAATCCTTGCTGCTCCATAGCATGCCGGATCAGAGCACTATGCATTGGACCTCCGGGCAGAGGCAATTGGTTGCGGAGCCAGTACACGTCATTGGTGTTGAAATCGCCGCCGATCAGGCGTGGTCCTGTGTAGCGCGCCGCCTCCTCGATCACAGGCTGGAGTTGCTGGAGCCGTTCGGCGGCGTTGATTCGGGTATCCAGATGTACGTTCCAAATACGTATGTCTGCCCCGGGGCCGCGCACGGTGCCCGCGAGCGCGAAGCGGCTCCGAGTGCGGGAACCTAGATCACACCTCTTTAAGCGAATGATTTGCACATCTTCTATGGGATAACGGCTGATAAGGGCAAGCCCCTGGTCATGAACTCGAGAACCGGCCGCCGCAAACGCCGTGAAGTATCCCAATCGCCGCGCCAGCTCCCCGGCAGCGTTCGCTTCGCCGTCTATATCGGCGACTTCTTGCAGCAGAAATAGGTCCGCTTGACGCAATCGTGGAGATCTGTCCAGCGCGGATACCATTCTGTCGGGGTTCGTCTCTCGTGCCGTGTTCAGAGAGACCACGGCAAGGGTCCGCTCCGCAACCGGTTCCTCGGAGTTCATGAGCTATATAGGGAAAGCAACCGCTTCTGATATGAGGAGCAACATGGAATCGCAACAAGCAAAAAAGCAACTCCTTTTCTTTAGATGCCCACGCATCGACAAAGTCGCATAACATGCCAGCTGCCGCAGCACCTCGAACCTTCTGTGCCTCAACCGATTCAGTGTCACCTTCTTGCGTCGTGTCTGCGTTGCTGATGGAGTCGATAGCCCTTGTAAAGCAGCGCAAGCGCCATCCAGGCGAGCATTACAATGACGGGATAAACCAGCGCCTCAGGAAAGAAGGCAAACAGGATCGCGAAGGCCAGAAGCAGGACGCCGGAGAGGGTCATGATCTGTGCCTCCACTGGTCCGATCACGCGACGGTTGGTGAAAGCCGCTCCGATCGTATTGCTGAGGCGAATCGCGCCCGCTGCTGCCCTTCCGACGCTGCCGGCTCCAGTGCTGGTCGTGGTGGACCTGCGATGGCGCGGCTCGCCCGGCGCGCAAACTTTCTTCTTACTGTCGAGCACGATCTCCGTCGCATTCTCCAAGTCATTCAGGTACATGGCTTCCATCTCTCGCGCGAATCGTTCATTTTCGATTACGGCATCCAGCTCGCAATTGCCCAGCCAACTCGCCAGGTTTAGGTTCGACGAGCCGACGCGAGCCCAATGTCCATCCGCCACGGCTGTTTTCGCGTGCAGCATAGTGCCGTTCCATTCAAAGACGCGAACTCCGGCTTCGAGCAGTGGTCGATATCCTGCTCTCGATATCGGTTTAAGCAGCGGAATGTCGGTCCCATTCGGCAGCAAGAGCCGCACATCGACTCCGTCCATCGCCGCTGCTTTTAAAGCCTGCACATAGGCCGTGGTCCCCGCATAGTAGGCATCCGTCAGCCATAATCTCTTCCTCGCAAGGGCGGCCACCAGTTGATCCACCCGGAACAGACCGGCGGTCGCCGGCAAGGTCGCCACGACACGCAAGCTCACATCGCCGACGGGGGCGAGCGCGTCCTGAGAGACGAGATCTATCGCGGGAACCTTGCTGCCCAGCATGGCCCAGACTTCAGCGAAGGCCCTCTCGATAGCCGCCACAGCGAGTCCTCGCACCGCGATGCCCGTATCCCGCCACCCTTCGAGCTTCTTCTTCGGATCACCGACCCACATCTGACCGACACACAGACCCGCGATGAATCCCACTTGACTGTCGACGGTGAGCATCTTCCGATGATCACGCGAAAGCCAACCGAGTGGACTATCCCAGCGCGGCCGATTGTAACAACGCACCTCGATGCCCGACCCGCGCAAACGATTCCAAAAACGCCGCGATGTTTTACCGAATCCTCCCATCCAGTCGTAAATTAGCCGGACCGGCACACCTTCCCGCGACTTGGCAATCAAAGCCTCAGCGAACTCGCGTCCGGTGTCATCTTCGTGGATAATGTAGCTCTCGAAGTGAACATGGCGCTGCGCGCGTCTGATCGCGGCGAGCCACGCGGGATAGTTTTCTTGAGCATTCTTCAGTAAGTCAACCTGATTGCCGTCTATCAGGGGCGCACCCGCTGCTCGCGAGAACGCCTGGTCGGCGAGGGCCCGGACGGGTGGCAAGGCGGCACGGTCGAGTGAATGGTTCTGAATGCCACTCACGGCATCTAATCTCCCCTCGATCATGTCAGAGGTACATGCCAGCGGCTTGGACGCGACGGCGACCTCGCCATCATGAGGTTACGAATAGCGCATTGGCGAACGCCGGATCAGATGCGCCGACCGACTGTTCAGCGTTGCGCGAGGCGCAGCAAACCACGCCTCTGCACGCCTGCTCCAATACCAGCTACTTGTGTATCCAAATCTACGCGATTGCAGGGACTACCGGCCGCGGTGAGTCCGGGAAGCTTAAACTGGTCGGCTATCGCGTCGCGAACGTCTTGATCCAGGCGGCATAGCCGTCCATCCAACCTTGCAGGAAGCGCCTCGTTTCGGCGTTCGCGATGTCTCCAGCTTCGTTAAAGAAGCCATCTTTCACGTGGATGAAAGCCTCGGGTTGACCTAGCGTTGGCACATCGAGATACGCCAGGATATTTCTTAAATGTTGCTGGGCCATAGAGGTTCCAGGTGCGCCCATCGAGGCGCCAATAACGCCAGCTGGTTTTCCCTTCCAAGCGCTCTGCCCGTAAGGCCGTGAAGCTTGGTCAATCGCGTTTTTCAAGACTCCTGGAACGGAGCGGTTGTATTCGGGGGTAACGAATATCAGCCCATCGGCTGCGGCGACTTCCCTTTTTAGGCGTTTGACCGGCTCCGCTTGATTGCCGTCATCATCCTGGTTGTATACCGGCAAGTCATCTATTCGCAAATCGTTAAACGAGAGATCCTCCGGGGCTAGACGCTTTATGGCATTAGCCAACTGGCGATTATAAGAGTTACGACGCAGGCTGCCGATTGCGACCGCGATCTGATACTGCCTCATGTCAGTTAACGTTCCTGTAGCTGAACTGATGCGGCCATTTTGTCATAGAACCCCGGATGTCCGGTATCGCGGCACTTGCGATTTTGCACCCGGCCGTTGCGCAATCACCAAGCTGGGCGTCCAGACAGCCGCGTACCTGGCTGCGACCGTACCGGGTGACGGGAGGTTATGATAACGACGGCGATAAGTCAGGTCGTCTTTAACCGACTTTCGGTCGTGGCCATGAGATCGAGCAGGCAACCGGCATTCTTCATCGCGCTACTGATCGGAGCTGTGCTGTTGACGTTCCGTCTTGGCGCAAAGGCGGCCGGCCAGCAGGTCCACCTGCAAGGCCCCGAACTCCTCAGCATGTGGGAACTGAAAGACGTCGCGAACGCTTCGCCCACAGCGGCAACGGAAGCCAAGCTAAAGACCCTTGCTACAGACCCCCTTGATCAGCAACACGGTCCAGCCAACCTCAGCGATAGAGCGATGGCGACCGGTCCTAACCTGATGCGATTAGATGCCCCGAACCTCTGTCCTGATTTCAATGGCAACTTGCATTTTTCGCTTCGGGAAATGCTAGGAAGTTGATGCTTGCAGGTGGCAACGTAATCCGTCCGGAATCCGTCGGCGCACCAGTCATTGGCGGAATGGAATCGTTGGAGCTCAACTGGAGTTCGTTTCCGTTCAGGTCCACGCGACTATCCTCCAGCCTCGCCGCCGTCAAGGTGTAGCGCTCTGAGTTGCCCGCAACGTCCAGGGTCTGAGATGCGTTTCGATCTGTATTGATGGCGAGAAGCGCCACGCCTCCCGGCACATCCCACAAGCAGTGGGCATACACGCGTAAGCTCCGTGCCGGCGGCGCGTTCGGTTTGAGTACGGTGCTTCCCATGAGTTTTCGCCAAAGTAGAGCAGCCCAATAGTTCGGACGAGGAGCTAATGTATTTTCGTCGAGCAGGCCATAGTCGCTTGACGCAAGCGTGTTGTGAATGTTGACTCGGACGCCCCGTTTCGAAATACGGCCCAGCTGATCGAGATAGCGCAAGCTATCCAGGAATGTGGAAGCCCACGGATCGCCACCGCACGCCGCGTCCGCTGTTTCGGTGATCCACAGCGGTTTGCCGGGCTCGAATTGATCGCGAAGACCTGCATAAAATGCCTCGATGCGATCCACTCGGGACAGCCACTCCTCCGAAAGCGCCTTGTCGGAACTTGTTGTTGCCGAGCCCCCCATCGCTGCGCATCGCTTTGAAACCGCTCCGTACGAATGGTACGAAAAGACGTCGAACACGGCTCCAGCGGCCTTCAGCAGATCCTCTGTCTTCAGCATGCTCGTCGATGGCGGCGCCAACGAAATTCCCTCGCCGACCGAACCAGGGCCAAGCAATACGATCTCAGGAGCAGTCTCTTTGATGAAAGGACGGAAAACGGCGATATCACGCCCGTAGGCTCCTGCATCGTAGCCCTTGGGTGCACCTCCCATCGCCGCATAGGTCGGTTCGTTCATGAACTCGGCCGCAGCGATGCTGCCGCCGATCGACTTGGTATACGCAAGAAGCTGGCGGGCCTGATCTGGCGTCCAAACGCCCGCGGCATTGCGAGTTCCCAGACTTGTGGCGAAGGATGTGACGATCTTCGCGTCCACCGCACGAGCAAACTCGAGAACGCCCTTCCATTGCTGCCGGGTTAGCACCCCATTAAAGCCTTTAGGCGGGGTCTTCAGCGCGGGCTTATCGGAATTCTCAAAATAGGTGGTGTTCGCCCATGTCCCGCTGACACGCACGTAAGCAGGCCCCAGAGCTGCTGCCAGCCTATGCAGACGGGTTTTGCTCAGATCGATGGGCGGCCGATATTGATACAGATCCGGACTCATGCCGGCGGGCTGATTCGACCCGGGCCCTTTGCCAGATGCCTGCGGCGTGAGAAGAGCGTGTACGTCCTTATATGGCTTCCAAAATCTGCCGCCGGTCACTTCGACCATTTCGATGTTGTACGACTGAAAACGATCATCGACTGTGCCGATGCGCGGCATATTTTCAGGTGCGATGGCGCCTGCCGATGATGAGGTGTGGGGCGCCCTTGAACACGCTGCTCCGACCATTACTAGGGCTGCACTTACACCAACCCCAATGTATCTGGTTTTGCTCATGCCGCATCTCTTTTCTGTAGGTCTGTTCCGTCGCCCAGAAATTATACGCGACTGTGCGAGCGTCGCTGGCGCGGAACACTGCTAAATCATCACTATGAAAGGCGGTGATATGAGCGACGCAATAGCGAAAAGCTGCAGCACCGTACTTGAAGGTCTCGGCGACTTGCTTCCCGATTTAGAATCCGTCTACAAAGATATCCATGCTCATCCCGAACTGTCGATGCAGGAAACGCGGACGGCTGGCATCGCGGCGGACCATCTTCGTGCCGCCGGCTATGAAGTGACCACCGGGGTGGGACAGACTGGCGTTATCGGTCTGCTGCGCAACGGCGACGGACCGACGATCATGCTGCGCGCCGACATGGACGCGCTTCCGGTTCAGGAAGCAACGGGTCTGCCCTACGCCAGCAAGGTAACGGCCACTGACAGCACCGGCAAGACGGTACCGGTGATGCACGCTTGCGGTCACGACATGCATGTGACCTGGCTGATAGGCGCGGCCACGCTGTTTGCGAAGTCTCGTAACGTATGGAAAGGCACACTGATGCCCATCTTTCAACCAGCAGAAGAGACGGCGGCGGGCGCACAGGCAATGATCGATGACGGGCTGTTTCAGCGCTTACCCAAGCCCGACGTCGTGCTCGGGCAGCATGTGATGAGCTTGCCTGCCGGTGTTATCGCCGGCCGTACCGGAGCGACAACGTCCGCCGCTGACAGTCTGCAGATTCGATTATTCGGACGCGGCGCTCACGGGTCAATGCCAGAGGCCAGCATCGATCCGGTGGTGATGGCCGCGGCAACGGTGCTGCGGCTGCAGACCATCGTTTCGCGTGAAGTGGCGGCGAATGAAGCGGCCGTTGTCACCATCGGTGTGCTGCATGCCGGCACAAAGGAAAACGTCATCCCTGATGAGGCGGTGATCAAGCTGAACGTGCGCACTTTTGACGAGGGCGTCCGTAAACGTGTGCTTGCTTCCATTGAGCGAATCGTCAATGCCGAGGCCGCCGCCTCAGGCGCCCCGAAGAAACCAGAGATCACGACTCTGGACCGTTATTCTCTGGTCACGAATGATCCGGAGGCGACCAAGCGAGTGGGCGACGCGTTTCGTGGCTACTTTTCTGCTGACCGTGTGCAGGAAACCAAGCCGACGACTGCGAGCGAGGACTTCGGATCGTTCGGAGCCGAATGGGGTGCTCCATCCGTGTTCTGGTTCGTAGGCGGCATCGATGCCGACTTGTACGCGAAAGCCAAAAATGACGGTCGGATCGGCGAGATCCCGACCAATCACAACCCGCACTTCGCACCGGTGATCCATCCAACTTTGGAGAGAGGCGTGGAGGCGCTGGTGGTTGCCGCCGAAGCCTGGCTATCGGCATAAGGCCAGATGGTCGTCAACGGACACATCCTGATAAACACGCTGCTGGTTGCCTTCGATCTCGGCGGCACGTTCGTATTCGCGCTGAGCGGCGCGATGGCAGGCGTCAAGCACAGGCTCGATCTCTTCGGGGTTCTGGTTCTGTCGTTCGCGGCAGGAAACTCGGGTGGGATTGCCCGCGATGTGATGATTGGAGCGGTTCCGCCAGCGGCTATCACCGATTGGCGATATGTCGCTGTCTCGATTTTTGCCGGGCTGATTACTTTCTATCGCTATCGAATCATCAACCGGCTGCGCAGCCCCGTGCTGGTGTTCGACGCCGCCGGACTGGCGCTCTTTGCGGTTTCCGGCGCGGGTAAGGCGCTGGCCTTTCACGCCGGTCCGGTTGCGGCGACGCTGCTCGGCATGCTGACCGGAATCGGCGGCGGCATGGTGCGCGATGTGCTCGTAAGGGACATCCCCACGGTATTGCGCACTGAGCTTTACGCAGTCGCGGCCCTGATCGGCGCATCTGTGGTGGTAATTGGAAGGATGCTGTATCTCCCGTCCTCCGTGGCGGCTGCAGCCGGCGCAGTCCTCTGCTTTGGCCTCCGATTTATGGCCATCCACCGCGGTTGGCAGCTTCCGATTGCGCGCCCGCCGGAGGAATCGTCACGCAAGAACGAACGGTAATCGATCACACGGACAATAACTCAGGGAGCTTCTGGCAGCTCTCACCTTTCAGTTGGTGCGCTGCCTACCCGACTTGCACACTGAGCATCGATATTGACCCTCCGTCTACGCCTTCAACGGGGAAAGTGATTAATTCAGTTTGCTGGCGGGTGGCGAGCACATATAACAACGGCAAGTAGTGATCAGGCGTTGGGATGGAGAGTATGGCTTCCCGTCCAAGTTTCTCGTAGTTGATTAGGGGCTTATATTCTCCCGAAATCATCATTTCCTTCGCTTCTGTTTCGAAGCGGATGGCCCAGTCATATGGATCAGGCATGTGGCGCCCCCACGCATAAGCATGAAGATTGTGAACGACATTTCCACTGCCTACAATCAGAACGCCTTCCTCCCTCAAGCTTGCGAGCTTCCTGCCGATTCCGAAGTGGAAAGCGGCGGCTTCCGTTTCATCAATGCTCAATTGCACTACTGGAATATCGCCGACCGGATAGACGTGACGCAGCACCGACCACGTCCCATGGTCGAGTCCCCATGAATTGTCAAGGGTGACCGGCAAAGGCGCGAGCATTTGCTGCACCCGGCGGGCTAATTCTGGATCGCCCGGCGCCGGATATTGCACTCGATAGAGTTCTCGGGGAAAGCCGCCGAAATCGTGGATGGTCCTCGGCGCTGTACTCACCGTCACGCCAGTTGTAGGCACGAACCAGTGCGCAGAGATAGACAGTATGCTTTTGGGTCTCGGGATCTGTTTACCAATGCGCTTCCACGCTTCGGTGTAGTCGTTCTCCAGAACGGCGTTCATTGGATTACCGTGGCCGAAAAAGATCGCAGGCATTATAGACATTCAAGGCGCCTCTCTTTTGTTGTAACGCTCATAACACTAGGCCAAAATCCCGGCGCACATCTGTCTTCGATCTGGCCGGGCGTAGTTTAGCCTCGTCTTATGTTGGCTAGAAGTGAAGGCGGTTCTGAGCGCCGGGTCAAAGGCGCTTGTGTTTTCAAGCCGGCCGGCGATAAACCCGGGCGATGAACCGTTCGAAGGCGCGGCGGAAATAAGAATCTCCCCATACCAGCGTTTTGCTTCCCGCATGCTGATATCAAACGTTTGGGCGATCGCTTCCCAATCCATCGATCTAGCAAAAACACAGTAAAGTAAATGGCGGTCTCTCTTTGAGAGATGCGCCAAGAGCCCCGACTGGGGCTCAGAGACCCAAGCAAGGGTCATTGAGCCGATGTCGATAGGCATCCGGCTCAGAGTTAAGTCGGTCGCGACAGATTGTCCCGTCCGGGGGTTCGTGTAATTCCCGAACCGGTGAGGAATGCCGCGGTCGCTCGTGTGGGGGTTTTCATTCTCGTCGACTGAGTTACTCGAAGTGTGTAATTGAAAGACTCCTTCTTTGGCTTCAAGTTCCGACATTCTCGAATTAATGTGGTCGACCAGGTAATAGCGGAACCATTTCGACGCGACATATGAGAGGCCTACCGCTCCGGATTGAAAAAACGCCTTGGGCGGCGGCCAAACATCCGAACGTTCGTATTGCGTTTCGCCTGACGCCGATCCGCTCGCCAGCAGAAATAAGCGCTTAGACAACAAACGAACGTAGCTAGTGCCGTCATAGCCCAGTTGACGGCTGATATCGCTTGCCGTGAACTTCTTGCGATCATGAAACACTCCTTCGATCAGGCCGGCGACCGCTTTGACCTTTTCGTTGTAGTAAGGGTCATAACGCCTGACAGCTTTGACCATGCACAACATCAAGGAATCATAGATTTCATCGGCATTCATGCCCTTGAACGCTAAGTGCAGCGTCCGGCACGCGGCGCCGAGAGTAGCCCGGTTAGAAGCTTTTTTCCCTAGGGATGAAATGCCGCAAAAGTAAGTGCGTGTCTTTATTGACTTCGCCGCCCGGCCGCGCGCCCTTGCGCTGCATCGGTAAGTGCCCGTGCAGAATCATCGAGACGTACTTGAGCACATAGCCGTGAAAACACTTCAGGATTTCGAGAAGCTTGTCTTCTTTGGCCTGGCTCTCGGGTAAGTCAGCCAGTTCTTTTCCTAAAGCTGTGAGTTGTGCTGAGCATCCCACGTGTCCTGTACCGCGGCCGACTGCGTTGAATCCGTAGGGTCTCAGCGGACGCAGTTTTCCTCTCGACCTGCACCTCAGGGCAGACAGTAACCGGATGTTCGGGTACGGTCACAAAAGCCATGTGGGTGGCCTCGGCGGATTACAATCTGCACAACGCGAAAGTTTACAACGCATTCAAAGGAAGCAATTTTAGCAGCCGTCTGTCTTCAAGCCGGTCGCGCGCTGGGTTTACTGATCGTGGCGTGCGTGCTTGTGCAGTGCGACTAGCGCAAAGTACCCTTCAGTGGGGTCATTGAACCAACCCGCGGCGCCTAGCGAACTTTGCGGGCTTAGCCTCCTGCTTGCTCAGCTGCGCCTTGCCGGCCCGGTTGATTCGCGCAATACAAGATCGGGATCGATCAGGAACTCGCATCCATCGGACGCCGTGTTCTCAGCTCCTGCTATCAACTTCTCGAATACGATGAGTCCAATGCGCTCGCGCGGAATGTGAACTGTGGTTAGAGCTGGATGGCAAAATTCCGCGAGTTTTATATTGTCGATTCCGGTGACCGAGACATCTCCTGGAACTGAAATCCCTTCCTCACGGAGCGCCCGTAGCGCTCCGACAGCCATAAAGTCGTTTGCGCAGACTATTGCCGTGGGGTTGAATCCGCTCGCAAGTATCTCTCGGGCAACTTGCCAGCCGCCCTCTAAATTATCGGTACCGGTGAACGTCTTCACTTCGGCCTCCGGAGAAAGCCTCTGGAAGGCATCAAGAAGTGCCTGCCGCCGCTCGTCCAAAGGGGCGAGACGTACATGGTGGCCGGCAAATGCAATCCGCTGGTTGTGGCCCAGGACGTATAGGTACTCGGCCAGTTTCTCCATACCCTTCCTGTAATTCAGGCGGATGTTCGTTATGTTCTGCCTTGCCGCGCCGACGTCATAAAAAACAACAGTAAGCCTGCAAGCCACCAGTTCGTCGATAATTCCAGGTTCCATCTCTGACACAATCGCTGCCAGTCCCGCAACCCGCCGTCCCACCATCAAACGAATGCTTTTGACCAACTGTTCGGGTTCATAGTTCGTGTTCGCAACCACAACCTCGTATCCCCGGTGGTGAGCCGCGGACTCGACTTGGCAAACTATGTCAAAGAAAAACGGGTTCTCCAAATTCGAAACGACAACGCCTAAAGTCCGACTCTTGCCTGCAGCTAAGGACCTGGCGTGCAGATTAGGGTGATAATTTAGGTCGGCTATGACCTTCATCACTCGCGCCCGTGTCGAACTGCGAACCACACCTGCGTTGTTAACGACCCGCGAAACAGTGGCGGTCGAGACCTTCGCTCGACGGGCAACTTCTTCAAGATTCATTGCTTTCGAGGCTTTCCCCATCCTAGCTCGGCCTGCGGTACATCGGACCAAGGCTCCAACTCTCACCAAAGTCATTTCAGAAGGATCGGGGAGTCGCTCGCATCTAATTTTTGCCTGCAGCTCTTGTTCTTCTGAATTGGGGAAAACGTGACGGCACTTCCCCTACGTCTTCCTTTATCGCAACGCAACGATCGGCGGGAATATCGGTGAGCTTAGTGACTGCGCCGCTTGGCCAGTACACCTGCAATAGTGTAATTCGACCCGCGTTACCTAATCCAAAATGTAATCGCGGATCGTGAGCCGCTTGATAGCTCATGCCACCTTTCGCTTCATCTGTCTGGACGACATCGTTTGCGATGATCTTCACTTTCGCGCCAATACCGTCGCGATTAGATCGCGTTCCGATAAGCTGGACCTCTAGCCAGTGGTTCCGGTTGCCGCCGTCATTGCGCAGCAACTGTGGGTGGTCACCGTTGTTCGTGACAAGAACGTCCATGTCGCCGTCATTATCGTAATCCGCAAATGCTGCAGCCCGACTTACACGAGAAGCAGCTAAATCCGGCCCCAGCTGCTTAGTCACCTCTTGAAAGGAGCCATGAACATTTCGATAAACCACTTTCGGCTCTGCGTATTCCGTACCGGTATGGAAATACCGAACATTATCGAGCAC
>JBJMGM010000146.1:0-9782 GCA_045807905.1 Bryobacteraceae bacterium | reverse complement strand
TGGGAAAAGAAACGACTCTCCTTCAAGATTCAAGTTCCGAATGTGAATCAGCTCTACGTTGACGCAATGCGGCGCGAGTTAATGGCATGGCCAGGCTTTAATCCGGAGAACTGGGATACAGCCGCGCAATTCTGCGCCGACAACAAAGTCAATCTCGACGAGGCGCTGGTGTGGGCGAACAAAGCAATCAACTCCCCGTTTCGCGGGGCAGTTCCGGGACGGCGTGATTTCTCGACGTTGAGCACTAAGGCCGCTGTGTTACGCGCCATGCACCGAAACGCCGAGGCGGATACCCTGATGGAAGAAGCCCTTCATCTGCCAGGCACTGACGCTTTTCAAATTCATTCATATGGCACATCGCTGCTTGCTGCCGGGAAAAATGACAAGGCGATGGGAATCTTCAAGTTCAATCACGAGCGATACCCTGATCAATTTGTCACTTGGATCGGTTTGGCGCGCGGATACACAGCGTTGGGAGACAAGGAAGACGCTATCAAGAACTGGCAGGCTGCAATCCACCATGTTCCGGAAGATTTCAAAAGCCTGATCCCCAGAATGGAAAAGTCGCTCAAAAAGCTGCAGGAAGGCAGCTGAAGTTGAGATCGGCCTGTCCGCCTATAGCTTTCAATCTGAGCCCGGCGGCTTTTAACAATATTGGAGAACACGGCGGAGTTTCGTACAGGCGCCGCGTAAACTTCTTTAGAGAGCAACATTCATGAGTGATTCTCCAAGTTATCCCTACGAAACCCGCCTGAATATCGAATTCCAGCCGCTGCAACTGATTGACGAAAAGGCGTTGGCCGATGATTGCCCTTACAAGTGGTACAACCAGACGCTCTGTCAAGTGAATGGATCGGTTGTTCGGCTCGGTGTTGTTGAGGGCGAGTATCACTGGCACAAGCACGACCACGACGATGAGTTCTTTTATGTGGTCGAAGGCAAGCTTCTCATTGACCTCGACGACCGCACGGTGGAGCTCGGTCCGCGCCATGGCTTCGTAATTCCACGAGGAGTGATACACCGCACTCGCGCCGCCGAGCGCACCGTAATGCTCATGGTCGAGAACGCCGGCATCATTCCGACGGGCAACTGAGTGTGGGCGGTGGGACACCGCGGACAGCACCGCTGTTGATCAGATCTCACTATGCGGATGCCGCGCCGTCTGCTTTATGCGCGAGCCAGTCATGAATTAGACAGAAAAAACGCCTCAGATGCGTGCTTCTCGCGCCACGGATAAGCGGCGCTATATCCCCAGGCGCACCTGGCCCAAGGACAAAGCCAAAAAACAACGTTCGGTTCAGCGGCTTTGCACTCCTGAAGGTTCTGCAAATCCAAGGTGGCCCGGGTCGCGCTCAAACGATTAGCGGGGACAAACTAATGTCCTTATTTTGGCCCTAGCGAAAAGGCGGGTCGTCGCTTACCATTGAAAGCTTAGAAGGTATCCACGGGTGGGCTGCTACTTAGGCCGCTCATGAAGCGCGGCACGGGGGGAAGTATGTTCGGTCGCGAGCAGGCGGACTTCTAATACGGAGGACCGTCCTGAACACGACTCGCGGTAAGGCAAAAGAGCGTCATCGATTGAACACTGCCAAGGTAGCCCGCATGCTCGCGATCGTGTCTCTGGCCGCAAGCACGATCGTATTCAATCCAGAGGCAGCGTCGGCGCAAGCGGCGCCCTCACACACAGATCGAGATGCTGAGGGACAGACGATCGCCGCAATCGAAAGAATCGCAGATGACGCGGTAAAGCAGTATCACCTCAAGTCGATCATCGTGCAGGTAAGGCGTGACGAAAAGAACATCTTCACACGTGCGCTCGGTGAGTCCATGACCGGGGTGCCCGCCACTCCCGCTATGCATTTCCGCAACGGTGCAATGGCATTCACATACATGAGCACGATGCTGATGGAGCTAGTCGACCGGAAGCAGGCGAGGCTTGAAGATACCCTAAGCCATTTCTTGCCTGAACTGCCCCACGCGGATCGCATCAGTCTCAAGAACCTCGCCAACATGACGTCGGGATACGCCGATTACGTGTACCAGCCGGAGGTGCTGCACGGCGTCAGTCTCGATCCATTCCGGCAATGGACCTCGCGAGAGCTTGTCCATATCGGAATCTCGAAACCGATGATGTTCGCGCCCGGCAGTAATTGGGGCTACTCCCACACAAACTACGTCATTCTGGGTCGAGTACTTGAAAAAATCACCGGCATGCCGCTCGCGGAGGGGATGAAGAAGTATATTTTGGAGCCGATGGATTTGAAGCAGACTCAGGGCTTCGCCACGCCGCAGATTCCAGAACCGGTCTTGCACGCATTCAGTTCCGAGCGGCGCGAGGACCTACGCGTCCCCACTGAGTCACTTTTCTACGAAGAGTCCACGTTCTGGAATCCGTCTTGGACCACTGCCGAAGGAGTCATCCAGATCACCGACATCACCGATATGAGCAAGTCCATGGAGGCGGTCGGTAGCGGCAAACTGCTGTCCAAGAATTCGTGGGCGGCGCGGGTAGGCCCGAACCTCGTTGGGTTCGGCCATGTCGACCCGAACTGTCCGGTCTGCCGCCGGAACAGCACGGCTGCCAATTACGGCCTGGGCGTGGTGAACCTTGGGCCCTGGGTGACTCAGACCAAGAACTTCGCTGGCTCGGGCGCGACGGTGGGCTACCTCGCATCCCAGAGGTTCACGGTTTCCGTCGTCACCACATACAAGCCTGCCGCCTTCGACAAGGACGGCAACTACAAGAACGCGAGCGGTGCTATTTTCGCGGTGCTCGGCAACCGGTTGGCCCCTGGCACGATCTTGGAACACAACTAAGGGGCCCACAAAGCAGTCACACAAGCTCTGCGCATTTGCCAAAAAGGGAGAGAAGAATATGCCGTCAAGCCAAATTTATCAGACGTCGAGCAGGCGTCGGAAGTCGCTCAGACTGCTCTTTGGAGCGATGCTCATTGCAAGCCTTCCCGTCTCGCACGGACGGGCCGCGCACCCATCTGCGACGGCTCAGAATGGGGCCTCAAGTGGCGAGCGTCACCGAAAACTGGCTCTCCCGCCGACCCCAGCGTGGGGCGACATTGGCGGATGGGATCAGCCGCAGTATTACGCCACGATCCAGCTTGCAGACATCGATCGTGATGGCCGGGCTGAGCTCATCGGACGAGGCCCGGGCGGGATTCTTGTAAATCACTTCGATACGGCGACGAACAGTTGGGTTGCTAACCATCCAGGTCCGCCCCTCAGCGATGTTGCCCATTGGGACCAGCCGCAGTACTACACCACCATCCAGTTTTCCGACATCGACGGCGATGGCCAGACGGAACTCGTAGCGCGCGGGCGCGACGGGATTCAGGTCTGGCACTATGATCGACCAAAGGATCGCTGGAAGAAGCTTTCATGGGGTGGTCCCTTCGCTGATAGCTCGCACGGCGGTACCGACCCTACCCACTGGGATCAGCCGCAGTATTACTCAACCATTCATCTTGCCGACATCGATGGAGACGGTCACGCTGAACTGATCGGGCGCGGATCCGATGGGCTCCACGTGTACCGCTATGAAAAAAAGAATCACAGTTGGTCAGAGCTTCCGTCCATTGCCGAGCTCGGCGACGCGAACGGCTGGGACAAACCGAAGCATTATTCCACCATCCATTTAGCCGATGTCGACGGCCGGGCGGGAGCGGAGCTGATCGCCCGCGGCGCCGATGGCGTTCATGTGTACCACTACGAGCGTGGAACCTGGTCGTCACTTCCGCCGATTACCGAGCTCAGCGATGCCAACGGCTGGGATCAACCGAAGCACTACTCCTCTATCCAGGTAGCCGATGTCGACGGCCGAGCAGGAGCGGAGCTGATCGCCCGGGGTCCCGATGGCATTCATGCGTACCACTACGAGCGTGGAAACTGGACCTCGCTTCCGACGCTGACCGACCTGAGCGATGCGAACGGCTGGGATCAACCACAGTACAACCGCACTATTCAATTGGCGGACGTGGACGGCCGGCCGGGAGCTGAGCTCATTGCTCGTGGAAGAGACGGCATTCGGGTGTGGCATTACAACCCGGAGGCCGAATGCTGGACGAGGCTCAACACCATGCGTCCAGACATCGCCAGTATGGGCGACGCCAACGGATGGAATCTGCCGCAGTACTATCTCACGATCCAGGCCGGTAACATCGACGGCCGGTCCGGAGCCGAGCTCATCGGGCGCTCGGCCACTGGCATCGAGACATGGCGGTTCAACAGCACCGGCCGGAGTGCTACAGAAGTGACCGGGGCGTCGGGATTCTCTGCGTTTACCAGCGTTCAGCTCACCTACTATCAGTACATCAGCACCCAGTTAGGGTACGGATCCGACATTCGAACTGATTACGACGAACTGGGTCAGGGGGTTATCGGGGGAGTCATCAGTAACCTGAAGGGCTTGTCTCCCCCGACAGGTGTCGTGCCGACGGATCCCAACTGGGTAGCAGTTGAGACTCAAATCCTAACCGAACTTACCTACGTCGAAACCGCCAATAACTGGATTCTTGGCGATCGGGGTACGCAAACCCTCACCACCCAGATCTTCACCGAAGTCGGTCTCAACGCTGACTCGGTCGCGAGTAAATTGTCAAACGTGAGCCAGTCGAGTGTAATCGCTGCGAATTTGTTCTCATTGTTGACGAAAATCGTGCAAGGAGTGGCCGCTGTCGCGGGAGTCCCTTCTGCTTCGGGAATCGCCAGTCTTTTGGGAACAATTTTTGCCGAGGTCCACGGCAATGGCCAAGCTCCCAATCTGTCAATCGCGGTCGGCCAAGTGAAAGGGCAGCTCGCCACCATGTACAGCGACGCACTAAATGCAAATAATGACACGCATGATGCTCTCGTCATCAACTGGCCTCAACTACAAGCGTTTGCCGCTTCCAAAGTGGGGACGGTGCCGACCGACGACGACCTGAAGGCAATGCGCCTGGCCGGTGAACTTTTCGTACGCCGCCTGGCTATGGGAGACCATCTCTCCGGCGGTATGGAACATTAATATTCCATACTTGAACGAGAACGGCAGAGGTGGTCCTAAGTGCGACTATTCCGTGCAACTCGATTACCCTGCTGATGGCCCCACGTATGCTTTTAACAGCGGCGGGTGTGGCCCAGCCTGGATCGGCGTGGACTGCGGCATATATAGTTGCGACAGCGTGACTGAAGCTGCAGTTGTGGTCCCATTCGGCGGAGGTTGTCCGGCTTGCCGCGATCCAGTAAACGGTCCCCTGTTCCTGAATAGCGTTGATATGTTCCTAGGCCAAAACGGCTGGAATCTCCCCTGCTTCGGTGAAACGTATGCTTGCACCTTGGGGTCGGAAAACGCCACATTCGAAGCGGAGCGCGCCAGCAAGGCCCGCGACGCAATCAAACGCCTGCTCGCTTTGGTGCGCACCACCGTGCCGGATCAGGGAACGCAAGGTAATCTGGCACAACACCTCGAAGCGGCCCTCGCCGTGCTCAAGGACGGCAGGCCCACTCAGCGGGATTTCGCAACCCAGGCGCTTCAAAATTTTATTTTGCAAGCCAAAACCGAACCGAACTGCCAGCTTGATCCGAGGAATACGGCGTCGCTCGTCGCAAGGGCTTACGAGATGCGGGGGCAGGTGAGCGATGACGCGCCGCCTGCAGTGGTCTACACTCGGCACAGCCAGCGGCAAAACATGTAATTCTCTCGCAAGCTAAGCTACTCAGCGCATTCCTGAACGACAGCGCAAAGATCGTGATCGTTTGCCGGTCACGCATATGCCGCGGCGGCGCGGATGCGCTCTAGAGCGATGACGCCCCTCTACTTCGCGGGATACTGCTTCGAAAGCTTGTTGCGGGGATTATAGATGTCGAAGCTGCTGTCCGCGTTCGCGGTGACGCGCAAATAGTAGCCGGTATCAGCCTCGGTAATGTTAGCGATGAAGGGATCGGAGGTGTTGTGATCCTTGCCGCCGGCGTTCGCGAAATGCAGCTGCCAAAAATCTTCGAGACCCGGGGATGCCTTGATAACGTCCCATGCTGAAGGGCTTCCACCTTTATTCGAGGCGTTGTCCATAATCGCGACACGCGGTTGAATGCCATGCACCAAAGCGGGGCTATTGCTCTGATCTAAACCGTGATGAGACACGACAAAGATATCAGCCTTCCCAATCTTGTTATTCGGACAGACTAGCTCCAGCTCTTTGTTCCAAGTCAGATCGCCTAAGTCGACGATTCTCAATTTTCCATAGGTGATTACGATGCCGAGCGAACGCGCGTTTTCAGAAGGGTCCGTTGGCTTGGGCTCGACTCCGGCGCAAGAGTTGTTGGGCTGGCCGGCCCCTGGAAGCGGCTGAGGGATCGAATTACCGTCCGCGCTGACGACAACAGCGTCAATCCCTTTCAGCGGCAGTTTGTCCCCTGGTTTGGGGGTTAGATGGTTGGCGGCTGCGGTCGCTGTCTGATAATCGGCATACACGCGCTTGGTTCCCCTGCCATCTTCGCGGTTTGGTCCGTGATCGATGAATGTGCCTACCGGAATCTTTGCTGCGAGCTGGGGAACGCCGCCCACGTGGTCTGAATGGTAATGCGTGATGAGCACATAGTCGATTCGTTTGATTTTGGCCCGTTTAGCGGCGGCCAAGATGCGGTTGGCGTCGCGGTAAGCATTCCCGCCCCAGCCTGTGTCGATCAATAAAGATTGACCTGAGGGCGAAACGAATAAAGTCGCCTGCCCGCCTTCTACATCCACAAAGTAGATTTCAAGCGGCTTCTGGGCGGCGTGCGCCTCGGAAGCAATCAGTAGTATGCACGACAGCACGCACGATGCAAGGAAACCGGCTCGCATTTGCTTTGCCTGATCGTAGCAAAGGTGTCGACGAAAGCTATGCTAGGTGTGTCGAGCCGAAAGTCAGTATGAGCATTTCCCATCTTCGGGCTCTCGAATCCGAGGCTATCTACATTCTTCGCGAAGCGGCGTCGCAGTTCAGCCGGCCTGCACTCCTGTATTCGATTGGCAAGGATTCTTCGGTTCTGCTGCATCTAGCGCACAAGGCATTTCAACCGGCGCGCATTCCGTTTCCGCTGCTGCATGTCGATACGACGTATAAATTTCGCGAGATGATTGAGTTCCGGGACCGAATCGCAGCCGAGCACAAAGTGAACGTCCTCGTACACACGAATCAGGAGGCGATCAATGAAGGTGCCAGCCCGTTCCGGCTCGGCACGGCGAAATGCTGTGCGCAGCTAAAAACGAAGGCGCTGCTTGACGCCCTGAAGCTGCACCGGATTGAGGCTGCAATCGGCGGAGCGCGCCGGGATGAAGAGAAGTCTCGCGCTAAGGAGCGCGTCTTTTCATTTCGCGATGCGTTCGGGCAATGGAATCCCAGGGAGCAACGGCCTGAGATGTGGAATCTCTTCAACGGCCGCATCGATCCGGGTCAGACCATGCGGATCTTTCCGTTGTCGAATTGGACCGAGCTCGAGGTTTGGGAGTATATCGATGTTGAAAAAATCCCCGTACTCCCGCTTTATTTTGCGCGAGAGCGAGAAGTTGTGGTCCGGGGGTCGCTTTTGATTCCGGTCGAGCATAACCCGCCTCTCCTGGCAGGCGAGCACGTCCAAAGTGTACTGTGCCGGTTTCGCACCCTCGGCTGCACCTACTGCACGGGTGCGATCCGCTCGACGGCGACGACAGTGCACGAAATAGTAGACGAGCTCCGGAACGCGCGCAGATCGGAGCGTGAAACACGCATCATCGACCACGACACTGAGGGATCGATGGAGCTTAAAAAACAAGAGGGTTATTTCTAGGAATGGCTCCAAGCCTACTCCGAATTCTAATTGCCGGCAGCGTGGACGACGGCAAGTCAACCTTAGTAGGGCGCCTGCTGCACGATTCGAATGCGGTTTACGAAGATCAGTTGGAGAGTGTGCGGCGGCCTTCCTCGAACGGGCTCGAACTCGCGTTCCTAACGGATGGTCTTCGCGCTGAACGCGAGCAAGGCATTACCATCGATGTTGCCTATCGGTACTTCAGCAGCACGCGGCGGAAGTTCATCATTGCCGATGCGCCTGGGCATGATCAGTACACGCGCAACATGGCGACCGGAGCGTCGCATTCCGACCTAGCCATCATTTTGGCGGACGCGCGCAAAGGTGTGCTGTTGCAAACGCGGCGCCACGCATATATCTGTTCATTGCTGGGCATCCGGCATGTTGTCTTAGCCGTGAACAAGATGGATCTCGTCGGATTTGATGAGGCAGTCTTTTCGCGAATCCGGAGTGAGTTCGAGAGCCTTGCGGGTCCGCTTGGCTTTTCAGAGATAGCTGCTATTCCAGTGAGCGCTCTACGCGGCGATAACATTGTCGAGCGGTCCTGCGATATGCCGTGGTATAGCGGCCACCCGCTGATTGAGTTCCTTGAGACTGTGGATGTCGGTAGGCCTGCTGAAGAACCATTGCGACTTCCATTGCAAGTCGTGCTGCGGGGCGAAGGTGATTTCCGCGGGTACGGAGGACAGATTGCCTCCGGGCATCTCAAGAGGGGTGACACAGTGCTGGCGCTTCCAGCGCGAGTTTGCGCCGAAATCGCCTCGATTACCCGGCCTGACGGGGGCGAAGCAGAGGCATCTGCAGGCCACTCCGTGACGTTCACGCTCGATCGGCCGATCGATCTCAGTCGCGGCGACATGCTCGTCGACCCAGTGAATCCGCCGTCTACTTCGCGAATATTTCGTGCCGCTGTGGTTTGGATGAGCCAGACTCCGCTGGTTGCAGAACGGCCTTATTTAGTCCGCCACACCACGCGGCAGGTGTGTGCGATGGTGTCAAAAGTGGAAAGCGTCTTCGATCTCGAAAGATTTGAGATCGCAGCATCCGACAGGGTCGAACTGAACGGTATCGGGACAGTGATCGTCGAGACTCACCAGCCGCTCTATTGCGAGCCCTACGACGTGAATCGCTCGACGGGAGCGTTTATCTTCATTGATCCATCATCGAACCAAACGATTGGCGCGGGCATGATCTCTGACGTCTTGGATCCGGGGCGGGAGATCGAAGGGCGGGGCATCGCGACCTCCGGTGGATTGACGGTGTGGTTTACAGGCTTGAGCGGTGCCGGAAAGACGACCATCACGCAAGCCGTTTTTGAGAAGCTGTGGGCCAAAGGGTTGAAAGTTGAAGTTCTCGATGGCGATGTTGTGCGCAAGCAGCTTTCCAAGGATTTAGGGTTCAGCAAGGAAGATCGCGACGAAAATATCCGGCGGATTGGCTTCATTGCGCAGCTGTTGAACAGAAATGGCGTCATCGTACTCGTGTCCGCTATTTCGCCGTATCGCGCGATTCGCGAGGAGGTGCGCCGCACGGTTGGGAATTTTCTCGAGGTTTACGTCAATGCGCCGCTCCCGATATGCGAACAGCGAGACCCGAAAGGACATTATCGGAAGGCTAGAACGGGCGAACTGGCCCATTTCACCGGCGTTACGGACCCGTATGAGCCCCCGTTGAGGCCGGATGTGGAATGCCGGACCGATTTGGAAAGCCTTTCGGAATCTGCCGCTCTCGTCATGAAAGCGATTGAGGAACGCCTCGGTAAAGAGTCGATTGAGCAAAATGGGAACAACGCTGTGCTTGGAAACGTAAGTTGATATAGAGCTAGTTGATTTAGAACTAGTTGATTTAGAAGTCAAGAGATGGAGGACGGGAGCGTTGCCGTTTTGTACAAATTGTGGGACTGGCGTTGATCCATACGCGTCCTTTTGCCACAACTGTGGAGCAGGGCAACCCCGTCCCCAGCC
>JBJMGM010000145.1:0-54835 GCA_045807905.1 Bryobacteraceae bacterium | reverse complement strand
GCACTGATGTCCAGGATTGCTACTTCGACTTCGGTGGCGTATCCGGGTCCAACATTTTCGACCTCAATTTCCAACCGTACTGGTACACCAGTGACGTGAAACGGATATTTCTTATCGGATTTGGTGACACGAAATACTGCTTTGCCCTTTAGGGGCGATCCTTCAAAGTCCCTCTTGAGAGCGGCTTGAATCGTTGTAACTGGAATCAAGATATACTCCTCGGCGTACTTCGTCCCGAGCCGGAAGCCTCCTCAGATAGCCTCTCGGCTGCTAATGACGCCGCGTCATAGCAGGAGACCACTTGCGATGGTGACGCGGAAGAATACGCCGATACTCCAGAGACGAGCGAATGCAGCGATGTCTCCAGTTTTAGCTTGGGTAGGAATGGGGCTATGAATAGCTGAGCTGCAGGTTTGTGATATGCGTCGAAAAATTCTTTTTCGAATCGTGGCAGCGATTTCAAACCCGTTAAGGTGCTGAGCGCCGCAGTAAGCTGCACCTCGGCATCTTCTAGTGCGCCCTTTAAAGCGGCCCCTTTTTGGTGTGTCTGATCCTTGTCTCGAATCTTCAATCTTGAATAGATAATAGGACCCAAAACTACATCAAAAAGCTCGTAAGTGCGGTTTCGAAACCCCACGTCTCGGAATGCATCGGGGCACGATAACAAGCGCACAAGACAAGCGGCGATGAAGTGTCGGGATGTGGCAGAAAGGCCCCTGTCGAAGAGACCTCCAATTGGATCAGTCCGCCAATTCCTCAAAGGCACATTTAGATAAGGGAGCACCGCTTCTCCAAGCAGTTGTGGAAGCTTTTCGATTTCGCTTTGATTCTTCTCGTCGGATAGATGCTGGGCCGCAGTAAGCAGGTGGTCAATTGCAGCAAGGGGTCGAAACTTTGCGTCGGACGTCATTCCCATACGAAACAATTATTCCAATCAAATTTACAGTTCACAGCGGACTACTCAAGTTGCCTTCGGTCGAGCTAAACAAAGGCCCTCTCAATCTGCAACATCGAAGGTTCGCTCAGGCCAGATAACGGGTGCTTTCACCTTCAGAACGGATTGATAATTGGGTAGATCGTCAACCCTGATCTACAAGCCCCTCGTCGCAGGGCACAGCCGTTGATTCTCGGTCCGTTTTGCCATCCTTTCGCACCGTTGGCGAGCTTGAAAAACATGCGCCCAATCATTCGCAGGCGCGCCCCAGCACCTCGCGAATATCGCCGTACCCGATTCGTCACTGGGCAGAAAGCGAACGATTGTAGCGCGTCTGGGCGCGATCAGGGATGGTGTTGCAGGTCAATGTACATCAGCCCTATGCGCCCGAACTCGTCTCGTGGCTTTCTCGGCAGGCGCTTTCAGATCGTTGACCAGCCGCTCGAATGCTTTCTGATACGAGTCATGGTCCTTCCACGTGCTGAAGTCCGGGATGAAATACTCCCGAATCTCGCGGCCAAAATCGATGCCTGTGCCTGCGTCGAAGCACTTCCATGTCTTCACTTGCTCGAACGGCACGATTGTGATTGGAAATAGCATTTGCCGCTTCTGCTTCTCTTCGCGATCACGTGCGTTTGCCATTTCAGTTTTCACCCAGTTACTCTTCATCCTGGCGTTCGAAGGATCAGCAGCAGCTTGTCACTGAGGAGGATCTGAAATGAGTAGACGTAACGGCCTTCCGTCACCTAATGTCAAAACTTCTTAAGATTTTCTGTATTACTGACTTCCTCGACGCTAGTTAACGGCTGCTTGTTGCTCTTCGATCCCGTTGCAGGGTTGGAAAGTGATGAATTGATAGCACCTGCCAGCCCCTCTGCCGCATTGATGCTTTCTGGTTTCACTCCGACGGTCACACGCACCTCGGTGCCTTTTGTGTAGCAGTCACCCATAGTAATCACGCCACGCAAAAGAGCTTGTGAGTGATTTCTCAGCAGCTTTGTGCGCTTAATCGCCTCGTTACGGACATTCTCTTTACCAGTGCTGTTCATCGTCTTCGACTCATTAACGATTTTGGAGATTGTCGTATCGCTCTGAATATCTTCGGTGAGGAACTTGGCTAATGTCGCTTTGGCCTCCATCGTTGCCTCTTCTCTCGCATCTTTGACCGAATCGACATCGTCGAGTGACACGGTTGCTGTGGCTGTAGCAACGTATTTGTTCTGAGCAATCAGATCAGGGTCGATCCCATCCCGATAAGGATACGTTCTACATCCCTGAGCCAGCAGCGTAGTGCTTGCAAATAGCAGCCCTGTCGCTGCAATCTGGATCATTCGTGGCGGGTTCTTTTTCACCTGTAATCTCCTGGTTTGAATTGCATTTCCGATTTCGTCTTAGTGCTGGACGAGTTATCTCACCAATCTGACTCGAATGGTCTCCGCTTGCCTCAAAGCCTCATCATTCAGCCTCATGACTACGTTAAAAGTGCGCTGACGGAGCAAAATCGCCCCAGCATGATTACCAGTTATTGAAAGGGGGTAGTAGAGCAGCCAGGGGTATGGCAAGTCTAAGGCAACTGTTTTTTGGCCCAAGTCTCCATACGTTCCTTCGATTAGCTCTACTTGAAGCTCTTTCTGATACTTATCAAGCACAGCAATCTCAAGCCTCGGAAGCTTAATTCGCCCTTGCATAATACCGCCTGCTACATCAAACGAACCGCCGTAGAGGGTCCAGGTTAGATATTGAGCGAGTTCATGATCGACGTTCGAAAAGCGGTACACGGTTGCGGTGTGTGGGGTTCGGTCCAGCAGAGGCAGACAAAAGGTTGAATCTCCCTGCTGGCTTGCAGTTTGTGACGCGTTGGACGGAGCGATACTGGCTCGCTCTGACTTCGCCTGTAGAATGCTCCCAAAGGGAGTCGATAGGCTGCCTCCAAATCGCTGGGCTACAGCCATCACTTTCCGAGATGGGTTCTCTTCCCGTGAACCCGAGTCTGTGCAGTTCCCGCTTAGTTTGTACATCGCCCAAAAGCTGAGAGGTTCGCCTGACGTGGAAATTCTTTTTTTGGAGGTAGACACCGAGTTGAGTGTCTGGACGAAGTTGCTCAAAAAGGCTTCGTCCAGCGTAGCCGCTACCCCGAACACCGCAAGCTGATCGGGACTGGATGTATAGGCGAGCCTCCCAATGGCCCCGGCATTGAATTGATTCTTTGCGTCGGCAAATTGACTTCGACGGAACGGGATTGGCTTGCCAACAGAAAATCTGACAACTTCGCCATTTACGACCGCGAGAATCCGCTCGGACAATATCTTCGCTATCGACTCACTCTGTTTTTGCGCCGTGGTCATTTCGGCGAATAAGCCGCTACCGACTGTGGTTTCGCCCTCTGCCAGCTTTTTGATGTAGACACGAAAGTCATCGACTCTGACGCCGACCTTTGCGCTCACTCTATAAAGCGGTCCATCTTTTTTCGCTTCGACAACTTCAAAGCTCTGGATCGAGCCTTACGAGTATTCTTTTACATCGGTTCTGATGTGGGTCGTCTGACTTCGAATTCCATCCCTAATCTCGGAATGTTTTTCCAGTTGCTTGTTTGCGTCGATGAAGCTACCCACAACATTCGTGAGGGCGTTCTGTGCTGCATCTTGCGCGGCGTTTTGAGGGTCGGTGCCGATGCCCTCGGCCACCACTGTTTTGATTTCTTGAGCCGCGCAAAGGCTGGCTGCGAGGAGGACGACACTGACTGAACGCTTGAACAGACATTCAAACCTTTCAAGGAAAGCCATTAAATCGCCTTTCTATGGAGATAATCCGTTGCTCCGCGTTCAAAATGTGAAGAACTCACATTCATTTGGACTTCCTCGCTCGCATTTTTCGAAACCTATGAATTCGCTTACAAAGCTTTGTTGTGCCTCCACTTCGTTGTGCTTCTCAGGTTATTCGGAGGTGATCCGCTACGGATAGTGCTGATCGCTTCAAATTCTCGTACGCATATAGACCCAGATGTGCGAGCGGGATATTTACATCACGTCGATTAAGAACGCCACAAATTCCTGAGAAGACTGAGTCAAACATGCGCCGCGATGGATCACGCCGCAGGACGGTATTTGCCACGGCAGAAGCATCGCCGGCGATTTGATTCGGTTCGCGGGTTAGAATTTGCGGCGCACGCATTAGTCAGGTCACGGCCCTTTTGTTCGATAGTTGCCCTGCGTTCTAAATACCCATGCCCATATGCAGGACCGAAATATGAAACGAACAGACGTAAAAATTGAGCGCGGGAAGATCACCATCCACCCCAAGAAGCTCGCGGCTTTGAAAAAAGATGCCCGCGCCCGAATCGGCCCAGACGGACGCGCCATTCTTCGCGAGGCCATCGTGGACGAGGAACTCGAAATGTACGTCGAGCAACTCGTGATCGAAGAGATCGAGAACGAATTGCGGGCTGAAGTCAGGTCGATGCTTGCGGAAGGTGCGAAATGATGACGTTTATTGAATTCATCGAACGCACTTCGAGCCTTCCGCCGCTCCCGAAGCTCGCGAAACTACCCGGGTTGCCGCCTTTACCGAAATTGCCCAAGTTGTACGCCGGCGCAACAAACAATGATGTAAACGGCGACCCGCCGAAACCGAAAATGGCACCGGCGCAGGCTGTGCCTCAATTGCGGCAGATGGTCGCACAACTTTCAATGCTGGTGCAGCGGCTCTCGCAGGGATAAAAATGCAAGCCAGAAAATTCGATCACTTGCTGACATTGAAGATCACAGCCGCGATGAGAGAGCAGATCGATGACGCGTTGACGCGGATCAATGTTGCGTCGGTGGAGACACGATCAGAATTTCTGAGGATGGCTGCGGCGTATGCCGTCGCGTCGATTTTGGAGCAGCAGTCAAAACGTTAGTTCCGCCGAGTGCGCGACCTGTGAATTCGAAGCTTATGGACACAAACTTGATTTGGCGTCTGCATCGTCATGATTTTCTCTGCATGTGCCCCTCGGGAGTGTTCTGAGTTGCACGCCTTCGCGCCGTCCGTCTTTGAAGCAACTTTCAGAGAGATCATGCGTCTGTGGCGAAAGGCTCGCCTCGGACAACAAGTAACCAGTCTTCAAAGTCAGACAGTGTGACCTTGTTTTTGGCGAGATTACAACCAAGGTGGGTAATACGAGTATTGGTTTCGTTATAGTTGATGTCCTCACTATCAATCCGATCAGGAGAGCACTGAAGCAAGTAGTTTTTCGTTCCGGGTAAAAGCTGACCTTGGCACAGAAAGCACCGGCCTTCTTGCTCAAGCCATTTTGTGCCAAGCATAATATTGATATCCGTCTCTCCCATCATTCTTACGGGATTGAACCGGGTTCCCTCAGTACCGCCCCGTGCGACGCGACCCTGAATACTGTTCGCCATGCGAGCGATATCGGCGCGAATGGCGTCGCTGAGGTTCAGAAAGGCGCGTGTGTTGCTAAACTCACGAGCCTTTTGAGGAAGCACAAACGAAACGCTCCGCAGTTCAACCTGAAGAACCGCTGGCCGCTCTTCTATCGTCACCTCAACAACGTTCCCACGATTCACGATTAGACCAAGCTGGCTGTAGCTGTGTGGACAAATATCGTGTGCACGCGGAAGGGTCGCGATATCCCAAATGTCCAAAGCGGGCATGGACCAAAACCACCGTCCTCGGAAATCTCTCCGGGCCTGCTCCCAACTTGCAGTTGGAATGCAGTCGCGGGTTTCAAGAAGTTGTTTAGGTTCGATCCTTACCGCCGACAATAACCGCTGGCATGCTTGGCGTCCGCCGTGAACTGAGGGTTGCTGGTACCGACGTAGATAAGAACGTCTCGCTGGGGCAAGAACTCCCGGCGTAGAGTTTCACCAACCGAACGCTTTGAGAATGATACCGCTGGCCAATCCTGGGAAGCTGGTCCCCATTCTGACTTCAGCCAAATACGTCCGTCTTGAGGAACCGCATCGCTTAGTAACGTTTCCGACCTCCGCTTATTTTTAACTGTAATCCGCCCGGAACCGTGTTTCAGAAGCAGATGTCTCTTGCAAAAATGGAAGGCACAGCGTACCGACACATCCGCGTTCACTCAACTGTCACCATAGATCCAAGCCCTGAAACTCCGTCCTCAAGTTATCCGCAATTTCCTGCTCGAACTTCGCCGCAAGCGGGATCGGCAGGCATCGCCGAAACTCCTTCCAGGCCCGTTTTAGTTCGCCGTACATATCGTCAGTGGCCTCGCCCGTGATTTCTCTCGGGTTCACATCAGGTGTATATGTTATGTGGGCCAACTGCTTGTTCGCCGCATCCTGCCAAACGTCGCGGTGAGGCAGCGGGAATTTAAAGCTGGCCCACGTAGTGCTCAGCAATCACATCATCATGGTGAGAACGGTTGCCAAAGAAATCCGCCATCTTCCGACAGTTCAGCAGAAAGGCGTGAAAGATGTGTGTATTAACGGGCGCGTCAAAATCCTTCCCCAAATGGTGGCCGGAAATCACCATTTCTGCCGATGACACGAAGTTGGCGTACTCGTGGACGATGTGGTGTACGGCGTCGCGACGTGTCCTTTCCGAAGGACGTGGGTTCAAATTCTCCCCCCCATTTGACGTTTAAACGCGTACTCACCTGCAACCTGCGCTCGCGTGTGGGCCTCGAATAAACGCGCATGACGCGGCCCGCGCTGGCTCGTGGAATCCAGGCGGGGAGGCGTGTTCACGGCCGCGCTGGGGCGCGTTGTACGGCCAATACTGGCGACACGTGGGGCCAGAGGGCGACAACAGAACTTCGAGTTCTTGTTCTAGAAAATTTGACTAAAAGTGGACGGGGAAAGTGGACCGCGTCCACTTTCGCTGGTTATTTCCGAATGAAGGATGGTGAAGAGTACTTATGTTTCCCGTGAAGAGTACTACCCGGCTTCTAATGCCGGTGTTGATTCTAAAGAGACTCTGGCGCGCCCGGAGAGGCTCGAACTCCCGACCTATTGATTCGAAGTCAATCGCTCTATCCAACTGAGCTACGGGCGCGATCCATCAACTGCTTCATTATACGGTGAGAAAATTGAAATAGGATCGCGCCATAACTGCCGCGTTCACCCACATGAAAAGCGCCACCGAAACGGAGGTCAAGATACGAGTCCCGAATTCAGCCGTCATCTCCGGCAGTCTATATGCGGCGGGCATTGTACAATCCGTTCCGCGCCAATTTGAGTCCAATACACTCTACGACACAGAAAATCGCAGCCTTCAAAACCAGGGAATGCTGTTGCGCCTGCGGCAGATCGGAGACGAAGGAGTCATCACATGGAAGGGCCGCGACGAACCTGGTCCTTACAAAACCAGGCGCGAACTTGAAACCTCGGTCGGTTCAATAGAAGCGCTCGGCCGCATCCTAAAGCAACTCGGGTTCCAGCCGGTGTTTCGATACGACAAATATCGGACGGAGTTTACTGATCCTCGAAATGGGGCCGCAGTCGTGACTCTGGACGAAACGCCGATCGGTGACTTTCTCGAACTCGAAGGCCCCGGCGAGTGGATTGATGACACGGCCACGCGGCTTGGCTTTTCCAGGCAGGATTATGTCCTAGACAGTTATGCCAGACTTTATGTAGCCGATTGCGAGCGCCGCGGCGTGGAACCGATTCATATGGTGTTCGCATCTTAGTCTTAGGACAGTGCTTCATTTCGGTATTTACTGACAGCTCAGAATGCTTTCGAAAATGGCAAAAACCATCAGCGCCGAGACCCCCCTATTGGATCGTGCGACCAGCGATCTCGCCCGTGTGCGGGACGAAATAGCCAAAGTAATAGTGGGGCAGAAAGACGTCATCGACGGCGTCTTGATTTGCCTTATTGCGGGCGGGCATGTTCTGCTCGAGGGTGTTCCTGGACTTGGAAAAACCACGCTGTTGCGGACGCTTGCGCGGGCGTTAGATCTACGTTATTCGCGGATCCAGTTTACGCCGGACTTGATGCCTGGCGATATCGTCGGCAGCATGATTATGGAAACCGGGGAGCACGGTCACAAGACGCTTCGTTTTCAACCGGGCCCAGTATTCGCGAATCTCGTCTTAGCGGACGAGATCAATCGCGCCACACCCAAGACGCAATCAGCGCTGCTCGAAGCCATGCAGGAACGCACTGTGACCAGCGGAACGTCTACTTATCCGCTGGATACTCCATTCTTGGTCATGGCAACTCAGAACCCGATTGAGATGGAGGGCACGTACCCGCTTCCCGAAGCGCAGCTGGATCGCTTTCTGATGAAAATTCTGGTTACCTATCCTTCACGCGAAGACCTCAGCCGTATCGTAGATGTGACGACCAAGCAGGATGAAGTGGATGTGGTGCAGGTCATGGATCGCGAACAGATCGCCGACCTTAAATCCGTTTGCAAACACGTCATTGTGGCCCCCCACGTACAGGATTACGCCATTGAGATAGTGATGGCTACTCAGCCTGGCAGCAGTTTCGCCCCCGCAATTACAAACCAGTACATCCGGTACGGAAGTTCGCCGCGCGGTGCGCAAGCGCTTATCGAGTGTGGTCGCGTGCTTGCATTGATGCATGGGCGTCTGCATTTAAGTGGTGAGGATGTGAGGTTCGTGGCACCCGCAGTGCTGCGTCATCGAATTATTTTGAACTTTGATGCTCATGCCGATGGAGAGAACACCGAAACTATCCTGGAGAAAATTTTCTCCGGCATTAGTGGCGGCGACTGAGTCGAACTTCGCGTCACTCTTCTTCAGGGCATTGCCCGGCACCGTTGAACGACAACATGCCTGAACCGCTCGTTGACCGCCACTTTCTCGAGATGCTGGAGCGTCTGACGCTGCACTGGCAGAAGTCATTCAACGGCCTGGTCGGTGGCCATAATATCTCTCGGTTTGCAGGTCCAGGCCAGGAGTTCCTTGACCATCGCAATTTCCATTTCGGAGACGATTTGCGGGCGGTAAATTGGCGCGCGTATTTGCGGTTCGACAAGCTCTTTTTGAAGATGTTTCAGGTTGAGCCGCGCGTCCCGGTACGTTTACTGCTCGATAGCAGCGCATCCATGTCGGCGGGCAGCGCTGCGGGTCATTTAACAAAGTTCGATTACGCTCGCAAGCTTTCGGCTGCGCTGGTCTATGTCGGACTGGTGCGGCTCGATAGTATCGTCCTGCAGCCGTTTTCCAACCGCTTACTCGATCGGTGTGTCTCGAGTGGCGGCCGCCATCGATTCCAGCCCGCCGAAAACTATTTACGTCAGCTAAAAGCTGAAGGCAAAACGAATTATTTCGATATCGCCCGCCAATATCTGAGCACCTATCCACAGCGCGGGCTTACGATCATCATCTCGGACTTTCTGGATGACTCCGATTGCATTCGTCCTCTGCAATACATCGCCGATTTCGGTCATGAGCTACTGCTCGTGCAACTGTGGGGCGAAGAAGACCGCGAACCAACCGGAAATGGTGAGGTGGAGTTGATCGATGCTGAATCGGGAGCTCATCTAAAAATGGCGCTCGATGAGCGCGCCTGCAGGGCCTACACAAACGCCTTTGACGAGCACGCAGGCGAGGTAAGGCGGGTGGCGTTGCGAAATGGGGGCCGCTACTCCGGTGTTTCTACGAGAATGCCCATAGAGGAAGCGATCTTTGGGCCCTTGAAAATCATGGAAGGCCTATCGTGAGTGCGCGGCACGCCCCGTTAAAGAAGATTCCATGTTCTTTCTGAACCTTACTGCTGGCGAGTTCCTTACGCTTTTGGGCGCGCTCGCCGGGGTCATCACGGCGCTGTATTTTTTGGATCGCGCAAAGCAGAAGAAAATTGTTTCTACCCTGCGGTTCTGGACGCCCGCGGTGCGAGTGGAAGAGCGGCAGAGTCGTAAGCGAATGCGTGAGCCGTGGTCACTCGTTTTGCAACTTGTCAGTCTCTTTCTGCTGCTGCTTGCAATCGCGGAACTGCAGTGGGGAGCGCGTGAACGCCGCGGTCGGGATCATGTGCTCCTACTCGACACGTCTTCATGGACCGCGCAACAATCGTCACAGGGAACGCTGCTTGAAAAGGAACAGAGGATTGCACGGCGCTACCTCGCTGACCTCCCCTCGCGCGATCGCGTCATGCTCGTGCGGGCCGACGGACTCGCCACGCCTGTTACCTCCTTCACGTCTGATCGCACCCAGGTGACGAACGCCGTCACGCGGTCCAGGCCTGGATTTTCGGCCTTGAATATACAGCAGACGCTCTCGTTCGCCCGCCATGCGCAGATTTGGTCAGGCGATCGAGCCGGCGAAATTGTTTACATCGGTCCCCAGCTCATCTCAGATCGTGACGCCGTTACACCGCAGCTGCCGAATCTACGTGTCATAACCGTGGAACCCATTCGGAAACATTGCGGCATTCACAGAATCGGGGTCAAGCGAAACGAAGAAGACCCAAACTCGTGGCAAGCAATTCTGACTCTGAAAAATTATGGGACCCAGCGCAGGACCGTTCATTTGAGGACACAGTTTGCGGGTACCGCGTTCGCTCCGCGGTCGGTGAGTATTTGGCCCGGTGCGGAGACCGGCGTTGAATATAATTTCACGACGAATACGGGAGGAAAACTCATCGCCGAAATAACGCCTCCCGACGATCTCGAGAGTGACCATCGAGCGGTGCTGGAGTTGCCGAGGACAGGAGCGCTCAAAATAGCGGTGTTCACAGATCGTCCCAACGTACTGAAGCCGTTGCTTGAGTCCAACCACCGTTTGGACGTGAAATTCTTTAGCCCCGCTCAGTACGTCGCAAAGCCTGCGGCAGACGTGATGTTGCTCGACCGGATTGCTCCCGAAGACCAGCCAAAAATTGGAAGTCTTTGGATCCGGCCTTCGAAAGAACACTCACCTTTGCCCGTGAAGGCGGTGGTCAATGATGCCACCATTAAGACCTGGCATTCCGAAACCGTTTTAGGAGCGGGCTTGCACGCAAGAGGAGCGCAAATCCCAACCACGGATGTTTTCCAGACGTTTGACTATGACGTTCCAGTTTTGAGCGTTGCGGAAGGGCCGATCGTCGTTGCCCGTCCTTCGAACGAAAGTCGTCCAAAAATTTCGGTCATCGGATTCGATCCCCTTGATGGGCAGCTTAAGTTTGAAGCCACGACGCCCCTCATGTTCGCCAATTTGTTGCGCTGGCTTTCTCCTGAGGCGGTTCGATTGTTGGACATCAGCGCCGCTCCAGTTGGGGCGGCCACTGTAACTCTTGATCCAGGTGAGCGTTCGCGCGGACCGCTTCAAAATCAACCAGAGACGCTGCGTGTCACAGATATCAGCGGTGCCGTAGTGCCTTTCACGGTACGAGATCAGACGCTCCAGTTATTCGCCAGCTGCCCGAGCATCGTGCACATCACGTCCGGCGACCGAGAGCGCGTTCTCTCCCTCACTCTTCCCGATGTTGCTGGATTCGAGTGGACACCGCCCTCGAACGCCGCGTCAGGTCTGCCCGCCCCTGGGCTGTTCACAACTCGAGCCATCGACTTGTGGAAGTGGCTTGCTGTACTTGGTGGCCTCGGTTTGTTGGTTGAGTGGATTCTCTTTGGCGGCTCTTATTTACCGGTGGGTCACAAGCGAACATCCGCACATCCGCTTAAAACGACCCAGCGTCAAAGGGAGCTCGTATCGAAATGACGTTTGTCCATTCCTGGCTCCTTTTGTTAGTTCCCCTTCCGCTGTTTTGGCTTGCCTATGCGTGGCGGACGGTCACGCGTCCTCTCGCACTCACTCTGAAGGCCCTGAGTTTTTCGGCCATCTTACTTGCTTTGGCTGAGCCAACTATCACGCTCCCGCAGACCAAAACAGGCGCTGTTGTTCTTCTCGACACTTCAGCGAGCATCACGCCAGATGACCTGGCGCATGCTTCGTCACTAGTGTCCAATATTGCGCGGCACAAGCATCGTAACTGGATGAAGGTGGTCCCGTTTGCCCGGGAAACGCGCAACATTCTTCCCGAGGAGATTTCCGCGGGGCTGCGCTTCGTCAACACCTCGGGGGACACCGGAAATGGGACTGACTTCGAAACGGCGCTGACGGACAGCATCGGTATGATGCCTGCAGGGTACATCCCCCGTATCGTTCTAATCAGCGATGGCAATGACAACGCAGGCAGCGCGCCGCGTGCAATCGCGCAGCTACAGCGTTTGCATCTGCCCGTAGACACGATTGCTTTATCGGGACGCCCCAAGACCGGTCTGCGGCTTACGTCGCTTTCGATGCCACGTGAGGCGTATGCGGGGGAGCAGATTCCGATCGATCTCGCCGTCGAGTCACCGCGTGCCGCGCGTGCCGCGATTGAGATTTTTGCAGAGGGAAAGGCTCTCGGCAGTAGCTCCATCGAGCTTCTAAGCGGCACCAATCAGGTACGAGTCCATGCTCGGATGAAATCAACCGGGGCCACCTCGGTCGCGGGAAAAATCAGTGCTGGATCATTGGGTTCGCTGCGCTTTGAAGAGGCGATTCAGTTAAAGCGTCCCAATGTGCTGTATATCTCCGAGGACCCGCTCGCAAGCGGAACTAATCTGCTTGAAGCCCTCAATCAGGCTGATTTTGACGTGACTCGCGATGCATCATTGATCGATAAAGATTTGAGCGGCATTCAGCTTGTTCTGCTGAACAATCTGGATCTCAACTCGTTTTCGCTCGCTAGAAAAAACCACCTCGAAGAATACGTGAGGAACGGCGGTGGCCTGCTACTGATCGGCGGTGAACGGCAGGTCTACAAAGAAGATGCGGAGATCGATCCGATTGACCGCGCCCTGCCCGCGAAGCTCGCCCCACCCAGGACTTCTGAAGGTACGTCCGTCGCCCTGATCATCGATAAATCGTCTTCAATGGAGGGTCGAAAGATTGATCTGGCACGGCTGTCGGCGATCGGCGTCGTGGATCATTTGAGGCCCACCGACACGATCGGCGTGTTGATTTTCGATAACTCTTTTCAATGGGCCGTTCCGATGCGTCACGCCGAAGATAAATCTTTGATCAGGCGCCTTATTTCCGGTATCACGCCGGATGGGGGCACGCAAATCGCCCCGGCACTCGCGGAGGCGTACTGGAAGGTGTTGTCGTCGAAGGCGACGTACAAGCATATTGTGTTACTGACGGACGGCATCTCGGAAGAGGGTGACAGCATTGAACTCGCGAGAGAAGCGCTTGGCCATCAGGTCACGATTTCAACTGTCGGCCTCGGCCAAGACGTGAATCGGTCCTATCTCGAAAAAGTTGCGGCTACCTCCGGAGGCCGAAGCTATTTCCTGAATGAGCCGCAAGGGCTGGAGCAGATCCTGCTGAAGGACGTGCTCGACTACAGCGGATCGACTGCCGTCGAAAAGCCGCTGAAGGCCATTGTTGAGCGAAAGACAGAAATTCTGGACGGCGTAGGAATCGAAAACGCACCTCCGCTGAAAGGGTACGTGCGCTTCATCGCAAAGCCTGCGGCAGAAGCCATCCTGGGGATTGATGACCAGAAGAAAGACCCTCTGTATGTTCGGTGGCAGTACGGCCTTGGCCGTGCCGGCGTTTTCACCTCAGACGCCAAGAGTCGCTGGGCCGAAGCTTGGGTAACTTGGCCCGGGTTCGATAAGCTCTGGATCAACATCACGCGGGATCTACTAACGCGCACCGAGCAAAGCGAAGCCGCAGCCCAGTTTGATACCGCGAATGGCGACATTTTGATTAATTACCATCTGGGCAGCAGTGTTCGCGAACCGCCTGAGCCACCACAGATCTTTGGTATCGGCCCAAAGGGTTTCGAGAAGCCTGTTCACGTGCAGAAAGTCGCGCCTCGCGTATATCAGGGGCGTTTACATGTTGGACGGATCAGCGGGCTTTTCCGTATTCGCCCGGTGATTGAGTCACCGGCTTTCCCGGAAACCGGCCTCTATCGCCAGGATGAAGAATTCCAGGATTACGGCTCAAATCCGGCGCTCTTGGCCCAGATTTCCCGGCTGACGGGAGGCCGCTTCAATCCCGCGCCCGACTCTGTTTTCGAGTCAGATGGGCGATCACTTTACACAGCCTGGCAGCTTTGGCCCGCATTGCTGGCAGTCGCCATCGCACTCACGATTGCGGAACTCATCACCCGGAAGTGGAATGGGCTCAGGCAGTTCTTTCTAAATGCGCGATCGTCTCAAAGTGATATGTTCGCGGGAACAAATCGATGAGCGTGAGCCGCTCAATCCGGTAACTCACGAGTAACTGGCGAAGATCGCGTGCGAGCGTTGCTGGGTCGCAGCTGACTATCGTCAACTTTGGAGCTGCAATACGCATTAATTCGGCTGTCGCGTCGCGGCCTAGGCCTGCTCGCGGGGGATCGGCGACAATCAAATCCGGTGTATCGGTCAACTCTCGCAAGAACTCATCCGCTGATCGATTAAACGCCCGGATATTCGCCCCGGCTCGACTCGTGTTCCATTCGAGATCGCGATACGCATTGGCGCCACGCTCAACTGCTTGTACTGCGTGAAAGCGCTTGCCTAGCGCGGATGAAAATAAGCCCACCCCGGCATAGAGGTCGACGGCGCGCGTCCCCGCCTTCTCACGTAGAACCTCCGCGACCAGCGCATCGATAAGGAATCGATTGACCTGGAAGAATGAGCCGCGGCTGATACGAAATGTTTGCCCGGCGGCGGTGTATTCAATTGCCCCCGAAACCATTGAGGGAAGAAGAGTCTCACACCACCGAAAAAAGCGCGGTGCCACCGGCCGCGTACTTTCAACTACGTTCAACTGCAGATCGGTTTCATTGGTGAAGATCTCGAGTGAACGTAAAAAGCTAGGCCATTCAGGCTGCTTGGCGGCCCATTGGAGTTTTGCAATCACCTCGTTCAAAACCGGTGATGAGATCTCGCAGTGCGTAATGGCACATAAGTCGTGCGCATGGGCCTTCCGAAACCCGGAGTTTTCGTCACTGAAATGAAGCTGAATTCGGTTGCGGTAATACCACGGGTCCCCGCTGATTACATGAATGTCGTGCTCGTGGGTGACGCCTCCGAGCCGCTGCAAAGTCTCGAGCAGGATTGCGCGTTTCTGTTCTAACTCGAACGCATACGTGGCATGCTGGTAGTGACATCCCCCGCAGTTCGCGAAATATTCGCAACGCGGTATTGTTCTCTCGGAAGCCGGTTTCAAAACCTGAGGCGAGGAGCCCCGAAGTAGTCCATTCTTTACTCGCGTGGTGGTGACTGAGGCCTGCTCACCCGGCAAGACAAAGGGCACGAACACGACTTGTCCACCGAGACGCCCCAGGCCTTCGCCTCCGTAAACAAGCTTCTCGATGTCGACAGTGACCAGTTCAGCCATCCCTTACGATAAAGATTCGCCGAATATACTTTTTGACGCAAATGAAAGTACGAGTTTTATCTGGAGTTCAGCCTACTGGCCAGCTCCATATTGGCAATTATCTAGGTGCTCTTAAAAGTTGGGCTGAAATTCAGAGCCGTTACGAAAGCATTTTCTGCATAGTCGATCTACACGCCATTACGATTTATCAGGATCCGGCAGAGCTTTCGGCAAAAATCCGCGAGACCGCCGCCTTGTTCATCGCGGCGGGCATCGATCCCCAGCAATCCTCCATCGTGGTTCAATCGAGTATTTCCGGACATGCCGAGCTAGCTTGGCTGCTCACTTGCGTGACGCCAATGGGTTGGTTAAGCCGCATGACGCAATTCAAAGCGAAAGCTGAGAAGCAGGACACAGTGGGTGATGGCCTGCTGCAATATCCGGTGCTGATGGCGGCAGACATCCTTCTCTATCGCGCGAGTATTGTTCCCGTCGGGGAAGATCAGTCGCAGCATCTCGAGCTCACGCGTGATATCGCGCAACGGTTCAATTCCCTTTACGGAGAGATTTTCGTCATGCCTGCGACTCACCTGCCAACAGTAGGCGCTCGTATTATGGGCCTGGACGATCCCACTCAAAAGATGAGCAAGTCTGGCAGCGGCGCGGGACATGCGATCGCACTTCTCGATGACCCAAAGATCATTCAGAAGAAGATCGCGCGCGCGACCACGGACTCCCAGCCCGCGATAGATCCTGAAACGATCGGCCCCGGCGTCGCGAACCTGTTGACCATCGGCCAAGCCTGCGATTCGTCATTGACGAAGGCGAGCGTGGACGGCATGCGATATGGCGAATTCAAAAAGCGCGTTGCTGAAGCAGTAATCGCGCGGCTCGAACCCATCCAGCGACGCTACCGTGAAGTCACAAACGATGTTTCTTTCATCGACTCCGTCCTGAGGCAAGGAAGAGAGCGCGTCCTTCCGATTACAGAAGACACGGTTCGAATCGCAAAACGCGCTATGGGGGTTTATGTTTAACAGGTCAACGCGCGCCCGCGGCTGAAGTGCCTAAGTAAGCGGCCACCGCATCGGTGGTGTCGCCGGTACCGATCCATCGCGATACCTTTCCGTCGCGAATCGTGAAAAAGTGAGCGACCCGAGAGTCGAACTGCTTACCTGTTGCCTTCACCGTGGCTGCATAGCGTCCCAACGTCGCTACTTCATCGCCCTGCGATATGAAATGATCGAGGGTAAGTTTCACGTTTTCCTGGGTACCAACCAGTGCGTCAAAGAACTGCCGCACCTGAGTAGCTCCTGTCTTTCTACCGGCGTAAGGGATCACGCTAGGACCATCCTGGATCCACTCAACATCCCCTGTGAGGTTATCTAGTATGGTCTTGATGTCCCCCCTGGCAAAAGCGTCATAGAGCTTACGCACGAGAGCAGTGTTCTGCTGTTCATTCATGTTGCTACCTCCGCGAAGGATTATACGTCAACGAGCCATGAACCGATGAAGCTTTTAGTTCCGTAGCGGCTTGCCGTTTTTGAGCATGTATTCGATGCGTTGTTGCGATTTGGGCATGGCGCAGAGGCTGAGAAACGCCTCCCGCTCCAAATCGAAGAGCTGCTGTTCAGTGACCGTCTTTCCAGCGGTAACGCGCCCCCCGCTTAGAACGTACGCCGCTTTTTCAAGAATCACGAAATCGTGTTCGGTGATCTCCTCGCTCGTCTTTTTTACGTCGGCGGCTTCCCGCATGCGCTCGTACCCCGGATCGCCGGACACGACAACTTCCTTCTGCGGCTCGCCCCATTGGTAGCTCTTGCGAAGTTCCAGCGCAAAGTGCTTGGCGTCGCCTGTCAGCAATTCTGGGTTCATCGATATGCGATCGGCAGGCTGTAAAAATCCTAGCTGCTTCGCTTCCACTGCGCTGCTTGATACTTTCGCTTGCGCAATCAGGTCGAAGCCCTTCATGGGGTCCGCGAATCGCAGAGCCATCTCCTTTGTTCCCCCAGCCGCGGGAATCAAGCCGACGTTGAGCTCTACCAATCCAATCTTCAGCTCCGCGAAGGCCTGCACCCGATGGCTTTGCAGGACCACTTCACACCCACCGCCTAGCGCCATAGAAAACGCTGCACTCACAGTGGGTTTCGGCGCGTATTTAATGTGTAACATCGCTTGCTGAAAATTGTGAATATACCTTTCTATACTGTCGAAGTCTCCGGATTCCGCCGCGGTTAGGAGCATCTGCAGATTCGCACCCACGCTGAAGTTTTCACCTTCATTCGCAATAATCATGGCTTCAAAATTGCTTTTCAGCAGCTCGCTTCCGCGCATCACCATGGCTAAAGTGCCGTCTCCGATTGCGTTCATCTTGCTGTGAAATTCCAAACAGAGAACGCCGTCGCCGACATCGATCAACGATGCGTCGGCATTTTTTTCTACTTCGCCGCGGACGCGCTTCAGATCAGTGAGTATTAGGACACCCGGGCGACTTCCGAGCGGTGCGTACGCCGTTGTCACAACATCGAAGTATTCTTCAGGCCGATAAAACGAATTTGCCCCGGAAGCGAGCATATGTTTGATATTTTCCGGTAGTTTGCAGCGGTCATTTTTCATTCGGTTTGCGACATACTCGAAACCAATGGCGTTCCAAAGCTCAAATGGGCCGAGCTTATGCCCGAATCCCCATCGCATGGCACGATCAATTTCGACAATGCGGTCGGCAATCTCAGGAATCATGGCGGCAGAATAAGCAAACACGTTCGCCAGCACCTGCCATAGAAACGCACTGGTCCGGTCTGATAGCTCTAGGAATTTGCGGACGCGCGATCCGACGTCGGAAGTTTTTCGGACGGCCTGGACGCTTTCAAACGCTACGTTTTGGGCAGGATGATACTCGAGTGTTTTCCAGTTCAGGGCGTAAATGTGTTTCTCGGGCCCCACCCGCTTGTAAAAACCTTGCCCGACCTTCTCACCCAGCCAGCCATTTTCGAGCATCTTTTGCACGTAAGGAGCGGGGCGGAACCAATCAGACCATTCGTCGTCGATCACCGCGTACACGTTACGCGCCACCTGGGTCCATACATCCAGTCCAATCACATCGATCAGCCGGAAAGAAGCGCTTCTCGGCATTCCGATAAGCGAACCTGTGAGCGCGTCTACCTCTTCGATCGTGTAATCGCCTTCCACCATTGCACGTTGCACTGCACCGCTGTAGAAACTGCCAATCCGGTTTGCAATGAAGTCGGGCGTGTCCTTGCACAGAACGATGCCTTTTCCCAGAACTCTTTCAGCGAATGTGCTCACAAACTGAACGACGTCGCTGTCTGTCTCAGCTCCCGGTATGACCTCCAACAAATGCAAATAGCGGGGCGGATTGAAGAAGTGCGTGCCCAGAAAGTGCCGCTTAAAAGATGATGGGAAATCGCGCGAAATCTCGGCGAGCCGAATGCCGCTTGTGTTCGTGGATAGGATGGCGTCAGGGCGACGGTGCCTGTCAACGCGGGACCAAAGCGCGCGTTTAATAGCGAGGTCTTCCGTGACGGCTTCAACGACCCAGTGGCATTCGCTAAGTCGGTTCAGGTCGTCCTCGAAGTTTCCCACTTCAACTAAGGTCGCGCCCGCATCCGTAAAAAATGCGCTTGGCCTCTGCTTCAGCGCATTTTCTAGACCCCGTTTTGCCGCTCGATTTGGGTCGCCATCGGCGGACCGAATGTCCAGCAACAAGCTGGGAATCCCCGCGTTTGCAAAATGCGCAGCGATTCGGGAGCCCATAGTGCCTGCGCCCAATACGGCAACTCGTCCAAGTGTTTGCATGCCAGGAAAGTGTACCGAACACCGGGCCAATTTAGGTGGACGTCGCGAAATGAGGTAACGTGGGAGCAGTTATATGAAGGCCTACGTCTGGAGCACCGGTGTGATTTTCGGTCTGCTGACGTTGGCGCATGTCTGGCGCGCCATTGAGGAAAGCCCACACTTGGCCACGCAGCCCTGGTACGTTCTCATCACCGCTATGGCCGCAGCGCTCTGCCTTTGGGCTATGCGCTTACTGTGGCGCTGGCCCCGATCATGACAACTGGGTAGGGTTGCTGGCTTCCTCACTAGTTCTGTTCCTTACAACCATCGGAAGCGGCGTAAAAGAACCAAAAGCAGGATAGTAGTTGCGCCCATCAACCCCGCGGCAATCGCGGTGCCGTGCGGCGAATCGGCGAACGGCAAACCCTTCGTATTCATCCCATAAAATCCGGAGACAACCAAGGCTGGCAATGCTATCGTTCCAAGCACCGTCAGCACCTTCATCACCTCGTTGGTCCGGTTGGCGACGCTCGACAAATAGACATCCATAGTTCCGGTAAGCAGATCCCTTTGGGTTTCGACCAAATCCAAATTTCGCGCCACGTGATCATAGACGTCGCGCAAAAACGGAATCAAGTCGGCTTGGATCAAATTGTGCTCGGTACGATACATATGGGCGCTAACGTCCCGGGTGTTCACGAGAATCCGCCTCAGGTCAACCAGCGTTCCTTTGGTGTGAAAAATACGGGAGAGCACGTGAGGCGTTGGATTTTGCAGCACTTGTTCTTCCAGCTTGTCAATCACATCGTCAATGCAATCGATGCTCGGCAGGTAAGAATCGATCACGCCATCATAGATTCGATAGAAGACTTGATCAGGACGAAGATTCGCTTCCATAGCGTGAATAGGCTGCAATATTTTACGGGCACTGTCCTGGTTACCTTCCTGCACCGTAATCACCCAATCGCTACCCAGAAAAACGTCCAAATCGTGGAACGCCAGGTCTTCGTTTTCCAAAACCTGAACCGTTTTGAGGACTGTAAAGATGTAGCCATCATTCTCCTCTACCTTCGCCCGCTGATTACGGTGCCGGCAGTCCTCGATGTGTAGAGGATGGATATGGTACTGCGCGGCCAACCGGTCAAGTTCTGGATCGTTAGGATCAGCGATGTCGTGCCATTTCATAACTGAGGATCAACTCCTAGACATTTTCTATGCAAAAGATTTATTGGTTATTAGCTCTTGTTCCGATTACGCTCGGCATCCGGTATCTGACTTCGTGGAACGGCACTCTGGTTTTTCTCTTGTCCGCCGGCGCCATGATTCCACTGGCGAAGCTTCTCAGCGACGCCACTGAGCAGTTGTCGTTCAAAACGGGCCCCACTCTCGGAGCCTTACTGAACGTTACGTTTGGCAATGCCGGCGAGTTGGTCATCGGCTTTTTCGCATTGCGGGCAGGACTGCAGAGATTGGTGAAGGCGTCGATCACAGGTTCAATTCTCGTAAATCTTTTATTAACTCTCGGGATCTCAATGCTGGCTGGAGGGCTCCGGAAGAAGACGCTCAAATTCAATCCACTTGCTGCCCGGACGCAGACAACAATGCTCGCGCTCGCGGCGATCTCGTTGATTTTGCCAGCCGGGTACTCGCTGCTGGGAGGCCGTGCAGCGCGTTCTGGGATGGGCGACCTGAGCCTGGAGTTCAGCGTCGTTCTCGTCGTCATCTATGGTCTAAGTCTGGTATTCACGCTGCATACTCATCAACAGTTTCTAGCGCCCCCGAAGAGGGACGAAGTCGAGCCCAGCGCAAGCGCCTGGAGCACCGCTCGCGCATTAGGAGTCCTCATACTCAGCGCCGTGTTCGTCGCGTGGATGGGGGAAGTGCTGGTGGGTTCGATCGAGGCGGCGTCCAAGTCGCTAGGAATGACGGATCTGTTCGTCGGGTTGGTGGTCGTTGCGATCGCGGGGAATGCGGCAGAATCGACCGCAGCCGTAAGAGCATCCCTGAAGAATCGCATGGACCTGAGCGTGGGAATCGCGGCGGGCAGCAGCATCCAGGTTGCCCTGTTCGTTGCGCCTGTGCTGGTATTTCTCAGCAAATGGATTGGTCCAGGTCCGATGGATCTCGTGTTTACACCCGTCGAAATCATGGCGATCGTTCTTGCCGTTGTGGTTACTGCACAAATTGCTTCCGATGGTGACTCTAACTGGCTCGAGGGCGCGCAACTGATAGCGGTTTACGTCATGCTGGCTGTAATGTTCTTTTATCTTCCCGAGCCGGCGGGGTCGAACGTGTCGCCTTAGAGATGCGCGCACAGCAGGAATCCGGCCTGCTCCGGCATGCGATTTTTCAACCAGTTTTCCGGGTCCCGAGGTAATGTTCTTCGCCCGAAGAAATATTTGAGAGATGGTCAAATGACAGGCCGGCTTCAACGAACGGCTTCAACACGGGAGCGTTGAACCGACATCGCGCCAGAAAAGGGAACTGCCATTGCATGGCCGAGATGGTGCCGGCTAAGTTGGTTACCGAAAAACTGTAGGCGGATAAAGGGCGTCCACTTCGAATCGCAAGGTCAACGGGAGGTTGATCTGAAGTGCCGGACCGATGAGGAAGTTTGTGCTCCGCGGCAAAAAGGAAATGTTGTTCGCAATCCGCCGCGTTCACCACATCTGTGAATGGCACCCGGCGAGAACGCCGACCGAGAGGATTGGGCAGTACCGATCGCCGCAAACAGCACGCCAACGGGAAGAACCTTTTTCATAGTCCCAGGTCAGTGGAGCGTTCAAATCCTTCATTTGCGCCGACCTTAACGAGTTCCTCACGTGTTCCTGAAACTCTCAATCAAATGCTCCGACGCGCGCAAAGAAAACGCGAGAATCGAGATGGTCGTCGTCTTATCGGTGCAGTTCGGAAATACGCTGGCGTCCGTAATGTATAGGTTCGGCACATCATGGGTTTGCCCGAAACGATTGGTCACAAAGTTCTTGGGATCATTCCCCATGCGGCACGTACCCGTCTCATGCAAGCTCGTACCCGGCACGTCGGGTTCTCCAGCGCCCAGGTATTCTGCGCCGCTCGCATGCAGTAATTCCCGACAGGCCTGCTTTCCGTGCTCCCACATGTCGAGCGTATTTTTATCCCATTCGAAATGAATCCGCACGGCGGGAATACCGTAGATGTCCTTCACGACAGGATCAATGTCGACGTAATTCGAGTCGCTGCGCTGGCTCGGTGCTTGAATATAAAAGCTGACGGGCGTGGGATACCGCCTTTTGATGGCGCGCTTAAAGTCCCGGCCGAATCCCTCGATTTGATCGAAGTACCACGGAAATTCGCCGCAGCCTCCGTCCGGATAAACGGAATAGCCGCGAATGAATTTCTCTTGCCGTGGATTGTCGAGATTCTGCCAGCGTGGCATCCACGCGACGGTGCTGGACGAAACATTGTCCGGGAAGCTCGGCTGCCCAAGCAACTGCGGCAGATAGCCGCGCGCCGTCGTCCCGTACAGGTGGTCACATAAATTTCGGCCGAGCTGCCCGCTCGAATTGGCAATTCCCGTTGGCCAATGACGCGATTTGGAGTTCAGCAGAATGCGCGCGGACTCAACACAAGAAGCTGCGACCACCACTGCACGCCCATAGACCTCAATCTCCTGCTTCGTCTTGCGATCGATGTAGCTGACACCCGCTGCGCGGCCATCTGCGTCCGTCAATATGTTTTTCGCGAGCGCATTAGTTCGGATTTCCAGGTTCCCCGTTTTCTCCGCTTGCGGCAGGAAGAACCACGGCGTCGAAAAGAAGGCGCCTATGTCGCAGCCGTCTGTGCAATTCGCGCAGTAGTGACACGATGGGTGGCCGGCGTGAGGCACCGTTAATTGCGCAATGCGATCCGGCAGATATGGTATTCCGACCTTTCGGCCTCCACTCTGCAGTATCCAATCGAGACACCGAAAGTTCATAGGAGGCAGGTACTCGCCATCCGGATTGCTGGGTCGGTTTTGCACCGTGCTCGCAACACCGATCATTTGCTCGACGCGACTGTAATAGGGCGCAATCTCCGGGTAGCTCACCGGCCAATCAACGTCATAGCCATCCCGGCTCGCAGCGCGGAAATCGATATCTCCAAAACGCGCCGATGAACGTCCCCAAAAGTTGGTCTTACCCCCCACCGCGAAGCAACGCGGCCAAGTCCAGCGAGTTCCGGGCGCAGTGGTGTACACAATATCGTGTTCCCAGATGCCCTCCGTATACTCGTTATCCATGTAGCCGATCGATTGGCTCCGTTTACGCGGATCGCCGAAGCCGCGAAAACTCATGTCGTACGGCATGCGATGGTTGCGAAAATCTTTCGCCGGAGTGAGTCGCCGGCTGCCGTTCAACGCGCATACCTTAGCGCCGGCCTGGCACAGTGCGTGGATAGCCATTCCGCCACCCGCTCCGGTGCCAATCACGATCACGTCATAAACTTGCTTAGGCATTCAGTACCTCGGCGGCGGCAGATGCCGGTGCTCCGGATCACCCGTGTGAGGGCAGGCTGGCGATTGCGTGTACATCCTGAGCCCCGGGAAGTCGAGTTCCTTAAGCCCGATCCGACTGGTGTAGTAAGCCATCACTGCGTAGCGCCGGAACAAAGCAAAGAATTCCTGGCCACCACGCTGTCCCGGCACATAGCGGTCACGATACGCCACGGTTTCAAGCAGTGTTGCTTTCTGATCGGGTGCGAGCTCGGCAAAATCAGTTCCCTTTTCTTTGCGCGCCTGATCGTCTAACCAGTGCAATCCATCGCGGAACGGCTGCTGGATCGTTGGATCGCTCGCTGCCATGAAGTCAATAAATTCACTTACGCCCGCTTCTCTTGCTCCGGGACTTTCATCTTTCGGAATGATCATTTCCGCTAGCTGGTCTACGAGCGTATATTCGTCAGGCGTGAAGAATTGCGGATCATATCTTGCAGGCCGGGGTTGTTCGCTCGCGCTTGCCGCGTGATCAGTGGCATGTTGAGACGCGCAGATCCACTTGCTGAACCCGGAGAATTGACTGGCGATCCCTGCCATCGCGAGCATCTCCAGAACCTCTCGCCGATCATGACCTTGATTTGCCATCAAGACCAGTATCTGCGAGAGGTTTTCCGATGCGAGTTCTTCTAGGCCGGTTTTATGGACCGAAATGCAGGAACAGTACGCCCTATTGCCGAATCTGTGGGACGGCCTAGGCGCGGGAAACCAGAAGATTTGACGATGAGAAAGCCAGAAGGAGCGGAACTCCCATGAAATTCATCTGCTGGATTTTCGGGCATCGGGCAAAGTGGGTCATGAATCGAACTTCGGGAACGTTAAACCCTGAATGTACCCTCTGCAAGCGGCTAATCACCGCATCGAACGACGGCCACCGAGACCCGTTCTATTTATGGTCATCAGGTCTCTCTTTACCCCACATCCCAACCGGCAATGTGTCTAGGAAGGCGCGTGCGACAGGCGTCGTCACCTCCAAAAACTCGTCCGGAGTTGCTAGGGTTTCGAGCTTGCCTCGATCGAGTACAGCGATGCGTGTTGCAATCGAGAGCGCCTCGACTAGATCGTGCGTGACGAATACGGAGGCAACATTGTAGCGATTTCGCAGGGCGATAAACTGCTGCTGCATTTCGCGACGTGTCACAGGATCGAGCGCCCCGAAAGGTTCATCGAACAGCAGGAGTTTCGGTTCCGCTGCGAGCGCCCGAGCCACTGCTACTCTCTGCCGCTGTCCTCCTGAAAGCTGATGCGGCGACCTGCTCGCTAATTCATCCGGCTGCAAGCCCACCTGTTCCAGCAACTCCCTGGCCCTCGTACGCTGCTTCTCGACCGGCCAGCCGAGAAGGCGGGGCACTAAAGCAACATTCTGCTCAACGGTCCAGTGAGGCAGTAAACCAAATTCCTGAATCACGTAACCTACTCGGCGTCGCAGCTCTATAGCATTCGTTGCAGTCGTATCCTGTCCGTCAATCCAAACCTTGCCGTCTGTGGGCTCTAGCATCCGGTTGATCAGGCGGAGCGCCGTGGTCTTCCCGGAGCCGCTTCGGCCTAGCAATACGAGCGTCTCGCCCCGTTCCACGTCCAGGCTGAGCCGGTCGAGTATCGTGCGTCCGCTAACCCGGTAGCTAACCTCGCGAAACGACAGATAAGACAGGTGTACCGTTACCCTCCTGCCTATTATGGGCATGCGAAAATGAGCGTACGCGCAAACAAAACTCATCGCGGGGATTGCCGCGGATTTTGCAAATATTCTAAAGACCTAAATTCTGCTATCTTTAGGAGCGTTCTCGCACTAAGTTCATTAATAAGGGATGCCGTACCGCATTCAACCGCTGAAAGAGTTTCTGGTCCGCCCGGCGCTGCCTGCCGCGCTGAGCCGGCTATCAGAGCTTGCCTACAATTTGCTGTGGAGCTGGGACCATTCCATTCGATCGCTGTTTCGGCGTCTTGATCCCACTTTGTGGAACGATTGCAATCACAATCCAATTCAGTTGCTGGGGCGCATCTCCCAGGCGGCGCTAGACAAAGCCGCCGCCGATGCCCGGTTTCTGCTCCTCTACCGTAGGGCGTGTGAGCGTCACGATAGCTACCTACAGGCGGCCACTCCGGGAAAAGGAAGTCCGCAAATCGCCTATTTCTCAATGGAATATGGGCTGCTCGACTGTATGCAAATCTACTCGGGGGGCTTGGGCTTGCTCTCGGGTGACCACCTCAAGGCGGCCAGCGACTCTGATTTTGCTTTGACGGGTGTGGGGCTTCTGTATCAACGCGGCTATTTGAGGCAATTTCTGAATCCCGATGGCTGGCAGCAGGAAAGTACGCCTTTGAATGATTTCTATACGCTGCCAGTACGCCCGTGTACTGACGAGAAAGGTCACGAAATTATCGTCAGCGTCGATTTGCCCAATCGCGAAGCTTTTCTAAAGGTTTGGCATATCGATGTCGGCCGGGTGAAGCTTTTTCTACTGGACAGCAACATTCCGCAAAACGAGTTTACGGAATATCGTGAAATCACAGACCAGTTGTACGGGGGCGACATTCACAAGCGGATCTGCCAGGAGATCGTGCTTGGCATTGGCGGCTTACGGGCGTTGAAGAAGCTGGGGATCCGGCCCACCGTTCATCACATGAACGAAGGGCACTCGGCTTTCCTTGCGATTGAGCGCGTTCGGGTTTTGATGCAAGAGGAGGGGCTTAGCTTCGAACAGGCGCTTGAAGCAACACGCATCAGCAACGTATTCACAACCCATACATCCGTTCCTGCCGGCATTGACCTTTTTGAATCGAATCTCATTTACGACTATTTCGGGGCTTACTGTGAGCGAGCTGGATTTCCGTTCGAAAAACTTCTGACGCTGGGGCGCAGGAATCTGCAAGACCCGACAGAGCGCTTCTCGATGGCGGTGTTGGCGCTGAAAACGTCCGCATTCCGCAACGCGGTAAGTGCGCTGCATCGCTCTGTTTCACGGGAAATGTTCCAGGAGTTGTGGCCCCGTCTGCCCGTTGAGGAAGTGCCCATTATTTCCATAACCAACGGTGTTCATGTGCCCACCTGGATTAACGGCGATCTAGCTACCCTCTATGACCAGTATTTGCAGCCCGATTGGCGGGAGCGGCTGGAAGACGCCAAGATGTGGGAGTTGGTTCACGAAATTCCGACCCAGGAATTGTGGGAGATGCATCGCAAGCGCAAGCGACGCATGGTCACGTTTGTTCGCGAGCGGGCTTTCGAAGCGGCTGTGCAGCGGAAAGCATCCGGGTCTGAGGTACGGCGCCTCTCAGAAGTCCTCGATCCGGACGTGTTCACGATCGGTTTCGCGCGCCGCTTTGCCACATACAAGCGAGCCACTCTGCTCTTTCGTGACATGAACCGCCTAAAGAAGATCCTCAACAATCCCAGTATGCCGGTGCAGGTCGTCATTGCCGGCAAAGCGCACCCGAAGGATCATCCTGGCAAGGCCCTTATCCGTGAGATCGTGGGCCTCTCGCGTGATCCCGAAATTTCTAAGCGCCTGATTTTTGTCGAGGATTACAGTATCCAGGTCGCGCGCGAAATGGTCCAGGGCGTTGACCTGTGGCTGAACACACCTCGCCGCGGGGAGGAAGCTTGCGGCACGAGCGGGATGAAGGCCTCGATGAATGGGGTGTTGAATCTTAGTGTGCTGGATGGATGGTTCGACGAAGCCTATGAGCTATCCGGCGGCTGGGCGATCGGCGACCGAATCCCGTATACCGAAGATCAGGACGACATTCACGCCAGCGCGATCTATTCTTTGCTAGAGAACGAAATCGTCCCGCTTTTCTACCGGGATTCGGAACACGGGGTACCAGTCGAATGGGTGCGCCGAATGAAAACCTGCATGGCGAACATCACGACTCGCTTCAGCTGTGGCCGCATGGTCGCGGAGTACATGTGTGAGCTGTATCAGCCTGCGCATGACCTGTGGACACAAATTTCTGCGAATGGCTTCGAGCTGGCGCGTGAAAAGACGCTATGGGGCTCCCGGATGAGCCAGTCTTGGGATCTCATTAAATTTGTCGATTTGGGAGACGGACCCGGCGACCATGTGATGAGCGGCTCAGCGGTACCGCTACGCGCAACCGTAGATCTGGCTGGCCTTAAACCTGCTGATGTGCTTGTGGAAGCGGTAATTGGTCATATCGGCGTTAACGGGCAGCTACAGGGCACCTATACCCTGCCGCTGGTGCCGGTTGAGGAACGTGGGCCCGCTGTCGTATTTGCGAATGAGTTTACTGTTCAGGAGACAGGCCGAATCGGCTACTCTGTTCGCATCAGCCCGAACCATTTTGACAACCCCTTGACTCGGCCTTGTAACGCGCTACTCAAATGGGTTTCGGATTAGATGATAAGTAATTCATATAAAAAGTATGATGTGGGCCTAGCATATTAGTCGGATTTGTGGTACATACTAGACTTAGGTGCAGGCGGGATCTGCTCCAGCCCTTCCAAATCAGGCCCCGCAATCTCAATCGAGACTTCCAGCGCCGTCGGGGAAACTTTTCTAAGTACTGGAACCTGCGCGTAATGTATATCCAGTGAGCGAGAGATACACCTGCTCGCCTCGATCCGGGTAAGCCGGCCTTTTAGACTTTTGTTCTCATCCTCTACTGCATTTTCCAAGGAGCCCGTCAACACACATGGACGGAGATCGTAAATATCGGCAACGCGGATATCAGGACTCAGACCGCGGGTCGTCTTCGTATCACTCAGAACGGCCGAGGCAGCCTGGTCCCAGACCCCCGCTCGACATCACGGGACCAAAACTCCCGCGGCTGGTCGAAAACGTAGTTGCCTCAAGATGTTTCAGCTGCGGTGTGACGTTGGCCGCCGATATCGACTTCAAAGGCGAGTGCCCGAAATGCCACGCGGCGTTGCACTGTTGCAAGCAATGCGTCAATTTCGAGCCCTCTACTCGTTTCCAGTGTGTGAGGCCGATCCCGATTCGCATCCCTCTAAAGGATCAAGCCAACACGTGCGAACTTTTTTCGCCCCGCGTGACCGTCGCCCGTGATGCTCTGCCCTCGGGCGCTGTCGGCAAGGCCGGCGAAAACGGAGTGACACCGGCCCCCCGGAACGCGAATGACGCCCGCGCCGCCTTTGATAGCCTGTTCAAGAAATAGGCACGGCGGCCCAGATCGTGTCGGCCATATATCGCCTTTTCTGAATGGCTGCACCAAAGATCAAAAAAAAGTCAAGCGAGACCAAGAGCTCCGCCATGCCCAGGCAGGGTGCGATTCCCTGTTTGATCTTGCTGATTATTGCACTGGTAATTGCTGGCTTCTTTTTTTTCGCTTCACTGCGCACGGCAGGGTAGCTCGGTACAAGTCACGCCGACCGCGATGCTGAATAAAAGCTCGACGGGGATTTCGCACTAAGACAATGAGAACTGACGGAAGATTAGCTAATCAGCTGCGTCCGACCCGGATTACGGCCGATTACCTGGTTACGGCTGAAGGCTCCGCCTTGATCGAAACAGGTAACACTCGGGTTCTGTGCACGGCCACAATCGAAGATAGCGTGCCGGGATTTCTACGCGGCACCGGCAAGGGCTGGGTAACGGCGGAATACTCGATGCTGCCCCGGTCCACCGTAACACGTACACCGCGCGAAATCACAAAAGGCAAAGCATCGGGACGGACTCACGAGATTCAAAGGCTCATCGGCCGCTCGCTTCGCTCGATAGTGGATCTCGCGGCCCTCGGGGAGCGAAGCGTGATCGTCGATTGTGACGTGCTCCAAGCCGACGGCGGCACGCGTACCGCAGCCATAACGGGGGCTTACGTGGCTCTGGCGATAGCCCTTGGAACTCTCGTTAAATTCAAAGTGATTTCGAAATCGCCGCTTGTGGATTCGGTTGCCGCAACCAGTGCCGGTATCGTGGGCGGGACACCCATTCTCGACTTGTGTTACGAAGAAGACTCGCGCGCTGATGTCGACATGAATCTCGTAATGACCGGTTCGAACAAGTTCATTGAGATTCAAGCGACCGCGGAGCGAACTCCCTTCGACGACATGCACATGGCCGATCTTCTCGGCTTGGCGCGCGCAGGCATCAGCGAGTTGCGGGTCGTCCAGGACCAGGTACTCGCAAACCGCCTCGCGAAATGACTATTTACGCCTGCTCGAGTAATCGAGCCAAGCTGGAGGAATTGCTTCTTGCTGGCCGGAAATCAGACCTCCCGAGCCTCGCAATTCAGCCTCTTCCCGGATTGACTCAGATTGCTCCTCCCGAGGAGAACGGCGCTAGTTTTGAAGAGAACGCCACCACCAAAGCGGAATACTATTCGAGGTTTATCGCAGACCTCGTGCTGGCCGATGACTCCGGGCTGGAGGTGGCCGCTCTTAATGGCGCTCCCGGTATTCACTCCGCGCGTTACGCCGGTTTACATGCGAACGATGCCGAAAATAACGATCTGCTTTTGCGCCGTCTTGAGAATAAGGACAACCGAGCAGCTCGTTTTGTCTGTGCTGTGGCGCTGGCACGTGCCGGGTCCGTGTGCACAACTCTCCGGGGCACGGCGGAAGGTGAAATCCTCATGCGGCCCCGGGGTGATGAGGGATTTGGCTATGACCCGCTATTCTTCTACCCCCCACTAGGCTGCACATTCGCAGAACTCACCCGTGACGAAAAGTTTGCGGTTAGCCATCGCGGCCGCGCTCTTCGCGACCTGTTTACTTACCTGTCGGAGCGACTGTACAAGAGTGCCGTCTGCTCCGATAAGATCACATAGTGCACCAGCACGTACTTCATAATTCCGACATCCGGGACGCCAGCGAGACTTTTATCTCACCCGGTCAAGTCGGATTTATGAACGGGTGGGGAGTTTTCAGCACGCTTCGCGTTTGTCAAGGTGTTCTCTTTGCCTATGAGCGCCATTATGAGCGCATCGCTCGCGATGCGCGTCGAATGCATGTACCTTTCCGCATCCCGGCGTCAGAGCTTGAAGACGCACTGCTCCGATTAGTCGCAGCCAACAACGCTCTTGACGCGACGCTCAGAGTCGCTGTCGTGCGCAACAAGGGCGGCTTGTTTGAAGGTCCGCAACTAGAGCGTGGGTCGGATGTGATCGCGTTCACGACCGATCTCACGGATTGGGGTGAAGGGGTCAAGCTGAGTTATGTTCCGAATGGCAGGCACGCTGCGTCTCCCTTCGCCGGAATAAAAGTGACCTCCTGGGCACAAAACCTGACCTGGTATGAAGACGCCCATGAGCAGGGCTTCGACGAAGTGATATTGCTGAACGAAGTTGGTCAAGTAAGTGAATGCACGTCTGCCAACATCTTCGTGATCCAGGACGAGAACGTCTGGACCCCCCCGGTCGAATCATCTGGATGCCTGGCCGGCGTGACGCGCGCGATTCTGCTCGAACAAGTTCAAGTGCGCGGGCTCACCGTAGGCGAGCGCGAACTTACTCCTTCGGATGTAGAAGAAAGCGAGCAAGTATTTATAACTTCTACAACTCGCGACTTACTTCCAGTACTTGAGGTAGATCATCAGCCGCTTTCGCAAAAACGAAATACTTTGGCATGCCTCCAGAAAGCGTTTTCAGATTACCTCGACGCATATGTTGCTGGTTATGCGGCCGCGCCAATCGGCAAAAGGCGTGAAGCAGGTCGGTAAGTCGCAGCGCGGAAAGACGGGGCGGGGGCTACACACTAACGCTTGAAGCCGCTGCGCTCTTCTGCGCCGAAAGCACAAGCAGACAGCCGATCTGTTCACCGAGCGTACCCAACATTTCCATATCGTTGCCGGAATGCGTGTGGGCCCCGCGATGCTGCACGTTGATGACGCCTACCACCTTGTTTTGCGAAATGACCGGAACCGAGAGGAACGCTTCAAAAGTGTCTTGCGGTAAATCTTTGAAGTACTTAAAGCGTGGATCGTTATAGGCCTCGCGCGAAATCGACAGAAGGCGCCGTTCCCGCGCCACCCAGCCTGTCAGACCTTCATCTAGTCGCAGTCGAACTTTGCCGATGTTTTTTCGGCTTGGCTCATTCGATGCGTGCAGTACCAGCTCGCCGCGTTCGACTAGATAGATCAGGCACGAGTCACACTCCAGAAATTCCTCGATCAGATCGACAATTTCGTGAAGTACGTCTTCTAGGTCGGCATCACGCGTCATCAGCCGGCTTACGCGTTGGAATAATCGCAGTTGCTGCTCGGCTCTCTCTAGGCGCGCTTCAAGCTCGCGAGTTCGTGACACCGTTTTCATTATCACAGACGTTCTGCGAGCTCGACGCGAAGTAGAGCAGGAATATAGATCCGGTACGTTCCTGCCCGTCAAAACGCCAGGAGTAGTACCATGAATGGAGCATTTTCGAGGAGACACCCTTCGCATGTGGAGCAAAAGGAAAGAAGACGAACTGCCGCTGAGACCTGAGCGACCGGCTGCTACGACAGGAGGGTCCGGGGTAGAACCACAGAGGAGAGAAACCAGTACCATGTCAGCACCTACCAGAACTTTCGAGCCAGAGACAGGCGCCGTCCGGAGCGGTTCCGCAGCGCTGGGAAAGAATGTAACCGTAAAAGGCCAGATCGTCGCACGCGAAGATTTGACGATCGACGGCGAGGTTGAAGGAACCGTGGAGTGCCACGATCATCGGCTAACTATCGGTCCGAATGCGCGTGTCCAGAGCAATCTGAAGGCTCGTGAAATTGTAATTCATGGTTCAATTCAGGGCAACGTGGAAGCAGCCGACAAGATCGACATCAAAAAAGAAGCGAAGCTCGTGGGCGATATCAAAACCAGCCGCATCGTTATTGAAGACGGAGCTTATTTCAAAGGCAGTATCGATATTTCGAAAGCAGCACCGGTGAAAGGGCCTCAGCAGCCTCCGCCTCAGTCTCAACCCCAACCTCAGCCGCTGGGTCAGTCTGTCAGCCAGCCTTCGACTCAACCCTCGCCAGTCGGAACCACGATGGGTGCAGGCACGGTAAGTCCGCTGAAGTAGAGGTGTACTAGGGAGAGCCGGACGACAGCTTAGGCTGTGAAAAGCGCGCTCTTCTTGAATCATCTGCTTTGCTCTGCGCCGGTTGCTTCTTTGCCATATGAAATTCGGCAGCGCTGCTAAAGAAAGCATGACCAAGACATCGGAGAAGAACGTTCTTCTCCCAGTCAATCGTCATAGCAGCGCCTTCGAACAGTTTTCTGCGATGCTGCAGACCGGCGAGAACCTCTCGATCTTGGACATGTCCGGCGCGAGTCAAGCGAATGTCAGCTTCATCACAAGCTTCGGGCACCGCATTTCGACTGACGACATCCTGGCCACCATGGAGCAATGTTTCGCCGCCGACTTTCTAGAAAATGAAAAGGTCGCAAGCAAGGCACAACGCTTCATGGACCAAACGCTCAAGTTTCCGGATGAATCGTTTGACGGCGCGTTGGTCTGGGATACGCTCCAGTTTCTGGTTTCGCCTCTATTGGACCAGGTTGTGACGCAACTCCTCCGAGTGATGCGCCCAGGTGGTCTGATGCTGGTGTTCTTTAGAGCGGACGAGAAGTCCAGCCGCATTCCGATGTACAACTATCGCATCCAGGATCACCGGACTCTTTTTGTTTCGCCGCGCGGAGGATTTCAGAATGTGCAGTTCTTCCATAACCGCCTATTGGAAAAACTGTTTCAAAATGCTGGATCAGTGAAGTTTTTTCTCACGCGCGACCATCTGCGCGAGCTAATCGTCCGCCGCTAGATTTTTCGCACGTCGCCTGAGGCTGCGGTCACAAGGAGTTTCAATCTTTGGCATTGGAAGATGAGCTATTGGGCCAGCGCCACGAGCGTGCTGGCCAGATCCGGGAACTCGGATATCAGCCGTACGGACACCCCTTCGTTCACACGCATACCATCCCAGAGCTTCTTGCTGCATACGGGTCCAAAACCGCCGAGGAACTAGCCGAGCGAATTCACGTCCGTGTTGCAGGCCGGATTCAAACCATTCGGCGGATGGGAAAAGCAGGGTTCATCAATCTTGTCCAGTCCGGAGAGAAGCTGCAGCTCTACGTCAAGAAGGATGCAGTTAGTGAAAGCAATTACAAGCTGTACGACTTACTTGATATCGGCGATATTATTGGCGCCGAAGGTTATCTCTTCCGCACAAAAACCGGCGAGCTTACCCTCCACGTGGAAGAACTCTTCTTCCTGTCCAAGATCATGCTTGCGCTTCCGGAAAAATGGCATGGCCTGGAAGACGTCGAAATTCGGTACCGGCAGCGATACCTTGATCTCGTCGCAAACCCCGAAGTGCGAAACGTGTTCGTCAGTCGCTCGAAAATTATACAGTCGTTGCGCCGGCAACTGGACAGTCACGGCTTCTTAGAAGTAGAGACGCCCATGATGCAGCCGCTGTATGGCGGAGCCGCGGCGCGTCCCTTCGTCACCCATCACAACACGCTCGACATTGATCTGTTTTTGCGAATCGCTCCTGAACTGTATTTGAAGCGCCTTCTGGTCGGTGGCATCGAGCGAGTCTATGAGATCAATCGCAATTTCAGGAATGAAGGGATCTCCACTCAACACAACCCCGAGTTCACAATGCTTGAGTTTTATCAGGCCTACGCCGGTTATCGCGACCTGATGGAGCTATCTATCGAGTTACTCAACCAGGTTGCGATCGATGTGACCGGCTCAGCGGAGATCATTTACCGAGGCCGCACGCTCGATTTTCGTAATTTCCGCCGATTTTCCATGGTTGAAGCATTGGTTGAATTTTGGCCCGGCGCACAAAAACCAACGATCAACGACATCAAGGACCCTGACTGGCTTCTGAGGCATTCAAAGGAGCCCAGTCCCGGTACGGCGCTCGTCGAACTATTCGAACGCCACGTCGAGCAGCAGCTTTTTGAGCCAACCATCATTTATGACTACCCTCTCGAGGTGTCGCCTCTTTCAAAGAGCAAACCTGAAGAGCCGGGCTTCGTCGAGCGATTCGAAATCTACGTTGCAGGCTTCGAGATCGGCAATGCATTTACCGAGCTGAACGATCCCCAGGAACAGCGCCGGCGTTTCGAGCTACAGCTTGCTCGGAAAGAGAGCGGCGACCAGGAAGCTCATGTAATGGATGAAGATTATATCCGCGCGCTTAGCTACGGCATGCCGCCTGCAGCCGGCGAGGGCATCGGTATCGATCGCCTGACGATGATCCTCACAGATTCGAAATCCATTCGCGACGTCATCTTGTTCCCGCTTCTACGCCCCGAAGGCGACATCGGCTTGGTCCGGCGCCTGCGCGAGCTTGCCCCGTAAATGTCTCGGTTCGAATGGATCGTCGCTCTTCGTTATCTGAGGGCCAAGAGAAAGCAAACCGTAATAAGCGTCATTACCGTGATTTCTGTTCTGGGAGTAGCGGCCGGCGTCACTGCACTTATAGTCGCTCTCGCCATCAACAACGGGTTTCAAAGCACGCTGCAATCCAGCCTGCTCAGCGCCACGGCACATGTCAGTATTCTCGAGCGCAATCCTGAGTTCGGCATCCAGAACTGGGAAGAATTGATCCCGCGCTTACGGCGCATACCCCACGTCATTAGTGTTACGCCGGGATTGTATGGGCAGGCAGCTTTGAAGGGCCCTCTTGTCGGTGCCGGCGCAGTGCTAAAAGGAGTTCCACTCGGGGACAGCTCTCCGGTTCCTGAGCTGCTTCGACATCTCAAGGCGGGTTCTCTTTCCGACTTCAGTAGCCGGACCAGCCCGTATCCAATCATCCTCGGCTCGAAGTTGGCCGATCAGACAGGTGTCGTCCTCCATAGTCCGGTCTCGGTAATCAGTTTTCAAGGCCAGTTGACGCCACTCGGCGTCATGCCGAGTCTATTTCGATTTCGTGTAGCCGGGATCTTCGAATCGGGCCTGTACGAGTTAGACTCCGCTTGGGCGTTTACGTCGCTTCATGCCGCACAACGCGTTCTCGATCTGAATGATGTCGTCAACACGATCGAACTGCGTCTGGACGATATCTTCACCGCGCCGAACGTTGCGCGCGAAGCCGAACAAATCACTGGCGTGAAGCTCATCGCAACCACTTGGATGGACCAGAACCGCTCGCTGCTGAACGCATTGCGGCTCGAGAAAGTCGTGAGCGTGATTACGGTCGGTTTGATTGAGTTAGTGGCTGCGCTGAACATTCTTGTCGTTCTCGTAATGCTCGTAATGGAGAAGCACCGCGATATCGCAATCCTCATTTCCATGGGCGCGCGCCGGCAGCAAGTGCAACGGATTTTCATCCTTCAAGGACTGATCATCGGCGGAGTTGGTTGTGCAATGGGCCTGATTACCGGCTACTCTGTCGCTGCGCTTTTCAATCACTATCGCTGGCTTAAGCTGGACCAGCAAATCTACGCTCTCAGTTACGTTCCCTTTCAAAACCACTGGACAGACGGCATCTGGGTTGCCGCCCTTGCTCTTTTGACCAGTTTCTTCGCTACGTTGCATCCATCGCGGAATGCCTCCCGTATCGCCCCCGCGGAAGCTCTCCGCTACGAATAGTTCATGGCGTTCGATTCTCGATTGTTTCGCCGATATGATCTCATCGTTCTCTTATTCGCCTCAGCCATTTTTATCTGTTGCATCATCAGCCCGCCGTCGCTGATGGACGATGTCGATGCAACCCAGGCTTCTATATCGAGAACAATGCTCGAAACCGGCGACTGGGTAACGCCACATATTGACGGCATTAAGTATTTTGAAAAACCGCCCCTCAAATACTGGATCATCGCCGTCTTCTTCAAGCTATTTGGCGTGCATGATTACATCGCCCGCTTACCGCTTGCGATCTCTACTGTTTTGCTGTGCTGGCTGACCTTTCGAATGGGAGTGTGGGCGTTCGGGACTCGTGCCGGTTTCTACGCGGGCCTGGTGATCTCCACCAGTATCGGTCTCTTCTTGTTCACCAGAGTGTTAATTGCAGATGTCCAACTGACTTTGACGATCACGCTGGCAGTGTGGTCGTTCTTACGCGCAATGGATCCGGACGAACCGCGCCCGAGATTGTGGGGGGTTCTTTTTTGGGCCAGCATCGGCACGGGGCTCCTGCTGAAAGGCCTGATCGGTGCGTTGTTTCCGTTTGCTTCCGCATTTTTCTTTCTGATATTCACGAAGCAACTACTCGATCAAGAAACTTGGCGGCGCTTGGTTCCTTTCCGGGGCATACTGGTGCTCTTCGCCATTGCGGCGCCATGGCATATACTGGCGACTCTCCGCAATCCGCCTTACTTTCACGCAAGTTTGTACAGCGGGCCTGGAAATTATCACGGCTTCTTTTGGTTTTACTTTTTCAATGAGCACATACTCCGGTTTCTCAATCGCCGTTACCCTCGTGACTACGATACCGTCCCGCGCCTGTATTTCTGGCTCTTTCAATTGCTCTGGCTTTTTCCATGGAGCGCCTATTTCCCCGCCCTGCTTCGGCTGAATTATCGCCCCAGTGATCGCACTTCCCGCACCCGGCTCATGGCCCTTTGCTGGATCAGTTTTCTTATGGTCTTCTTTACGTTCTCGACCACTCAGGAATACTATTCCATGCCTGCCTATCCGGCAATGGCCTTGCTTCTAGGTTGCGCGATGACAGCGGCGAGCGCTCAATCTACCGCATGGCTAAAGCGTGGAAACACAATTCTGCTGCTCGTCTGCACATTGGCGTCTGGAACAATTATCTTCATCCTTTCCCGTGTCTGGCGCTTGCCAACTCCCGGCGATATCTCTAAAGCTCTCACGCAGCATCCCGCGGCCTCGTATACACTTTCGCTCGGGCACATGGGCGACCTCACCCTCGAATCATTCGCATACCTCCGGACCCCGCTTATGCTGGCGCTGCTCGCGTGTTTAGTAGGCGTGTTTGGCTTGTTATTTTTGAAAGCCACGCCCCGCGTTCTAGCCGTGGCATTAATGATGGTTGTCTTCTTTCAAGCGGCACGCCTCGCAATGGTTACTTTCGATCCATACTTTTCTTCGCGCCCTTTGGCTGAGGCGCTGCTTAAATCACCTCCGGGGGAGTTAATCGCGGGCGACCAGTATTACACCTTCTCCTCAGTATTCTTTTACAGCAACAGAAAGGCATTTCTGCTCAATGGGCGCGTGAACAACCTGGAGTACGGCTCGAACGCCGCTGGTGCTCCGCCAATCTTCCTTGACGACGCTGCTCTCAATCGAATGTGGGAAGGATCTCGGCGCTGCTACTTGCTGGTCGAAGGTCCGGCTCTCCCCCGCATCCAACAGGTGCTTGCCCCACACAGCTTCACAGTGGTGAAGGAGAGCGGGGGTAAATATCTCCTGACGAATATGCCGCTCACCTATTCAGTACGGGACCGATCCGTTTCCCACGGATCTCAGGAATCATCTACTTCTTTACACCCGCCGATGCTGCACCAGGTCGAAACGCGAAATCCCAAATCAGCAGCTGAATTTCGCTTTCCGTGTACTCGACGACAGCATACTCGCCAGCGGTCAGCGGTTTCTCCGGCCAGACCTTATAGAGATCGCTCGCCAGTTGCTGCTGAAACGTCTCTACCTGCTTTTGCTCCTGCACGTTTTCGTTTGACACCGGGATAGTGGCAATATTCTCGACCACCCGCACCGTCTTTTTGGGTGTGAGCTTTACGATCCCGAACCTCTCCTGCTTCGCCAATCTAAAAAAGAATTCCGGTCTTTCGTCGCTCACTACGAACTTCGAATGCTCACCCTGAATCACGACCGAAGCTTTTCCTGGAATGAGTGGCACCGGCGACAACATTTTCAGTGCCTGCCGTTTTTTGTCGGTAATGACTTTGTAGTCCGCCATTGTGAGCGCTTTTGCCTGATCGCCTTGCTCGTAGTACGCGCCGGCATTCATCGGAATGGCCGCGATCTGGCGCCGCAGCGCGCGTTCAGCCTGCTCCTCTTCAGCGCCCGCTTGCGCTTCTTTTTTTATTTCGTCTTGCTTCGAGCTTCGTTGTTTCTCCGTCTTGTCGAAATCCACCAGCTCTTTCGGGATCTCCTCCCATTCGCCACGCTCGGTGCTGAAATACCGGACGCGGTCGGCCACGACCTGATATTCGCGAACTAACTGATAGTCGCCATCCTTCAAGTAAAGCTTGAAGGTGTCGGCCAGTAATAGGAAAACTGCAACAAGGAAAACAAATACTACCCGCACCACCCTTATTTTACCGGCATTGCGGCCGGTCGGGCGCTTCGTCTACTTCTTTAGGACTGCAATTTGGCCGCCGTGATACGCCGTGTGCTGCACAATTCCGTGCAAAAGTTCGTAAAAGGTCTGCGGTTCCGTCGCGGGGGCCGGTTCGTCCAGCCGCTCGTCTGGAAATTGCAGAATTGCCTGCTCGAGCTGGCGTTCTTCACGCTCCAGCGTTGCTAACGCATCCTGCCACGAGCCCACCACTCGCGGCCAGTTCTCGTCGTCTGTATGATCTCGAGTCGTTGTGGCCGCCAGCCGTTCACGCCCAATGCGCATCCATGCAGCTATATGCAGGACCAATTCCCAAATCGTATGCGCATTCCCGATCGCCCGTCGAGAGGCCTGCTCCGCAGTGACGTCCGACAGAATATCTCCCAGCGCAGGCCCAAGCCACGCCGGACCTTTGTATACCCGCTTTAGTTGATCTGCGATTCGCGCTGCCTCGCTCGCCTGTCCTTTGCTACTTTGAAATGCGCTTGACACGGGTAAGCCTCTCCTGTTCGGCTATCATACCGAGTCACTCTGAATTACTCTGGAAGGCGAAGAACGCTCCTGTGATTCCTGTCTGCATTTTCGCCAAGCCCTTCATTTCCGGGCATGTGAAAACCCGGCTTGCACGCGCTCTGGGAGCGAAGCGCGCCGCGGATCTTGCAGCAGCCATGTTTAAAGATGTTTGGGGGACGGTCTCTTCCTGTCCGGGAGTTCGACCTGTCTTAGCAACCTTGGACGCTGAGGTCGAGTGGGCCGAGGATGCCCGAAGTGAGTGCCCGATTCAGATTTTGCCAGGCGACATTCTATTGCAGGGCGACGGAGATCTCGGTGCCCGTCTCGAAACGGTCTTTTGCAAAGCGCTCGCGACAGCGCCCGCTGCAATTGCTGTCGGTGCAGACACGCCTTTGCTGACCAGCCAACATCTGCGTGAAGCTTTGGACGGGTTAGCAACGCACGATGCCGTCATCGGCCCGTGTCCCGACGGCGGGTTCTATCTTCTCGCCCTGCGCGCGTGTCCTCGCGGACTATTCTCCGAACTACCTTGGAGCACGCCAGAAACGGCTTTCGCAACGAAGCGCCGCCTCGAAGCACGTGGGCTTTCAGTGCAGCAAATCGAACCGCTCTTTGATGTAGACACCCCAGATGACCTTGCCCTACTTGCCGCGAGCCTGACACACCAGCCCTCGATCGCTCCAGCTACCTACGCCTGGCGTCTGGAAAACGATATTTGAGGAGCGCATCGGTGTTCATCAGCATTATTGTTCCGGTGCTGAACGAACAGGCGCATATCGTCGCAACTCTCAACGCAGTACAACAACTTCCAGGCAACAAGGAAATTCTGGTCGTTGATGGAGGCAGTAGTGACTCTACTGTGGAACTGGCCCGATCTCAAGACGTACGAGTACTCGAAGCGCCGAAAGGCCGTGGCCCGCAGATGCACGCAGGCGCACTCGAAGCCTCCGGAGACATCCTGTGGTTTGTTCACGCTGACACGGTCCCTCCGCCCGGCGCGCTGCATGAAATTGAGAGAGCGCTTGAAGACGAACAGATCGCAGGCGGCAACTTCGGCCTTCGGTTCGACGGATCCTCGCCAGCTGCAAAGCGGCTAACTGCCGTTTATCCTCTGCTTCGACTGCTCGGTCTCTGCTATGGCGATTCCGGCATCTTTGTGCGGAAGAGCGCTTATGAGCAGGTCGGCGGCTTTCGCGCGCTCGCCCTGTTTGAAGACCTCGATCTTCTCCGCCGATTGCGGCGCGCCGGAAAATTTGTACATCTGCCCTGTTCCATCGTGACCTCGTCGCGGCGCTTCGAGCAACGCAACTTTGCTCTGGTGTGGCTGCATTGGACAACCCTCCAATGTTTGTATTGGTGCGGCGTTTCTCCGAATCTGCTAGCGCGCTGGTATCGCCATGCACGCGGTTCAAACGCGTGATGCGTTAACGTCATTTCAGCGCCGAGATGGGCTGCCGCACAGCGTGCTCCGGCATTTCAGGAACCTCAGCACTCTCTCGAAAAGGCAGCGCCAGAACGTTCGCCAGCCGCTGATCCGCGTCGCTCAGGTGCCCCGCGACTCCCAAAATAATCGAATCCTGCGACACTTGCGTTCGCAAAGTGCCATGCAGCCAATCCCAAATCGTAAGTCCGCTAGACCAGTTCGAATTTACTTCTGCGGGGGCAATCGAATGATGAATCCCGTGCAGACGCGGTGTGACGATAAACCTCGCCAGCCGGCGCTCCCAAGCGAGCGGCAGCCGAACGTTCGAATGATGAAACAAAATGCAAACGAATAGAAAGATTTGCCATGAGGCTACCGCCATCGGCGCCGGTCCGATAGTCAACACCTGCGCCGCTCGAAACAGGACCGAAATCGCGATCTCGCCGAAATGAAAACGCAGCGCTGTCGTGGCGTCCATCTCGCGATCGATGTGATGGACTTCGTGGAATCGCCAGAGGAACGGCACCCTATGCGTGAGCACATGCCACAAGTACAGTGTGTAATCGAGCAGTACGATGGCCAGAATCACGCGTACGGGCCCTGGCACATGCAATTGCTGGACTAGGCCCCAGCGCTTTTCTTGAACCTGCCCGGCCAGCCCGAATGCAACCGGGACCTCGATGAATTGGACGACCGCAGCGGCCAGCGCCGCGACCCCGATATTTCGAACGTCGCGCTCGATTTTGTTGTCGACGGTTCGTCGCAGTGCGTGGCGTCCTTCCCACCACACCAGCGCGGCCATCCAGGTTCCGATGATCAGCGCTCGTACCGGGCTTGAGATTGGATTAGAAATCATGCGCGTCGCTCTAACCTATATTCAGAATCCCGCACCCGATTTCAGTATGCTGAACCGAGATGGACGCTACGTTCGACTGCGGATTATGCATATTGCGGCGTTGGGAAGCCTCTGACAAAACTTCGCTGATCCGGCATGCGAACAATAAAAAAGTATCGCGCAACTTACGAGATCGATTTCCGTACCCTTACACTGATGCGGAAGCCAATAAATTTCTAGCCGTGGCGACCGCCCCGAACTCGCGTGATTTCATATACGCGATTGTCGTAGGCGGTGAAGCGGTCGGCGGTATCGGTGTGCATCCACGCAAGGATGTTGAGCGCCATTCAGCCGAGATCGGCTACTGGCTGGGGGAGGACTTCTGGGGCCGCGGCATCACGACTGCGGCTGTTAGAAAACTCTCCGAGCATGTGCTCCGCGAGCCGGATCTATATCGAATCTTCGCAACCGTGTTTGCTTCGAATCCGGCTTCTGCCCGCATTTTGGAAAAGGCCGGCTTCATGCGTGAGGGGCTGATGGCGCGCGCAGTGCTGAAAGACCATGTATTAATTGACGCCGCACTCTACGCGATCACGCGTGATCCGGGTTTGCCGCGTATCCGTTGGGGTGATCGTCAGAGCCAAAAGTAGGCCGGACGGAGAGATCTCTCCACCTGATTCAGGCCGGTCGTCGGAAATTAAGGCAGAATATAATATAGCGCGCAGCATAGTAATGGATAGCGAACCTTCAGACTTTCAACATTTGCATGTCACTGACGACGTCGTTGCAGCCGAGCCCGATCCAGAATCGGAATCGGATCTTCTCGCGTTTCCCGTTGTTGGAATCGGAGCTTCGGCCGGTGGAGTGGAAGCCTATACCGAACTCCTGGCCGCCCTCGCGATTGACACCGGCATGGCTTTCGTTCTGGTCCCCCATCTCTCTGCAGAGCATGAAAGCCACTTGGTCGAAATTCTCACTCGCCACACCAGGATGCCCGTTTCGGAAATCCTCCCTGGTCTAAAGCCCGAAATCAATCACGTCTATGTCATTCCCAAGAATAGTCGGCTACGCCTTTCGCAGGGCAAGTTCCATCTGGATGTCCGCTCAGCGAGTGACCGCCTGCCCATCGACCATTTCTTCCGATCCCTAGGCGCGCATCAAAAGACCCGGGCCGTAGGTGTCGTGCTAAGCGGAATGGATAGCGATGGCGCACTCGGCCTCAAAGCGATCAAGGGCGATGGCGGAATCACAATGGCGCAGAGTCCCGAATCGGCCAAATTCGGCGAGATGCCTCGTCAGGGCATTGCCGCCGATCACGTCGACCTGGTACTGCCCCCCGCCGAAATCGCGGCAGAGATGACCCGGCTGGGGCGGCAATTTGCCTATCCCGAGCTGCTTCCCTCACACGAAACCATTCTTCCGCCGGAACAACCGCATTTCTCCCGTATCTTGAGGCTCCTGCGCGGTGTCTCCGGAATTGAATTTCAAAACTATAAGCCGACCACTCTTCGACGCCGCCTCGCCCGCCGGATGCTGCTCAAAAAATGTTCTAACCTGGCGGAGTACGTTCAACAGCTTGAAACAGACCCCCAGGAAATCCGTGATCTTCAAGAAGACGTTCTGATCAGTGTCACTCACTTCTTTCGTGATCCCGAGGTTTTCGATGCCTTGAAGCAAGATCTTTTTCCACGGCTCTTTCAGGACCGCCAGCCGGAGCAACCGGTCCGTATCTGGGTAGCTGGTTGTTCGAGCGGGGAAGAGGTGTACTCGTTGGCGATTTGCCTCCTCGAATTCTTCTCGAATCACGGAATCGAACCCCCCATCCAGATTTTTGGCTCCGACGCGAGCGAGCAGTCGGTTGAAAGGGCACGACTCGGCATCTATCCGGAAAGCATTATGGCTGAGGTTTCTCCCGCACGGTTGAGCCGTTTCTTTGTCAAAGTAGATCACAGCTATCAAATCTCAAAGCGTGTTCGAGATCTCTGCATTTTTGCCCGCCAGAATCTATGTAATGATCCGCCGTTCTCGCGACTCGACCTAATCAGCTGCCGCAACGTCCTGATCTACTTGGGGGCGACAATTCAAAAGCGCGTCATGTTGACGTTGAATTACGCATTACGCCCCGGTGGTTACCTGTTACTGGGAAACTCCGAAACCATTCGCCAGCATGGCGATCTTTTCACGCTTGCGGACCGAAAGCATAAATTCTATTTGAAAGTAGGAACGGCGGCGCCACCCGTTGACCTCATTCTGTCATCGGCGGAGCGCGAACCACGAGCGCCCGCTGAAGCGACCAGGCACCCGGCTTGGACCGAAGGTGACCTACAGCGAGCGGCCGACCGCATTGTTTTAACCCGCTACACTCCAGCGGGGGTTGTCATCAACGAGAGATTGGAAGTGTTGCAGGTCCGCGGGCACACCGCCCCGTTTCTCGAACACGCTCCGGGCGCGCCCAGCTTGAATTTGTTGCGAATGGCGCGGAGTGAATTGACGCTTACGCTGCGAGATGCCGTGCAGCGCGCGGTTGCGGAAAACGTTCCGGTGAAAGCGCAATTCAAGGAGGGTTACCACAATGGCGGTGGACAACATGACCTGACAATTGAAGTGCTCCCCATCCACAGCACGCCCCCAAAGATGCGCTGCTATTTGGTCCTGTTCTTGCCGCAGCACGCCGCATTGCCCGAAACGCAATCCATTCCGGCGCATGTTTCCAGTGAGAGCAGCTCAGCGGGAGAGGCCCCCGAGATTGATCGAGTGCGCGAAGATCTCAATTCCACTCGCCTCTACCTCCAGTCGCTGATTGAGGAGCGTGACGCGCGCAACCAGGAGTTGACCAGCGCCTACGAGGAAATTCAATCTTCAAACGAAGAGCTGCAATCCGCGAATGAGGAGTTGGAAACCGCCAAAGAGGAACTTCAGTCGACGAACGAAGAGCTTCAGACCTTAAACGACGAGCTCCGAAGTGGCAATCTTGCTCTTCTAGACGCGACGAATGATCTTTCTAATCTACTGACCAGCGTCAATATTCCCGTTCTCATGCTGGACGGCGATCTTTGCATCCGGCGCTTTACTCCGCCCGCCGAGCGGCTCATGTATGTACGACCTTCCGACCTGGGCCGGCGCATTACCGAAATCCGGCTTAATCTGAAAATCGATCATATTGAAGCGATTTTGCAGGACGTTCTGGACACCCTCGGAACCAAGGAACTCGAGGTGCAAGACCAACAAGGGCACTGGCATCTGATGCGAGTTCGGCCTTACCGGACAGCGGAAAACAAGATCGACGGACTCGTCCTCGTACTCGTAGACATTGATCAAATCCGGCGCGGCGAGCAGGCGATCCGTGAAGCTCGCGATCTGGCTCAGTCCGTCATCGAATCTGTACAATTCTCGATCGTCGTTTTGGATAGTGACCTCCGCGTGAAGATGGCGAACGCGGCGTTCCGTTTCTTGTCGGGAATGCCTTCTCCCGAAATCGAGCGCCGCTCGTTTCCCGAGCTCGTCACTCTTCTTTGGGGTATGGAGCGCGTGAGCCCGCTCCTGGAGGGTTTACGAACGGGCGGCGGTACCTTCGAAATCGAGCACGAATCGAGGGTCAACGGCGCGCACGTATATTGCGTAACCGGACGACCGGTCCAGCTCGAATTGATGAGAGCTCTGCTGATCACCGTCGAGGATGTCACGCTGCGCAAGCAGGCTGAGCTGCTGCTCCAGCGGGAAAGCGAACGCTTGGCAAGCCAGGTCAAAACGACGGAAGAACAGCTCAAACGCACTGAAGAGGAACTCAGATCTCTTGCAGCTAGCTTATTTACTTCGCACGAAGAGGAGCGGCGCCGCGTTGCTCGTGAGCTGCACGATGACGTCAGCCAGCAACTGGCAATGCTTGCAAATGACATTGAGCAGTTGCGCCAGAATATTCCAGCCAGCGAAGCCGAGATGCGCACTCGCCTGGAAACCCTCCGCGAAGGAGCAGGAAATCTATCTAACGATCTCCGCCGTATTTCGCACGCCCTGCACCCCGCTATTCTTGATGATCTTGGCCTGCCGGTAGCCCTTCGCAGCCTGGTTACGGAGTTCGCAGACAGGGAGCACATGCCGAGCAATTTCACTCACCGGAATGTTCCGGATAAGCTCTCGCGTGAAGTAGCTGCAACCCTCTATCGGATCACTCAAGAAGCATTACGAAACGTCGCCAAACATGCTGGCCGCACGCACGTGCGTGTCAGCCTTATAGGGAAAAATTCCGCGTTACGGCTGACTGTTCGGGATCTGGGTGAAGGCTTCGACCCGAGCGAGACGCGCGGTCTGGGTCTCATAAGCATGGAGGAGCGAACCCGCTTAGTGGGCGGGTCTTTCCGAATCAGCTCAGCGCTTGGCGAGGGAACTACAGTTCAGGTGCAAGTTCCGCTTGAGACCGAGGTTGTGGCGATCGCTTAGTTATCCTACGACCCGACCCAACCATGTTCCACGGCATAGCGGATCAACTCTGGCGTGTTGCGTAGATTCAGTTCAGTCAGTAGATGCTTTTTGTGAAACTCTACCGTTTTAACCGAAATATACAGCAGTGACGCGATTTCTTTTGCTGGTTTTCCTTCCGCTACCAGTTGCAGCACTTCCCGTTGCCGCGAGGTTAAGCTGCTGAACAATTTCACTGGGCTTTTGCCGCTTAGCACCTCATGCTCCAGATAGCGTTCGGAAATCATCGGCGACAGGAAAAATCGTCCTTCCTGGACTTCGCGTATGGCCATCATTAGCTCGGAAGCGGCAGCTTGTTTCAATACATATCCCGAACCGCCCGCTTCAAATGCCTCGCGAACGTAGTCGCGATTTAGCTGCATCGTGACAAAAACTATTTTTATGTTCGGTTTTTCGCGTTTGATCTGGCGCCCCGCCTCTATCCCGTTCAGAAGCGGCATTGTGACGTCCAATAGAATTACGTCTGGTTCTTTTGCGATCGCTTCCGAAACCACCTCGCGCCCGTTGCTCACCACCCCGACTATCTCGCACTCTCCTTCAACAATTTTGGCGAGCCCTTCCACAACCAGCCTGTGATCATCAGCTATGAGAACGCGTGGTTTCACTAGTGGTCCTTCACCCTATTGTCGCCCTATTTAGTAGCATCGTGATAGCTAGGGTATTCTCTAGCCTGTGTTCCGCTTTCGGCTCTTGAATAATAACTAAAGCATCCTAACCATATGCCAGAAAAGGAAAAGTGCCAACATACCGCTTGCAAGTGCCAGGTTCCTCCTGGTACTCCATACTGCAGCGAATACTGTGAGCAAGCCACTTCGCACGCCCTTGAGAAGGAATTTTGCGAGTGCGGACATGCGGAATGCGAGAGACGTTCTCCCGCATAATCGCTGTTACGCAACCTTTTTCGGCCGTCGCGGCAAAACCCTGGAATTACCCAGTTACCCTGTTTAGGCTTGTGGCCTTATTCTAGGCTTGTCCAAATTTCAGATCTTCGACAGCCCTGGAGAGTGCAATATGCATAATACGGCCCTGATCACAAACCGTCACAAATCTGAACGGGACGTGCTGCAGCATTTTCTGGTAAATGCCGGGTACAACGTTCTCCCCACCAAAAACAGTGATGAAGCACTTGCGCTTTGTCGAGATTACAAGCGGAATATACACCTTCTGGTAACTGATGCGGACTCGCCGGGAACTTCAGGATGGGACCTGGCGGAACGCGCCGTGGCATTGCGGCCCGGAATTGTCATCCTATATCTCTCAGGAAATTCGCTTTCGAGCGGCACCCCCGATGAGTTGCTCCATCCTAAACCGCGCTTGGCCGAAAGCCAGACACTCGCCACTGCAAATATGCTGCTCGATGTGACACAAGCGCTGATCCACAAAAAGCAACGAAAAACGCAATAGATCTAGAACAACGCTCCTCGTTTGAGAAGGCGAGTGCTCGCGCTGCCGATCATCAGGAACTCTAACCACGCCAACGTAGTCAGATAACGTGGACTTGGAGATTCGACTGGCACAACTGCCTCCGCCAAAAGCATGAGCCCGCACAATCCGACAATGATATGGGGCACTCGAATGCGCCTCCAATTCATTGCCAAATAGAGCACGTAGAAAAAGGGCAGAGCGCTTACCAGCCACCACCAGATCACGGATCCTTCTTCCCATTTCCTGGTCAGTGACATGGGTAACGAAGTGAAGTTCTGTTTTGTGACATCGACTCCAAACGCCACCTTAATGGCTTTCGTCTCGCCAGGTACAGCATCTACGAACTGCGTCTCGTCGAGTTGCAAACTGTTTCTGAGTCTGTCAAGGCTGAAGTATTCGCCGTAGTGGGCCGCCGCCCGTTTGAGCAATCCCGAATCACGGGGCCCAGCATCTGCCGCTTTGGCCAAGCCCGCGCGATTAGGATATGCCGGGGGCTGGCGAAGCAGCTCGTTATACAGACGACGATACCCGAACAGCAAACCTTGACTCAGCAGTACAGAAAACAGCAGGGGCAATAAGACAAACCGGACCGCGCTGATCCATTTGATCCCGCCTGAGCCACGCCGTATAGATTGCCGCGAAGATCTCCAGAAAGACATCGCTCGTCGCGAAGCGAGTGGAACCAAAAACGAAGCGATCCAAGCCGCTGGCACGAAGCTGCTACGAAGGGTGACCAATAGCACCGCCAGAATCTGGACCAGAGCCAGCAGTGAGAGACTGCTCGTTTTGAGATAACTGAAGACCGCGACTAGAAACACAGCGAACACGAATGTAGCGACACACTCAGTGAGCACGTATCTCTCGGCCCTTAGCTGGAGAGGCTCTATTGCACACGCAACGCTGCACAAGGCGGCAATCGTGAAGCCGCTTGCAAAGTAACGAACCAGGCAGACACCAACCAGCCAGCTCGCGACCCCAGAGAGGGCAGCCTGCATGAACACTATTGGTGCCAACCAACGCGGCCACAGAGCTACAGGACGGAGGAGCAAGCCGTAAACGAAGCTGTGATTTGGCGGGATCCACTTCCCGATTGCGGTTGCAAGATAAACCGCTGATTCTCGGAAGTGAAAGGATGGCTCGGCGTCGTATGCAAGAAAGATCGCCTTCACCGCCAAGATGCCAATCAGCAACAGGACAAGTCGTCGATTCACGGCAAGTCGCAGCTTACCAGACAGGCTGAGCCCCGAGCGGAGCGACGGGACAGCCGCCGCATCTCACCCGAAGTGGCTACTCCTACCGCAAGGCCGTTATCGGATCAACTCTCGCAGCCCGGCGCGCCGGCACATAGCACGCAAGCATGCGACCGGGATCAATGCTGCGGAAACTGCCGCGAACTTCCGGGGATCTGGGATTTTCATTCGGGAAGAATTGCCGCGCGAAGGCCTCATTAACAATAATCACCGGATTGCCCGAACGCATCGTGAGCATTGAATTGCGCCCTGAAAGCCTCGGTATGCCCATCACCGAGAAATAGCCCGGACTAATAATCAGGAAATTCGCCCCTGGAGCAAGTCCCGGCAGCGGCTGCGGACGATCCGCGCGCGTGAAACACGATCCGGAAAACATGCCCGTCATCCGGCAGGAAATGAACCGAGCTTGCTGCCTCAACCCCAGGCGCACGCACAGTGTCGCGGGTGAGAGGGCAGAGGGCAGGATGGAGAGGTGCTGCCGCGCAAGAAGCCGCTTCCTAGTGAACGTCGAGCGAAATGTTCACGATGTCGAACGCGAACCGCTCTGGAGGAAATGAAGCAATCGGACTCGGAGTCATATCGAGCCAAGTGCGATAAGCTGTCGCCGCAACCGATTTGTTCAGATAAAACAGGAATTGGTCGGAGCAGCAGCGGATCGGCGGCATCTGCCGAAACGCCAATCGCAGTCCCACGGCTCTCTCCAATTGAACTCCTTCGATTTTCACATCTTTATCTTCGAGAAGCGTTACGAAGCTGCTCCGTGCCGCATGCGGCCAGACGTCGCTTCTCAAAAGATTCCGGAGTTCCAGCCGCGCATCGAATGTAATCTCGCATTGGCGAATCCATTCAATTACCGCGTCGCCCCAATGCCAGTGACACAGCAATCCCAGATATTGATCGACCAAATTTAGCGCCAGATCCATCTTGCGGCGCTCAACAGACTCTTCGTCCGCGATCTTATCCCCTGCAATCGAAGGCACCATGTCTTCCTGTTCGATGATGTCCGATGCGATGCCCATCATTTTGTCCAGCCGCTTGATCCCGGGCACAGTCTTCACCAGCAGCGGTGGCAGCTCATGCGTCTTTCCGCCTGGAACCTCTACGAACTTTCGGTCACCAATGATGTCCATAAGCAGCCTCGCTGTTTCTTATCGACAACCCGGTCGATTGGGTATTCGCTTCTCGATTGTAGAGACGTCAACGTTTACTTACAAGTTTCTGAATGCAGCCTGCCTGTCTTTAAGTAACAAGAGTACCAAAAAACGTTTTATCCTCTCCCACGTTATTCTTGGGGATATATGCGTATTTTGCACCTCTGCGCATTCGCTGCTTTATTTTTTTTAATACATCGGTCCGCGCTCGGTGCCGTACCGGCTCCATGTTCCCAAGCGGCTCGCGCGTTCTCGCCCTGTGAGATCACCTTCGACTGGCGGGATGGCGAATTGCCGCAATCTACATCGCCTTACAACGATGAAATTTTAAACGTCGAATTTCGCTCCCCTCAACACATCACTTATTTGATTCGGACGTTCTGGAACGGCGGCCATACTCTCCGCGTTCGCTTTACGCCCACCGTCCCGGGCGCGTGGACGTATCGTGTCTCAGGTGTCATCAAACGGTATGACAATCAGGAATCAAATTTTAGTGTCGCCGAAAGCGGCAGCCCCGGGTTCGTCGCCGTCGCGAATTTGCGTCATTGGTGGACCACCAATAAGCAACCTCACCTGTGGCTCTCGGCAGCCGCGCCTTTCCTCGAAATCGATCAACCAACTTTTGAAACCTGGCTCGACGCTCGCAAACATGATGGCTTCACGCACGTGCGCGGCCCGCTGCTCACTTTCCGCGCTTCCATGAAGCCACTTTCACAAAACCTGCAGCCCAATTTTGCCTACTTCGACGCGCTTGACGATCGTCTGCTTGCAGCCGGGAAACGGGGGCTTACCGCGGATCTACTCGTTGCTGACGAATCGTTTCTCCGCTCGGACCAGCTTGGAACTTGGCAAGAGCGTGATTCGCTCATTCGTTATCTCGTCGCTCGCTATGGAGCACTGAACGTGACCTGGCAAGGAATCGAGCACTTCGAAGATACCGCTGGCAGCCGCGCTTTGCTGCACGATTTGGGTTCGTTTTTACAAAAATACGACGCCTATCATCATCCGCGCTCCACTGACGCGCGCGTCACCTCTTCCCCGCTTCTCCCCGACGGCTGGATGAACTACTTAATAGAAGGCTCGCCCCACCCGGAACTGGGCGCTGTCGAACACCAGTTCACGCAACTGCCGGAAATCCACGTCATCAACGCCACCGATCCCGCCGGCTTCCGACACGAACTCTGGACATCGACGACAAATGGTCAGTACCCCAGCGTCTCGTATGATTCTTTACGAAACGAAACCAATGTTCGAGCCGTTCAAACCTGGTTCAAAGTAGTCTCGAGTACCCGACATTGGGAACTCGAGCCATACTTCGACGTCGATGGCGCGCACGCCGCGGGTCTCGAAGAAGTTGAATATCTTGCCTACGCCCAGAACCCCGGCATCGTTGAGATTACCCTGCCGAAGCACAAGTACAACCCGGTTTGGGTAAATCCGATCAACGGCGAAGAGATTCCGCTGAAGGATTATAAAGGCGAAGTGTTCAGCCGCCAGACGCCAGATTCCTCACACGACTGGGTTCTGCAAGTCCCGCGTGAAGGCCACAAGGCGTCGATGCTTCGTTCATACTACTTCGAATCCCAAGACCCGCCCGTTCAAGAGGTCGAAAGTGATCCATCAAAAGTCCCGTTTCAAGTTACTGACCCTGGTGACGAGTCGATCAACGCGAGAATACCCACGCCTTTCCGAGTTAAGGTGACCAGAAGTAACCGCGCGACTCGTTCCATGCAGTTCGTTTGGTGGGGCGAAGTAGTTCCAGGCGACGTGGGAGCCCGTGTCCTGGGAGTGGGTTCGTTTGGTACTTTCACCATTCCCCCAGAACTTCTCAAGGCGGGCTCGCAGACGCTCAATGTTCGCCTTCAGGCGCTCAACGCAAATGGAAAGGCTTACGAGCTCGACAAGGTCTACCGCCTCATCGAATGACCAACCAGTGACGATTCTGGCTCTCGATACAACTTCGGAATTCGGTAGCCTTGCGCTGCGAGGCAATGGCGAAACCGTAGCCGAAGTTGCCCTCCACTCGCCAGATGGATTCGCACATGTGGTTTTCCAGGCTATTGAAGAGCTCTTGAGCGATGCCCGAATTTCACTCGACCAAGTCGACTGTTTTGCAGCGGCGAGCGGTCCGGGCTCGTTTACCGGGGTGCGCGTAGGTTTGTCGGCCGTTAAGGGCCTGGCTGAAGCCATGGGCAAGCCCGCGGTGGGTGTGTCCAATCTCAGGGCAATGAGTTCGTTTGGTAATTTGGCCCAGCGCGCGGTCGTGTTGGACGCTCGCCGGGGCGAGGTTTTTGCTGCCATCTATAACGCACAATTACAGATCGTCGTGCCGGAAGCCGTTCTGACATTCTCCGCCTGGCTGGAAAATCTCGACGTGCCTGTATACGAGTTCATCTGGATGTCTGGCGCCCCGTTCCGAGCCGCTCTGGACGGGACGCGATTTGCCGAAATGCCATCTACTGAGGCACCACACAATCTGGCCGTCGCTGTAGCTCGTTGCGCGGAAATCGACGGGCAAAATGGAAACTGGCTCGACCCGGCGGCTCTCGATGCCAATTACGTTCGGCGCTCCGATGCGGAGCTCTTTTGGAAAGGCTAGTGCGGCCAGAGGACTTGCGCGCGATTGACGCTGAACCAACTTAGGAATCCGTTTGCGACGGCTAAGCCAATGAAGTAATAAGCGATCCCCTCATTCGGTTGGGCAGGAACATCCCGCTTCCAAATGCGGTAGCCAGTTCCAATCGCCAAGAACAAAAATAGATTTTCGCGCAACATGAACCACATCACCAGGCTGACCGCAAGCAGCGCGAGTCGTCCCTGCATTCCAATCGCGTTCATAGCGGACGCGCCATCGAAAATCAACACCGGAATTAGGTTCAAGAGGTTCAGCCATCCAGCCAAATGCGCTACAGCAAGCCAGACACCGTGACCTGTTTGTAGAAAAATTCCATAGGAGATCAGTCCCGAGATTAAACCGAAAAGCGGGCCGGCGAGAGAAATCTGTGCGCGGATGCCAGGATCGACGTTTGCTCCGTTCCACTTTACATACGCGCCGAATCCCGGCAAGAACATGGGCAACTCAGCCGAAAAGCCAAAGCGCCGCACCATGATGTAATGCCCCATCTCGTGCAGCAGCACCGACCCCGAGAGCCCGACCGCGAACCACCACCCGAAGAGGCTCCAATACACGCCGACAAATGCAAGAATGCTAATCAGGAATTTGCCCTTTGTGAGCAGAACAAGCGCGACCGTTTTGAATTTGATCAGCGCTGCTATGACAATGCCCAACGGACCAAGGCGTTTCTTCCAGTCCGTTTTTTGTCCAATCCGGGGATTCAGCCTGGCATCAATCTTTTCGATTTCGCGTTGAACGACCCGATACTGATTGGAATCGGGAGACAACAGTTGAAGAGCCGCTACCCATTGATCCCGGGCAGCTTGAAGTTGGCCTACGGCCGCAAGCTGCCGAGCCCGGATCGCGAGCTCTTCTAACTGTTGCGCTGGTGAACCGAATGCCGCCACAACTCGCTTTACCTGGCGGCCGCCTCTTCGCTCAGGTCTGGCATGTCATTCGTCGTTTGCGATGCCAGAAACACAGCCACGATGGATTCGATTCCTTCCCGATCATCATCATCGAAACGATTCGCAATTGCACTATCGATGTCGAGCACGCCGAGCACCTTGCCCCAGTTCAGCAGCGGCGCGACAATCTCGGACTGCGAGGCGATATCACACGCAATATGTCCGGGAAATCGGCTGACATCGGGGACTACAACCGTCTTCCGTTTGGCCGCCGCTGTGCCGCAGACACCTTTGCCGATGGGTAACCGTGCGCAGGCAGGCTTGCCTTGGAAGGGGCCTAAGACCAATTGCTTGCCTTCTGCGATATAGAAGCCGACCCAATTGACGTCAGGCAACGTTTGAAACAACAACGCAGAAGTGTTTGCTGCGTTGGCGATGAAGTTGTTCTCATCTCCGAGCAGCTCGGTTAATTGTTCACAGATCTGCTGGTACAGCTGGATCTTAGATGTACCAGGTTCAACAGGGGACAGACTTTGCATGGGTCCACCTCAATTTAGAATCAGCCGGCTGATCGCTTTCGACGATATGGATTCGACATGTAGCTTTTAGCCTCTGCAGCTGCCGCTGAGTCCGGCGCCGCCTTCATAGTCTCACGATACGCTTCTATGGCTTGTTTGTGGTTGCCTTTCAGATCATACACCTGGCCCAGACGCAGCCAGGCCATGACTGCGGTTCCGAGATCCACCGCCGCAACATTTTGGGTGACCTGCTTCAAATTTGCCAAAGCTGGATCCAAATCGCGGTACCAGAAAAGCAGGTTCGCTCTCAAATATTTGATCTTTTCAGCGCGCAGGTCTCGATAACCGGGCGCTCCATTCCGGCGCAAATCCTCAATCTCATCGAGTACCTGCAGAGCGGAGTTCTTGTCGCCCAGGTCGCTATACATTTCCACTTGCTCGAACCGCAGAACGTAATTACGCGGGAAGCGGGATGCAAGGTCCTTTAGCAACGGAATCGCTTTCTGCGGGCACCGCTCCCGGCGATAGATAACGGCCAGCACGATTTCGGCATCATAGCGGTTTAAGGTACCCGCTGTGGCGACCTTCTCTAATTTTCGAATTCCCTCTTCTTTATCGCCTCTAAAACCCGCCACGAACCCCAGCGCGCGCATATGAAACGGAAGACAGCCCACGATATAGTCATCGACGCCCAGAATCAGTTGAGCATCGACGAAGTTCGGATCTATGTCGAGAATCTCCTCGTTGAATTTTCTCGCCGCCATTGCCTCGCGTAGAGAGTCAACCCACGCCTTCTCCACTAAGAACGAATAGTTTGCTCGAAGCCCGTACGCTACGCCAATCGCGTACAACGCCTTGATATTTCGAGGATCCTTATCGAGTAGAGCCTGACTAAGCTTGATCGACTGATCCAGGGAGTGAGCAAACCGCGCTTTATCTTGCGCGCTGATGGCCATCTTAGGTCGTCTTAAGAACGGGTTTGTGCCGCTGACAAGCTCGCTTTCAAGAGCTCCATTGCGCAGCATTTCCCG
>JBJMGM010000144.1:0-64928 GCA_045807905.1 Bryobacteraceae bacterium | reverse complement strand
TTGACGAGGAGTTTGCTCCAATCCCATCTCTGCTGGCGCTCACCGCCGTTCATAACCACTTGGTACGGGAGGGGACGCGCACCGGCGTTGCTCTGATCGTCGAATCTGGTGAGCCGCGGGAAGTAATGCACTACGCACTTCTAATCGGTTATGGCGCGAGCGCGATCAACCCCTACTTAGCGATTGAAACCATCGAGGAGCTAGTCCGTGAGCAGGAATTGCCCGACGGCATCACCGCCGAGGCGGCAATTAAGAATTACATAAAATCCGTCAACAAAGGCCTGCTGAAAGTCTTCTCGAAGATGGGCATCTCCACGCTGCAAAGCTACCGCGGAGCCCAGGTGTTTGAGGCGTTGGGGCTGAATAAGGAATTAGTCGACCGGTACTTCACGGGCACGCCTTCACGAATCGAAGGAATCGGTTTGGACGTGCTTGCCAAAGAGGCCATTGAAAAGCACCGGTTTGCACTTCAACCCGTGTCTGATTCGGATATGGAGCTCGCCGTCGGTGGTAACTACCAATATCGCGTGAATGGCGAATACCATCTGCTGAATCCTCTTACCGTTAGTAAGCTCCAGCACTCTGTCAGGCAGCGAAGCTACGCAACGTTCCAGGAATATACAACGCTACTAGATGAGCAGAGTAAGCAACTCTGCACCTTGCGTGGATTGATGGAGCTGAAGACCGTTCCGCAACCGCTTCGACTTGAAGAGGTTGAGCCAGCCAGTGAGATCGTGAAGCGGTTTGCTACAGGCGCCATGTCGTTTGGCTCGATCAGCGCCGAAGCACACGAAACCCTTGCAATCGCCATGAACCGCATCGGAGGCCGATCGAATACGGGCGAAGGCGGCGAGGACGAGGCGCGCTTTGTCAGTCTGCCGAACGGCGATTCGAAGCGAAGTGCAATCAAGCAGGTCGCTTCTGCGCGTTTTGGCGTGACTACAAATTACTTGGTAAACGCTGATGACTTGCAGATTAAAATCGCGCAGGGGTCCAAACCTGGAGAAGGTGGTCAACTGCCCGGCAACAAAGTGGATTCGGAGATAGCGCGGGTGCGCCACTCGATTCCGGGTGTCGGATTGATCTCGCCACCGCCGCATCACGATATCTACTCGATCGAAGATCTGGCGCAGCTAATTTATGACTTGAAGAACGTCAGCCCAGCCGCACGAATTTCCGTGAAATTGGTTGCGGAAGTCGGTGTAGGAACCGTTGCGGCAGGTGTTTCCAAGGCTCACGCCGACGTAGTGCTAATCAGTGGATACGATGGTGGCACCGGCGCATCGCCACTGAGCTCCATTAAGCATGCTGGCATCCCATGGGAGCTGGGACTTGCCGAGACACAGCAAGTGTTAGTAATGAACGACCTGCGCAGCCGGATTCGGGTACAGGTAGACGGTAAATTGCAAACCGGCCGCGACGTTGTTATAGCTGCTCTTCTCGGTGCGGAAGAGTTCGGGTTCTCGACCGCACCGCTGGTCACTTTAGGCTGCATCATGATGCGGAAGTGCCATTTGAATACATGCCCGGTCGGGATCGCTACGCAGAATCCGGAGTTGCGAAAGAAATTTGCTGGAACCCCGGAGCATGTCATCAATTTCTTTTTCTATCTGGCAGAAGAAGTGCGTGAGTGGATGGCGAAGCTGGGCTTCCGGACCATGAACGAGATGATCGGTCGCGTCGACATGATTCAGATGCGCAGCGCCGTGGACCATTGGAAAGCGCGCGGCCTTGATTTCTCGACAATCCTTTACAATCCGCAAGTTCCAAGACGGGTGGCGCGACGTTGCGTCATCGGACAAGATCATGGATTGAATGACGCGCTTGATCACAGCCTCATGAAGTTGGCCAAGAACGCCATTGAGAAAGGCGCTCCGACTGAGTTCAGTATGCCCATTCAGAACGTGCACAGGACAGTGGGTGCCATGTTGAGCGGTGAGATCGCTCGAACGCACGGATCGAAGGGCCTGCCCGAAGACACCGTCCGAATTAATTTCAGCGGATCTGCCGGACAGAGTTTCGGCGCCTTCCTTGTCAGAGGTGTCTCACTCGTGCTCGAGGGCGATGCAAACGATTACGTGGGCAAAGGCCTTTCAGGCGGCAAGATCATTGTTTTCCCACCCCGGCGGTCGATCTTCGAGCCGGAGCAGAACATACTCATCGGCAACACGGTGCTGTATGGGGCTACAAGTGGCGAAGCTTACTTCAACGGAGTCGCAGGGGAACGGTTTGCAGTTCGAAACTCCGGGGCTGTCGCCGTGGTAGAAGGAGTCGGCGACCATGGCTGTGAATACATGACTAACGGTACTGTGGTCATCCTGGGCCGGACTGGTCGCAATTTCGGCGCCGGTATGAGTGGCGGAATCGCTTACGTCTTTGACGACAGCGGTGATTTTGCCCGCGTGCACTGCAATCGCGCCGGCGTTGACCTCGATCCGATTTTTGAGCCTCAGGATGCAGTGCGGTTGCATCAGTTGCTCACTAAGCACCTAGAGTATACGGGCAGTCCACTCGCGCGGCGCATTCTCGAGAATTGGCCTGAGGCATTACCGCACTTCGTGAAAGTCTTTCCTCACGAGTATAAGAAGGTACTCGGTGTCGCGCGAACGTCTGAGCAGGGCGCTTTTTCGCATACTCTCGCGATCCCGCCGGCTGAAATATCCGTTTGTAAAGGAGCGGCATAATCCTTGGGCAGGCCAACGGGATTCTTGGAATATACTCGCGAAACCCCCGAGCGCCGCCCCGTCTTAGAGCGGGTTAACGACTGGTTTGAGGTCTACCAGGATTTTCCCGCCGAAAAAGTTCAACAACAGGCGCGGCGTTGCATGGATTGTGGACTTCCGTTCTGCCATACCGGGTGCCCGTTACATAACCTCATCCCGACCTGGAACGATCTGGTCGAGAAGGGTCGTTGGCGCGAAGCCATCCGAGCGCTGCACGCGACCAATAACTTTCCGGAACTTACAGGACGCATTTGTCCAGCCCCCTGCGAGGCGGCCTGCGTGCTCAGCATCAACGAGTCACCGGTGGCCATTAAACTCATCGAGGAAAGTATTGCCGACCGGGCATTCCATGAAGGCTGGATTCGCGCTGAACGTCCGTCACAGCGAACTGGCAAGAAAATCGCGATTGTGGGATCAGGTCCGGCCGGGCTGGCCGCTGCTCAGCAACTAAACCGGGCCGGGCATTTGGTTACGGTTTTTGAAAAGCAGGACCGAATCGGCGGTTTGTTGCGCTACGGTATCCCCGATTTTAAGCTCGAAAAGAAGGTGGTCGACCAACGGCTCGAACAACTGTCTGAGGAAGGCGTGGAGTTCCGAACCAATATGCGGGTGGGCGGAGGCGCGGGCACCTTGCTTAGTACTTTCGGCGCAGTGCTGTTGGCCGTCGGTGCCGAGCAACATCGGGATCTTCCGATACCCGGTCGCGACTTGAAAGGTATTCACTTCGCAATGGATTACTTAACGCAGCAGAACAGGCGCTGCGCGGGTGATCGCTTAACAGAAGAAGAGCATATCCTTGCCACGGGCAAACGCGTGATCATCATCGGCGGGGGTGATACGGGAGCTGATTGCCTGGGAACCGCACATCGTCAAAAAGCGGCCTCTGTTCACCAGTTCCAAATACACCCCTTACCTCCACCGAACCGTCACCACAGCACACCTTGGCCCCTATGGCCGCTGCAGTTGCGAGTGGAAGCCGCGCACGAAGAAGGTGGAGTTCGCGAGTGGAGTGTTCTTACCACGCACTTTACCGGCGACGAGCAAGGAAACGTCAAGAAGTTGCACTGCGTTCGCGTGGGCCCCAAGCCTGCGCTCGAGCGAGTTCCCGGAAGCGAGTTCTACCTCGATGCTGATCTCGTGCTGATTGCGATTGGCTTCTCCGGTGCAGTCCGCGAGGGTTTACTTGATGACCTCGCCGTGGACCTGGATATCCGGGGTAACCTTAGGACCGACGATACTTATATGACATCTGTGCCCGGTGTGTTTTCGGCCGGAGACGCGCGGCGGGGGCAATCGCTAGTGGTTTGGGCGATCGCCGAAGGACGTCGAGCCGCCCATCATATCGACAGCTATCTGATGGGATCGAGTCAGTTGCCCCTTTAGCAACACTGATTAATGGTATTTACTTCTTCGAGGACTTTGCCGATATAGTTCTTACGGCCTCTGAGGGAGCAGAAGCGGCGCTAGCGGTTTGCGGCATACGGAAGTTATCACCGGCAAGCCTCGCCATTGCATGCATTTCCATGCCTTCCGCCTCTTTGGTAAAAACGAGAGAATGCTGTTCGGGATGCACATCCGCCTGAATCCAATCTCCACCGTCCACCTGATTCGTCGCCATCAGGTTTGACAGCGGATGGACAAGCAGCCGTTCGATCGCTCGTTTCAGATGTCGAGCGCCGTACTTAACGTCGGTACCCTCGGTTAGCAGAAAGTTTTTGCCGGCGGCGGAAACGGTGAATACAAAGGACTTGTCTACGGGCGATACCAAGATTCGCTGCTGCACCTGGCCGAGTTCAAGATCGAGAATGCGACGCAATTCGGGCTGACCAAGTGATTTGAAGACGACGATTTTATCGATACGGTTAATAAACTCGGGCGTGAATTTGCGCCGGGCAGCCTCAACACCGGTTCGGGAGATCTTCTTATTAAGCTCTTCACTTGCAGGGCAGGGCTGTACGGCGGCCGAAACTGAGTGGAATCCAAGTTTGGGTGCTATTAAGGCGCTCATCTCGCCAGCGCCTAGATTGCTTGTCATGAAAATCATGGCACGGGAGAAATCAACTTTGCGGTTGTCACCCAGCGTCAAAGTGGCTTTGTCGAGAATGCCCAGGAGTAAGTTCCAAAGAGCGTCACTGGCCTTCTCGATTTCGTCGAAAAGAATAAAGCTTAACTTTACCGTATCCGTGTGGTGCTGATTGATTACCTCTTGACTTAAGAGTGGGTGCGTCTCGCGATGTCCCAGGTAGCCAGGGGGCGAACCAATTAGCTTGGCAATTTCGTGACTGTGCTGAAACTCGGCACAGTCGATCTTGATCACCGCACGTGGATTATGGACAAGAGCCTCGGCGGTCGCCTCCACCGTGCGGGTTTTGCCTGAGCCCGTAGGTCCTAAGAAAAGGAAATTTCCCACTGGGCGTCCCGGCGCCGAAAGGCCAGTGAGATACATCTGATAGATGTTTACGATTTGCTCGACTGCCTCGTTCTGGCCGACTACTAGCTTCAGCAGCGTCTTCTCCAGTGACTCAGCGTCTCTGCCCGTTCTCGTAGGATCAAGTACTTTTCGGAGCCGGCTCATATGCGTACATTCCCTCTTTTCATCCATGTGCTGGCGGTTGAAGATCTGATCCCGACACGTTTGCGGACCAGCTTATAAATTCGTTTCCGCTTCAACAATTACCGCCATGCTGCTTCCTACTTCCTTCATCGTCAGAGGGATCTGTTTTATGAAGGGTGGTTGATACCGTTTCGTCTATCGGGCTTTTCTGATTAGTACTTTTGAGGCCGAGAAGGTCTCACCTCAACTCGACTGATGAGGGTTCTTCCGGGCTTGCGCAAAATGTCCAATACGATCTCGGCTATATCCTCGGGCGCAATCTTCCAATCAGACTTCTGTTTCGCTTCGTGACCAGCAAACGCGGTATCTACGCTCCCGGGCATAATGTAGCTTACGCGCACGTTGTCGTTGCGGTGATCGAGCATGGTGGCTTCGCTAAAGCCATTCAATCCGAATTTGGAGGCGTTGTAAGCTGAGCCTCCAACGAATGGATTCTTCCCTGCGAGACTGCTGAGGTTGATGATCCATCCACCTCGCGCGGTATGGAAACGCTCAATCGCTTCGCGGGTGCAATAGAATGCACCGGAAAGGTTGGTTCCGATCACACGGTTCCACTCTTCTACCGTCAGTTCTCCAGCCGCTCGGAAAATTCCAGTGCCCGCGTTATTGACTAATATGTCCAGCCCACCCAGCTCTTTATCTGCAAATTCGAAGAGCTGCTTCACCTGCCTGCTGTCGCTGACGTCTGCCGGACAGCCCGTAACTTTACGCGCTTGGGCGTCCTTCCTGAGATTGGCCACTGCGTTTTCCACAGCTTTGCCCTCGCGCGCGCAGATGACCACGTCCGCTCCCTCCGAAAGAAGAGCCCTCGCTATCTCGAGTCCAATGCCCTTCGAGGCTCCTGTCACGATTGCTCTTTTCCCGGTCAAAAGTTCACTCATAGCTCTATTAAGATCCTTTCAGTCATTTACTTATGAGCGGTGCCTTACAGACATAACGCCCACTTCAAAGGACTCTTTTTGGGCAGATTTCAATACCTGCATCGAACCCAGCGGGGCAGAAACAAGAGCTTCGGCACCTATACTGAGATAGAGCCCGCAGCTACTAGAAGTGCGGGAGTGTGACCATGAGCGTTTTCTGGCTGCGGGCAGCCGCGGCATTGTACTCCTGCGGCTTACTATACGCGCTGATTTACCTATTCCGAAAACATACCCGGCTATTCACTCCGGCTCTCATCGTGTTCGCCATTGGAACGGTGTTTCATCTCGTGTCGATTGTAGAGCTGCGCGTTGAGACAGGCCATTTACCTCTCAACAATTTCTATGAGACCAGTTCACTTTGCGCCTTTTTAATAGCCGTTCTGTTCTTGCTAGCATACAGCTACTACCACATCTCCATATTTGGCGTTTGTCTCTTCCCGTTAGTGTTCTTCATGACTCTTATCGGGGCAACCGAGTTCCCAGTGGCTTCGTGGAGCAGTCCAGGGGTCCGGAACGCCTGGTTGACTGTCCATATCACGAGCGTCTTAATTGGATACGCGGCACTGATCCTCGCCGCCGTAGGGTCTGTATACTACCTGCTTCAGGAACGCCAGCTGAAGCGCAAGCACGTCAGCCCATCTTCAAACCGGCTGCCCCCGTTGGCCACACTCGACCGGGTCATCACCCACGCCATGAATACGGGATTTGTATTCATCACAATCGCGACTGTGACCGGAGTTATCTGGGCATTCATTGAAAGCGGCACCCGCTGGATCCTCGATCCAAAGATCGCCTTTTTTCTCTTCACATGGGCGTTTTATCTCGCCATGATTTTTCTGCGTGTTTCTGCCGGATGGCGCGGCCGTCGAATCGCCTGGCTGGCCGTCAGCGTATTGAGTTGCTCGATCATAACGTGGGCCACTCACGTCGGGTTGAGGAGTTTGTGGCTGCGATGAAACTGGCTCTTGCCGGTGTTAATCACCGCACTGCTCCCGTGCAGGTGCGTGAGAAGCTTGCATTCCGGATGGAGGACGTTCCGGCCGCACTGTCATATATGCAGGCCCGCGGTGCAAAGGAAGCGCTCATCCTCTCGACATGTAACCGAGTGGAAATCACGGCCGCTCTCGCCGACGACACGCCCACAGACACGCTGGTCGAAACTATTCTGAACGGTCGGGGTGGCCTTACCTTGGAAGCCGTTCGTCCACATCTCTACTTTTTCGAAGAGACTGAAGCGATTCGGCATCTTTTCCGGGTAGCCTCAAGTCTCGACTCCATGATCGTCGGCGAGCCGCAGATCCTTGGTCAGCTAAAGCGCGCCTACGCTCAGGCACGAGGCCAGGGGGCCATCGGAAGCATTCTCGATACGGTTCTGACCAGAGCTTTTAGCGTTGCCAAACGCATTCGCTCAGAGACCGAAATCGGGCAGAGTGCTGTGTCCATTGGCTATGCCGCCGTAGAATTAGCCCGGGAGATATTTGGGTCACTCAACAAAAAGCGTGTCCTTATTATTGGAGCGGGCAAGATGTCGGAGGCTGCGGCTCGACACCTGCTGCGGGCCGGGGCCACTGAGATCCTCGTTACGAATCGCACGCAGGAGCGCGCTGACCAACTCGCACAGGTTCTTCGAGGCGAGGCGATCCCTTACAACTCCTTCTATCAACGGCTTGCAGAGGTTGACATTGTCATAGCCTCTTCTGCCGCACCCGGTTACGTTCTGGTTCAAGACACTGTTCGTCGAGCCATCGAAGCACGCCGGAATCAACCGATGTTTTTCATTGACATTGCCGTTCCGCGGAACATCGAGCCCGATGTCAACAAAGTTGAGCACGCATTCCTCTACGACATCGATGATTTGCAGCGCCTTGCCGACCGCAATCTCCAAGCCCGGCAGGAAGTAGCGGAGCAGGCCGAGATCATCGTTGCGGATGAGGTGGTTCGTGTCGAGGCTCGGCTCCGCGCGCGCGACGTCGCGCCGACCATTATCAGTCTGCAGGCCCAGCTCGAAGCAGTGCGCGCGGAAGTATTAGAACGTCATCGCCCCCACCTAGGCACCTTGACGCCGGATCAGGAGGAAGCGCTCGAAACATTGACGCGAAGCATCGTTAACAAGATTGCGCATGGTCCCATTTCCGAAATTAGGCGGCACGCAGCTTCACAAAAGGTGGGTGAAAATATCCGCCAAGGCGAACTCATCAATGCGGTTCGCCGGATGTTTCGGTTGCGTGACCGTTAATTCAAATGGCAGTTGGCGCACTTGCGCGTGTCTTGACAATCGGCTCCCGGGGTTCGCAGCTCGCTTTGTGGCAAGCTCAGTTCGTTGCGGCACATCTGAACAGACGCGGCGTCACAACCCGTATCGAGATTATTAGAACTACGGGAGACCACCTCCAGACAGCGTCGTTAGTTCAAGCCGGCGGCAAAGGCCTGTTCACGAAGGAAATAGAGGAAGCGCTCCTAACGGGTGCAATCGATCTGGCAGTTCACAGCCTTAAAGACCTGCCGACGGAGCCGCGCGAAGACCTTGCTATCGCCGCGGTGCCCGAGCGGGAAGACCCGCGAGACGCAATTCTAGGAAGCACGCTCAATAACGTCCCGCATGGCGCGTCGGTGGGTACCAGCTCGGGACGTCGCGCGGCGCAGCTTCGACTGCTGAGGCCTGATCTGCAGATCCAGCCCATTCGCGGCAACATCGATACCCGCGTTCGGAAGCTGAAGGAAGGCCGCTATCACGCAATTCTGCTCGCAGCGGCAGGACTTCATCGCCTTGGACTCGCTCATGAAATCTGCGAAATCTTGTCTCCGCATCAGATGTGTCCCGCCCCCGGCCAGGGTGCACTGGCCATTCAGACCCGTATAGCCGATCCGGCTCGTGACATATGCGCGGAGTTGAATGACGAGCTGACCAGTGAAGCTGTCCGGTGCGAAAGAACAGTGCTTGCAGCGTTAGGTGGGGGATGTCAGCTGCCCGTAGGCGCATTTGCCCAGCCAATCGGGGAAACTCTCAACGTAATAGCCGTCGTCCTTTCGCCGGATGGCGAACGTTGTTTACGAGTTGAAGCGGCTGGACCCCGCCATAGCCCTGAAGAACTAGGCCAAGCTGTCGCAGCGGATCTCATAACTCGCGGTGCGGGTAAGATCCTCAGCGAAAGCAAATAAATGCGCCCTCTCGAAGATCTGCGCATTGTTGTCACGCGCGCTGCCCATCAAGCCGAGGAATTGGCTGCGCCGCTTCGTGCCTTAGGCGCAGAGGTTATTCTAGTGCCGTTAATTGGTATTGCGCCCCCGCTTAATGCAGAACGTCTGCACAATGCCGCAGCGCGCTCGAATGAGTATGACTGGATTATCTTCACAAGCGCGAATGCCGTCCATGCCTTCGCAGCCCAATCGGCAGTACCACCACAAGTTTGGAAACCACGCATTGCGGCAGTTGGTCCTGCCACTCGCCAGGCAGCCGAAGAGCGCGGACTACGAGTCGACCTTACCCCCTCCAAATATGTTGCCGAGTCCCTACTACAAGCGCTTAGCGGCGAAGACTTGAACAACCGCAGGGTGCTAATCCCGAGTGCAGCGGTGACGCGCGATCTTGTCGCCGACGAACTGCGGAAGCGCGGAGCGCAAGTCGAGGTCGTCGAAGCTTACCGCAACGTGATTCCTCCCGAAGCCGCGGATAAGGCTGCAGCCGTGTTCCGAGAGCCATACCCAGACTGGGTCTTATTCGCGAGTTCTTCTGTCGTAGACAACCTTATACGGTTGATCGGTGTCGAGCGGCTACGCCGAACCAAGATAGCCGCAATAGGCCCAATCACATCCAAAACGGCCCTTGATCATGGACTGGTCGTCACTGCTCAGGCTGAACTTCACACCGCCCAAGGACTCATTGACGCCTTATGTCAGGCTGCGTACATGCAAAGATGACATTCGAATGCCCTGGACGCACCGAAGTTTTTGGATTGGGCCGCTCATTATCGCTGTTATTCTCGCGCTACTCGGGCTGGTTGTCTCTCGGACCCGCTTGCGATCAGTTTACAAGCAGCAATTCCCTGAGACTCGCCGAGAACGGCTGTTCCTCGCCTCGGTGGGGTTCTTTACTGCGGTGCTCGTGGTTCGCGGGATCACAATCGCGATTCACAACGACATCGGACCATTCCATAACGTCACGATGCGAGGGCGCCACATCCATCATCTGGTATGGGGTATTCTTCTCCTGCTTCTAGTCGGATATTCATGGCTGAACGAGATCGGAACTGGCGGCGCTTCCTGCTTCCATATTGCCGATCGAGTGACCTCCCTGCTCTACGGCGTCGCAGCCGCTCTTACGCTTGATGAATTCGCTCTTTGGCTCAACCTAAGCGACGTTTACTGGCAGCGTGAAGGGCGCGAAAGCTATGAGGCGATGGCCCTGTTTGGAGGACTGCTGGGAATCGGCGTCTTTGGCGGTCCGTTTCTTAAGGGAGTCGTGCGTCACTTCTTTAAGGGCGATAGATCGCGTTGACAAACACGCTCCGCTCCAAACGCTTTGTCAATTCCTCCGGAGATTTGGCAGGCTCGGGTTCAAGAATTTTGCGTACCGATACTGAAATCCGGCCAGAGCGAAACCACCGCTCGCGTTTCGCCTTGATCTCGCCGAGTCCCTGTAGATAAACCGGCAATGCCGGCGTGCCCAGTTCTTTCCAAAGCAGTCCAGCACCGAGTTTGAACGAAGCCGGGGTACCATCTTCTGAACGGCGTCCTTCGGGAAATACAATGACGCTGTAACCACGATCCACCGCCTCGCCGGCGTGTGCAAAACTGCGGCGAAACCCGCTCATCTGCGATAACGGGAAAACATTGAACAGCGCTGTTACCAACAGATATTCAATTGGCGCAACCAGGTTCAGGAACCAATGTCCCTGGTTTCGCGCGCGCCGCCAATCCAACATCATTTCTGCCGACATTGCCACGGCAACGCGCCGCCTGACCCGCCCTGGCATCGCGTACAGGATCAGAGGCACGTCATAAGAGGTGACGTGATTCGAGACAACGAGCATCGGCGATGACGGCCAGTGATCTACAGCCATCCTCACGGCCGGTTTGGCCAGCAAGCGAACGAGCGGCATGGCAATGCATTCGAGAAATGCGCTTCGAATGGCTTGAAAAACCGGATGCCAGGGCCAGTGGGGATACAGATGCTGAGCGTTTTCGGCACTCGGCTTAGTGCCTTCGGAAAGAAGTGAGCGCAATTCCTCGCCCGTCTTCACGGTCTGTAACGCGGAATCATCAAGCGCCCGGCCAAACTGCTGTTCAAGCCGCGCCTGCAACTCGACTCGGCCAAGGCTATCGAGATTTAGCTCGCCGCCCAGCGATTCGGCTCCAGCGCCGGCTTCGATCTCACCTGCTGCAACTCTTCGGGCCACCTCGCGCCGCAGGACTTTGCCCGTGGACGTACGCGGCAAGTCGGGCTCTGGCCAAAGGATCCAACGCCGGATGTGCTGGTATTCCGCTAATTCCGCATTTGCTGTGGCGATTGCCGTACCGGCGTCACCGCCCGCCGTCATCACAAGCGCGGCAAGTGGCTCCGGACCATGTGCGCCGGCCGTTTCCACTACTGTGCATGTCTTCACGTCTGGCTGGCGAGCCAGCGCCGCTTCAAGATCTTCCGGATAAATGTTTAGCCCTGAGGAAGTGACAATTACATCCTTTTTGCGCCCTCGGAAACGGAGATTTCCCCGCTCGTCGAACTCGGCTAGATCGCCAGTCGCGAGCCAAGTTGAATCCTGCTGCTTCAGTTTGCCTTGTTCCCAAACAGCACTCGAAATAGTGTCACCGCGGACCAGCACTTCGCCCTCATCGCTGAGCCGCACTTCACGGCCCGGCAGCACCTGCCCGATCGTGCCCTGTGCGGCATGAAATGGATGATTCAGGCTAACCAAAGCGGTCGTCTCGGTCATCCCATAACCCTGGACCACAGCGAAGCCCAACGCAGTCCAAAACTGTTCGGATGCAGAAGACAGCGACGCACCACCGCACACGAAGGCCCAAAACTTGAACCCGAACGCCCTGTGAATATCACGAAATCGCCACCATCCTTTCCATGCCGGTATCCCTTGTGAACCAGCGACACGCAAACCAAGGTCCGGAAACCGGTCGAGCAGATGGCTCTCCATCAAGTCGAGCACCCGGGGAACTGTAGCAAGGGCGGAAATTCGCTGTTTGTGAATGCGATGCACGATCTCGCTCGCGACCAAACGCGACTCATAATGCACCTCAGCGGGAATTAAGGGCGGGATCCACAGTCCCATAAACTGGCCGAAGACATGACTGAGTGGCAATGTATGCAGAAATCTCAGCGGGTGTACCAAGCGCTCGTACTTGAGATACTTCTGCATCTCGGCTTCAATGGGCCTGAGGCTCGCGAGCACATTCTTGTGAGTGTGAACTACGCCCTTCGGCTCGCCCGTCGTGCCGGAGGTGAACACAATTTGAAGCGCGTCATCCTCGTGAAGATCGTCTCTAGCGCTCGCCATCTGTATCGTAAGCGTCTGTCTGAACCGGCTAAACGGGATATGTCGATCGCCAGACGCGACAGCCGTGAGCTTCTCTTCATCACCGACGATCAACTTCGGCGACACTTCTCGCTCGACGCGACGCACGAATTCCTGTGTACTTGCAACGTCCACCGGAACCGGAAGAACACCCCGCAAAACGCAGCCGAAGAATGCCGCTATCCACTCAGCGTTGTTCTCACCCCAGATCAGGACTCGATCGCCCTTTTCGATTTGATGATTGAGCAACTCTGCGGCAAAGCGCCGAGCGAGCGTAGCCACTTCACCGTAAGTCGTTCTATACTCGCGGACTCCTCGCCGGGACACCACCGCGATCTCCTCATGATGGCGCGTGAAGTCATCCACCAACGAGGCAAGGTGTTGCCGTTTCCCGGACACAACCCCAGACTACGACGCCGATCGACCATGATGAACATATGACCGGTTCACGACCACAGTTTCTTAAGGCGCCTTTCGGTCCGCCTGCACTCCCGCCGCGTAAATGCCGGGTATATTTCAGGCATTAGGGTTGCGAAATCCTTAAGGCTGCACGCTTATTGGATTTCAACTGCGCTCTGCGAAACTCTACGTATTGTGTAATGAAGGGTAATCAGCTTACATCTCCGTTGTGGGCTAGAAATTAATGCCGAAGAACATACTTCCGGGTTCGCCGTATCCTCAAGGCGCGACCTGGGATGGAACCGGGGTAAACTTTGCGATCTATTCTGAGAACGCAACCGGCGTGGATCTTTGTCTATTTGAAGAACTTCATTCTGATAGCCATGAAACCATACAAATACGGGAGTGTTCCGGTTATATCTGGCATTGCTATGTTCCCGGAATTACGATTGGGCAATTATACGCCTACAGAGTTCACGGTCGATACGAACCTGAAAACGGCTTCCGTTTTAATCCAGCCAAGCTTCTGGTTGATCCGTACGCAAAGGCAATTGCGGGAAAGGTTGATTGGAACTATCCGGTATTTGGATATCGCCTCGGCGATCCTAATGCCGATCTGAGCTGTGACAGCCAGGATGACGCGGCCGGAATGCCAAAGGGTGTCGTAACCACATCGCACTTCGATTGGCAAAACGACCGCTCACCACAGATCCAGTTACATGATTCGGTGATTTATGAACTTCACGTCAAGGGTTTTACCGTTCGGCATCCCGACGTGCCGGATCACCTGCGAGGAACTTATGCAGGGCTGGTTTCTCCACCGATAATTGAATATTTTAAGAAGCTAGGCATCACCGCAGTCGAGTTGATGCCGATTCACGATTTTCTCGACGACAAAACTTTACTCGACAGAGGATTGCGAAATTATTGGGGATACAACACGACCAACTATTTCGCACCTGAGGCTCGATATTGCAGCTCTGGGGATAGGGGCCAGCAAATCGGCGAGTTTAAGACCATGGTGCGAGAGCTTCATCGCGCGAATATCGAGGTAATCCTCGATGTCGTATACAACCACACGTCGGAAGGCAACCAAATGGGTCCGACGCTTAGTTTCCGGGGAATTGATAACCACACGTACTATCGTCTCGTTGAGAACAACCCGCGTTATTACATGGATTACACCGGCACTGGAAATACGCTCAATGTGCGCCATCCACAAGTGCTCAAAATGGTTATGGATAGCCTTCGATACTGGATCCTGGAGATGCATGTCGATGGATTCCGTTTCGATTTGGCTGCCGCACTTGCCCGTGAGCTGCATGACGTGGACCGGCTCTCGTCGTTTTTCGATGTCATTAATCAAGATCCGGTGATCTCGAAAGTAAAGCTGATTGCCGAGCCTTGGGATGTTGGCGAAGGCGGCTATCAGGTCGGACACTTCCCGGTGTTGTGGGCAGAGTGGAACGGAAAATATCGTGATGTCGTTCGCCGCTATTGGAAAGGAGACGATGGCCAGCTCCTGGAACTGGGGTACCGGCTTACAGGAAGCAGCGATCTATATCGGCGTGACGGTCGCCGCCCCTCGGCAAGTATCAATTTCGTGACCGCGCATGATGGTTTCACCCTGCAGGACTTAGTAAGTTACAACCAGAAGCATAACCAGGCAAACGGTGAAGATAACCGCGATGGCACAAATGAGAATTATTCCTGGAATTGCGGCGTGGAAGGCCCCACGGATGATCCCAACGTTATTGCACTTCGCGAGCGCCAGAAGCGCAACATGCTCACGACTTTATTACTTTCTCAGGGCGTCCCTATGATCTGCATTGGCGATGAGCTTGGCCGGACGCAAGAGGGCAATAACAATGCCTATGCCCAAGATAACGAGATTAGCTGGGTTGACTGGAATTTGAACGATGGCAAGAAAGCTCTCGAAGAATTTACCGTCAAGTTGATCAAGTTGCGTACGAACCATCCAAACTTTCGTCGAAGAAAGTTCTTCCAGGACCGCAACATAAGCCCGACTACAGTGGGAATGCAGCACCTTGACGGGCTTGAAGTTCAAGATATTGCGTGGTACCGACCGGATGGTGAACGGATGACGGAAGAAGAGTGGGCCGCGGGATGGGTTCGCTGCCTGGGTATGCGTCTCAGCGGGAGAACCTTGGATGATGTCGACCGGTATGGCGAGCCGATTGTGGACGACAGCTTTTTATTGTGCTTAAACCCGCATCACGAGCACATTCAGTTCTACCTCCCGGCTTCTACGACCGGCTCTGACTGGGAATTAATACTCGATACCCGCGACTCTGTGCAGACAGAAGGGCGCCAACTTAGGAACGGCGAGCCTTACGACATGATTGAACACTCAGCCGTGTTGTTCTGCGAAGTGGGACAGAAGCGGCCGTGACTGTTACTGATAAATAGGCGCGCAAGGCGCGATTCAATTGATCTCGAACATCTGGCCTTGGCTTAGCTTATGGTACCGGCGTTGCAGCTCAGGCGTAAGCCGAAGCTTGAGCTCATCCGGATAGCCGCGCGTCCAGAACAACTCTTGCTCGGTTTCCTTATACGTACCGAAATGCTGCGGAAATATGTAGGCCGGTTGCAGGTGATTGATAACGATGTTAGACCGGTCGATATACATGTTATGGACTGTTGGCGATACGAATAGAACGTCGATATCCTTCAGTGATAAGTGCTCCTCGGTCAGCACTGAATCACCTGGTTCAAGAAAGCGCTTACCGTGAATTCCAAATACGTAGCCGCAGTTATGAGCAATCTTCTCCACGAAATCGGGCTCGCGGGTGAGGACGGTGAACTCCTGGTTTCCGTGGATTGCATGTATCGGTTCAACGCGAATCGTGCTTATCGTGAACGGGTGCAGTGGCTCGGGCACGATGAGGCGATCGGCCGGTATGTGGATATCGGCTAGTTCCTTGAGGCAAGGCTGCGGCAGAACGAAGGTGCATTTTCCGCGCTGTGCCAGCGTGCGCAATGTTTCCGGATTGCAATGATCGCTATGATGGTGCGTCACGAAGACAACGTCGAGGTCGGGAGCAATTTCTGCAGGCGTTACCGGCGGCGGCTGGACCTTTTCATCATTGTCGAGCGTGAGATCCGTACCGATGAGGACATCATCGGATTTGATCAGCCAGCCGGCGTTTCCCATCCACCAGACCGCGATCCCTTTATGGTGCGAGCGGATCTGATTGAGAACGAGATTACCTGCGTGGCCCGTATTTGCGAATAGAAGGACGCCAACGAACAGAGGGGATGAAAGCAGCTTTGCCATGCTGGCAATTCTACGCTTCTGCAACGCGGGGCAAACTCTGCTAGTATCGCCGGATTAGGGTGACGCACGAGATAACGGTCACAGAGTCATCCACTAACGTTCGGTAGTGAGCGTGTCCATATCGCGCTGGATCTTTTCGAGCAGTTGGTTTTGGTTATGCGCGACGGCTGAGTTACGAGCTTTTTCAAAGTAGTGCAATGCGTGCTCGCGATCACCGGAACGTGCGTACGTCGCGGCCAACGCATACAGATACACCGTTGTCTTTTCGTCCTCCGATGTAAGAGTCCGTAAAAGCTGATGAATCGCTTCCTCGTACTTGCTTTGGTTTACAAGAATACGGCCGAGCTGAAAGCGCGCGAGTGAGTAATCCGGCCGTTCCGCGATCGCCTCGCGGAACTCCCTTGCTGCGTCAGCAAGCTTTCCTTGTTGTTCGTAGATCGCCCCAAGGTTGTTGTGTGCCTCGGCGTAATATGGGTTACCCGACAGAGCATGACGAAACGCCTCTTCTGCTTCGGTGTACCGCTTTTCTTCAAACAGGAGAACACCGTAGTCATACCAAGCGTCGGGACGGTCGGGATTCAGCTTTATCACTGCATCGAAGTGCTGCTTTGCTTTGGCGGCATCGCCGATCCGTCCAAACAGTGATAAGAGATTCGCGTGGACCTGCACGTTATTTGGATCAATGGCGAGAGCTGTCTCGTGTTCGCGGATTGCATCGTCGAGCCGGCCTGCCTTTTCGAGCTCAGCGCCGCGCTGGATGTGAACGGTTACGCTCTGGTTTAGGTCGTGAATGCACTTGAACAGCGGATCTTCGAGCGGCGGTTCATCAGCTACGTGCTTCGCATACGCCGCGAGATGCTCTTCCGCGTCGGCCTTCTTGCCTGACCGGCGAAGTTCCCTCGCAAGTGCGAAGTGAGCGCTACCGTATTGCGGAAATAGGTCGCAAGCTTTGGTGTAGCACTGGGCCGCGTCTGCATGATCACCGCTCGCCGAGTTTACACGGCCGAGCCCATACCAAGCTTGCGGACAGTCGGCGTGAGCAACGAGAATCTGCCGGTATAAGGTGGCGGCCTGCTCCCAACGGGAGAGCGTGCTCAGGCCGTCGGCGAGACGCAACTGTGCAGCGAGATCGTCAGGCCGGAGCCGAAGCGCAGCCTGAAATGACGCCACACCGGCCGCGAAATCGCCATCCTCGATTTGGACAGCGCCGAGCAGGTAAAGCCAGTCGAATTTCTGCGGCTCCAGCCAGTGCGCGTACTCATAAGCGCGGGCAGCCTCATCGTACCTCTGATACGCGTGGAGCGTCATCCCCAGCGCGCCGGCAGCCCGCGGGTCTCGCGGATGCGTCCGGGCTTCTTGCTCAGCTTGATTGACTTGCGCCTGGACGGCGGGCAAAAAGTTCGCCGTGTTAACGCCAGGCAGCTCAGGTTGCTGATCTGCCCACGCACATGCCAATAGCAGGGAGGCGGAAACCCATACCGGCAGGCCCGGCCGCATGGAACCTCAGAAGCTGAAGCGCAGGCCGAATCGGAACTGACGTTCGTCAATTCCTTCGCGCGCGAGATCCGTTACAGACGTAATCCTCATGAAGTCGCCCTGTTCTATAACTCGCCCAGTCGATGGATTGAACGCGCCGGCGTCGCCAAGAGACGCATCGGGAATGTCAAAGTGGGGTGTATTCGTGAAGTTGAACGACTCGACACGGAACTGTAGATGTACACGCTCCGTGAAGGCAAATTCACGGAAAACTCCGAAGTCCCAATTAAAGATGCCGGGCCCGCGCAGATTGTCGAAACCGGAATTGCCCAGCCGCCTGGCGCAGGAGCCGGGGTTGTTCGGATCATAGACCTGGGCGAAGGCCGTAGGATCGTACCAAGCGTCCGGATTGTCAAGCTTTTTGGGTGTGCCGATGATATCGGCCATGGTCGGAGCGTTGCCCGGCCACCCGGCATCGCAGTCTCCCGTGACGTTGAACGGATGGCCACTTGCCATCAGGAAGACGTTGTTCAGCTGCCACCCGGAGGCGATCTTTGTCAGCACGCCCCTATCTGCAAGCCAGTGCCGGCCGCGGCCGAATGGCAGGTCCCAAATGTTGGTGATGGATAGATTGTGCGTGCGATCAAAGAATGTGGGTGCGCGATTCATTCGCATATACGCCTGCGATTGAATAAACGGGTTTCCGCTCCCGTTGATATTCCCCGTGGTGTTATCGATGAAGTTGATCGCCTTGCCCCACGTGTAATTCACGTTGAACATTACCCCACTGCTGAACCGCCGCTGCAGTGAGGCCTGAAGCGAATCATACGTGCCTGTGCCCAAGGGCTCTATAAACGTGGTTGTCGCGGTTCGTCCCCATCTCTGGAAAAGCGGCTGTGTGTCCCGGTTTGTGAACGGGATCTGGCTCGCATTGATATCCACGTAGCCCAGTTGGCGAACGGAGCGTGTGGCTACATAGCCGGCTTGCGCGGTGAACCCGCCGCCAATTTCCTGCTGTATAGTAAAATTCGCAGACTGAATATAGCCTCGATGCAAATTCTTCGGCATGCCTTCGAATCCGACATTGAGCGGTAAATCGAGGACGCCGTTGTCCAAATCGGGATTTGCAATGGGCGGAATACCTTGCGCAAGCGTGGTGGCCGGGACGAAGCTATTTGCGGTTTGTATGCCGAACGGGACCATTACCGGATAGTTGTTGCGCAGCAGTTCCATCGCTTCATGCGGGTCGTTGGTAATTCCGTATCCTGCGCGCAGCACGAACTTGTCCGTCGGGCGCCAGGCTACGCCAAGGCGAGGCGAAAAGCGCTTCTTGCTGATTTCGACACCGCAGCCGTCGGGAACCGAGCCCATTCCGCAGATCAGAACCTTATTCGTATCGGGGTCGTAACGTTCCAAGCCACGATTCGTGCGTGTAGGGTACGGAAACATCTCCCAGCGGACGCCGTAATCGAGCGTCAGGCGGGGGGTGACATTCCACCGGTCGCGTATGTAGGCGCTGTACAGGTTGGCGCGGATCGTGTAGACGTCAGGGACCTGGTAGGTTCTGCTTGCCTGATCGGGCAGACCCAACAGGAACGATGCAAAAGAATTGGCGCGGTTGGAACTTGTCCCTACGTCGCAAGCAGGCGGATCTTGGCAAAGCGCTGTCACGTTTTGTCCAAAATCGAAACCGCCCTGCGACCCGAAAAACGAGCCGCCGCCGATCCACTCCGCCTGGGTCTGATTTAGTCCCTGCCTATAGATATCGGTCCCAAATCGAATATTGTGCGTCCCACGGATCCAGTTGAAGTTCACCACGTATTGATACTGCGGATCGTGGCGGTAGTAGGGCATGAAATTATTGTCGATTCCGATGGTGGCGAAATCGTCGGTGCCGTTGAAGTCGAACTCGGGCCACCCACTCTCAAATCGGCGAGGTCCGTTAGTGCCGGGAATCCCCAAAACGTCACTGCCTATATTCTTTCCCACGCCGGGTGGCTCGGAACTGGTGCCTTGCTTGTCAAAGCCGAAGTAGGCATCGATAACGAAGTTGGGTTTGATTGTGTATACGCCACCGAAAGTGGTGTTATACGTTTCCCCGTGTCCGTTCCCGGAGTTGCTGCTCCCGCCAATCGGCCTTCCGACCAGCGCATCGCCGAAAACCGTCGGCGTGAAGTCCGAGTAGTGGAGAAAGCTGAAGCGGCCGAACACCGACAATTTGTTACTCACGTTCCAATTGATTTTCGTATCCAACGTGTGGCGGTCGAACCCGAACGGACCTGAGGCGAAGTAGTTGTTGCTCAATCCGGCCCCGGGTACGTTGGGCTCGGGCCAGAGACCCACCATCTTCTGAACGATCTGGCCGCTCGGGGTGTTCAGCAGGCTCTGGGGAATGATGTTCAGACAGCCCGGGTTGGTCGCTGTGTTGCATCGCGGATCACCGGGAGCAGCCATCGGTTGCCGTTGCGAGGGATCGGCGAGCGCCGTGCCTGTCGCATCGGTGTAAGGATTATAGACAACAAAATCCGGTAGAAATTCGGAAAAATCGCCCGCCTTCATGGCATCGGTCGGTACTGTCACCTTTCGCTGCACGGCACGGTGGTCGAAGGTCCCTTCGTAGCTGGCGAAATAGAACAGCTTGTCCTTTATTATTGGCCCGCCGAGAGTACCGCCAAATTGGTTATAAACCAGTTTCGGCTTGTTTACGTCAGTCCCGCGGTCCCAAGGCCAGGCCTTCAAGTGATTATCGCTGTGATATTCAAAACCCGAGCCGTGTAGCTGGTTGGTTCCGCTCTTGATCTGGACGTTAATGGCGGCGCCGCCTGCTAACCCCTGCTCCGCGTCGAAGCTATTGGTAACGACGTTCACTTCTTCGATAGATTCGAGCGCCGGGATGTATGCGACGACATGCGGTAACTGCACGTGAGTAGCGCTTACCCCATCAATGCGCGTATTATTCTGATCGTCACTGGTGCCGTTGACATTGAATTCCAGCGCCCGGGACGGGTTAGTAGGAATAGAATGCGAGTTGACGGGCGGTGAAAAGCCCGGCAGCGTGCGGTAAACCTGCTGGTAATTGCGGCCGAGCGTCACGGGAAGGTTCTCGAGCTCTGCCGCACTGATATTGGCGCGCACCTCAGCGCGGTCGGTTTGCAGTGCCGGCGCGACCCCTGTAACCGTGATTGATTGCTCGATACTTCCAATCTCCAGTCCCACATCATTGCGCGTTACGTTATTCGCGGCGACCGGAAGATCACGCCGTTCGTAGGTCTTGAACCCCGACACCGCAATTTTGATTGAATAGGTGCCGGGCTGAAGATCCAGAAACTGATATGTTCCGCTGGCATCGGTTTTCGTAGTCTTCGCTATCCCTGTGTCTTGGTTTGTCGCTGTCGCAACCGCCTCAGGCACAACGGCCCCGTTCACGTCCGTAACATTGCCGACTAGCGACCCATATAAGACTTGGGCGGGTGTCCGCCCACCAGTGCATAACGCAATAACAACTGCTATCGCAATCACCGCTACGGGTGAGCCAAGCAAGCTGACTCTGTGTCGATTTAACAGCATACGATGCATCGAGCCTCCCCTAATTTGCAGTTTGCGCAGACGGAGCGCAGTGCCCATGCATTCGTACCTGCTCCCCTTGCCCAACTCTCCGCCCTGCGAATCGAGTTTCCGTGTTCGGACGTAATATCCCCGAGTCCGATCCCCCGTTCAACTTGGGAGGAATAGTATCACAGATTCGCATACGAGAAAAAGGGAAATGTGGGTCCGTCGTTGATAGCGAACGCCTTGCCTCGAGCGTATGTGCGAGAGTATACTCTTTGGAAACTCATCGTAACTTGTCGGGTTGCCCTCGCTAGAGCAAGCGCGGGCACCAACTTCGGTCTGAAGAACCCGACATACGACGAAGATGTGGGAACGAAGGGGGCAAAAGGTGTCGATATCAAACACAGTCGGTAGTAGGAAGATTTGGTTAGGTGTTTCGCTTCTTTTTGCGTTAACAACGCTATTCGCGGGCAGCGGGCTGGCGCAAATCGGAACCGGCTCGGTGACCGGAATGGTTTACGATTCCACGGGCGCGGTAGTTCCGGACGCAGAAGTGACGGTGACCAATACGTCCCGAAACACTCCGCACGTGACGCGTACGACGAGCACGGGGGACTATACGGTTACCGCTCTCGAGCCAGGCATGTATTCAGTGACCGTGAAACACGCTAGTTTCCACACTGCTTCTGTGCCCCCGTTCAACCTGCAAGTCGACCAAAAAGCCCGTATGGACGTCACGCTCGAACTGGGTCGGGTTAGCGAAACGGTGACGGCGACGGGAGAGGCGCCTATACTCGAAACCGAATCGAGCACGGTAGGACAAGTGATCGATAATAAGCGCGTGGTGGATCTGCCTTTGAATGGGCGGAATTTTCTGGATCTATCCACGCTCGCGCCCGGCGTCACTTTCACAAAAGACGCAAACACCCGCTTCCAAGAAGTACGCGACGTTGGACGGCGAGTGAACGATCAGTACTCGCTGGGCGGAGCGCGTGCGCAGGACACCAATTTCCTTTTGGATGGCGCAACCGATACATCGCCGGATTTCAATACAGTCGCAGCTATTCCTTCAATCGATGAGATCCAGGAATTCAAGGTGCAGACGAACTCGTACACGGCGGAGTTCGGGCGGGGCGCCGCGCAGGTGAATGCCGTTACCAAGGGCGGCACCAATTCGCTTCATGGCACTGCTTATGACTTCCTGCGCAATTCTGCGCTGGATGCCAAAGACTATTTCAACGACATCAACGCTTTCCCAGGTGCTCCTAAGCCGCCGTTCAAACGGAACCAGTTCGGGGCGACTGCGGGCGGCCGGATTGTCAAAGACAAGCTGTTTTTCTTCGGCGCGTATGAAGGACTTCGTGACCGCACAGGTGGCGCTTCGACAGCAACGGTGCCGTTGCCCGGTGTGCAGAACGGCGATTTCTCGGGTTACGGAATTCCTATCTACATGCCGCATATCACGAACCCGGACGGCTCATCTACATTTCGCGCCGGCAATACTCTTCCACCTGGCTGTTTCAACCCTAATCCGAATACAAACGTGCCGTGGCCCAACATGATGATCCCTCAACAATGCTGGAATCCTTCAGGTGCCGCTTTTCTTTCCTCTGCCTACGTTCCTCAACCGAATCGTCCAGGACTCCTGAACAACTATGTCGGCGTGGTCAGCACGCCTACGAATTACGACCAAGCGGCGGGCCGGATCGACTATGTGATGAACCCGAGCATGAATTTGTGGGGCCGATACTCCTGGGGACGCGAGGACGTTATCAACAACAATGTCATGCCCGTCAGAGATCTAACGGAGGCGGTGAAAACTCAAACGGTGACACTGCATCACGCCTGGACTATTGGCGGGCGGATGGTAAACGAAATCAAGGCCAACTATCTCCGGGCAGCTAGCAGCAATTTGGGCCCGTTGGCGGGTACGACCAACGTTGTGGCCGATCTTGGTATTCCCGGCGCATCCGGAGATCCAATCGATTTTGGGACGCCAAGCTTCAGCGGCGCGGGGGATAACTTTCTGAGCCTGGGAGAAGATGCCTTTGGTCATCCTTTGCGTAAAGTGCAGACTACTTACGAGTACGGCGATGACTGGTCATTTATCCGGCAGCGGCACACTCTTAAGGCGGGCGTCGATTTCCGGCGCGAAAACCTGAATTTGCTGTCACACAATCTGTCGCGTGCGTCATTTCAGAACCCGGCAATAGCGACGGGCGCCGTCGACCAGACCGGCGGGCTTTCACTCGCCTCATTATTGCTTGGGATCAGCAATGATTCCGAGGTGGCCACCGGAGACTCGCACGTACACCTGTTCCGCTGGACTCAGGCCTACTACATACAAGACGACTTCAAGGTATCGCCGAATCTCACCGTAAATCTTGGCCTCCGGTATGAAGTGGCCCCTTATTGGCACGATCTCAGAGATTCCATGGTGAACGTCGATTTCAGCGGGCCAATTCCGGTTGTGGTTCGGCCCGGGCACGGTGATCCATACGAGGACTTCCCGCCGGCGCATTTCGACTCCGATCCCAACTCACCCACCTATCTGCCTTTCGTGCGGGACAACCGTTTAGGCCCTAACTTAGTGTTCACGGACAAGACCAACTGGTCACCACGATTGGGATTTGCATGGTCGCCCGCGTTCGCTCACGGCAAGTCGGTCATCCGGGGCGGAGCCGGTATCTTCTATTCGCCCATGAACGCCGATCCATGGTTTGACTTTGCGCGGAACGCACCGCGCTCCGCGAAGTTCATCAATAAAGGGCAATACAATGTCATCAACCAGGTTTTCAACAACACCACGCAGACCATCATCCAACCTTCCGAATTCACCGTTGACCCGCATTTGAAAACGCCGCGCATCCAGCAATGGAGTTTCGGGATCCAGCAGGAACTCGTTCAAAATCTGATATTGGAGGTAGCGTATGTCGGTTCGGCCTCTACGCACCTGCCGCACCTCACAGACCAAAATCAGACGTTTCCGGTGATGAATGGCAATCAAGTGGTGCAGCCGGTGACGTATCTACCGCCGAGAATTCCGTCCCTTGCATCCTATTACAATCGTTTCGAGAGCGCAACGTCGGCTAACTACAACTCCTTGCAAACCAAAGTGGAGAAGCGTTTCTCGCAAGGCTTCACGTTCCTCAGTTCATTCACCTGGTCCAAGTCTTTCGACACCGCTTCGTCGACGCGCGACGGCGGGAACGGCCAAGCGACACCGCATATCTACGACTACAGGCTAGACTACGGACCTTCGGTCTTCGACGCAAAGTTCAACTGGGTGAACAGCGCGTTGTACGAACTCCCGTTCGGAAAAGGACGCCACTGGGGCTCGAGCTGGAACGGTTTGGTTGACGGGCTGTTCGGCGGATGGCAGATCGGCGGAATCAGTGTGGTACGCACCGGTTTTCCGGCTTCCTGTCTGACTACGAGCGATCCAGCCGTGAACAGAGTCAACTTTGAGCAGGACAACTGCGACATCGTCGGAAACGCAAATGATGGTCCTCATCAGATTTTGGACTGGTGGAACCTCTCTGCTTTCGCGCTGCCGACTGAACAAGAGGTGTTTGGAAACGCGGGACGCAGTGTTCTGCGTGGACCGAAATTTGTGAGTTTCGATTTCAGTGCGATGAAGACAACCAACTTGACCGAGCGGCTGAGACTGCAGTTCCGGTTTGAAGCCTTCAATCTGCTGAATCACCCAATTTTCTCAATGCCGAACCCATTCGCGGACACGTACCCCAACTACGATCCGACTGGCAGGTTCCCGGTTGGGCGTGCCGACATCAGTCAGATCGGTTCGTTCAACACGATCAACAGCACGGCGGCTAGCAATCGGCAGCTTCAGTTCGCGTTGAAGTTCATTTGGTGAGCCTGTAGTGATCTTCGCCGGCGAACGGTGCACGGTAGCGCCTTGCACTCGGACGAAGCCATTGATTTAGAGCAGGATAAAACATTTTGGCATTTGTGACGGCCGTCTGATGTTGGCCCGGTTTTGAGGTTCGGGTGGGGTTTTTACCAAACGAACTCATTTGGGTTCGTTTTTGCGTTTTGCTGCCCCGCTGGTTGCACTCAAGCGCCACGTGCAGCAGAAACGCGATACAGAGCAGTAACCAAGCCCATGCTAACTTCACGTTTGCTTTCCGCGATGTGGGATTGTTATGCGGGAGCTGCTTGCTTGGCATGAGCCGGCTGCTCAAAAAACGCCTCGATCTCAGAAATCTCTTCTGTAGCTAGCCGAAAATTCAGTGCGCCTATCGTGCCCTCAACCTGGTCCGCCCTACGCAGCCCCACAATTGCGCCCGTTACTGCGGGGTTGTTCAATGTCCATGCAAGTGCGACTTCGGCGGGAGTGCGCCCGTGACGGTTCCCGATTTGGCGAAGCACTTCTACAAGCTCCAGGTTGCGGCTGAGCTTGGGCTCTTTGAAGTCCGGGTCCCTCGCCCGCCAATCGTCTGTAGGCAGATTGAGCGCCCGCTGCCTGGTCATCTTACCCGTCAGGAGTCCGGCGCGCATCGGCGAATATACAATCACTCCAATGTTGTTCTCTTTTGCAAAGGGAAGAATCTCCCGCTCGGAGTCCCGAGCGAGTAAAGAATACGGTGGTTGGAGCGACGTTATCGGAGCGATCCGTAGTGCCCGTTTCATCTGATTCACGTTGAAATTCGAGACGCCGATCCAGCGCACCTTGCCTTCTTCTTTCAGGCGCGCCATCTCCGTCCAGCCCTCCTCAATATCGTGCTCTGGGGCCGGCCAGTGGATTTGATACACATCAATTGCGTCAATGTTCAAACGCCTCAAGCTGTCTTCACATTCTTTGCGAATAGAATCGGCTTTCAGCGAACCGAAAATCTTGCCCTCCGCATCCCAGCGGCGCTCAGATTTTGTGAAGACGTAGGGCTTCTTGGAGACTTCCTGCAAAGCCTTGCCAACGACTTCTTCCGAATGGCCAAGTCCGTAAATCGCAGCTGTATCGATCCAATTGATTCCTGCATCCAGGGCTGCACGAATGGCCGCGATGGAGTCCCGGTCGTCCTGGTCGCCCCAGGCAAACGCCCAACCTGAACCTCCCATAGCCCAGGCGCCGATCCCTAATGGGGTAATTTCAATATCGCTGTTTCCAAGCTTCCTGCGCTCGCTCATGGCTATCGCTGATTAGACATCAGATTGCGGCCTTTTATTACGACTGAATCGGCCCGCTCGCCGGCCGCTTACTGGTTGCCGAACGTCTACCGCGTTCTATCCATCCGGGGAGTAAGGTCTGCTATCGCCTCGCACAGAACGCAATGGGTACTGCTCGTTTCAAACACCTTAAACCTTAAAGGACACTGGTTTGCCTCGCTGAGCGGGTTTAAGCTCGAAACACCTGAACGCATATCGCGCTTCGTGGTGTAAATCGCAAGCTTTGGAGAGCTGACCATGAAATTCATCATGACGTTTTTTGTATTTGGCGCCCTGCTTTCGGCAGGAACGGTGGACGTAACGCTTCTCAACTATGGAAATCCGGCCGTAAAGGACAGCCAAGGCATCTACGTGGGCCCTTATACGCTCTCAGTGAACGGCATGAACTATACTGCGCTCTGCGTGGACAACAAGGATTGGAGCGCGTTGAACACGCCCTGGTTCGCTAATCTGACAAGCGTCGGCAGCTCTAATCTCACCGATACGTATAATGCCAGCAAAGGAATCGAGTATCAGGAAGACGCCTATCTTTACACGTTGATTACTCAAGCCTCAGGCGCGACCCGGATCAACATTCAACACGCGGCCTGGGATATCATCAACTATTCAATAACGAGCTCCACATCACTTTCTGGTTTGAACTTGTTCTCGGGCGATGCTGCCTATATCAATCAGGCTACCCAAAACTACAACACCAGCGGCCTGAATTTCGCGAATTTCGAGATTGTTTCCTCCGCCTCGTGTTACCGCGACCAGGAGTTCATTATCGCTAAATGTGATGCACCCGAACCGGCCAGCTTCGCGTTGCTAGGTGCGGGTTTATTGATGGCCGGTGCAAGCCGAGCCTGGCGCCGCCGCAGGCAAATAGTTCGGGCAGAACCTGTCTAGTGTCATTTGCTCCGTTCTTTACCACCGGCCGATACCTGAAATCGGCCGGCATTTTCGTTCAGTGGTTCAATAGACGGCGGTTGGTGCGGCCTCGGCCGGAGCACGAAATCAAATTTTCCTGGGCTGCAATAAGGCACGGGAGATCCGTGATAGAAAGCCAAGCCATACTGCCATTCCCGATCTAAGCCTCCATCACAGATCTTATTTGACACCGCTTTGATGTCGCGCCACAAGCCGCGCGCCGAGACTTTCCGGTCGAGAATTGGATACGCGCTGTCTTTCAAGTAAATTCCTCCCCAGGCAATACAAACAACGAGCAGCAGGACAATCCACGAGCGCCGGGCCACAAAGACCAGCAGCACAGGCACAACCATGTAGAGCAGGTTCGGTTCCAAGAAAGGTCTGATCGGCAATGATGATAACCGACCTCTGCTAAGCCACTCCGGCAATAGTCGAGCAAGCAGCGGAATTGAGGAGACCAGCAGCGCAGCCAACAATAGCCAGAGCCGGTCAACTCGTGTTGCGCTTTTTCCTTCGAATTGTGAGGCGAGTAGCACGAATATAGCAGGGAATAATGGCAAGAGATATCCGGGCAATTTATTCAATGAAATGCTGAAGAGCAGGACACCGAAACAAAAAGCACTTGCCAGAAAACGCCGGCGTTCGTCCCATACGGCCCGCCGCGTTGCAAATACTCCGAGGAGAGGTGTCCAGGGAAAAAGGCCGGCGAGAAGCACGGGGAAGTAGTAGTACCAGGGCTGTACGTGCTGCAACGATGCCGAATAAAGCCGCTGTACGTGGTGTTTCCAAAAGAAGTCTTCAACAAACTGATTTCCATTGGATACGTAGACGGCAACGTACCAGGGAGCGGCGACGATGGCACAAGAGAGGAACGCGAGCCACCAGCGCCGCCAAAACCGCCGAAGAAACCAGAAGAACGGTAAACAAAGAGCAAGCGGGACGAGACCCTTCGCGAGTGTGGCCAAGCCGACGCAAACGCCAATAAGAAAAATTCGTCGGTTGATGAGCGCGAGTTCCGGCTGATCACGGAGCAATGGCAGACCCAAAAATACTGCCAGCGAAAAGAAAACCGCTAGAGGCAAATCCGTCAAGCAGAGTCCGCTGTAAGTGATCCATCCAGCCGAAGTCGCTAGCAGCGCAGTCGAAAGCGTCGCCACTTCGACATCAAATTCGCGCCACAGTAGCCAGAACGACAGGCCCAGAAATGCGAAGCTCAGCAGCGCGACAGGAACACGGGCTGCACGATCCGGATTCAAGCCGGTTGCCGTGGCGGCCGCGACCATCCAATACAGCAGAGGTGGTTTTTCGAACCAAGGCGCGCCCCAAAGGCTTGGCGTAATCAAGTTCCCCGTTTCGGCCATCGCTCGGCCAATAGCGGCGTACCGCGGCTCGTCGGGGCCAAGCAGACCAACACCATCCAGGTGATACAGATACAGGCTTGAGATAGCCACCGCGATGATTGACGGCGCCAGATACCGGCGAAGAAAAGACAAGCTTCTTCAGATTATTAGATAGCGCCGCAGCTGCTGCCTCAAACGAGGACATTGGCAGAGATTTACTCTCAACCCCTGATGTAACAATCGTTAACGATGCCGCTAGCCCTCATCACTGGTGCCTCGACCGGTCTTGGACGTGAATTCGCACGCTTATGTGCCCGCGAAGGTTACGATGTTGTACTGATTGCGCGATCGCTTCCACAACTGGAAGAGCTCGCTGCCGAAATCCGGCAGAACACAAAGCGCACTGTTCGAGTGATTGAAAAGGACCTGTCCATTCCAGACGCAGCGCGTGAGGTCTTCGATGAACTGACGAGTGCCGGGCTAAAGGTCGAACTGCTCATCAACAATGCCGGCTTCGGTCTAGTGGGACGGTTCTGGGAACTCGATGAGGAGCAGCAAATGCAGATGGTTCAGCTAAACGTTGGAGCGCTTACGCATCTGACCCGGTTATTTCTTCCAGGGTTCGTCAAGCGGCGGAGTGGACAAATTTTAAATATTGCGTCAACGGCCGCGTTTCAGCCCGGCCCATTGATGGCAGTCTACTATGCCACCAAAGCGTACGTCGTTTCGTTCTCAGAAGCGTTGCATAATGAGGCCCGCGATTATGGTGTCACTGTGACCGCCCTCTGCCCCGGCCCGACGAAGACGGAATTCGATAAACGCGCCGGGGTTACGAACACAAAGCTCTTCAAAGGTGGAAATGTGATGGACGCGAGTGCTGTGGCGCAGATCGGCCTCGCGGCAATGAAGGCAGGAAAGCCGCTTGTAATTGCAGGCCGTATTAACAGCGTAATGGCATTCTTTACACGCTTCGCACCTCGGCAGCTCGCGGCGTCAATGGCCAGACGCTTTCAAGAGGCGAAGTAAGTCGCCCTGGATCCGCCGGTGCAGAACTGCAAACCGAACGCGGAATGATGTGTTCCGATCTAGTACTAGGGGCCCTGCAGCACTTCCGGTCTCGACGGATGCGGCTGTTTGAAAGGACCTTTAAGATCAACGCGAACACGCGTATTCTCGACGTCGGGGGGTCGCCTGCTATTTGGGAGTTTTTGACCATTCAACCTCGCCTCACAGTCCTGAATTTCCCCAGCGCGCTAGAGCCCGGTGCGAAATCTGTACAGCGTGTTGCGGCGGACGGCCGTATGCTGCCTTTCGCGGACGCTGCTTTCGATATTGCATTCAGCAATTCCGTTATCGAGCACGTTGGGACTCGCCGGGATCAACAGAATTTCGCCGAAGAAATAGGTCGAGTCGCTCGATCGTATTGGGTCCAAACGCCGAATCGAGGATTTCCAATAGAGCTGCATTTGATGCTTCCCTTCATTCACTACCTTCCAAAGACGATGCAAAGACGGATCATCGAACGCTTTACCATATGGGAGGTACTCGTCCGTCCAACTGAAGCACAACGCTCGTTTTATATTGAGCATTTCTTGAACGATATCGAGCTACTCAACAAAAGGGATCTTCGATGCTTGTTCCCGGATGCCCAAATATTCTCTGAACGCGTATTAGGAGTCGCCAAATCGCTTATTGCAGTCCGAATGTAAACCTGTCATCAGTCCGGCGCCGGCGTCAATAGGGCCGTTCGCCCACAATATTTCCATGCGGCTCGTAATCGCAAACCCACACTTCACGTCGCCTATCGCGGGCCATGCCACAACCCAGCAAGTGCGTGTCCCGCCATACCACTTGCGTGTAGTGGCCGCATGTGCCGGAGCAGGTGTTCTTCCGGTAATTGTAGTTCTTGCGTTCGGCAGCCCATGCGGAGACGACATCGTACGCCGTCGTAGATCCACCTGAAATCTCGAACAAGTTTTCCCCATACCGCGGACTGCTGTGCTTGAATTCGCCATTCGCGATGAGAGCATTTGCCCACTTCTGCGCATATTCCGCTACCTCGTCTGACCAGCGCAGCGGCGGGACACCATGATCGGCCCTGACCGAGTTATGAGCAGCCACGATCTCCTGCGCCATTGCAGGCAGCCGCTTCGCAGTTCCGGTTTGGCCAAACAATGGAGCGCTGAAGGTTCCCGCAGCTAGCAATGCACACCGCAGAAAACGCAGTTGGAGTATCACAATCCCAACCCCACTTTATCTCCTCAGTGGTAAGCTATGTCGCGTGGAGCGCTTGCGCGACGCCTTACGGCACGAACGCTCAGAAGTCACCCTCGATATCGCCGCCCTCGAAGTGGCCAGCGTCGAATTTCCACAGCTCGATTTCGACGCCTCGCTCTTTCGCCTCGAGAATCTGGCACAGCAGATCGGCTCACAGCTGAGCACGAACTCAACTGGCCTCGATTTCATTAAAGCAGCCAACCAGCTCTTGTTCGAAACCCTTCAGTTCCGCGGAAACGAGGAGAGCTATTACGATCCGCGCAACAGCTGTCTCAACTCGGTCCTGATGCGTCGGCTCGGTATTCCTATTTCTCTCGCGGTGCTCTATATCGAGATCGCGCGCCGTCTCTCGAGGCCGGTCTATGGCGTGGGCCTGCCTGGTCATTTTATCGTCGCGTATGAAGACGCTGAAGCTCGCTATTGGGTGGACCCGTTCAACCGGGGCCGCATTCTTTCGTTTACTGAATGCTGCGTTCTTTCGAAGGAAACCGCTGGCGTCGACCTGCGGACCAACCCGGCGGTCCTCGCCCCTGTAAACAAGCAACAGATCCTCGTGCGCATGCTGAGCAACTTGAAAGCCATATATCTGCGCGGTCAGGCGTTTGAGAAAGCGCGCCAAGTGCTCGATCTCTTAATAGAGGCAATGCCCGAGTATGCCGATGAATACCGCCATCGCGGCCTCATCCATCTTCGGCAGCTCAACCACCGCGCCGCAAAGGCCGATCTAGAAACCTATCTACGTCTTGAGCCTGACTCCCCAGAGCGCGAGCAGGTCGAGAAACAGCTTCTGCTAATTGAGCGCTGGAAAGCTGGTCTGAACTAGCCGGCTAAACGCAGCTCGTCCATTTTTGTTGCGATTGATCGTAAGTCGCGGACGAACAATTCATATTCTTGTTCATATCTTTCGGGTGCTCGCAGGATAGCGGACGGGTGTACCGTCGCTACCAACTGCTTGGCCCAGGGATGCGGGAAGAAGGTGCCGCGTTCTTTCGTGATTCGAAATGCGGGGCCCATGAGTGATTGCGCTGCCGTCGCACCGAGGCAAACAACAATCGCCGGCTCAATTACCCCCAGTTCCGCTTCAAGCCATGGGCGACAGGCAGAGATCTCACTTCCGTTTGGCTTTGCGTGAAGACGCCGTTTGCCGCGCTCTATGAACTTAAAGTGCTTCACTGCATTCGTCACGTATATCTGCTCGCGATCGAGCCCGGCCTCGCTCATCGCCTTACTTAACAGCCGACCCGAGGGGCCAACGAAGGGACGCCCTTTTTGATCCTCTTCATCGCCGGGCTGTTCCCCTACCATCACAACTTTGGCGTTTTGCGGCCCTTCGCCAAAGACGACCTGAGTCGCCCGCTGATAAAGTTCGCAGCCGCGGCAATCTGGCGCCGCCGTGCGCAATCTACTCAGATCGTGAGTTGCTGGTACCCACTCCGCAGCCGACACCTTGGGAGCCTTTGGCACGCAAGTCTCACTGCCGCACAGTTTCCGAATAGGCCGAAGCAGCTCGCGTGAGCGCTTCAAACCGATCGAAATCGTGCGCGGAATTTAGAGGTACATCGAAAGCCGGGGACACTGGTTTCGCGTTCGCGTACAGCGTTGGAACGAGAGTCTCACTAACGGCCACATGCACCAATTCCAAGGTGTTCCGAATGCGGCAGTATGTCACGTTTGAAAGGTCGATTTTTCCCACCGTCGGAGCGATATTAGTGAGCGTTTCGAGATCGCTTGCAAAGTGTATGGGCGTTCGGACTCCGGCCGGAGTGGAAGCGGTCAGCGAGTTGATGTAGGTGGGTTTCCAGTCTATGTCGTTTAGCAGGCGATCGTGAATGACATCCGCAAGGCCGATGCCGATTCCGCTATGGTAGGTAAGCTCACTCAATCCTCGGGCGTATACCCGATGCACGATGGGCGTTTCTGGAAAAGGATTATAGTCACCGTTAATACCGCGGTTGATTACCTTTGTGTCCATTCCTGTCCCACTGATATCCTTGCCGATCTCATCCACAATGAGGACATCGATTTCCGGAGCAGGCAATTTCGCTCTCCACGATTTCACCTCCCGCAATAGGCTTTGTTCTTGAGCGAGCATCGCTTCGACACCCCGGGACGAGCTGATCGCAACAAGCCCGCCTGTCTCATGATGCGCGCCTTCTTGAATTGCAAGGCCACCGAGGACTTTTCCAGTGGACAGGATTTTAGTTCCTACACTCCGTATTACGCGCTCCAGCCCCATACGATAGCCGAAGGTGTGATATTGCCGGGCTCCGGCGAACTTACCGATTCCGATTGCAACCATCTTGAATAGTCCGCTTTCAATTTCACCTGAAAAATCGGTGTGCCATTTTATGCGGGGAACTAGAAACACGCCGTCGGATTCATAGGCGTTCCGATCCATAAAGGTTTCCACACCCTCCGGCGTCTTCCCAAGGGGCACAACGTCAAGTGAACTGATGACCGGCGTTCCCATAGTCGCTTCGTGGATCCCGTAGTGCGCCAGCACGTCCGCCTGCCCTTCCGCAGTTGCCGCCCCATGACTGCCCATAGCAGGAAAAATGAAGGGATGAGCCCCTTTCTCTTTCCAGAACTCGACAACCGATTTGACGATGGTCGCAATATTTGAGATGCCTCGGCTGCCTACGCCAATGGCGACGCGCCCGCCCTTCGGAATCCGGGAGGCGAAATCAGCTTGCGCCAGTTCTGTGCGAACGTGCTGGGGAATGTTCGAAATCGCGCGCTCTGGGAAGTGCTGTTCAACAAGAACGAATCTCGGGAGATCCATTTCTTCAGCATAGCCCTCCGGCTCGGTGCGCACAGATACGGATATGTATGGCGCGCTCTACTGCTTGACTCTACTGTTTTACCAGCGTCCCTTCAGCGGGCCAACCGCTAACGGCCTTCGTCGATTGACGCTCTCGCCGACGGCTCACTAGCCGATCCAAGTAGAGGTAAACCACGGGGGTTATGTAGAGCGTAAGCACTTGCGACACGACAAGTCCGCCCACAACGGCGAGACCCAAGGGACGCCGCGCCTCGCCACCTGCGCCAGTTCCAAAAGCAACCGGCAACGTACCCAGCAAGGCCGCCATGGTGGTCATCATAATAGGACGAAAACGCTTCAAGCAGCCTTCAAAAATTGCTTCTTCTGGAGACTTGCCCTCAGTGCGTTGTGCGTGCAACGCGAAGTCAATCATCATGATCGCGTTCTTCTTCACGATGCCCAGAAGAAGAACGATGCCGACGAACGAGTACAGATTCAGATCGTGGCCAAACACCAACAACGTGAGAAGCGCGCCAAGACCCGCCGCTGGCAAACCTGAAAGAATCGTGATCGGATGAATGAAGCTCTCGTAGAGAACGCCCAAAACGAGGTAAATGACCAGTACGGCAATGATGAGCAAAATACCGAGACCACGAAGCGAGCTCTGAAATGCCGCCGCCGTTCCCTGATAACTGAAGCTCATCGTGTCAGGGAGGCCAATCTGACTCGCTGCTTCGTCCACCAGGCGCGTGGCTTCGCTTAACGAAACTCCGGGCTTCACATCGAATTGGAAATTTACTGCCGGAAGCTGCCCGATATGATTGACACTCAGCGTGGCTACAGTCTGCTTCAGATCGGTCACCGCAGCTAGGGGAACCATCTTGCCCTGATTCGATCGGATGTATAGCTTGTTGAGCGCAGATGGATCGCGTTGATACTGCGGCGGGACCTCGAGAATCACGTCGTATTGGTTCGCTGCGGCGGTAATGGTCGTTACTCTTCGATTCCCGTAGGCATCATAAAGCGTATTGGCAATTGCGTCCGGGGTTACACCGAGCGCTAGAGCACGATTACGGTCTATGTCTACAGTGAGCCGAGGACTCGCTAGTCGAAGATCACTGTAAATGTTGGTCAACTGCGGAATGGAGTGGAGTTTCGTTTCAAGGATTGGTCCCCACTTGTACAGGGCCTGCACGTCTGCGTCTTGAAGCGCAACCGAATACTGGCTTCGGCCTTCATTTTGGCCCAACGTTAGGAGAGGCGGAACCTGCAAAAACACCATTACGCCGGGTATCGCCATGAACTTTTGCGCAAGCTGGCCGATGATGGCATTCGCTTTAGGGCGGTGTTTGTCATCTTTAAAACTGACGAACATGAAGCCCTGGTTCTGGCCCCCAAAGCCACCAACACCCGAGCCGTACGTCTCAACCCAAGGATTTTGGTGCAAAATATCCGTCAACTTTTTCTGTATACGCACCATTTCATCGAAAGATGTATCCTGCGCCGCTTCAGCTCCGCCGAACGCAAAGCCTTGATCGACTGTAGGCATAAAACCTTTGGGCATGACAACGAATAGATAAACGGTGGCAACGGTAAGGGCAACACTCGCCAATAGCGTTGTGCGTCTGTGATGCATCACCACCTGTAAGGTGCGGCGATAGGCGTTGTTCAGCCAATCGAAAAAGCCTTCCGACAATTGATAGAAGCGATTCCGCGAGTGTGTCTCTTGACGTAGAAAGCGGCTGCACAACATCGGCGTAAGGGTCAATGAAATGACCCCTGAGATAAGTACAGCCACAGCAATAGTTATTGAAAATTCACGCAGCAATCGGCCGATAATGCCGCTCAAGAACAGTACGGGAATGAACACGGCAACCAATGAGACGGTCATCGATACGATGGTGAAACCGACCTCCCGCGCCCCCTCGATTGCCGCCTGCATGCGTGGCTTGCCCATCTCCATATGCCGCACAATGTTTTCCAGCATGACGATTGCGTCATCCACGACAAAGCCCACCGACAGCGTCATCGCCATCATTGAGAGCATGTCAATGGTGAACCCGAGCAACTTCATCGCCGCAAACGTGCCCAACAGCGAAAGAGGCACTGCCAGGCTCGGAATCACCGTCGCCGAAACGTTCCGTAAAAACACAAAAATCACCAAAATGACAAGGCATATGGTCACGACGAGCGTGAATTTCACGTCCCGAATTGATTCTCGAATGTTTTCTGAAGCGTCGAACGCTCTTCCTATCACGATGCCGGCCGGCATCGATTGCTTCATGACGGGAAGCAACGCCTTCACTGCATCAGCAACAGCCACCGTGTTCGTGCCGGGCTGCTTCTGCACAGCTAGAACCACGCTGCGGTTTTGATTGATCCAAAAGATTGTCTTATTGTCACTGACACTATCGAGTACGTTTCCCAATTCATCAAGGTGGACAGGACTGCCGTTGCGGTATGTGACGATAAGCCGCGCGAACTGGGGAGCAGACGTGAGCTGACTGGTCGATTCAACGGTATAAGCCTTGCTGAAGCCATACAGCGAACCAGCGGGAAGATTCACACTCCCACTCGACAGCGCGTTGCGCACTTCTTCAAGATCCACCTGGCGCGCCGCCAACTTTTCAGGATCAGCCTGCACACGTACGGCGTATTTTTGTGCGCCGAACACTCGTACGCGAGCTACTCCGTTCACCATTGAGATGCGTCGGGCCATAGTGGTCTCAGCGTATTCATCAAGCTGCGATAGCGACATCGTCTTCGATGAGACTGCGATAAAGAGAATCGGCTGCTCCGCCGGGTTTACCTTCTGATAGGAGGGAGGCGCCGGCATGTTAGTCGGTAACCTCCCGCCCGCCCGAGAGATCGCGGCCTGAACATCCTGTGCTGCAGCGTCAATATCGCGGCTTAGGTCGAACTGAAGAGTAATGCCGGTGGTACCGAGCGCGCTCGAGGACGACATGCTGTCAATCCCAGCTATCGTCGAGAACTCTGCTTCGAGCGGTGTCGCAACAGACGACGCCATTGTGTCTGGATTTGCGCCCGGTAGTGAAGCCGATACCTGTATGGTCGGGTATTCAACTGAGGGCAGATTGCTGACCGGAAGCGTCGTGTAGCTGAGAATTCCGAAGATGAGAATGCCGGCCATCAGCAAGGTGGTTGTGATGGCGCGGCGAATGAATAGATCGGTAAAGTGCATGAGTATCCTTAAGAACCGGCACCCGGGCTCGCAGGCCCGCCATTGCCCAGCTCAGTGTTGGATTTGAGCAGTCGCACCTTTACCCCCGGGGCCAAGCGCATCTGCCCTTCCGAAATCACCATTTCGCCGGGCGTCAAGCCACTTCCGATTACAGCCTCTTCACCACTCTTGGGAGCTTGATAATTGCGCAGGACCTGAACGGGGCGCATCGCAACCGTGGCATTGGATTGGTTCATTACCCAAACATATTTGCCTTGCGGTCCCGTCTCGACGGTGCGGCTCGGCACAACAATGCGGTTGTGCTCCAGCCTGAGTCTTGCTTTCACGTTCACGAATTGTCCCGGCCATAGCACGCGATCCGGATTGTCAAACAGCGCCTTGAGTTTGATCATCCCGGTCGTGCTATCCACCGAATTGTCAATGAAGCGGAGACTTCCGGTGGCGGTTTTTTGTCCGTCCGCCGAAGCTTCTATGACTATTGGGTGCTCTGAACTATACTTTCTCACCTCAGGAAGGAGTTGCTCGGGCACTCCGAAAGATACGTAAATAGGCGAGGTCTGTAAAATCGTGACCAGTACAGCATCGTTGTCCTTTACCAGGTTCCCTGCTTTGACGCTGATCGCGCCTGCGCGGCCATTTATGGGCGCGGTAATTTTTGTATAGCTGAGTTGCAGCTTGGTTTGATCGAGCCTCGCGCGATCGGACTTCAAGGAAGCAACTGCACTCTCGACGGCAGCTTGGTCAGCATCCAACGCAGCCTGCGCTGAGTCTGCCGTCGCGACTACCTGCTCGGTTTGTTCTTTCGAGAAGATACCTTCCTTCGAAAGCGCAAGGCCCCTATCAGCTTGCGCGCGGCTTTGCTTCAGCATGGCTTGATCCTTTACCACATTTGCTCGAGCTTGCTGTTCTAGAGCAGCGTCCTTGGACAATTCGGCTTCTATCTGAGCGATCTGACGTAGTAAAGGTTCAGGATCGATCTCGAACAGGAACTGCCCTTGCCTGACGTCCTGGCCCTCTTGAAAATCTACGCGTAGAACCTGGCCGGAAACCCGCGATTTGACCTCCACCGTGGCTGCCGCCTCAACATTGCCTACGCCGGATACTTCAAGAGGCACGTCTGTTGCGACGGCCGGAACCGCGCGAACAGGAACCTCCTGCATCATCATCATCATCGCGGCTTGGGCGCCGGTGGGACCCTTCTTGCCACAGGAGACAAGAAGAATGGCCAAACCCAGCGCACTGGCGAACATGAATAGCAAACCCAATCTATTTCGGTATTTAGACACTGAACCTACTTAGCTCTCCTGGGGATCATAACCATGGTGACATAGATATCCCTTCACCGCAGCCATTGCCCTTATCGTAAAGACGGCAAACGATGGAGAAAGTTCGAAGGTCGTTCAAAATTCTTTTCTTAAGTGCATCTCCGGCACTCGCAAGCAGCGGTCGAAGCTGGCAACCGAAAATGCCATTAGCGATCTTATGTTTAGGAGAAGTAAATGCCAGAAAAGAAGACCGTTGAGCGAGCGAAGGGGGACAAAGCTGAAGGCAAGGCTCCCACCACCCAAGCCGGTGAATTCGTCCGTGAGGAGATGGAGCACATTCGCGAAGGCAAACATGGTGCCCGATCCCCACAGCAGGCAATCGCAATTGGACTCTCGAAAGCGCGACGGGCGGGCGTGGATCTCCCGCCACCAAAGAAAGGTACGACTTCTGAAGCTACCCGAAAACGCGCCGAGCGGGACCTGAAGAAGGGCCACAGCGGCAAACAGACGAAACCGGACGCGAAACGATCAAAGGCACGCCTCGAGGCGCTGAAACGAGAACCTCGATCAGCGGCTTCAAAATCCGCTCTCTCCAAGCAGGCGAAGCAAGCTGCCGCCCGCCGGCGCACGCGAGGCAAGGTGACGAGTTCCCGGCGAGCTCGCAGCCGCTAGCCCGCACCTCTTGGATCGAGGTGTGAAATGCAGATCGAGCCCATTTCCCAGGGAGCCCAGATGCCAGCCAGACCCGAGCTTTCCCAACGATCTGTTCAGATCCCGCCCTCCGGAGTTGTTGGCGATCTGACCATCCCAAGTGACGCTCAAGGCATGATCATCTTTGCTCACGGGACTGGAAGCAGCCGTTTTAGCTCGCGTAACCGGTTTGTTGCCAGTGTCCTCCACCAGGCGAAATTGGCTACTCTTCTAGTTGATCTCCTAACGGCAGAAGAGGAGGAGATCGACGTCCAAACCCGGCATTTGCGATTCGATATAGTTCTGCTCGCGAATCGCCTCGTTCAGGCGACGAAATGGCTGGGCCGTGATTCCTCAATCGACAGTTCGCGGCTGGGCTATTTTGGCGCAAGCACTGGAGCCGCTGCGGCATTATTTGCAGCGGCTCAACTGCCGGAGTCGACGAGTGCCGTCGTTTCCCGCGGCGGCCGGCCCGATCTCGCCGGAGCAGACCTGCGAAAAGTCAAAGCCCCAACGCTGCTCATCGTCGGCAGTGACGACTTTCCTGTTATTGAATTAAACAAGAAAGCGTTGAACGAACTCCAATGCGAAAAGAAGTTGGAGATCGTTCCCGGAGCAACCCACCTTTTTGAAGAGCCAGGAACTCTCGAGCAAGTCGCGAGACTCGCAACCAACTGGTTTACCCACCATCTCTCGCGTCGAGCCTAGCGGGCTGCCTTCATTCCCCCGTTCAAGACCATGCCGAGCAACAATCAAGGTCCCAATCTCGTAACCTGGGAAGGCGTGATCTCCGCCGGATGCCCGCAATCACGGTCCTTTCTGTCTTAATCTTCCTGGCAACGTACCTGGTTGTTGGGTGGGGTCGACTGCCCGGATTACACGTCGACCGCACCGGCGCGGCCTTAATCGGTGCGAGCCTGATGGTGGCTTGTGGAGTCCTCACCCTAAATGAAGCCTATAGCGGAATCGATCTCGACACGCTGGTTCTGCTACTCGGAATGATGATTGTCGTCGCCTATCTGAGGCTTTCCGGCTTTTTCGCGCTCGTGAACTCGTGGGTGTTGCGTCACACCCACCATCCGCTGGTCGTGATGATTGCGTTGGTATTCGTTTCCGGGTTCTTCTCGGCATTCCTTGTGAACGACGCCATCTGCCTTGTGATGACCCCACTCGTGCTCGACCTGGTCTCTAGCCTGCGGAGAAATCCCGTCCCTTACGTACTCGCGATTGCAATGTCCTCTAACGTCGGAAGCACAGCGACGATCACAGGCAACCCGCAAAATATTTTGATCGGCAGCTTCTCTCACATAGCTTACGTGCGCTTTGCGGCTGCACTTGCTCCAATTGCCGGCATCGGCTTGGTCATTACCGTTCTCCTGATCTTTCTTTTCTTCCGCTCCGAGTTTCGGGGCGATCATTTCCAACCTCCGCAGCAGCCGGTCCACTACAGTAAACCACTCGCGATCAAGTCGGGTCTTGTCACCTTATGTATGATCGTTCTCTTCTTTCTGGGGCAGCCGCCCGCAAAAGTTGCCATCGCCGCCGGGGCGTTTCTCCTGATTACGCGCCGCGCAAAGCCCGAGAAAATTTACCGCGAGATTGACTTCCCATTACTGCTGCTGTTCGCGGGCTTATTTGTGGTGGTGACAGGAATAGAGAAGACCGTGTTTACGCCAGGCGTCCTAGGCTATGCTAAGCAGTTCCATTTGGAACGGGTTCCGGTGATGACCGGCACTTCTGCCGTTCTCTCAAATCTCGTTAGCAACGTTCCCGCAGTGCTCGTACTGAAGCCTTTCGTCCTGCAATTGAAGGAACAGCAAGGCCAAGCATGGTTGGCGCTTGCCATGAGCTCGACATTGGCGGGCAACTTCACGATCCTCGGATCAGTTGCCAACCTCATCGTCATCGAGCGTGCCCGGCAAAAGAACGTAGAAATAAAATTCTGGGATTACTTCAAGGTCGGCGCGCCGCTCACCGCAATTACTCTGGTAGTAGGAATCCTTTTCCTTACATATAGATGATTCCGTGGGGGAAAATATCGCCCGACCCATTTAGGTGTTTCATCCCCTCGAAGGGTCGATGGGAAACTCCGCTATACTTCGTCCGAAAAAGAAATCAAGTATCCAATCGAGCAGAATCCGAGCCCGTTGACCCATGCCGGGCATTTTGGACAGGTAGATTGCCCGCCACATCGCCCAAGCCAGAAAGCCCGAGAAGTGTTGCCCATAAATTTTGGCTACCCCGGAATGTTTACCGACCAGCGCCAGTTCGCCAATCGTTTTGAAGGCGAATGGCTCCGGTTTTTCCCCGCGCAGCACGGCTACAATATTCCGTGCCACTAACGCGCCTTCCCGGGTTGCATTTTGGGCGGTCGGCGCATAAGTTCCCTGTGAGCCCTGTTTCGGAACTTCAGCACAATCACCGAGTGCCCAAACACCCGGATGGTCCGGCACAGAGCAGCACTCATCTACGACAATTCCGTGGTGATGCCCACGCGCGCAGTCGAGCTTTCCAATGAGGGGATTCGGAGTAATTCCTCCAGCCCATATCAGAGTTCGGGTCGGGATTCGATTACCGCCTTCGAATTCCACGTAATTTTGCGCTGCGCTCGTGATTTTTGTTCTTAAACGTACTTTGACACCGTGTTCCTGAAGCTTTTGTTGCGCAAACGCTGCCAGATCGGAGCTGAGCTCGCTTAGAAGCCGGTCTCCGGGCTCGACGATGAACGTGCTGATCTCGTCCGGCTGTACATTTGGATAATCTTTAACGCTTTCTCGAGCAAGGTCGTTCACGGCGGCCATGGTCTCCACGCCCGTATAGCCGCCGCCGCCAACGACGAACGTCAATACTTCGCGACGGATATGGGCGTCCGTTTCCCAATGTGCCCGCTCTAAACACGCCAGGACGCGATTTCGAATAGCTGCCGCATCCCCAACGCTCTTGATAGCCAGCGAATGCTCCTGCAGCCCCGGGATTCCATGGAAGGCGGGCACCGATCCCAGAGCAATCACCAGATGATCCGCTGTCAAGGTGCGCTTGCTCCCGTCGCCATCGCCGATGTTCAGAACAACACGCCTGTTCGCAAGGTCAATCTCCTGAATTTCGCCTTCTTCAAAATTAATTCCGCGCGAGAGCCGCCGAGGAGAGGCAACAATGTGCCGGGCATCGAGTTCCCCTCCCGCAACCTCGGTGAGCATGGGAGTAAACAACAAAAAGTTGTTCCGGTCAACCAGGCTAATTTCTGCGGCGCTCTGTGCCGGCAGAAGCTTCGAGAGCTCCTGAGCAACGGTTACACCCGCAAATCCCGAGCCGAGAATGAGTACCTTCTTCCCGGGAGGCAAGGATCGGTTCCGCCTCCTTACATCGGCCTCTTGCCACAGTTTCCAGCCGAGGAAAACACCGCCAAAACCAGCACCCGCCGCGGCAATCGTTCGCGCTTTAGACCATCCCACGTTCAATCCTCTCCGTATCTGCCGTGCTCAGTGGCATATCCCCAAAACATTGCTCTCGGTGGGGAGAGTCTCTCGCCACTGCTTGATGAGTGTCTTGTAGGCGTGCCCAACTGCACGGATGTTCCGGTCAAGATCGCACAACCCTAGCGCGTTTACGCGCCCGTTATCCTCTCGCAGCCCGGTATCCCAGTCCACTTGGTCCTGCAGGCTATACCATGTGAAGCCGACAATCGGCACGCCGTCCAGCTTGAGGCGATGCACGTTGGCCCACTCTTTTTTCAGCCACATCACCGCGTCCGGTTCGGTGTGGTTCGTTTCAGTGTGCATCACGGGCAGGCTGTAGCGTGAGAAATACTGATGTGTAATCGGGTAATAACCGAAAATTTCGCCCGACAAAGTCAAGCTGCCATCCGAATGGACAAGATTCTCATTCGTTGCGTAGTAATCGTTACCCATCACGCACCGCGACCGCAGATGGTGCTGAAGGAACCAGTGATACTCGTCCCGAGTCATGCCGTTGTCAAGTAAGTATTCGTAGATCGTCGCGTTCAGATGATGACCATAAGTTAGGTCCAAGGAGAGGAAACGCTTCTCGTTGAATCTCCGAGCGTAATCCTCGCACTCGGGTCCTTCGGGGTGAAAGTACTGTGTCGATTCGCTCTGAATGAAGATGGCCTCCGGCCGTTCTTCCGAGATGGCGTGCATCGCCAGCACATTCGCCTTGCACAGATTTCTCAGTGCCCTTACGAACGCGCGATCCGTTTTGAGTCGTTCGTTCCACCAGCCAAACTGAGCTGAGAACGTTGCTGCAATGAAAATCTCATTCACCGGGGTGTAAAAGCGAACCCACGGAAAGCGGCGGGCAAATGCCCGCGCATACTCGACAAACAATTGCGGCCACTCGTCATTTTGGAAATTGCCGAGCCAATCCGGTAAGCCGAAGTGACATAAATCAGCGATCACCGTGACCTTTTGCTTGTGAAGTGCGTTGAATGTTTCGTCCGTGAAGCCCCAGTCGTATTTACCCGGACCCGTATGCGTCGTGAAGTAAGGGGGCCCGTAGCGTAAATATCCGATACCTAGTTCCTGAAGTAACCGAAAATCATCGCGCCAGCGTTCGTAGTGTTTCGTTTTCGCCAGTTCGTCCTGACGTATCGTCCTCCCTTTCCACTCAATTGTTGGATAGCTGTTTTCAATGCCGGTCGCAAACATGAACTGACCCATCGGGTTGCTCCTTAGGGGAGGATGTCCAAGCGGCCGCCGTCAACCGTAAGATTGGTGCCGGTGATAAAACGTGCCTCGGGAGCCGCGAGAAAGCAAATGGCCGCTGCAATATCTTCAGGCTTGCCGACCGCGCCTTGTACCTTTTCGACCCCGCTTTTCACATTCGGGTTGTTCCAGAGCATGGGCGTATCCACGGCCCCTGGCGCGACACAGTTTATCCGAATTTTATTTGCGGCGAGCTCTTCGGAGAACCCTCGTGTAAACGCTTCCATGCCTCCTTTGGAAGTCGCATATGGAACTACGTTCTTCGTCGTCTCGTATGCATGAACGGAACTGATATTCACAATCGCGCTCCCTTTCGGCATGTGCGGCACCGCGTATTTACAAAAGAGGAATACAGAGCGAAGATTTACATTGAGAACCTTATCGAAGTCCTCGTCCGGTAATTCGACAATGGGTTTGAAGGTCATCATCGCGGCATCGTTGACGACCACATCGATCTTGCTCCACTTATCGACCGCGGCCTTCACCGCTGCCTTTACCTGGTCAGGCTCGCCGACGTCGCACTTGACAAAGATCGCGTCGCCCTTAGCCCCCGTGATTTCCTGAACGGTCTGGTTGCCGTGTTGTTCATTCAAATCCACGGCGACAACCTTGCCGCCTTCTTGCGCGAACTGCTTGCATGCGGCTTTCCCGATTCCCGAACCTCCGCCCGTCACCAGACACACCTTGTGTTCAAAACGCATACTTGCTCCTCTTATTCCACTTGCATTGAGCGATTAATGTGAGCCATTGAGTATCAGCTCGTCCAAACTCGCGTGAAAGCGTGTCAGGATTTCCGCGCCGTTTTCCGTAATCGCCACCATGTCGGCTTTTCGAATGCCTCCGCACTGTTCCAGGTAAACCCCTGTTTCGAGTTTCAGGACCATTCCAGGCTCCAGAACGTCCTCCGATTTCGGGTGCAGTCGAGGCCTAGCGCCAGGATCTGCAGCTCCGAAGCCGACACCGTGTCCAGCAGAGTGCTTGAATGCAGACCCAAGACCGTGCGCCGCCAAAACATCGCGAGCGATTCGGTCCACGTCCGCGGCCTTCACGCCCGGACGCAAAGCTGCAAGGCCCGCATCCCGAGCTGCGAAAACAGCACCAAACATTTGCTGCTTTTTATCGTCCATCGCGCCAACATGATACGTTCGCGTAATATCCGCCCAGTAACCGTCGGCATACGAATGACAGCGCAGAATCACCAAATCGCCCGCCTGCAGCTTTCGAGAACGCGAGCGTGGATATGGGCCGAAGGCCTTCTCCGAGTTCACGCCTGACATGCAGTGCAAGAAGCCGTCACATCGCCTGACCGGATCGAAATCTCCCAGGCAGGCGCTCAGGGCAATGCGACACGCCGCTGCTGCTTCAGCTTCTGTCATATCTGGTTTCAGCAGCCGTGAACCCTTCTGGAAGGCCTGTTCCGCGATTCGGCAGGCTGTGCGAATGTGTTGGATCTCCGCCGGCGTCTTGATGGTTCGCATCTCTGCCAAAAGCTCATCGGCAGGGGCCAAGGTAGCCGAAGGGAATGCCTTTCGCAGCAGCCTGACGGCGCTCCCCCGCAACATGTGCGGCGCATAAGAAGCGGGCTCAAACGCGTCCGTCTGCTCAAAGCCAATGCGGTCCGCCGCAATCGCGAGCTCGCGCTTGAGCTTGACAAATGCTTCAAAAACACTTTCCTCCGCCGTCATCAGGCGGTCGATCGGGGCGGGTGCATAGGTGGCTACCTCATCCACCCAACTCTGTTCGGCGACATCGTCCTCATCCTCCGGAACCACAAGCCCGATCTGTCCCTCGCGGGTGGCCAGCGCTACCGAAGACCCTACCGCCGGCCAATACCCGGACAGCAGAAGCACGTTCGAAGGCATAGTGCAGACCAGCAGATCCCAGTTCGTGCGTCCTAGCGCTTGGCGGATCAGTTCATCTCGTACCATGGCCTTCTCACAAACGCTCCCTAAGCCTTCAGTGGCGACAGAAAGCATGTTCGAGTTCGAGCCGGGTGTGTCGCTCGGCAGCCCATCACCCAAACTGTACTTTTTGGCGGATCAAAATAGGGTCAAGAATATGTGGGACGACGTCAAGAATTCGTCAAGGGCGCGATTGGCAGGTAGGATTACTCGGTTCGAAGACGGTACCCAACTCCCGGTTCCGTCAGGATGTAACGAGGGCGCGCCGCGTCGCTTTCCAACTTACGCCGTAGATTGCTGACATTCACCCGCAGCAAGTGCATCTCATTTTCGTAACAGACTCCGCCCCAAACTTCGCGGATCACTTGTCGATGTGTGAGCACCCTGTCGGCATGACGGACTAACACTTTGAGCAGATCGTATTCCGTGGGCGTCAGTTGAACGCTTTCGTGATTCACCCGCACAATCCTGCGCGCAAGATCAACCTGCAAATCGCCCGTCGCGAAGACCGCCCCCGTGTCCGTGTTATTAGTCCGACGTAGAGCCGCTCGGATGCGTGCCAGTAGCTCTCCGACGCCGAATGGTTTCGTGAGATAGTCATCAGCGCCTGCATCAAGAGCGGCTATTTTGTCGGACTCCTGTTGCCGCACCGACAGAATAAGGATGGGCGTTTGTGTCCATTCACGCAACGAGCGCGTCACGTCTACCCCATCCAGATCCGGAAGTCCGAAATCTAGGATGATCAGGTCCGGACGCACAATCGGAACTGACTGCAACCCTTCCTGGCCGGTCGACGCCTCATACATCTCGTACCCCTGCGTCGTCAAGGACGTCCGAATAAATCGACGAATCCCCTGCTCGTCGTCGATGACGAGCACACGCGCGCCGTCTTTTGGAACAGCGTCACTCCCAACCCGTTCACTGGCTGTTCGTTGATTCATGGCCTGGCAGCGCGAATGTGACGATCGTTCCGTTTGGGTGCCGACGCTGCGCCCAGATCCTTCCACGATGAGCTTCGACCAGCCCCTTACAAATGGATAGACCGAGCCCAATCCCGCCGGTTTCGCTTGTTCGGCCAGCGCGGTTGAATTTTTCGAAGACATTCGTTAGTTCTTGTTCGGGAATGCCGTCGCCCCTGTCAGAGACGGAAACTTCGAGTACATCGTTCAACAACCGCGCCTCAACCTCGATCGGAGCCGCTGCCCGCGAGTACTTCTGGGCATTGTCTAGTAGATTAACGAGTACCTGCACAATCAGCACAAAATCCATACGGATGAAGGGTAACTCCGAGGGAACGCTCACCTGTATTGAGCGGTTGCGCACCGTTCCAGCTAGCTGTTCCAATGCCGCACCGATAACATCCTGAACGTCACAGGGGTCGTTCCGAACCCGCACCGCGCCAGAGTCGAGGCGGCTGATGTCCAATAGGTTTCCGACCAATCGGTTGAGGCGTTCGGCCTCGGCCTGGGCTGTGTCGATCAGTTCGCGTCGCGTCGCGTCGTCAATTCGCGCACTCTCCTGATCCTGTTGCAAAGTGCTCAGGGCCCCAATGATCGAGGCCAGCGGGGTGCGCAGGTTATGTGAGATCGAATTCAGCAAAGCCTTCTGGAGTTTCTCGGCCTCGGCAGGGGTCGCAGGGTTCTGAGCGTTCCTTTTGGACCCTCTCCGAACTCCTTGACGAGTTCTTGACGCCCCGCTGCTAATTCTTGACCCCATCTTGAGGCTCTCTTTTCTATATTCGCGTGTAGGTACTGCTGGTCGCGACCGTCCGGCACATGAAAAGGGAATTTCGCGACCCTGAGCGGTGGCTTTAAGGAGCAATAGACATGGCCAAAACGGTAGCAGACTTGTTGGTCGAGCGATTGGTCGACTGGGGGATTGAAACGATCTTTGGCTTCCCGGGCGACGGCGTAAACGGAATTTTCGACGCGCTTCGTACTCACGAGAAAAAGATCAAGTTTATCCAGGTCCGCCACGAAGAAGCGGCCGCCTTCGCAGCGTGCGGCTATGCGAAGTACACCGGGCGACTTGGCGTCTGCATTGCCACTTCCGGTCCGGGCGGTATTCATCTCCTGAACGGCTTATACGATGCCAAGTGTGATGGCCAGCCCGTGCTCGCAATTACGGGTCACACGTTTCACGATCTGATCGGCACGCATTATCAGCAAGATGTCGACCTCGACAAGCTGTTCATGGACGTGGCCGCATACAACCAGCGCGTCATGGGCCCCGCCCACGTGGTGAACGTCGTTGACGAAGCCATCAAGACCGCTGTTGCGTACCGCACGGTCACACACATCACTATCCCGAAGGACATCCAGGACTGGACCTCATCGCAAGACGAGCGCTCATCCGCGAACATTCCAAAACACAGCTCGCACACATACACTGCCGCTCATGCCGTGCCTCCGCAAGAATCTCTTGAAGCCGCCGCTAAGCTGATCAACAAGGGCTCGAAAGTCGCCATCATGGCTGGGCGCGGCTGCCTAAACGCTCGCGAGGAAGTCCTTGAGCTTGCGAAGACAGTAGCCGGACCGATCATCAAGCCGCTGCTCGGAAAGGCCGTGATTCCCGACCGGAGCCCTTATACGACGGGCGGCATCGGTCTGCTCGGCACTGCTCCCTCCCAAGATGCACTCCAGGAATGCGACACGCTGATCATCGCCGGCTCCAGCTTTCCTTATATTGAGTTTTATCCCAAGCCCGGACAGGCGAAGACAGTACAAATCGACGTCGCTGCTACGCGGATCGGCCTCCGTCATCCCGTGGACCTGGGTTTGATTGGAGACTGCCGCACTGTCCTGCGCGCTTTACTCCCACTTCTCAAGCGAAAGAGTGACGATTCGTTTCTGAAGAAATCCCAGAAGCGGATGGCGAGTTGGAACAAGCTCATGGAAGAGCGCGGTACGCGAACCGACATGCCGATGAAGCCACAAGTGGTCACATACGAGCTCAACAAGCTCCTGAACAGTAATGCCATCGTCTCCTCCGATAGCGGCACCATCGCGACCTGGGCGGCAAGGTACATCGACATGCGCGACGATATGCAGTTTTCTTTGTCTGGATCGCTCGCCACCATGGCCAACGGGTTGCCGTATAGCATCGGTGCCGCGGTTGCGTATCCTGACCGCCAGGTCGTCTGCGTCGTCGGCGATGGTGGATTGACGATGTTGATGGGCGAAGTCGCCACACTCGTCAAATACAACCTGAACGTCAAGGTAATTGTCATCAAAAACAATGTCCTCGGCATGATCAAGTGGGAACAGATGGTGCTCGAAGGAAATCCGCAATTTGGAGTGCAGTTGCAGCCGATCGATTTCGCGGGTTTTGCGATGAACTGCGGAGCGGCCGGCTTCACGATCGAGCATCCGGAAGAAGCCGAGTCTGTTCTCCGGCAGGCACTCGCACATCCTGGTCCGGCCGTGATTCAGGCGGTCGTCGATCCGAATGAACCGCCTATGCCGGGTCAAATCAACACGGAGCAGGCTCTGAAATTCTCTGAAGCGCTGGTCAAAGGACAAAAGGAAGGCTGGAAAATTATCAAGACGGTGATGGAGGACAAGGTCCGTGAAGTCGTCTAGAGCGACGATGCCGCTGCCGCGCCGCAATCTGCCCAGCATGGCGCATGTGCTCCAGAATCTTCCGTCCGACCATATTGAGAATGTCCGCGCCGACGTAAAGGAGAAGCTCCTTGAGTTCAGCCTCGGTGAAAAGGTCAAACCGGGAAATCGCATCGCCATAACTGCGGGAAGCCGCGGGATCGGTGCGTTCATTGAGTTGTTGTCCGGCATCGCCGATGCCGTGAAATCCTGTGGCGGTGCGCCGTTCATTATCCCGGCAATGGGCAGTCACGGTGGCGCAACACCGGAAGGTCAAACCGAGATTCTGAATCGCCTCGGGGTGTCCGAGCAATCAACCGGTGCCCCCATCCGAGCCACAATGGAAACGCTCGAGTTAGGCCCATCTGAGAACGGCGCGATTGCTCACCTCGATAGGTTCGCCGCTGAAGCTGACGGTATCATCGTGCTCGGCCGCACGAAGACACATCCAGAATCAGCCGCCGAGCTTGCGTCCGGCCTGCTCAAAATGTGCACCGTCGGCCTGGGTAAGCAGACCGGAGCGCATCAGGCGCACAGCCACGGCCTCTGGGAATCGGTGCGCGCTGTACCAAAAATTCAATTGGCGAAGTCAAAAATTCTCTGCGGTGTTGCTGTTGTAGAGAACGGTTATCGGCACCCCTGCGCCATCGAAATAGTTCAGCCCTCTTACGATGCCTTTCTCGAGGCCGATATGCGGCTGCTACACCTGGCTAAGCAGCATTTTGCTCGACTCCCGTTTGACGAGCTCGACGTTTTAGTTGTCGACGAACTTGGTAAAACGATTTCTGGCGCCGGCATGGACCCCAACGTGATCGGGCATTGGCGAAATTCTGATGCGCCTCATCACCCCAATTACAAGCGCATTGTCGTCCTCTCCCTTACCCACGCCTCACTCGGGAATGGGTTGGGCATTGGCATGGCCGACTTTACCACTCGCCGTTTCACTGAAGCCTTCGATCCAACGGTCAGCTACGTCAATCTTCTAACCGCGTCGGAACCGGGCGGAAATACCCGTGAGGGTCCCCTTCCACTCGCCCTGTATTCCGACCAAGAGGCCATCGAAGTGGCTTTGTTTTCGTCTCTGGCGGGATCCGATCCGCGCGTTTGCCGCATCAAAAATACCGCTCGCCTGGATGATTTCTGGATTTCGGACGCGCTGCTAACACAAGTCAAGCAAAATTCGAACCTGCAGGTGCTTGAAGGGCCAGTGCCTCTTCCCTTCAACGAAGCCGGGAATCTGTTGTAGAAGCAAAACTCATGCCGACCATAGAAACACAAATCTCTGACTCTCTGATCCGAATCACAACCAAAACGCCACCAACACACATCGAAAACCGGCTGCAAACTGGGACCGATTCCACTACGACCATTGATCTGGCAGCGCTTGAAAAGGAACTCCGTGCCGGCGTAAAGGGCGAAGTCGGCTTCAGCGACGGCGCCCGCGGCATGTACGCCTCCGATGCTGGGAATTATCGGATGATTCCGATTGGCGTCGTACTGCCAAAAGACGCTGATGATGTCCTGCATACACTCGCGGTCTGCCGCCATCACGGTGCGCCAATCGTAGCTCGAGGCGGTGGTACAGGCATTCCTGGGCAAACGGTAAACGTTGCGGTGCTGCTCGATTTCTCCAGGTACATGAACCAGATAACGGAGATGAATCCGCAGGAAAAATATGCCCGCGTGCAGCCGGGTATCGTGCTCGATGAGCTACGCAAAGCGGCCGGCAAGCACAACCTTACCTTTGGCCCCGACCCTGCCACGCACAACCGCAACAGTCTCGGCGGCATGATCGGCAACAATTCTTGCGGCATTCACTCGGTCATGGCGGGCGAGACCCTAGACAACATCGACGAGATCGACGTCATCACTTACGACGGCACTCGTATGAGAGTCGGCGCCACGAGCGACGACGATCTGGGGCGCATCCTCCGGGAAGGGGGGCGTAAAGGCGAGATCTATCGCGCTCTAAAGGAACTTCGCGACAGATATGCGGATGAGATCCGCAAAGAGTTCCCAATGATTCCGCGACGGGTATCTGGCTTCAATTTGCCCGCATTGCTTCCAGAGCACGGATTCAATGTCGCCAAGGCCTTAGTCGGCACGGAGGGCACCTGTGCTCTGGTGGTTGAGGCCAAAGCGAAGCTCGTTTACAATCCACCCGTGCGATCCCTCCTCGTGTTTGGCTATCCCGATATCTTTGCGGCGGCCGATAACGTTGTTGAGCCAATAAAGTTCGGTCCGGTTGGCCTGGAGGCACTCGATGACACGTTCATCGACTACATGAAGAAGAAGCATCTGCATCCGCCCAATATGAGCTTCATGCCGGAAGGAAAGGCATGGTTGTTAGTCGAGTTCGGCGGCAAGGACAAGACCGAATCCGACGCGAATGCTCGCAAATGCATGGACGACTTCAAAAAACACGGCAATGCTCCGCCTATGAAACTCTTCGACGATCCAGCGGAGGAGAAGTTCATCTGGCATCTGCGCGAAGAAGGTCTGGGCGCGACAGCGAAAGTACCGGATATGCCGGAGAACCATGAAGGGTGGGAAGACGCATCCGTCCCGCCTGACAGGCTTGGCCCATATCTGCGCGATTTCAAAAAGCTGATGGATAAGTTCAACTACGTCGGTCCGCTGTATGGACACTTTGGCCAGGGCTGTGTCCACACTCGTCTGACATTCGACTTGCGCACTGCCGAAGGCATCCGAAACTTCCGGCATTTTGTGGAGGAGGCGTCCGATCTGGTAGTCAGCTACAACGGCTCGCTTTCCGGCGAACACGGCGATGGCCAGGCACGGGGGGAATTGCTGTCGCGCATGTATAGTCCGGAAATGATCAACGCCTTCCGCGAGTTCAAGTCCATTTGGGATCCGGAGTGGAAACTGAACCCGGGCAAGGTCATCGACGCCTATAGAGTGGACCAAAACCTTCGGGAGGGCACCGGCTACGAGTTACCGTCGGTGAAAACGCACTTCCATTTTCCCGACGATCATCACAGTTTTGGTTACGCAAGCGACCGATGCGTGGGGGCCGGTGTGTGCCGCCGTCATGAGAGCGGCGATGAAACCATGTGCCCCAGCTACATGGTCACTCGAGAGGAAAAACATTCGACTCGCGGCCGGGCTCGCCTGCTGAATGAAATGATTCGCGGCGAGGTCATCAAAGATGGCTGGAGAAGCGAAGCCGTTCGTGAAGCACTCGACCTATGTCTCTCCTGCAAAGGTTGCAAGCATGACTGCCCCGTGCAGGTCGATATGGCCACGTACAAGGCCGAGTTTCTGTCGCACTACTACGAACGGCGCCTCCGGCCGCGTTACGCCTACGCATCCGGATTGATCTACTGGTGGTCGCGCGCGGCCGCACACATGCCCGCGACGGCCAACTTTTTCACGCAAACTCCCGGCCTGAATAGCTTGACAAAACTCGTGGGCGGCTACTCGCAGAAACGCCAGATTCCGCCGTTCGCGCCCGAGACATTCAAGCAATGGTTCGCGCGACGTGCCCGGAACAACGAAGATGCCCGCCCCAACAATGGCAAGCCCCCCGTCATCTTGTGGGCCGATACTTTCAACAACCACTTCACGCCGGCAGTAGCGAAAGCGGCAGTCGAGGTTCTGGAGCACGCCGGTTTCCAGGTACGCGTTCCCAAGCAGAGCCTGTGCTGCGGGCGCCCGCTCTACGATTACGGAATGCTCGATACGGCCAAAGGCTTATTGCGGCAGATCCTAGATACACTGCGCGAGCCGATTCGGGCCGGCATTCCAATCGTTGCACTCGAGCCGAGTTGTGCGACCGTATTTCGTGATGAGTTGACAAACCTTCTTTCAAACGATGAGGACGCTAAGCGGCTCAACGCGCAAACTTTTATCCTGAGTGAATTTCTGCACGACAAGGTGAAGGATTATCACCCGCCGCGGCTCCAGAGGAAGGCGGTCGTACATGGCCACTGCCACCACAAATCGCAGCTTCATTTTGAACAAGAGGTTGACCTGCTCAAAAAGGCAGGCCTCGACTGCCATGTACCTGATTCGGGCTGCTGCGGAATGGCCGGGTCGTTCGGTTACGAGGCCGATCACTACGATGTCGGCCTGGCCTGCGGAGAGCGCGTGCTTCTGCCGTCTGTCCGCCAGGCAGCGCAAGACGAGCTGATCGTGACAGATGGCTTCAGTTGCCGTGAAATGATCCGGCAAGAAAGCGACCGTCGCGCGCTGCATTTCGCGCAGGTGATGCAGATGGCGCTCCACGAAGGTCCTAGCGGGCCTCATGGCGTACTCCCGGAAACCAACTTCGCAAGAGTCGCACCGACTCCGGCAGTACCGGTAGGCATCATCGCTTCTGCAGCCGCGCTCGCAGGGGCCGGTCTGTGGTGGGGCATGCGCCACCACAGGCCAGAGTAACGCGTTCGAGGCTCGGGCCAGGGCCATTGAGCAACTGAACAAGCCCTCTCAATCTCTGAAGCGTGCCCTATGTGGCTTTTTAATGAAGCGAAAAGCCTGATTGACTACCTTTCGCGTGGAGTCGAGCTCGCTGCCGCGATCATCATCGGTGTTGCTGCTATCGAGGCAACCATAAAGGCGCTGAGTCTGTTTGTGCATCGCGGTGCGCCGCCTGAAGCCAAAAACGAAGTGCGGCTCACCTTGGGACGCTGGCTTGCCGTCGCACTTGAGTTTGAGCTAGCAGCTGACATCCTGCGCACTGCAATCACGCCGACCTGGAACGACATTGAGCAACTCGCCGCAATCGCGGCCCTGCGAACCGCACTGAATTACTTTCTCGCCAAAGAGATCGAGAAGGAATCTTCAGCTGGGCAGCGACGAGCAGAACGAATCACATTGGGGGCTAAGGAAGGCCGGTTGGAACCTCCCGCATCAGCGATGGGCGACCGGTGAAGACGACGGCATACTCAAGACGACCATGCAACCGTCTCCCTGGCCACCCGAAAGCGTGGATTGCTGTCTTGCTCGCGTGGGCCGCAGGATTCGTGGATGCGACGGGTTGGTTGGTTTTGAATCATGTATACACGTCACACATGACAGGGAACACAGCCTCTTTCGCCGGCGATATCGCTCAAGGGAAATGGAATGACGCCTTTCACCACGGATGGGTGATTCTGCCGTTTCTCGGCGGCCTGCTTTACAGTGCAGCAATGACAAAAGCAGCGCGTCGCAAAGGATTTCATTCGTCTTTCGCAACCGCACTTGCCACTGAGCTATTGCTGCTCGCTGCGTTCATTGCGCTTGGATCACGATATCTCGATGATGCACGACTGGCGCTCCCCTCAGGCGTGATCGGGTATGTGTTGCTCTCGTTGCCGGCCGCGGCTATGGGAGTGCAAACTGTGACGGTAACTCGGATCAATGGTCTCCGCGTTTATACGACATATCTGACACGATCTTTATCGAAGTGCTCAGAAGCCATAGTCGACCACGCATTCTGGTTTCGAGATCGCACACGCGGTCGCCGATGGACCGGCCTCTATAAGGTTCTGCGCGTATCACCTTGCCAAAAATTCCTGCAGCATGCAGCACTAGCCGCGGGCTTATGGATGGGCTTCTTTATCGGAGCGATCTGCGGTGCGCTCGGAGAACGCCGCTTCGCGCTCTTTGCTTTGTACGCGCCGATGTCCGTTCTCACCGTAGCGGTAATAGTCGATTTGGTCTTCCCTGTAGCGGCCGCAGATGAGCCGCAAGCAGAGCAATGCAGCTAGGCCGTCGCTTTCTGCAGTCGCATGAGGTTGGCCTGCTTCTCAGTTAAGAAACGGGCGCCCTTTTCAATCGCCGAACACTGCCGACCGCGAGTAATCCCAAGCCCGCTAGCAAGAGCGTAGCCGGTTCGGGCGTTCCGACCAAAAGGTTTGAGGAGGAAAGTAACTCGACTGCGTAGGATTTCCCATTCAACGTGCCCGTACCCACGATTGCGCCGGAATCGTTGATGCCATATGCCGCGTCGATCGTCCAGCCTGAGTTCACCGGAAGCAATTCGTTCAGGTCGATCATTACGCCACCCGCATCGACGAAGCCGTGCATCGCGAGGTTGCCCGCAGTCCACGAAGAGCCGACGACCGTGCCTCCGCCATTGACGCCATATGCATAGCTTTGCGAACCACCAAGAGTGCCCAGATCTGTCGCTTTCCCGGCGTTCCATACCACAGCTTTCATGAAACCCCGCGAGGTCTGCGCGCTGCCCGCTACGGCACCCGCGTTGTTGATCGCCATACCGTAGCTATATGCCCCGCCCAATGTACCGAGCCCGGTCATCCCGGAACCGCTCGAAAAGAAGGCGTTGAAAACGCCACTCGTGGTCGAACTTGTCCCGGCTGCTTGAGCATTCTCGTTCAGGCCATTGACAGAGCTCCACGTCCCACCCAAAGTTCCGAGGTCGGCTAAGTTTCCGTTCGTCCAAACAAACGCGTGCAACAATCCCGTCGAGGTATTGTACCCACCCCCGACCTGACCAGCATTGTTGATTGCCACTCCGTAGCCGGAAATTCCCAAATTCGTGGGTTGGCCATTGGACCACTCCGTTACGTACGGCACGTTGTTTATGTATGACGTTCCGACCACGGTCCCGGAAGAGTTGATCCCGTTCGCTTGCCCGTAGCCGCTCAGCGGATTTGCCTGCCCGCCGTCGAAGGAAACAGGAACTTGATTGCCCTGGATATTCGTTATAAACCCGACCGATGCCCCAGAGCTGTTGATCGCGCTGACTGTCCCCGCACTGCTGCCAAGACTTCCTAACGTTTGAACCGAAAAAATCTGGTCCGCCTCAAGAAAAGACGGGCCACCCAAAAGGAAGAAGGACAAAAGCGCCACATTCGAGATGCCTGAGAAGAGCAGGGCATGGCGAGCAATCGGGTGTGAAAGCCTCATACCAACTCTTCGGCTGCCCTAGCCTCAATTTTCTACATAATCGGTGAATGATCTAGAGGAATAGGTTCTGGGATAGTCCAGCGTATGCTCGTACGCACTACGGCGCCGAGGCTATTGCGCTTCCGCTAGCTTTCGGGCGCGGTGCCACTGCAGGCGGTCACGATACTCCTGGTAAAGCGTGGTGAACCCGGCCCAGAAGTACCCGCAGACGAACAGCAGCAGAAACGGAATCGCGAGAAAGTTAAGCGATTCGACTGCAAAGTCGATCATATAGACAAAGTAGCAGCCAATTGCCAGCTCGACGTAAGGAAGCAAGCCGCTACTGCGCCGGTAAGCGGCAGGCCTGACGTTTGATTTCGCGTTGCCGATCGCATATTTGGCTGTACGCGCAAAGCTCGTTTGAATGCCGAACAAAGCTTCCAGCACGCCCTTCGAATTGCTGACCGTAAGAGCCACCCCGGCTGCCATCAGCATGGGCAAAAAGGCGATAGATTTCCACCACGCCCTGGGGTAGAGCTCCTTTTGAGCATAAACATAGAACACCGAAATCGACCAGAAAGATGCCACGATGAGCGGTAAATCGAGCACCACCATCTGGAACACACCCATGTAGAACCGCACAATCATAACGGGCAACATGAGCATGGAAACGGCCATCATCAAAGGGTAAGAAATATTCGGCGTTAGGTGTAGAAAGGCTTCCGCTTTTACGCGAAAAGGCAAATCTGCTCGAAAAATTCGGGGCAGCAGCTTTTTGGCAACTTGGGTGAGGCCTTTTGCCCAGCGCGCCTGCTGTACTTGAAACCCGTACGTGTCGATAGGCAGTTCCGACGGACATTCCAGGCTGGGAACATACACGAATCGCCAGCCTTTCAGTTGCGCCCGATAGCTAAGATCCGAGTCTTCCGTAAGCGTCTCGTGCTGCCAGCCACCTGCATCATCAATCATCTTCCGACGCAAAACTCCCGCTGTGCCGTTGAAATTGAAGAAGAGGCCAGAGCCGCAGCGTGCTCCGTGTTCTAACACGAAGTGCCCGTCGAGCAACATCGCTTCAACCTGCGTCAGGAGATTGAATTCTTTATTCAAATACGTCCAACGCGTCTGCACGACTCCCACGCCAGGATCGGTAAAAAAGTGCACCGTTCGCATGAGGAAGTCCGGCGGAGGAAGAAAATCGGCGTCGAAGATCGCGATCAGTTCCCCGGTTGCGGTCGACAAGCCTTCCTGCAGCGCTCCCGCTTTGAACCCGTGGCGATTGGTCCGATGCCGGTACTCGATCGTCAGTCCAGCAGCTTTGTAGGCGTTACATAGCCGCTCAGTGTAGGCGTGGGTATCGTCCGTTGAATCATCGAGCACCTGAATCTGCAGCAATTCGCGCGGGTAGTCCACTTTCATTACTTCTTCGAGTAGGCGAGCCACCACGAACCGCTCGTTATAGAGCGGTAGCTGGATCGTTACGGTTGGCAATTGCGCGAAGTTCTGAGGCGCGCTTCGAGGCAGTTTCCGGCGATGTTTTATGTAGCGCCGCATAGTCTCGTAGCGATGCAAGCCGTAGACGGACAACACCGCGAGCATGCCGAAATACGGCAGTAGGAGCGACCAATCAAACAACGAAAGGCGGTAAATCCCCGAGAACGTATCATCGAACATCTGGTCTACCATTGATGGCCCCGCAAAAAGGAGCCCAAGCACGGAGGTCAACACGTCGATACGCACTCTGTAGGACTCATTCTACCTCTTTTCTTATACATAGAGAAAAACCCAGACATACCTTTAAGTTGACTGGAGAGGCTAGTTCGCTTCCTAAAAACGAGGCTAAGTGACTGAATGCGCTACCACGGATGCAACAAATTGGCTCCGTTTCGCGTATCATCGACGTGAAGGAGACGATATGCGAGACCATGTCAAAATTCTGGGCGTGTTGAACATTGTCATGGGCTGCCTGGGAGCCCTGGCCGGGGTCTTCGTGCTTATTGTTTTTGGCGGCTTGGCGGGTCTTGCCGGAGTATCCGCGGGTCCCTGGTCGAACGATGACAGCGGCCTGGTTGCAGCTCCCATCCTGGCCGTCATCGGCGTCGGGATCGCGGTATTCGTTTTACTGCTCGCTTTGCCCTGCATCATCGGTGGTTGGGGATTGCTGAAGTTCAAACCTTGGGCTCGCGTTCTGATGATCGTAGTTTCAGTTTTCCACCTGTTCCATATCCCGATCGGAACGGCTCTCGGCGTCTATGGCCTCTGGGTGCTGTTGCATGAGGAAACCCGGAGACTATTTGAAAGCGGCGGTCAGTCCTACATTCGAGCGGGAGCGTACCCCGGCCCGGTTACTTACCCGCAGCCGCCGAGTTATCCACCCCAACCACCTTCTGCTGTTTAGGCCGCTCGAGCAGTTGGCGCGCACGCTCGAAGATCTCATGCAACATGGCGGCTGTCAGCCGTTTCGTCGAGGTATTCTGCTGACTGGGATGATACGACGCCAATACAAGTGGGCCGTGCAAATGGGTTTCGAAACACATTCCGTGAGCAAAACGAAATGCCGCGCGCGATTTGATCAGTCCGCGGTCTTGCAGCACGGAAAGGTATGCGTCCAGGGCGATCCCGCCGAGCACGACGACTACACAGAGCTTGTTCAGCAGTTCAAGTTCGCGCACCAAATAAGGGCGGCATGCGAGTATTTCCTCCCGGCTCGGCTTGTTATCGGGAGGTGCGCAGCGGACGGGCGCCGTGATGTAGGCGTCTCTTAGCAACAAAGCGTCGTCACGCGAGACACTCTGCGGATGATTGGCGAATCCGGTTTCCCAGAGCGCCCGGTATAAAAATTCGCCTGAGCGGTCGCCGGTGAACATGCGGCCGGTGCGGTTCGCGCCATGTGCCGCTGGCGCAAGTCCTAGAATCAAGAGCCGCGCTGCCGGGTCCCCAAAGCCAGGTAACGGCCGGCTCCAATATTCCTGCCCGCGATAAGCGCGCTTCTGAACGCGCCCGATATTTTCCCGGTGTCGAACCAGGCGCGGACATAGCCGGCACTCGACCACTTCCTCGTTCAAAGTCTTCAAGGACGTTAAATCGAGACAACTCTGCGCAGTATCGGGGGGCAGCATGCCTTCTGGCAGCGATTATAAGCCGACTACCTGTTTGACCGGTTCTGGAGCTTGGGAACCGCTGGTGGACTTGCTACGGCCAGGACTTTTTCGATACCGCTCAATGGATGCCGCCAAGGCGTGCAGAGACATTCTGGACATGTCGGGCGGCGTGTGCGTCCGGAACATGGGCAGTATATCCGAGAAAATTGCCACAAGAGCAGGATCTCGCCAGCCCCGTTCGGCCTCGCTCTTGAGAATTTGAATGGCTTCGTCTGACGTGAATGCCGGTTTATAGGGGCGCGCGGTCGTCAGCGCGTCGTATATATCCGCTAGCTGAAGAATGCGGGCAAGTAGCGGAATTTCCTCGCCCTTCAGACCGTCTGGATAACCCGAGCCATCCCATTTTTCGTGATGGTGCCGAATAATGGGGAGAACAGGTGCAAGTGACCGCATACTGCTGCAGATGCGCTCGCCTCGCTCTGCATGGCTCTTCATAATGTCCCACTCTTCAGGATTTAGCTTTCCAGCTTTAAAAAGGATATGGTCGGGAATCGCGACTTTGCCTACGTCATGTAGATAGCCCCCACGCTGCAGGGCCAATACTTCACTCGGCCCAAGCCCCATCGCGACGCCCATTGCGGCCGCCATCAAGGCTAAACGCTGGCAGTGTTGCCCTAGACCCGGGTCTCGCTCTTCTACGGACTGCGCCAACGAGAATAGAACAGTTTCGGAATGATCGAGCGAATCGATCATTGCCTTATGCCGCAAGCTCGCCTGTATCCGCGCACGGATCGATCTAGCGCGAAGAGGATGGGTCAGAAATTCATCGGCTCCGGCATCAATCGCCCGAACTTCATTATCGACATCGTCCGAAGGGGCCATGACGAATACGGGTAAGAACTGGGTTGCACTGGCCTTCTTGAGCATGCGGCAGAATTCCGCTCCGCCCAGCTCAGGCGCGAACGAATCAATCAGAACCAGATCAACCTTATGAAGGGAAATCGCTGAAATCGCTTCCGAGGTCGTTTCGGCCTCCAGCAGCTGATGGTCGAGTTCACCCACCGCCGTCCTGATAGCAGACCGGTTCGAATCCGAAGAGTCTACTATCAGCAGCTTGCTAGGTGTAGAAGATGACTTCGGCTCAGTCAGCGGTACGTTCAGGAAATCCAAGTTTTCGGGATGCGACGCTCTATCGTTTGATTTCGGCTGTTGGATTCCCATGGAGTGCACGTCAGAAGTTCTATCGACCTAAGTGCTTATCTGCTTTAGAAAATCTGCCTCTAGCTGCTGGTGCGGTACTAGGTTGGTGAGAGTACTGGGATTTGCCTTACCTCAACGGCCACTTCGAAGCGAACCTTCGACTGCAACCTTATGAGAGAAAAGAAAGTCTACCTAGCGTCTGGGTATGTGCAAGTGTACTTACCTGCCCGGCAAACATGCCTCACAGCCATGCACATAGGACGATCCAAGTCCTTTTGATCGAGGATAATCCGGGTGATGTGCGCCTACTCGAAGAAGCTTTCCGCGAACTGAACGCCAACGTTCACATCCAAGTCGCAAAGGATGGTGCCGAGGGCCTCCAGATCATATTTCCCACTGCTCAACTGAAGCCAAGCTGGCAGCCGGACATTATTTTATTGGACCTGAATCTACCCAAGGTGAGCGGGCACGACGTTTTGACCCGAATCAAGAACAATCCGCAGACCTGCCGAATTCCAATAATTGTGTTGACTTCCTCCCGAGCCGAGTCGGATGTAAAGCGTGCCTACGACTCGCATGCGAACGCATATTTAAAGAAGCCAAATACGTTAGACGGTTTGATCTCGACGGCGCAGCACATCAAGAGTTTCTGGATGGAAACCGCTACGCTGCCTACCTAGCGCCCTAAAAGTCAAGACTCAGAATTGCAGAACTTTTGTGGGCGAAAAACGATTTCCCATGTTTTAATTGTGGTTTAGGACGCGACTAGTTACTTCCTGTTTCTAGAGCTTCAATCCCACCTTAAGGAGCGTTCCCCAACTTGAATACCAAAGTCGCTGCCCCCGCTCAAGTTCGGGAGCCGGCTGATCGATGGACAATCGGCGACGCAGCCGAGCTTTACGACGTTGCAAGTTGGGGGAAGGGGTATTTCTCTGTTGCCGAAAATGGGAATCTCCTCGTTCATCCGACCAAGGAATCGAACCGGTCGATTGACCTGAAGCAGCTTGTAGACACCCTCGAATGGCGGGGTATATCGCTGCCCATCCTGATCCGGTTTGCGGATATTCTCAAGCACCGGCTGCGCGAGATGTATCAGGCCTTCGACGTCTCCATTCGCGAGCACGGCTATCAAGCCGATTACTGCTGCGTTTACCCCATCAAGGTGAACCAACAGCGTCAAGTTGTGGAAGAAGTGTTCAACTTTGGCCGGGCATATCATTTTGGGCTTGAAGCGGGTTCGAAGCCTGAGCTCCTTGCGGTACTCGCAATTGCGGACAACGACACGCCCATCATTTGTAACGGCTTCAAAGATGACGAGTACATCGAGATGGTCATGCTGGCCAAAAAGATCGGGCGGCGGATGATTCCGGTGGTTGAGAAATTCACGGAGTTAGAGCTGATTGCGAAGCACGCAAAACAGGTTGGTGTTAAGCCTGCAATCGGAATTCGCGTGAAGCTCGCCAGCCGCGGGTCGGGTCGCTGGAAATCATCCGGCGGCTACCGCTCGAAGTTTGGGCTCACGGTGAGCGAAGCCCTTAAGGCAGTGGAATTCCTTAAAGAACGGGGCATGGAAGACAGTGTGCAATTGCTTCACTTCCATCTGGGGAGTCAAATCACAAATATCCGGCAAATCAAGGCTGCAGTGATCGAAGCAGCTCGCATCTATGTCGATTTGAAGAAGCTGGCTCCTGGACTGAAGTATCTGGATGTGGGCGGCGGCTTGGGAGTAGATTACGACGGCTCACAAACCGATTTCGAATCGAGCGTGAATTACACGCTTGAGGAATACGCACGTGACGTCGTATATCACATTCAAAGCATCTGCGATGAGGCCGAGGTTGCTCATCCCACCATCGTCACGGAAAGCGGGAGAGCCGTTGCTGCCTACCACAGCGTGCTGGTTTTCAATGTGCTGGGGGTCAGCGGTCTGGGACAAGAGGATCTGCCCTCAAGTGTTCCGGAGGACTCGGAACAATGCCTTATCGATCTCTTTGAAACATATCGCTCGATAAATAAGAAGAATTTACTCGAAACCTATCATGATGCTCAGCAGGCGCTCGACTCCGCGCTGAACCTTTTCAGTCTGGGCTATCTGTCGCTCGAGCAGCGCAGTTTTGCAGAAAATTTTTTTTGGGCTATTTGCCGGAAAATTTTGAAGCTCGCCGCAGAACTCGAATTTTTCCCAGAGGAGCTCGAGGGTCTGGACGGCATGTTGTCGGATACTTATTTCTGCAATTTCTCTTTGTTCCAGAGCATGCCCGACAACTGGGCTGTGAAGCAGCTCTTCCCGATAATGCCGATACACCGCCTGAACGAGCTTCCAACGCGCCATGCCGTGCTAGGCGATATCTCGTGCGATTCAGACGGGAAGGTGGATCAGTTCATCGATCGGCGGGACGTGAAGAAGACACTTCCTCTACATCCGTTTAATAACGGATCTTACATTCTGGGCGCGTTTCTTTTGGGGGCGTACCAGGAGATACTCGGAGACCTGCATAATCTGTTCGGTGATACCAACGCGGTGCATGTAGCGCTTGATGAGCAAGGGGATGTTCTGCTCGAAACGGTGGTCCAGGGCGACACGGTGCGTGAAGTATTGAAATACGTGCAATATAATTCACAAACCTTGCTCGATCAGTTCCGTAAAGACGTGGAGCTAGCAGTTCGCGAGCAACGCATCGGCTACGAGGAGTCGGGGCGTCTACTGAAATTCTACGAAGAAGGGTTGAACGGCTACACGTACCTGGAGCAGTAGTGCCCGATCCTCTGCGGATCGTTCTCGTCTCACCTCGTAACCCTCTCAACATCGGCGCCGCAGCTCGGGCGATGAGCAATTTTGGGTTCGCTGATCTGCGCTTGGTAAACCCGTACGACGTGGCATTCAAAGAGGCGCGGTCGGCTGTTCGCGCCCGCCACATTCTGGAACAGGCCCAGATATTCGATGCTGTCGCGCCTGCTGTTGCCGATTGCACGCTGGTTGTGGGGACTACCGCGCTTGGCCATCGAAATTTGCATGTTCCACTCCAGCGGTTAGAAGCCGCCGCCGCCCTCATAAGGAAACAGTTCGATTCCTCTCCCGTTGCCCTACTCTTCGGCTCTGAAAAGTTTGGCCTTTCGAACGAGGATATGAGCCACTGTCATTGGCTACTTCGCATACCCACACGCGAAGAGCACGGATCGATGAATCTTGGCCAAGCGGTTGCGATTTGCCTCTATGAACTGCGACGGGACGCCAGCGCGGTCGAGAGCCGGTTCGAGTCTGGTAATGCGGTCACGGGCGAAGACCTGGAACGGATCACTGCGCTTTTATTGGAATTGCTCGAACACTCGGGGTATGTAAACGAGCGAACATCCAAATCAAGCGAGCTGAAAGTAAGGCGCCTCGTGCGGCGACTCGGGCTACGGGGTCCGGATGCCCAGACATGGCTCGGAATGTTACGGCAGATTTTATGGAAACTGGAACAGGGTTTATAGCGGGTTGTAAATAGCTAGCACACACCGGCCCTACCTTGGCACATGAAGATTCTTCTAGACCGGTCAGGCCTGATACCGCTCTAGTGCATTTCGATCACAAAACTCCATCCTGTTAATTTCTCTTCTGACATCAACAAGTTAAGCCTGCGCTCTAAGCAGCCAGAAAATCTCTGGCGGGATCCTTTCCGCAAAGGATTCTTTGAAACATCATGTCTTACCAAATTTGTTGCTGTGCCACTCGGTTGGCCAGCCGATCTCCCCATCTACCGTCCTGCGCAGGTTTGAACGAAGTATCTCCTGGCGAGCGCAGGAAACAACTCCAAACCGCGAGGCGGTTTCTTATAGCTCTGTTTCTCTTCATCACACAAGCATTCGGAACCACGTACTACGTCTCGTCTTCCAGCGGGTCGGACTCAAACAACGGAACATCCGCGTCTTCGCCATGGAAGACGGTCACAAAGGTCAACGGACACGCATATGCTGCCGGCGATTCCATCTTATTCAAAAGAGGCGACACATGGGCCGGAAGCCCCAATTTCTCTAAAACGCTGAAGACAACGTCGGCGGGTGTAAGCGGAAAGCAGATCACCTACGGCAGTTACGGTTCCGGAGCCGCGCCAATTCTCGACGGCAAAGGATCGATAAGCACGGCATTCCAGATCAGTCGCAACTACATCACGATCGATAGCTTCCAAATACAAAACGTGGCGGGCACGTTGATCGATTTCACGGGCGTGAGTGAAACCGTGATCCGCAATATTGTAGGAAAGAACCCTGGCACTTGGGGCTACCGGGCTGGCTCGGGGGCTGGCAACACAACGATCGATCACACATCCTGCTCGGTCGATTCCGGGCACGCAATTCGGGGCTGGTGCTACCAGGGAGTCGGCCAGGGGTCTATGAAGATCACAAACAGCAGTTGTGATTTGAGCAAGACCAACTCCGGTGC
>JBJMGM010000143.1:0-3703 GCA_045807905.1 Bryobacteraceae bacterium | reverse complement strand
GACTACTCCTCGTCGATCTCGTCCCGGAATTGAAGCATCTCATTGGCGAGCAGCCGCCAGTCCCCGAATTGCCGCCGCTGGAAGCGCAACGACGTTTTCAGATCGTATTTCGACGGTTCATCGGTGTATTTGCGCGACCTGAACATCCGCTCGCGCTCTTCCTCGATGACATGCAATGGCTGGATGTCGCCACACTCGACCTCCTCGAAGATCTGTTGACCCACAACGATTTACAGCACTTACTGCTCATTGGTGCGTATCGGGACAACGAGGTCAATGCCACGCATCCGCTGGTACGTAAGCTAGAAGCGATCCGTCAAGCCGGATCGGCAGTGCAGGACATCGTTCTCACACCACTCAGTCGCGACGATATAGGTAAACTGCTTGTGGACTCCCTTCACTGCCAACTGGAGCGCGCCGCCCCACTGGCAGACTTGATCCACGAAAAGACCACGGGCAACCCGTTCTTCGCCATCCAGTTCATATCTACCCTGGCGGACGATCGCCTGCTGACATTCGATTACCGCGCGCGGCGTTGGGTTTGGAACCTGCTCCGCATTCGCGCCAAAGGCTTCACGGACAATGTCGTAGAGCTGATGGTCGAGAAGTTAAAGCGCCTTCCGCCGGAAACCCAGAAGGTACTCCAGCAGTTCGCCTGCATAGGCAACAGTGTAGAGTTCGAGACGCTACGGATCGGGTATCAGGGCTCGGTCGAGGACATGCACGACCATCTCTGGGAAGCCGTGCGATCGGGCCTCATCTTCCGTGCGGACAATTCCTACAGCTTCCTGCACGACCGCGTGCAGGAAGCCGCCTACTCGCTGATCCCGATGGAGCTGCGTGCCGAGGCTCACCTGCGCATCGGAATACTCCTCGCCGAGCACACGCCCGCTGAAAAACGTGAGGAGCGGATATTTGAGATCGTCAATCAACTCAACCGGGGCTCCCATCTCATCACCTCTGTCGAGGATCGCGAGCGCGTCGCAGAACTGAATCTGGTCGCAGGCCGGCGCGCGAAACTCTCGACAGCATACGACTCAGCACTCAAGTATCTCAGGGCCGGCAGAGGCCTTCTTGCAGGAGAGACTTGGGAACGTAATCACCAGCTCATATTCTCGATCGAGCATCTGACAGCCGAGTGCGAGCTGCTGACCGTCACGGTTTGCCTCGCCGCCGGGGATCCACTCGCGGAAGTGCAAAAGGAATGCGAGAATGGCCTGGCATTTGCTGCGCGGGTGCGTTTCGGCCTGGTCATCGAGCGCTGCAGAGCACAACTCGGTTTGATCCTCACCTTGCGCGGGCTGACCGCGACGTTCGGGTGCCTGGATCATCAGGGATACAGCGAACTCGATACCGAACGCCGCTTGGCCAACAGCCCCAACCTCGTGCTCGCCGAGTTCTATTACTGGACGCGAAAGCTGCAGGCGCACTTTTTCGCCGGAGACCTTGAGTCGGCGGTCGACGCCTCGTTGCGCGCGGAACCGCTGCTTTGGACGTCGGCGGCAGTGTTCGAATCAGCGGAGTATCGATTCTATGGCGCGCTGGCGCATGCTGCGATCTGGGATCACGCCACAGCGGAGCAGAGACCGAGGCATTTCAATTCTGTACTTGACCATCACCGGCAGCTCCAGGTGTGGGCGGAGGCCAACCCCGAAACCTTCGAAGACCGCGCCGCCCTGGTCGGCGCCGAGATCGCCCGCATGGAGGGCCGGTTACTGAACGCTCAGGAGCTGTACGACAAGGCCGTGCGCGAGGCTCGCAAATACGGGTTCGTGCACAACCAGGCGATCGCCAACGAGATTGCTGGGCGTTTCTACGCAGAGCGCGGTTACGAGAAGATCGCGGCGACCTATTTGCGGGCCGCGCGGGCCTGCTACCTGCGCTGGGGAGCCGACGGAAAGGTTCGCCAACTCGAGGAGCTTTATCCGCACCTCAAAGTGGACAAGCCGATCCCGGATTCCACGGCGACTATAGTGAAACCCATCGAGCAGCTCGATTTGGCTACCGTAATCAAAGTCTCGGAAGCAGTGTCAGGCGAGATCGTTTTCGAAAAGTTAATCAACACGCTCATGAGTTCGGCAATCGAACACGCGGGCGCCGACCGAGGTCTCTTGATACTTCCGCGAGGCGACGAATATCAAATTGAAGCAGAGGCCACAACCAGCAGTGGCAGCGTGAACGTGGTCCTGAAACAGGCAAGCGTCAAGGCCGCAGATCTCCCGAAGTCTGTGTTTCACTACGTCCTTCGGACAAAAGAAAGCGTTCTCCTGCACGATGCGTCCAATCAGCACTCGTTTTCAGCGGATGAGTATATTCGCGACCACCGCTCACGGTCAGTGCTATGCCTGCCGATACTTAAGCAGACGAGGTTGATTGGGATACTGTACTTGGAGAACAACCTTATGATTGCCGCGTTTACTCCTGCTCGAATGGTGGTCCTCACACTGCTCGCTTCCCAGGCTGCTATCTCGATAGAAAACGCCAGCCTGTACCGCGACCTAGCTGAGCGGGAGGCCAGGATCCGACGGTTAGTGGATGCCAACATCATCGGAATCTTCTTCTGGGATGTTCAAGATCGGATTGTCGAGGCCAATGACGCATTTCTTTGCATGGTGGGACTTGACCGCAATAATCTCGTTTCGAGCGGCGTGCGTTGGATGGATCTGACATCGGCAGACTGGTACGAACATCAGCCCCAATTAAAGATGCGGGGCAGCCTCCAACCGCTCGAAACGGAGCTCTTCCGGGAGGATGGCAGCCTTGTGCCCGTGTTGATTGGTGTGGCGACCTTCGAGCAAGGTGGGTACCAAGGTGTCGCATTCGTACTTGATCTGACCGAGCGCAAGCGCGCCGCCGACGCGCTACGCGCGTTGCAGACGGACTTGGCGCACGCCAACCGCTTGGCAACGCTGGGACAGCTCGCCGGCTCCATCGCACACGAGGTGAGTCAGCCGATTGGGGCGGTACGGAATAACGCCCATGCAGCTCTGCGCTTCCTCACGGCGAATCCGCCTAACATGCCAGAAGTTAGGGAGGCGCTGGAGTGTGTGGTGGGCGAAACCTACAGGGCTGGTAGCATCATCGGTCGGATCCGGGATCAGATAAAGAAGGCTCCGCCACGTATCGAGAGCATTGACCTAAACAAGGCGGTCGAAGAAGTGCTCGCGCTGCTAAGTGGGGAGTTGTCGAAGAATGGCGTATCGGTTCACGTACGTACTGCGGAAGGATTATCTCCCGTTAAAGGAGATCGGGTTCAGCTTCAGCAAGTCATGCTAAACCTCATTCTCAATTCCATCGAAGCGATGACGAGTGTGGAGGTTCCGGAGCGGAAACTGGAAATCACGACGGAATCGCGCCATACGGATGGGCCGCTCGTGGCCGTAGCCGATTCAGGACCTGGCGTCGCAGCGAATGATTTAGAGCGGATTTTTGAATCCTTCTACACTACGAAGAGCAGTGGAGTTGGGATCGGCCTCTCGATATGTCGCTCTATCATTGATGCCCATGGAGGACGCTTGTGGGCAGAAGCACATCAACCACGTGGTGCCGTCTTCAGATTCACACTGCCGACTCACAACTAGTGGGTCACCTGGGTTGGAATATGCCATAATAGTGGTTGACCGATAGGGAGGTGGCCGATGTCTCGACAGCAAAGGGACCCGCTCCGTTCGTTGCAGGATACGGAGCGGGTTTCGCTTGTTCG
>JBJMGM010000142.1:0-25430 GCA_045807905.1 Bryobacteraceae bacterium | reverse complement strand
CGCTGGGCCTACTTCCTCAACGCCGGGCCGGCGAAATCAACTGCAGCATCATCCTGACACAATGGCCCCGTCAGCACGCCCGCTTTTCATAACCGTGGGGCGGACCTCCCGGTCCGCGCTGGACGTCCCCGTCGGGCTGCCCCTAAGGACAAACCATGGCGCCTAGCCTCACAATCGGCATCGAAGAGGAATATCAAACCATCGATCCGATCACGCGGGATTTGCGCTCCCATATCGACTCCGAAATCATCGAGAAGGGGAAGATGCTGCTGAAAGAAGCAGTCAAGGCCGAAATGCACCAATCGGTCGTCGAGGTCGGAACCGGTGTGTGCCGCGACATTAAAGAAGCGGCCAAAGAGGTCAAGGATCTTCGGTCAGAAATCGTCAATCTCGCAAAACAGAACAATCTGCGCTTGGCAGCCTCGGGAACCCATCCTTTCGCCGACTGGCGCAAGCAGGATATCTATCCGGACCAGCGCTATTACACCATCGTGCAGGATCTGAAGATGGTGGCGCGCGCCAATCTCATTTTTGGTTTGCACGTGCACATAGGTATTGAAGATCGGGAAATGCAAATTCAGCTCATGAATGCGTCTCGATACTTTTTGCCGCACATCTTAGCCCTGTCGACGAATTCGCCGTTCTGGCAAGGCATGGACACCGGGCTGAAGTCTTACCGCGGCAAAGTGTTCGACAAATTTCCGCGCACAAATATTCCCGACTATTTCCCGAGTTGGGGCGAGTACGACACCTTCGTCAATCTCCTGGTCAAAACCAACTGCATCGACAACGCCAAGAAGATTTGGTGGGACATCCGGCCACATCCGAATTTCCCGACGCTCGAGTTCCGCATCTGCGACGTTCCCATGCGCGCCGACGAGACCATCGCCATCGCAGCGTTGATTCAAGCCACCATAGCCAAGCTTCACAAGTTGCTTGCTGCAAATCAGAGCTTCCGGCTCTACCGGCGCGCGCTCATCATGGAGAATAAGTGGCGAGCTTCACGCTACGGCTTAGATGGCAAGCTCATCGACTTCGGAAAACAGATTGAGGTGCCTCTCCGGGATCTCATCTACGAATATCTGGAGTTCGTGGATGATGTGGTCGACGAGCTCGATTCCAGGCAGGAGATCAATTACATTCACCGCATCCTCGAACACGGCACAGGCGCAGACCGTCAGCTACGTATTTTTCAAGAAACCGGCGACTTGACGAAGGTGGTGGACTACATCATCTACGAGACTGAAGCCGGATTATCCAACGAGCATGTGGGCGCTGGTGCCGCGTGACGCCAACCGATCTGACTACGAAAGCGTTCGACCCTGAGCTGAAACCCGGCGCGCACAATGCCGTGTTTGTCTGCCTCAAAGTCCAGCCGTTCGAAAAAGTGACCCTCATTACGGATCGCGCATGCGAGGAGATCGCCGCCAGCCTTGTAGCGCAGCTCGATGCTTGCGGCTGTCCCTACCGCACCTTCGTTTTGGAAGATCTTGCGCCGCGACCGCTAGCTGACATGCCGCAAATAATTCTGGACGACATGGAATCAAGTCAAGTAAGCATGTTTGCGGTGCAGGCTCAACCCGACGAGTTGCGGACCCGTATGCAGATGACCGATGTGGTGAATCGCAAGAAGCTGCGCCATGCCCATATGGTCAATATCGAGAAAAGAATCATGCTCGAAGGAATGCGCGCCGATTTTCACACGGTGGATGAATTGAGTCTGCGCATCCTGAGCATCGTGAAGGATGCGAAAGCCATTCGAGCCACCACGCCAGGCGGTACCGAGATCCGAGCGGATTTAAGTCCCGATTACAGATGGGTCAAAACCAGCGGCCTGATCAGCCCCGAGAAATGGGGGAATCTGCCGGGCGGTGAAATTTTTACATCGCCGCTCGAAGTGAATGGAACGTTTATTGTTGACGGCGTAGTCGGCGATTACTTGTGCAGCAAGTTCGGAGACCTCAAGGAAACGCCGCTGACCGTCAGAATCGAACGTAACCGCTTGACCTACGTCAGCTCGGAAAACAAGCAGCTTGAACAAGACTTCCGCGAATACACTCACCGAGATGAGAACAGCGATCGGGTCGGCGAGTTTGCTATTGGAACGAATACTGCTCTTAAGAATGTAATCGGCAACATTCTTCAGGACGAAAAGATTCCGGGTGTGCATATCGCTTTCGGCAACCCGTACGGCGCCCACACTGGCGCGAAATGGAGTTCTTCCACTCATATCGATGTAGTCGGAAGGGAGTTCGACATTTGGGCCGACGACCGCCAGATCATGCATCGCGGCGAGTTTCTAGTTTAAACGCGATTTGTGCTTCCCGACCTACGCAAGCGTTTCAATGCCCAATGGAGGCCTGAACGCTATACCGAATTTCTTTGCCAGATTGATAACTTGGCCGGTACGCATGTAGGTTTTCGCTGCAGCGAGACGCCGGTTTTCTTTCCAAAGCCGCTGCTCGAGAAAATGTCGCGGTATGGCCATGAGCTGTATGGCCAACTGGCTCAAAATCAGAAATACCGCGCAGCTTCCGAATGCGCGATTCCAGCCCGCTTTCGAGTGCCGAATGAGGCCGAGCATCCGCTGTTCGTACAGGCTGACTTCGGTCTGGTTCGCGAACCCGATGGAACGCTTGCGCCGAAATTGGTAGAGATCCAGGGCTTCCCGTCACTCTACGCTTTTCAGCCTGCGCTCGCCGAAGTTTACCGGCGTGTTTATGGACTCGATCAGAACTTGCGAACATTCCTCGGCGATCTGGATGAAACCAGCTACACAAAGCTTCTTCGACGCGCCATCCTCGGCGAGCATGCGCCGGAAAACGTGGTTTTGTTAGAGGTCGATCCTTATGAGCAGAAGACTCTCGCAGATTTCCTGCTCACTCGCAAGCTGCTCGGAATCAGGATTGCTCCGATAACAGATATAAAGAAGAGCGGCCGAAAGCTGTACTTTGAGGGCATTGAGGTGAAGCGCATCTATAATCGCGCCATTGTGGATGAGTTAGTGCGAAAAAACGTTCGAGCCAATTTCGAATTCACCGACGACTTGGATGTCGAATGGGCAGGACATCCAAACTGGTACTTCCGTCTGAGCAAGTTTTCCCTGCCCTGGCTCCAGCACGTTTGTGTGCCTGAGACACATTTCTTGTCGGACTTGAAGACGATACCCGATGACCTGCACAATTGGGTCCTGAAGCCGCTCTATTCGTTTGCCGGGCTCGGAGTAAAAATCTCTCCTTTGCGAGACGAAATTCAAGCCATCCCGGAAAGCGAACGGTCGAACTTTATCCTGCAAGGAAAAATAAATTTCGTCCCAACACTCGAAACGCCGAGCGGGATGACAAAAGTTGAGACCCGAATCATGTATATCTGGGACAACGAGTTGAAGCCCGTGACGACGATCATCCGCACTGGGCGGGGCAAGATGATGGGTGTGGATTTTAATAAAGATCTGGACTGGGTAGGCGCATCGGCGGGGTTCTATCCACCCGAGTAAACGCCGAACAGATCACAATGTGAGGTGATATGACTACCGATCCGCGCGCAGGCAAGATCGCTGAACCGGCGCAGCTCGTCAATATTCCACGTCTGATCACGAGCTATTACGCGCTCAAGCCCGATCCCGCAGAAAAAACCCAGCGAGTCGCTTTCGGCACGTCTGGACACAGGGGCTCCTCATTTGCCTCCTCGTTCAACGAGGATCATATACTTGCTATCACTCAGGCCATCTGCCGCTATCGACAGCAGCAAGGCACGACGGGTCCGCTTTTTCTCGCGATGGACACGCACGCGCTTTCGGACCCGGCATTCGCCACCGCTCTCGAGGTGCTTGCCGCAAATAATGTGGACGTGATGGTCGATCAGGACAACGGCTACACGCCGACTCCGGCCTTATCACATGCCATCCTCACCTACAATCGCGGTCGCAAGGAGGCGCTTGCTGATGGCATCGTCATCACGCCCTCGCACAATCCACCTGAGGATGGCGGCTTCAAATATAATCCCCCGTCCGGCGGCCCCGCAGACACTACTGCAACGAAGTGGATAGAAAATCACGCCAACCAATTTCTCGCGGACGGGTTGAAAGGCATTGCTCGCGTTCCGTACGCCCGCGCATTGAAGACCGGCACAACCCATCGGTTTGATTACGTTTCTAGCTACGTTGACGAGCTGTGGCGGATTGTAGATCTGGCGGCTGTCGCTGTCGCCGGCCTCAATCTCGCGGTCGATCCGCTCGGTGGCGCGGGCGTGGCGTATTGGCCGCGCATCGCTGAACGTTATGGCCTGAAGCTCACAGTCGTCAACTCGTCCATCGACCCGACCTTCCGTTTTATGACTGTAGATTGGGACGGCAAAATTCGCATGGACTGCTCGTCTCCTTATGCCATGGCCAGTCTTATCGCGCTAAAAGATCGCTTCGACGTGGCCTTCGCTTGCGATACGGACCATGACCGCCACGGCGTCGTCACGCCCACAGCTGGTCTCTTAAATCCAAATCACTATCTGGCGGTCGCGATCGAGTATCTATTCCGACATCGTCCGCAATGGAGAGCGGATGCTGGCGTTGGTAAGACGCTTGTCAGCAGCAGCATTATCGACCGGGTCGCGGCCGATCTTGGGCGCCAATTGCTTGAGGTCCCGGTAGGTTTCAAATGGTTCGTCGACGGCCTGCTCGATGGATCACTCGGGTTTGGGGGCGAAGAGAGCGCCGGCGCTTCGTTTTTGCGAACGGACGGTTCCGCCTGGAGCACCGATAAAGACGGCTTGATCTTGGGTCTTTTATCAGCCGAGATCACTGCTAAAACGGGCGCTGATCCTGGCGAGCGATACCGCAAGCTGACCAGCAAATTTGGCGATCCCGTATATGAGCGGATCGATGCCCCCGCATCTCCGGAGGAGAAAGCCATCCTCCAGAAGCTGTCGCCGGAACAGGTAAGTGCCCGGGAATTAGCCGGCGAGAAAATTGAGGCGATGTTGACCGCAGCTCCGGCGAATGGCGCGCCGCTTGGGGGTCTGAAGGTAATTACGAAGAACGGCTGGTTCGCTGCCCGGCCTTCGGGGACCGAGAACGTATACAAAATCTATGCCGAGAGTTTTCTCGGTCAAGAACACCTGCGCCGCATCCAGGAAGAAGCCCAGGCGCTGATCGCAGGCACCTTCAAAGTAGCAGCAGCTGTCACCGGTCGCTCGTAGGCGCAGACACCTCCCCTCGTCACTGCTGAAGCGGCTCCTTGAATAAGCGCCCACATTGCTAAACTGCAAATCGATGGGGCAAGGAGGACTGACAAGACGCACGTGCATCGCTCTTTTGGGGGCCCCAATAGTGCGAGCGCTGGGCCAGGGTGTCTCTACGCGCAGCGTAAAAGCTATGCCGCGAGGGAAACCCTCTGGGCTCCCTTTCAATGCGCATTTTGTGGACGTGGCCGCTCAAGCGGGCCTCAATGCACCGCTCATCTATGGCGATCCCAACCGCAAGACTTACATTATCGAAACGGTGGGCTGCGGTTGTGCGCTTTTCGATTATGACAATGATGGCTGGCTAGATATCTTTCTATTGAGCGGCTCGCGATTGGAGGGTCCCGCTCCGGGCGCGACGAATTGGCTGTATCGGAATAATCGCGACGGTACCTTCACTGACGTGACGGAAAAATCGGGGCTCGCTCGCACTGGATGGGCCTCTGCCGTCGCCGTTGGTGATTACAACAACGATGGATTTGACGATCTCTTTATCACCTACTGGGGCCAGAACGCGCTCTATCGAAACAACGGCAACGGCACGTTCACTGACGTCACCGAGAACGCGGGCTTGCTTCACAGCGGAATGAAATGGGGCTCAGGCTGCACATTCATCGACTACGATCGTGACGGCCGCCTGGATCTATTCGTCGCTAACTACCTGGAGTTCGATGTCAATAAGATCCCGAAACCAGGCGAAAATCCATATTGCAATTGGAAGGGCATTCCAGTGAATTGCGGCCCGCGGGGACTGCCGCCCAGCTTGCCGCTTCTCTATCACAATAACGGCGACGGCACGTTCACAGACGTGAGCGACAAATCAGGAGTCACGAAGGCGCGTGGCAGCTATTCCATGACAACGGTAGCTGCGGATTTCGACAACGACGGATGGCCTGACCTTTACATCGCCTGCGATTCTACGCCTAGTTTTCTTCTGAAGAATAACCACGACGGCACATTCACGGACGTGGGACTCGAAAGCGGCGTCGCGTTGAACGAGGACGGAATGGAACAGGCGGGAATGGGCCTGGGCATCAGCGACTACAACCTCGACGGGAGCCTCGATATCCTCAAGACGCACTTTGCCGACGACACTGCTGTTCTCTATCGCAACGATGGCAAAGGGAGCTTCGAGGATATAACCAATTCGGCCGGCTTAGGCGTCGAAACCCGCTACATCAGTTGGGGTGCGGGCATTTTCGACTTTGATAACGACGGTTATCCGGACCTCTTCTGGGTCACGGGCAGTGTGTATCCGGAGATCGAGGCGGCCTTGCCGAACTATCCTTTCAAAAGTCCTCGCATTGTCTTTCGTAATTTACGGAACGGCAAATTTGAAGAACTGCTGGAACAAGCGGGTCCAGGCATTGTGGCCGCACACGCGAGCCGTGGCTGCGCTTTCGGAGACTTCGATAATGACGGGGACGTCGATATTTTAGTCATGAACCTGAACGAGCCTCCGTCATTGCTGCGCAACGATGTCAGCGGCACTGCACATTGGCTGAAGGTTAAGCTAATTGGAACGAAATCGAATCGCAGTGCGATCGGCGCGCGTGTAACGGCTCATATTGGTAATAAGCTGCAAGCTCAGGAAGTACTGAGCCAGGCAAGTTTCTACTCGGCGAACGACCTGCGGCTTCACTTCGGGCTCGGCGCGGTAGAAAAGGTAGATCTCGATATTCGCTGGCCGAACGGCGGCACCGAACGAATCGCCAATGTGCCTGCGGACCGTCTCGTAACTATTCGAGAAGGCTCCGGAATTGTTAAGTCGGATATTTTCCAGAAGCGTCCCACGTGACCCGATTTAGGCTGTTTCTGTACTTTGTTACGCTGCTGCCGATGGCTTCAGGCCTGGCTCAGCAACCCTCAACAGACTTGCAAACGTCGCTGATAGAGGGTTCCCAAGCTCTGCAAGCAGGCGACAACGCCGCAGCCGAGACTGCCTTTCGCCGCGCATTGGCAGCAAAGCCGGACTCGATCGAAATTCTCAATAATTTGGCGATCTCTCTGGCACGGCAAGGGAAGGAGGCAGAGGCAATCGCCATGTATAACCGCGCGCTCAAGATCAAACCGGGCGATCGCACGACGACGCGGAATTTGGCCATTGCCTATTTTCGAGCGCAGCGGTATAAGAATGCGTTGCCGCTTCTTCAGGCTATTTGTAAAACAGCGCCGGATTTTCAGGCGTTAGAGCTCGCCGGTTTATCGCTGTTCGCCTTAGATCGTTATGCTGAGTCAGCACAATACCTGGAGCGAGCCAGCAAACTGAATCCCTCCGATCTTCACACTCTCGATATGCTGGGCAAAGCCTACATGCGCGCGAAAGAGTATAACCGTGTTGCGGACGTCTTCGCCCGGATAATGGCCGTGAATCCCAACTCGGCCGAGGCTCACGCGATGCTGGGCATGGCGTATGACAAGCTCTCTCGCGACGACGAAGCGCGCGCCGAATATGAGGCGGCTGCAAAGGCAGACCCGAATCTTCTGGGCGTTCATTCGGGCCTGGGCCTCATCTACTGGAAGGAAGGGAAAACAGAGCCGGCGAAACGAGAATTTGAGACGGAGCTAAAAAAGTATCCGACTGATCCCGTTTCGCACTGCCTGCTCGGGCAGATTTTGCGAAAGCAAAACGAGCCTGCAGAGGCTGTGCAGCATTTTCGTGCTGCGATTGCTGCAAACCCTAACTACAAAGAAGCGCTGTTTGAGCTGGGTAAGTCGGAGCTGATGCTCAATCAGCCGAAAGAGGCAATCGAACCGTTGCGCAAGGCAATCGAGCTTGACCCCAATTACGTCCAAGCACATTACTCGCTGGGAACAGCGCTTCGCAAACTCGGGCGGTCTGCCGAGGCTGCTCACGAGATCGCAATGTCGGAGCAGATTCAAGCGCGAACGCGCGCCGACGACATCAAACATGTCAGCCGCGAGTCCCGGCCCGAATGAGTTCTTTTATGAAAGAATGAAATTTGCTGATGCGAACAGTCTGCTTGCTCATCGCGATGGGAAGCGCTTCAAGTCTGTTCGCGCAGAGCTCAAAAGTGGATTCGAGCGCCATGCATAGACGGGAGGCTCGCGCGACGTCCCTTACCGGTCAAGTAAGCCGTATTCGAGATGGACAACCCTGGGCCCTGAGTACGGGCGACCTAATCGCGCCTCAGCAGACGATCATAACGGGTGCGGATGGCTATGGGCATTTCGAGGTTGCCGGAGGAAGCAGCTTTGACGTGTTTGCCAATTCACGCGTCGTTTTTCGCCAAAACCGCGCCAACGGCGGTGATCTCCTAGATTTTCTTGCGGGGCGCGTCCGCATCCATCTCCAGCCGGGTGTCGCCCAGTTGCAACAACGAATTTTTTGTCCGGTCGCGATCATAACCGCGCATGAACCTGCCACGATCGCGCTGGCGGTCGATGAAGATGATACGGCTCGGATTGATGTCATGGAAGGCGTAATCGGGGTTCAGCATGCCTTTCTACCGAGCAGCGAACCCGTGCTTGTGACAGCCGTCGACGCAGTCCTGGTACACAAAGATCAGCAGATCTCGCACCAGCTCGATCGTGGCTCGCTCTACCGGTACACCGTAAAACCGCTGAAAGACATTTTGTCGGCGATTACGTTCGGGCATTCCGGGCGGGGCGGACAGAATGAGCCCGAAGTAAACAGTAAGTTCCTCGCAGAGGCTTCGCCATTACCCGTCGTTCAAAGTTCCGCCCGATGAGCGCCCGCTTGCGGCGTGTCATAAGTCTCATCCTTTTCCTTTGGTCTGCTGCATTGGCGTTGGCGACTCAGCAGCCGAGCCAATCTTCCCCCCAGTCTCAAAGTGCGCGCGTAACAGCGGCTACACAGACATCACCGCCCGCGGGGCTGGAATCTCCCTGGGATCTTCGCAACATTCTGGCAGTGCTTGCGAAGGATAACGAACAGCTAAAGGCATTGCTCGCTCAGCTGAATCCACAGCAATGGTATGACCAGAAAGGCGCTCCCAGCACTTACGTTGTTCAGTGGACCACTGCGCAACGACAAGTAAATGACGTGGTAATCGCGACCCGGCTCCTTTCGCAGAACGCGGAAAGCTTGCCTCAGGCGCTTGATACTTACTTCCGCTTGGAGGCTCTCGAGACGAGCGCCCGCTCGCTCAACGAGGGCGCTCGCAAGTACGCGGATCGGGCCACCACAGACAAGCTCGGGGAACTGATCGGGAGAAACTTCAGCAACCGGGAACGATTTCGGGATTACCTTCGGGATCTAGCTACTAGCAAGGAACAAGATTTCAAGATCGCTGATGCTGAGGCGCAGCGTTGCCGCGGTATGATCAGCAAGGAAGCTCCAGCCAGAGCTCCAACGAAGCGCTAAAAGAAAGTAATGGAAGCAAGCAGCTTTACTTGTTCAATCTGCGGAGAAAGCTCGCGTGACATCTGCGTCTTCTGCACGAAAGACGCTTGCGGGAATCATCTCTGTGACCGATGTCATCGCTGCAGCGATTGCTGCGAATGCGAGATGCGACTGCGAAATCACGAACGCACGGACTTTGATTCGCATTTCGCAGCTGCGCCGGAGGGCTCTAACGGCCTTGCTTCGGTGCTTCCTGCTGCTTCGCTTGATGACGCACAAGGGAGCTGACCACGCCTGCACCTCCGGGCTTGCTACTGGGCTTCAGCGCTCTTTCCAGGATCGCTTCGCGATTGCCGCTGATCCAGGCAGCTTGAATTTCTTTTTCGTCTAACCCGGCCAGACGTCCCGCCAAAATGAAGCCCGGAAGAGCGTGCTCCAAGTCGTGCCAGCGTGCCATGTCGACCACTGAGGCGAGAGCACGTTGTCGAAGAAGCTCGAGTGTGTCGCGATCCCGCTGATCGGTCAGATTCACAAGCGCCAGACTGGCGTTGCGGCGGTCAGACCAAACAATCGAATTCATCAATTCGACCAACCATGTAGGCTCAATGCGGATGCCCTGTTCGGGGTGCAGCTTTGCGCCCACCTCTACTGCTTTGAGCGACCGCATCGCGTTCTCCCGAACCGTGTCTTCCCGGTCCTGTAACGCATACTGCAGACCGTCAAGCATCGTCTTTGCACTTCGAGCATCGCGCAGCGCATATTGCAGAACGTAAGCCGCGATCGCTCTCTGCTCAGCGCTTTGCGATTCCCGTAACACCTGATCGATAGGTGCCAGTTCGCGCGCGAGCATGGGTATGAAAGCTTCCTGCAGCTCGCGGCATTGCGGATCGGCCATTAACGAATAGCCGTTCGTGAGATCTTCATCCGCATTGCGTCCACGAATGCTGGCGGCCACCGCTTCCATAAGCGCGTGATAGTTGTTGGCGACGTCCTCGGGCAGCGCACTATCGCCGCTCGGAGCAGGCCGAAACTCGAAATGCGGCGCATCCCTTTCTTCCACGCCTACGTAAAGGACCATCTTGCGGCCTTCGCAGCACGCGGCCTCTATTCGGGAGGCAACTACTCCAGGGATTCCGCTGATCCGATCCTCGGCAGCTTCACGCGAGACGGGAAGGATGTCCCCTTCACTGACGCCGAGAGCGGACCTGATCTTCTTGAGAGGGACCTTTCGAGCGCCGTAAACCTCAATAACGCCGATGCGCGGACTAATGTCTTGCGTAAGCCGAACCGTTGCTGCGGCTCGATTCGGAGCAGCCTTACAAACCGCGAAAGCCGCGAGCGAAATCGTGAATGCGCCGAGCCAAAGTCTCACCACTTCAGTATGAGACGGGCTGTTTAGAGCTTCCGTTTACGCTTGCTTTTCGGCAAGATCACCGACTATCGGCAGCTTAAGTTTTTTATTGCTGTACGCGGAGAACATTAAATAGAGCCAAAGGCCGAAAAACAAAAGTCCGAATAGCGGATAGAAGAGAAAGCCAAAGCCGTGCATCAACAGGGAAATGAAGCCCCATACGATGTAAAACACGATCACCCCGACGTTGAAGAAGATGGACTGGAACGCGTGGAAGCGGACGGTCTTGTTCTGGTTATAGGGAGCAATCACCAGGAAAATGATGCCCGTGACAAGCCCCAACACATAGCAGAGCGCGCCGGCTACGTTCGCACTCATCCCGCCCGTTGCGGACGCCGAGGGAGGTGTGGAATATGCTGCTCCTCCTGCACTACCGGCGCTTCCACCTCCTATCGCGGTGCCACAATTGGGGCAAAAAGTGCCCGTTGCCTGCGCACCGCAATTGGGACAGAACGGCATAAAACCCTCCCGTGGTCAAAGCCACATTCTTAATCTATTCCACATCTAATGCAAAGGCTACGCTACTACATGGCGCTTGAGCACCGGCCGGAGCGCCAAGTTTACTAGTACCATAAGAAGCGAAAAAAACGGAAGCAGCATGAGACCGCGCTGATAGTTTTGATTTTCCGCCAAAGCTCCGATAATGGGGGAACTCACGGCAAGGCCGATCCATCCGCACGTAATGACGATTCCCAAGGCAGTCGCGGCACCGCGGCGAAAGGTGTCCCCGACTATTGCAAGCGTGGTGGGGAACACGGGCGCCATAGCAAGCCCGGCACAAAATACCGCAATAGTAATGCTGGTTTTCGAGTGCAGGTTCAACATGGCGAATGTCGTGACCACCATCAGGATGGCCGATGCCAGCGTGACGGTGAGCGAAGGGACCTTGATCAGCACTCGGGAAATGACAACCCGTCCAACCAGAATTCCAAAAGCGAAACCATAGCTAACGACTCCGCCGGCCGCGGCAGCATCAAAATTGGCCGAGATGAGGTACAGTTTCAACCAATTCCATACTCCGACCTCGCAAGCCACATAGAGAAATAAAAACAAGCACAGCAGGATCAGTGCGGGCCGGGAAAGCAGGGTGGGAACCTCATGGGGCCGAAAGCTGGTTTCACCGGTAGCGCCCGGCATTCGTGTGGCCGCATTCACCACCAGGGCGACGACGGTCAGAGAAGCAACTGAATAGCACAACATGACCGGAGTCATCACATAACTGGCGGCGTAGGTCGTGACGATTCCGCCGAGGCCAAAGAAGAGGTTCAAAAAATTGAGCGCGGAGCCGCGTCTAGTCGGCTCGACTGCTCCTACCAACGAGTTAGCAGCGGTCACGACAATTCCACCGCCAATACCGAGGATGAAATATATGATCAGCAGGCCGACGTAGCCGCCTGCATTCGGGGCGGCAAACAAGGAGGCGACGATCAACGACAAACCAGTCACGAGCGCCAGCTTGTTGCCCCTGAGATCTATGACGGGTCCGGCGGATAGAGAAGCCACCACGAGCCCTAAGGCTTGCGCCATTGTGACGTGGCCCTGTTGCACCGGCGTTAACGAGTAGGACGGAAGGAGCGCACCTAGTATAGGTGCAATTAAGCCGTAGACGAAGATGGCCAGCGTAGCCGCCAGTATGAGCATTCGAGAAATGGTATCAAACTGCGGCAGTTACTACGTGTTGGCGAGCTACTACTTGGGCGAAAATCTCGCTGACTTGCTCGCATTGTTCACGCGAAACATCCATGTGTGTCACTGCACGCATTTGAGTGGCACTGACGCCGTTCACAAGAACTCCCCGGGATTTCAACTCATTGCTGAATTGCGCAGTTGAGAGCCCCAGACCGGAAACATCAAAGATCACTATGTTGGTGGACACGCGCGAAGGGTCGATCTTGATGCCGGGAAGTTGCGACAAGCGCTCGGCCAGAGAACGGGCGTTGCGATGATCTTCATGCAAGCGCGCGGGCGACTCATCGAGCGCGATGAGCCCGGCGGCGGCGATGACACCTGCTTGCCGCATACCGCCACCTAGCCGCTTTCGATATAACCGTGCTCGCGCGATAGCCTCGCTAGTGCTCACTAACACAGAACCGACGGGTGCTCCTAAGCCCTTCGAAAGGCAAAACATCACTGAATCTGCATCCCGCACGATCCACGACACGGGCGTATCAATGGCAACCGCTGCATTGAATATACGGGCTCCATCCATATGGACTCGCAGCCCGCGCTCATGGGCGTTGGTGCACATCTCATCAATGGTCGCTTGCGGATACACCGTGCCGCCCAACATATTGTGCGTGTTTTCCAGGACGATTAGAGTGGTAGGCGCGTTGTGCGGGCCGGCCGGCCGGAGAGCGCTCTCGATTTGGTTCCAGGTCAGGACACCATCTTTTGTAGGTACGGCCCGAGGTATGCAGCCCGCGAACCAGGCCATCATCGACAACTCCCAATCGAGGATATGCGAGCGCGCTTCGCAAAGGACTTCTTCACCGTGATTGGTGTGCAGCTTGATTGCAATGTTGTTGCCCATTGTGCCTGTCGGAACGAACAAAGCTGCTTCTTTTCCGAAAATTTGGGCGGCTCGCTCTTCGAGACGATTTACGGTTGGGTCTTCGCCATAGACATCATCCCCAACATCGGCAGCGGCCATTGCTGCGCGCATCTTCCGGTTGGGCTTCGTGACGGTATCGCTGCGGAGATCAATCCACTCTTGCTTAGGCATGGATGAAGTCTTTTCACGCATTTATGAAATCTTGGAAAATCTCGTTTGAGAGCAGGATGCCGGGCTCTGCGAGCCGCAAATGCGGGCCATTGCGCTCCAGCATACCCGCCCGCACCCATTTTGAGATTGGCTCGGCAAACCGGGTCCATTCTTGGGCGGTAGGCGTTATCCCGTCCGCCAGGCGCAATCCGACAAAGAAATGCTCTTCGGAAGAATCGGTCGCAGTTACATCATGCCGTTCGGCGTGCGCACGTCTGTGCTGCTCGAAATAGGCTGCGAGCGTGCCGGCATTCGACCATCTCTCTCTTCCATCGAACGAATGCGCATCCAGTCCAAAACCAACGTAGGGCTCCAGCCGCCAATATTTCAGATTGTGCCGCGATTCGTGTCCTGCAGAGGCGAAGTTAGAGATCTCGTAACGATTCAATCCCAGCATTGTTAAGCGCTGCACAGCACGCTCATATAAGTCGGCGGTTAGTTGCTCACTCGGAAGGTGACCCGCGCCATAACGGACGCCGCCTAACAGCACTTCCTTGCCCAGCCGGCTATCCTCATCTATTTCGAAAATGTAAACAGAAACATGTGGCGGATGGAGGCGTTCGATCCAGTTCAGCGACCCTTCCCAAGATTCCAACGTTTGGCCGGGAAGGCCGGCAATCAGATCGACATTGATGTTATGAACGCCGACTTGCCGTAGCGTCTTGATATCGCGATTCACTGTTTCTGCAGTGTGGCGGCGTCCGGTTTGGCGGAGTTCTGCGTCTACAAACGATTGCACACCCAGACTGACGCGATTGATTCCACAGCGCGTCCATGCCTGCAGGACCTCAAGCGCTATGGTTCCAGGCGCGCACTCGAGTGTTACCTCGCTAAGCTTCTGGCGAGGAATCTCGTTCATCAACGCGGCTAGGGTTTCCAGCGACATCAAGCTGGGCGTGCCGCCGCCGAAGTAAACGGTTTCCGGCAGCAAGTCCCAAAAATGGGACTGCACTTCCTTCAGCAGCGTTCGTTCGTAAAGCACGCGCGTCTCGACCGGAGACACACCAGAAGCGAAGTTACAGAAACTACACTTCTGATGGCAAAACGGATAGGAGATGTAAACGCCCGACATCCTGTTATATATACATTCTCTTCTGAACCGCGCGGAAAGTCTGGAACTTTCCTGCTACAGTTGTTATCTGGTAACTGCACAGTGCGATATGGAGTGTTCGTGTGTTCACCAGACCCTCATCCCCGGCACTACCAAGCTATTCGCCGACTATTTATATCAATTTGAGCGAGTGAGACGGTTCTATCCGTCCCATTTCACAGACGCTGAAAAGCTTGCGGCCTCTGCCAAGCAGGTAGACTTCCCAGAGCAGCGGCGCGCGCTTTTGGTTGCCGCGCTGCGGGAACAAAATGGTGACTCGCCAGTCCTCGCAAAACTCGCTGAACCTGGCACCGTCGCCGTTGTAACGGGTCAACAGGTCGGTCTTTTCTCGGGACCAGCGTACACCATCTTCAAGGCGCTCACGGCGGTAAAGCTTGCGCAACACCTAACAGACCAGGGCGTCCCCGCTGTACCAATCTTTTGGTTGGCCACCGAAGATCATGATCTTGCTGAGGTCGATCACGCATGGGTTTTCAACCATGCTGGTATTCCGACAAAGCTCTCTATCTCCGAAACTGCAGCTACGGGCGGCCCGGTGGGCGAGGTCAGGCCCGAGCATGTGCCTTTTGAAGAGTTAAGAGAGGCGTTAGGCAATCTGCCTTTCGCGGATGAGGTTGCGGCCCGAGTGGAGTTGGCCTATCGTCCGGATGCGACGATGGGTTCTGCTTTCGGCGCGTTCCTACATGAGCTTCTTAAGGACTGTGGTCTGCTTTACTTGGACCCGTTGGCACCAGCGGTTCGTGAAATTGCTACTCCGTTTATCAATCAGGCGGTGCATCGGGTTCCCGATTTGCTTCGAGCGCTCAGGGAGCGAAATCGCGAGCTTGAGGCGGCGGGTTACCACGCGCAAGTACATATAGATGACAGCACCTCGCTCGTGTTTCTGATCGACGAAAGTAAGCGGGTCCCGCTGCGATGGAAGAACGGCCGATTTTCCGCAAGAGATAAGTCGTACACGCCCGGTGATCTAGCGCTGCTCGACGGTAGGCTATCGCCGAACGCACTGCTGCGGCCAGTGATGGAGGACTACCTGCTCCCTACCGCCGCTTATGTCGGTGGCCCTTCGGAGGTCGCCTATATGGCGCAGGCGCAAGTACTGTATAAAGCTCTCCTAGGCCGCATGCCTGTGATTTTCCCGCGAAATAGCTTTACATTACTGGATTCCAGAGCGACGAAGCTGCTCGAACGGTATGATCTCCGGGTGCCTGATCTGCTGTCCGCTCGGGAGAAGGTCACGAGCCGGATCGCGGCGCGGCTTGTGCCAGGCCGGCTTACGGATGAGTTCGCAGGGGTGCGATCCGCGGTGTCTTCATCTCTGGCGAGTCTGCAATCGAATCTGTGCGCTTTCGACCCTACTCTCGATGCCGCGGCAAAGAAGAGCACGGCCAAAATTCTGTATCAGATCGACAAACTGTCGCGAAAGGCAGCACGTGAGGCGATGCTGCGAGATGAGCGCGCCAAGCAGGACGCAACGTATTTGATGAATCTAGTCTTCCCGCATCGCCATCTGCAGGAAAGGTTTTACTCCATCATTCCGTTCCTCGCGCAACATGGCTTGGATTTACCGCAGCGCCTCATGCACGAGGTGCAACTAGGCTGCCCGGATCACATGATTCGGGCAATGTAGTAGATAACCGCACCCAGCAAAAAAGATCCGGCTTGATATGCAGTGGCGCTCCATAATTGGTCCGGCTTAATCTTCTCGTTTATTAACGCGCATTAGCGAGAGGACGCCTAGTAATGCCCCTTTTGCGATTTCGAAGCTGGCCAGCATGGAACCAACCAGGGCGACGGCGAGCGCAAGCATGTCCACGGTCGTTTTCCTTTAGGATCTTATCGGCAGAGAATTCGTGTGAAAAGCGAAATGATCCCGGCACGCCGAAATCGAGGGTTCCGGCACTTTCGATTCAGTGGCCCGGGGAACCTGATTTCTCATAAGAACACCCCTTAGCAAGCTGGCAACCGCGCTGGTGATGCGTTCATCGGCAGAATTCTGCCCTGGATGGCACGCTGATTTACTAAGATGCCTTTCCCCTATGCTGGGCGGTTGATCCGATAGCTCCAACCGCTTCCGTGACCAACATCAGCGCCCACGAAAGTACGTTCACGATGTCGACATGTTAAAAGAAATGATGAGCAGGCCGCTGCGAAAACCACGAAAAGTTTGTCCGTGCAATCGCTAACCGGTTAATAATACACGCCGCTGGAGTGGCGGAATTGGCAGACGCACGGGACTCAAAATCCCGCGTTCTTCACTGAACATGTGGGTTCGACCCCCACCTCCAGCACCATCCGCCACCATTTACCACGGCGAGATGATACCTCTGGTAAAACGGTGTAGAAGGGAGCACGTCCATCTTGACTGACCGCAAACAGTTCAACTTCCCGGGAAGATCGTCAGCGTCACCGAAGGAGACGGGGCCATTTTCGGATTCTGCAGGAGCCGTTTCGAATTTAACGGTCATCGGAAGAGCGATGATGATCAGGGGGCAAATCACGAGTAAGGAAAGCTTGCACGTAGACGGTCAGGTAGACGGCACGCTCGACATGCCCGATTTTCGGCTTACCGTCGGACCACACGGACGAGTTGGAGCCGACACAAAGGCACGGGAGATTGAAGTGCTGGGCACTGTGGCCGGCGATCTCGAAGCTTCTAAAAAGATCACAATCCGCAAAGGGGGCCGCTTAGTTGGCGATCTTCGCACGCCGGGCATCATCATTGAAGAAGGTGCTTACTTTAAGGGGAAGATTGAAATCGTCGACAGCGATGAGCAGCCGCAGCCTGCTGGAGTAGAGGCGGACATCAAGAAGGCTACGGCAGGCGGCTAGAGCTCACCCGGCTCGGTTCCCTGTCGAAGGCAGCGGCGGCGCGCTGCCCCGCGCACCTTTTTGTTTACTTGAACCGCTTTTTGTACTGTATGTCGATACCGAACTCGCCGTTATCGTCTCGCAACGCGATCACCGAGTAATTCCTGTTAAGCGCCCACTCTAAGCGGAAGACCTGCTCTGAGGTTTGCGAAAGGTTCGTGACGTAAGTGACGGTAATATCTCTCGACATTTGCTGCTCTACCGTAAGCCGCGCCTGAGGCGTGTTCGTGATAATGCCTTGCACGAACGGGTCAATTTTGATGCTTGTGATGCCGAAGAGTTTGGAAAGGCGGTTCGAGGCCGGAGAAATCGCGTGCCCGAGCACAGTATTGGCGCCGGATTGTAGCGCGCTGACATCGTTCTTCGTTTGTACATTTGACACGTTGGACGCGACATCCGGCGCGCGCCCAACCGTCAGGAGAGCAACAATGTCTCTGGGCTGAAGTGGAGGATCGGACCGGTAATTTATGTTCAGCTTGCTGAGCGTGCCCGAAATGTTTATATCAACTGTGATGCCACGCGCTTGAGTTTGCAGGTCCAGATCGAGCACAGGTTCAATCTTCACTGGATTGATGAAGTTTACTTGGCCGCGATTGATACTGTATTTGGTCCCGAATAGCTTGATATCGCCCTGGTTCGCCGAGACGTTCCCTACCACGAGCGGGCGGTCGGGCGTACCGCGGACGCGAAGGTCTATTTCTGCTTCCACATCCTCGCTCAGACTGGTGGTGAGTTGCAGATCGGGAGTGCTCTCCACTCGAATATCCAACTGAAGGCCGGTTAAAAAATCGCTCTGATTTGCCGGCGGTGGAGCCGGCGTGGTGTCTCGAGCCAGCAGACTGCCTACGTCTGTATTTGGGTTAAACGCTATTCGCGAGACCTCAACCGTCCCTGAGAGCAGGCTGCTTTTGCTGGTACCAGTAAGTCGAAGGCCTGAATTGGCGGTCACGCTTATGCCGCCCGCGTAGCGCAGCCGCACGTGATCGGCGCTTGCTTCCAGATGGTAGACGAGCGGGCCGCCGCGCGCAAAACTTACAAAGCCAGTCAGTGAGAGATCGCCACCGCCGCTGCGGCCGATGAGTTTTTGGATCGTCGCCCGATCATGCTCGAATTTCACTGTCCCGTTTACTCCACTGAGCCCATTCGGAACATTCTTCACGAAAAACGAAGCGTTCTTTACTTCGAGTGTGCCGGTGAGCGCGGGATTGTTCACTGTGCCCTGAATGGAAGCTGCAATTTGAGATTCACCGGAGGACTGAACGCCGGGGTCAAAGATTTCAAAAACTCGGAGGTCGAGCGAACCGTCGGCTCTCAGGTTCATTGGTCGTTCTCCGATGTAGGGAATGGATCCGGTAAGCCTCAGAGCCGTGTCCTGTCCAACCATTTGGAAGCTGCGAATTGTGGCAACGCCGTTCGAAGCGTCTAACACGATTGGAGTCAGGTTACGAAAAATCAGCTGGCCCGGCTTGGCGTGCCCTGTGGTCTCGATACTGAGGGACGGACCGAATTGTATTTGCTCAATGTGGATCGTCGAGCGCAATTCCGCCGGGCTTTGAAGTGTCCCTTCAAACGTCAATGCGCCTTTCAGAAACCCCTGAATGGGCAATGGGTTTGCATGTCCCGAATGGAGCAATGCATAGACTGCGGGCAGGTCGATGCGATCCAGCTGCAATTCACCTTTTACAGGTGTGCCGGATATGAGTTGAACGTGTGCGGTGCCATTGAGCCGAGTTTCACGCAAGTCACCCGAGAACTTCGCGTCTAATATCTGCCCGTGCGTTGCACCACTGAACGCGACATCTCCATACCTGACTCCGTGTACGGCTACGTTTCGCAGCACGACTGTTCCATTCGCATCAGTAGGCTCGATTTCATTCGAGGCAACGTGAGCCGCCGCCTGGGCATGGACTTCAACATCGCCGGTCAGGCCCGGCTTATAGTTGCGCACGGTCGAAAGACTCGCAAGCGGAAATCCGTTCGTGTCTATTCTCACCCGCACTTGTCCCTCTCGCCACGATGCGCGTACATGCTTGTAGGTACCGGAAAAAGATAGAAGCGCCGCAGCCGCGTGAATCCGACCGCGTGTGATCTGGAGTGTGTCACCAGCCAACGTGGTTGCGATCTCTACTTGATTGACTGCTTCACCGTACGCTTGGACGTTGTCAATTGTAAGTCGCGCGGTTCCGTGAAGGGCGTTGGGTGAACCCGCGATTTCTAACGAACCAGACGCAATGCCTCGATCGATTGGTACTCGCATGATCGGCAATCGTGTCCAGTATTGGCAAATAGCTCTTACATCCGCACCTTTAAACTGCCCTTGCACTCGAAATGGGAAGTCGTCTCGTATCGACCAATTCGCTAATCCTAGGTGACCATTACCGGTAGCGTGCAACATGCCTTGATCTACAGCGAGCGACGTGAAATCCAGATCGTCGGCGGATAAGTCGATAGCGGACCGAAACTGATCAAACATCTGTCCATGCGCTCGGAAGTGAGCTAGCGCCAAGTTGCCGCGTACGCGGGGATCCATCAGCGGCCCAAGAGCCGTGCCGTCGAAGTGAAGGCTTCCTTTCACCAAGGTGACCGGCAGCGCAGCGGCACGACCGCCGAACTTGGTGAGCCGCAGCACAGGCTCGATATCGTCCAAATTCGTGCTATCGAGGGCTATTTGCAACGCGGTGCCAGCGGTGCCGGAAACCGACAAATGCGTATTCGGGAAATCGAGACGTGAGCGCGCAAGCTCTAGCACGTTCCCTCGTTCTTTGTAGGTGAGGGCAGCATTGCCCGAAACTGGGATGCCGCCCAAGGCAGGAGTAAGCTGCAGATCGCTGCGAACGACGAAATCAGCGGAATTTCGATCGAGTGTTCCCTCGATGTGAATTGGTCCGCTCGCGACCGCACTCCAGGGAAGCGGCTTTGCTGCCGAGAGCCGGCCGACGTCTCGAATACTGACAGCAGTGATTCTGCCATCCAGCTGAAGCTGGTGAAATTGCTTGAGCGTTGCTGCTCCCACAACTCTGCTACCGAGCGCCGAAAATGAAGCATGCAGGAATCTGAGCTCCTCGGGAGTTCCACGAAGATCGGATTCAAACTCGGCGTGTTTTAATGTGAACGAGCGAGATGCATACGTAAGATCGTGACCGGTGACCTTGCCGTTGAACATGAATTTAGTGAAAGGGTCGTAGTGCGCGGTAGCCTTCAGCGCCAGGAGCCCTCCGCGGAGTTCAGGGAGCTTCATGATCAGAGCGAAGTCAGTGCTCACAACTTGCGCGCTTATGTTGAACGCCGCCTCCGGACGCGTAAAGTGCGCTAGTGTTCCACTTACGTTAACGTTTGAGGCGCCCGACTTGAGCACGACCTGCTGCCAAACGATCCGATGTTTTTCTATTGCGGCACGCGCGTCCAGGTCAGCCGAAATGGCAGGAAACTTAGCGGAATGGATGCGCAGCGGATGCGAAGAAAGGGTCACATCGTAGCGAGTTCGTGCGAAATCGTAGCTCAAAGCAACGCCGAGATCCTCTCCGTGCGCGGTGAGGGGAATTCGTCGAGCCTCGGCTTGAATCGTTCCCTGATTCAACGCGAAATGCCGCACCTTAAGGCTAAGTAGCTCCTGGACAATGCCACCGGAACGCCGCAGCTTCGGAGCCGGAATATTGCTTGTGCCATCGGGACGGAGCAGCAGGCAGATCTCGGGGCCCTCAACCGTCAGTGAACGGATATCCATTTGCCGCTTCAATAGCGAAATGATCGTCAATCCCACGCGAACGGATTTAGCCCGAAACAGCGGCGGCCCGGATCGGAGCTCGGTTCCGTGGATTGCCAAGTTGCCGAATCCCGCGGTTAGCGTATGCCAATCGTAATCGAACCTGCCCAGTTCAACGCGACCTCCGCTTGCGTTTTCAATCACCGCAACAATTTTCTGGCGGATCTTCTCCTTAAACCAGTCGGTTTGCAATGTATAGAACGCGCTTGCGGCCGTTAGCAACAGAAGACCGCACACGGCGGCAGAACTGATCAGAATGACGCGTCGGCTCCGCCTCATCATGAGCTACTGAAGCGAAGCATCGACATAGACGATATGCACGTGCCTGCGCCTCTCCTCTAACCACGCATCCAGTGCGCGGTCAATACGCTCCTCGGTTAGACCTTTTCGGATCGACTCGCGCGAGGCCTCGAGGCTCGGGGGCGCGCCGGAATGGGCTGTAGTCCAAGTGGTGATTTCATGCTCGTAATACGTCCGAATCTCTGCTTCAGAGACATCAATCTCAGGCTGAAATCGAAATTCGATGAAACGCAGTGTGGTGAGCTGAAGGGCGAGATGGTCTCTCAACGTACTTCGAGTCAAGCCATACGTTTTGAGCGTGTGATCAAAGTCAGCGTCACTGCCAAACCCGCGGCTAATTTGGTCGAGATACTGGCTGACATCATCTTCAACCGGCAGAGGGTAACGGCTCACTTCCATTTCGCGCCTCACAAGAAGCTGCTGAACCAAGCGGGCAGCAGCGGCGCGCCGCGTGTTGAGATCGCTAAGGATCGGCTGGCGATTCAAGAACGCGGCGACTCGAATCTCTTCGTCCAGCTGCAATTCCGTTACCGCTTCGCGCCCCACAGCAATTGCTAACCGATCGACAGTTTCGGCCGATAGCGCGACGAGCGCGAGGCAAAAAACAATCAGCAATCGAATCATTAAAATGCCTGCCCCAATGAAATGTGGAATTGGAAAGCATTAATCTTTTGAACCGTCGAGACGGCGGTTCCATTCAAATAGTCTTGTTCCGTTCCCTTCAGACCAAAGAAGCGTGGCGCATCAGGACTGACCGACAAATCAACCCGAAACGGGCCGATCGGAGTGCGATAGCGCAGGCCAAAGCCAACCGACTGCACCATGTAGTTGAAATCGCGCAAATTTTCCTGCCGGAATCGAAAACTCATGTCGCCAAGCGTGCTGTACACGTTGCCGGCATCGTGGAAAAGTACGCCACCAAGGTTCTCTCCATACAGTGGGAAGCGCAACTCCGTATTGTTGATGAACATAGCGTTACCGCCAATCGGAAAGCCCGTGGCCAGATCGCGCGGACCAGCTTGAAAGTCGGGAAAAGCGCGAATGGAAGTAGAACCGCCGGAATAGATTCGCTCAGGAAGCGGGATTTCCGGCCGCCCGCCCGTGCGCACGATTACGCCAAATTGCGTGCTCCGCGCGAATACCAGATCTCGTCCGAGTTGATGGTATGTCGCGTTGCGAAACAGGCCGCGCCCGAATTCCGTCTGCGAGCCAAGAAACTTGGGAGCATAGTCGATATTCGCGGTGGTGTACATTCCCTGATGCGCGTCGGTTGGATCATCACGCTTATCTTGTATAAGGGCGAACTCTGCCAAGCCAACTGTTTCTGGCTGCGAGAGAAGCGGGATCAGCAGCTGCTCAATTTTGATGTTGGACAGCGTTACGTGGCGAAACACCAACCGGTATTGAAGGGTATACGCACGAGAGAGTCGATGAGCCAGTTGAAGCGAGCCTTCGAGCCGATGCGCAGTGAAAGTCCGGATATCATTTGAGTTGTCGACCAGCCCAGTGGCCGTAAAGCTCAGCTTATCGTTTGAAATGAACTGGGGAATGAAATACGTCAGCACCGCACGTTGCTCGATTGTCGAAATTGCGGTCTGGGCGCCCAAGGTTTGACCTAACCCAAGGAAATTGATGCGGCTCAGACCAAATGCGAACCGTGGCGCAAAACCCGCCGTACCAGCCGGGTTGTCGAGAGTCGTAACGCCCCCGCCGATGCGCCCAATTTGGGCGCCTACCCCGATATTCATCGAGTAATGCCGCGCCTCGTCAAAATCGTATACAACGTACTTCTCGTCTTCGTCTCCGTCGGGATTTTGTACTGCTGTATTGACGCGAGCAAAGATGCCAAGATCATACAAGCGCCTCTGGCTTTCCGTATTTTTTTCAAGCGACAGAGGCTCGTCTTTTGTTAATTCGATGCGATCTTGAACCAGCTTGGAACGAGTGGTCTCAAGTCCGCTGATCAGTACATCCCGTACGTACTTGCGCGGCCCTTGATGCAGGACGTAGCGGATTTTTACGCGGTAGGGTTCGTCGGCCGGCGCTACATAATACTCGAACGTAGCGTGAAGATAGCCGCGATCGTACAAGTAGTTCAGGAGATTGTCCCTATCATCCGCCACACTCGTTTCACTGAATGGCTGGCCCGCCGCAGATGCCATCATGAAGCGGACCCCGGAAAGATCGGTCGCAGTGAGTCCCTCGACTGACACTCCTGATACGAACCACTGTGCTCCTTCCTGGATGTTGATGAAAACAGCCAAATGGTTCTGCATGCCCCGGTAGTTGTCTTCCGTCTTCGACGTTACTTTCACATCCCGGAAGCCGTTTGACCTGTACAGGTTTTCAATCGCCTGGATATCCTGAACTAGATATCCGTCGCTATAGCGGCCATACGGGAATCGCGGGAACTGCGCAGGCTGCAGATATAGCCGCTCCCGGATCGTCTCGGCTCGAAAGTAATGATTGCCCTGTATGGCCAGATATACAAATCTGTGTCGCGCGCCGGGACTGATCTGGTAAGTAATAACTCGCTTTTGTAGACCCGCTGCGCTCGTTTCAATTCGATAACTCGCTTGCGCTTCAAAGTAACCGCGCGATGTAAGATATTGCGCGACATTGCGCTCACCTTCGACCAGCAGATCCGCATCAAGGGAACGCTCTTGAAATGTCGGCACAAGCTCCTTGAGTTTGCGGCTGCTTATATTTGCACCGGTGGCCCGTATCGCAACAGTCTGCCCAGCCGTAATGTCGATCGACGGCTTAACAGTATTCGTTCGGCCGTGATAATCGAGGCCTGTGAGCGAGACTCGCGAGCTAAGGCGGTCTCGTTTCTCATACAAATGCCGCACATTATCCAACCCTCGCCGGACACGAGCTTCCGTGAATTCCTGCCAGCCAAGTAGCCCGTATACCCTTTTCCAGCCTGTTGCTGAAATTATGCTCTGATCGGATCGCTCTGGAGTGCCTGTGATTGCCGGAGACTCGAAGTGGGCACGCGTGCCCGGAACTACATCGAAGTTGAGGTTCGCTTGTTCTGTCTTCGGTTCGTATCGGACGTCAGCCCCAACCCTCGCGTGATAAAAGCCATTTTGCCGAAGCAAATTCGTTAACGAGTTGACCGCCTGAGCCTTGTCTCCGTCGACATACGACGACCCAAGTCTCAGCTTTGTGGCGCTTGCGAGCTGCCCGCTATTGGGCGGATCTTTCACTGCCGATATGGTGACGCGTCCTACAAAGTAAGCCGGCTTTGTAATGAATCTGAGCGCTACGCCGTCCCCGGATTCCGTCGCGTCTACAGCAAGATCTGAAAATCGTCCCGTCGCGAAGAGGTTCTGAATGGCCTGACGCAAATCGCGCTCGTGAAATATGGAACTCGTTTTGAACGGCAGCGCACGGTCAAGTTGCGCGTTTGTAAGCGGCTGCTCTGGGGGCTGAAACTGGACGCTTGTGATCCGGCGGCCCTCATACTTCATCGCCGTCATTAGTAACCCTGAGTCGGCGTTTTGGGCAGCAACGATTCCAACCGGCAGAATGCCCGCCAACAACAGCGAGGCACGCAAGCATTTCCGTTTAACGCGGCTATGAAAGCCAACAGAATTCACGGTTTAGATTGTTACCATCGTCGTATATGAGTCCGGGTGAAAAGGAGCG
>JBJMGM010000141.1:0-7635 GCA_045807905.1 Bryobacteraceae bacterium | reverse complement strand
GTTCTACGGAGACGGCACGAAACCAGCCACTAAGGATTACGTGGTTTCTGGCCTCATTAAGGATGCTGCCGAGGACCGGGAATTCAAAGAGTGGCTCAAGAAAAAGGCCGACTCTGTTACCGAGATTCCCTCCGTGAAAGCCGATCTCAAGAAGGCGGTGAATGCCTGATATGCCCGGCCTCACGACAGAACCCCAGGAGCCAATCAGCCGCTCTTTACCTCTCGCTACGACCACCCCGGATGGCAGAAATTATGACCATTTCGAGGCTCAACCAGATCCCTTCCCGGCCAGTATCGATGCCAAAATTGATGCCTATTTTGCCTCTCGCTCCACCCCAGAAACACCCTCCCTCCAGCAGGAAAGGAGTGTCGGGATCTAACCCGGCACTCTGCTTTTCTCCCGCCTTCTTCGGTCGATTCTCTCCCTCGATGAGCTGCTTTTCTCCGTTGTTCCGCATGTGGTCTGACGCTGGGGGTGCCGACGCTACGCGTCTGTGGATTGATAGAAAACATTATCCCTTGGCAGGGTTGACAAACGTTAACAACAAGGCTAGATTGTATTTGAGCTGTATTGTTCACAAGCGTTAACCATGCCAGACCACCAAAAAACAGAACGGGAACCCCCAACCACGCGGCGGCGACTGCAAACAGCGGGCACGCGGATCACACAGGAGGAGAAGTCCGCGCTCGCGGCGCGGGCGGCGGCGGCCGGGATGACCGAGAGCAACTATATCCGGCTCATTATTCAGCAGAGTTTAGCGGTCTCTCCCGAGACCCGGATGCTGATGGAATTCGCCTGCATTGGCGAGGAAAAAGTGCGGCTGCTTTTGATCGCGGCGGCCAAAGGCGAACTGGGGAGCAAAGAGGTGCTGGAGCAGATGGAAACGAAGGCGATCGAGGCGGGCTTAGGGAAGGTGGATCGACGCCTGCGGCTCGTTCGCCAGGTCGTCCAAAGCAAGGAGCAATCGAAATGAAATTCCCCTCGCACACAGGCTTAATCCTGAGCATGGTTCTCAGCGTCCTCGCGGCCTTCGGCTGCTTCAAGGGATACGAGCGATTCGAGAATCCGGTGCGGTCGTTTTACCTGAAGACTTATCTGAAAGCCAGCACCTCGCCCGCGCTTCTGGCAAAGCATCCGGAACCGAAGAGATTCTGGGTACTGCGGAGCACGGCCGCTGATCGGCAGCCCATGACTCTAAGGCCACCGTATTTCTGCCCGTCGTTCTCACAATACGTGACGCCCCGGACAGCTCCCGAATTGCTGCAGAGAGTTCAGGGCTGTTATGTGTCCCTGCCCCCTGGTCAGTTCCTGAACTGGTTGCAAGCGAATATCTATGGCGGCGAGGATGTCTGGGCCGCGCTATCGACGCCACTATACGTCTGGGGTGGGCTCTCGTTTCCCCTGATTCTCGCTGGGCTTATTTACGACGGCAAGCAGCGCAAAAAATCCATCAAGGGGAACCAATTGCGCGGACCCCAATTCGTCTCGCGATGGAAGTTTAACCGGAAGGTAAAAGGCGATGGGTTTGCCTTCCGGATAGAGAACCCGCGCAACTTGCTGGAGTGGCTGCAGGGCGAAGCGGGAAAGTATCTGCGAATGAAGAAACGCCACGAGAACAACCACCTCATTGCCATGGCTGACCCGGGAGGCGGGAAGACGCAATTAGTGATGCAAATCTTGGATCAAGTGGAAGCACGGGGAGAAGCCGCTATTATTTATGATCCGCATCGCGAATTTATCAGTCGGTATTACAACGAAGAGCGAGGCGATATCGTACTCAATCCCTTTGATGATCGCTGCCCCTCGTGGTCTCCGTCCGATGAGCTCGTGAGGGAAAGCTTCCGTATCTCCGAATCAATCGCCATGGGTCAGGCAGAGAGTCTATTCCCTGGACAGCCATCAGACCGGAACTGGTTCTTTACTTTCTGCTGCCGCTTGATCTGGAGCTTTTGCATTTCGCGGCACACCCCGGATGCTCACCAGATGGCCGAGTTAATCCAGTATTCGGACCCGCTGATCGACATCGTTTCACAAGGCACGGAGCTTGAACAGATTATGGCGAAGAACGCCCAGCAGCAACGATCTGGCGTGGTGGCGCATCTGGCGCAAACAGCCTATTCTTTGCGGCAGGTTCCGAAGAAGGAGCCTGGTCGAAAACACTTCGTTATCCAGGATTGGGTACAGGAGCGAAAGTACTGGATCTTTATTACGAACGACCAGCGGACAAGGGGTGGTTTGCGGCCGCTCCAAAGCCTCTGGATTGACTCGCTCATCCTGGCATTGCTGGATATGGGCGAACGGCCCGATTTACCCAAGGTATTCGTGGCTCTCGACGAGGTGCAAACGGCTCAGGAGTTGCCACAATTAGTTCCACTCCTGACCGAAGGGCGCAAGAGCTTGCGGGCGATGATTGCCTTCCAGGGGAGATCGCAAATCCGCAATCTCTACAGGGATCTGGCGGAGGTGATCTTCTCTGTCCCGTTCACGAAGTTTCTGATGCGCACGAGTGAGCCGGAAGCAGGTGAGTGGCTAGCAAAGACGGTGGGTGATGTCGAGGTGGAGCATTTGCGGGAAACCCGCTCGACACAGACAGGCGGCCAAGGCGGGCATTCTTACAGCGTGGATAAGCGGATCGAAAAGCTGCTCCTCGCCAGTCAATTCAAAGAACTCGATGATCGCGAAGGATACCTGAACTATGGCAACCTGATTGTCAAATTCAAGCTGGCAATTATGCCCAAGCGTGAGCGGGCCGCAAAGTTCATCCGGCGCGAGGACGAGCCTGTTATTTCCAACCCCCTGCCGAGCCTCCATGAAGTACGGTCGCGAGAGCAGAAAGAGAGAGCCGCAAAAGAAAAACGAGAGCAAGACGCTCAGATCGCCCAGGTGCTTCAATCCTTCATTGGTTTGGCGATCAAAAACCAGCCGCCCAGCGCTTCAGACCAGGCTGCGCCAGAGGAAGAGTCGATCCCTGCTTTGAGTTTCACCGGCCTCACGGAAGAGGATGAGGAGGCTAAAGCCGATGCTTAAAATTGCCAAGCTTGGCATGACGACCGCAGCGGAATATTTCGAGGGGGAGTATGCGAATGCCAGTAGCGCCTATTTCAGCGAAAAAGGGAAAGCCGCAGGGGTCTGGTACGGGCCTCTGGCCGACGAGCTGAGCCTGACTGGTTCGGTCACGAAAGAAGCCTATCTCAGCCTCGTAAACGCGCAGCATCCGGAGACCCGGGAACAACTGGTCCAGTTCCGCGATACCTACCTCACAAGAGAGGGGAAAGAAGCGGAGCATACGGCCGCGTGGGACTTTCAGTTATCCGTTCCAAAAAGCTGGTCCCTGGTCGCACTGGTCGGCGGAGATGAGCGGTTAGTGCAAGCGGCTCAGGACGCGAACAGGGAAGCGCTCCGTGTCTATACGGATTACGTGCAGGCTCGTGGCGGCGGGAATGCTCCCCCGATCACCACCAACAAATGGGCGATTGCCACGTTTCAGCACGACACCTCGCGGCCCGAGACGAAGACCCTGGAAGACGGCGGCAGGCAGCTTAAGCATGAATACCCATCGCCACAACTGCATTTTCATAACATCGGCTTCAATCTCGTCAAGGAGCACGAAACGAACCCAGAGGGGAAGTACCGCTCCCTGTCTACGTTTGAACTCTACAAAGTCAGCTCTTTGATAACCGAAACGTTCCGCAACGAGCTGCTTAAAAAAGGGCGCGAACTCGGTTATGAGATGCGTGTCGATCCGACGACCAAAGCTCCTGAAATCAAGGGCATCAGCCGCGAGTATATCGAGGCGGAAAGCTTGCGCTCGAAGGTCATCAAGGACAAGCTGGAGGCATCCGGTTTCGATAAAGGGCGAGCGAGGCAAATTGTCGAGCTGCAGACGCGCAACAAGAAACTCAATATCACGCCGGAGGATCTCCGTGCCCTCTGGAAGCAGCACGGGGAAGTCTTCGACAATCAGGCCCGGAAAACGTTTGAACAGGCACTCGCCAGAGACCCTCTTGAAAGTAAGCCGGTGACGGTCGAAAGAGCGGTTGATTATGCAACCAAACGGCTGATCGAACGGTCGGCAGTGATCGAGCATTACATGGTGGTCCGGGATGCCATTCATCGCTCGCATGGCACGCTCAATATTTCGCAAGTGGAAGCGGAAATCGCGCGGCGGGTGGGAGACGGGACACTCCTCAAGACAGAGCATTACCGCGAGCATGCGCCCGCCGCGCGCTACACGACTCCGGAGATGGTGGCGCTAGAGAAAGACACCGTCTCACGAGTGCTGGCGGTCCGGAACACGGTCGAACCCATTGTTGCGGCTATCGATTTCAGCCAGCATCCGCAGCTAAAAGACAACGAGCCGAGACAGAAAATCGCCGCAGGCATTCTCACCGCCAGAGATCAAGTTATTGGACTCAATGGCACGGCCGGATCCGCGAAAACTACCCTCGCCGGAATCCTTGCTCCGATTGCCGAGCAGGCAGGGTATCAGGTGAAGGGCCTAGCGCCCACCGGGACCGCTCGCGACTCGCTGCAGGAGAAAGGGATCAATTCGGAAACCCTCCAGCTGCACATCGTTCGGAACCGTAATCCGGAGGCGGGCACAGCGCATCAAAAGACGCTCTACGTCGTGGATGAGGCAAGCCTCGCTTCCACCAGGACGATGAACGAGTTTCTGAGAACGCTCCGGCCGCAAGATCACGTGATTCTGGTGGGAGACGATGCCTCGGACAAACGGAAGGTCGGGCAGCACACGTCAATCGAGGCGGGCCGCGTCTTCCAGCTCCTGCAGGACGGCGGGATGAAAACGGCGCAACTGAATAAGATCTATCGCCAGAAAGATCCGGAAGTGAAGGAGATCGTGCAAGCCTTCCGGCATGGGCGAACAGGGAAAGCGGTCGAGCTGTTAGCGCAACAGGACCGCATCGAAGAACGGCCCGGCCGCCAGGAGCGCTATCAGGCCATTGCGAACAGCTACGCGGCGTCTCCTCAAGGAACGCTAGTTGTCTCGCCCGATAACCAAAGCGTACAGGACATCAGCACGACGATCCGGAAGACGCTGCAGGATCGCGGATTGCTCGCCCCGGACAGCTTTGAACTGGCGAGTCTGGTGAGCCGCGACGTAACAGGAGCGGAGCGAAGCTGGGCGGGCGCGTACAAACAGGGAGACACCGTTTTCTATCGCAACGCCAACGCTGGGCTGCAAGTCGAAAAGGGAAGCTATGCCACTGTCTCCGATCGCAACACGCAACAGAATCTATTAACCGTACGCTTTGCCGATGGCCGCGAGCTGACGTATGACCCGGCACAAGCCAGCGGAGTTTCGGTCTACGCCACGCGCATTCGGCCGTTTGCCGTGGGAGATCGTGTCCAGTTCACCAGTAAGTTCAAGGAGCAAGGAGTGAGCACCCGCGACACCGGAACCGTAAAGAGCTTGGATGAACACGGCAATGTAAAGGTCGCGCTAGATCGGAATAGCCGCGCGATTGGATGGAATCTTCATCAGTTCCGACATTTGGACCATGCCTATGTGATGACCAGCCATAGCGCGCAAAGCAAAACGGTTGAACGTTGCCTGCTCCATATCGAAACAATGGACTCTCGGTTGCGAGCCCTGCTGAACCAAGTATTCGCGTACGTGGCCGGTTCGCGTCCGGAGCATGACCTCAGGGTATTCAGCGATGACTCCTCGCGATTGCAGCGCGTCCTGGGCCGCGAAAACGGGGAGCAGAAAGCCCTTTCCCCTGGGCAGATCAAGGAATTCGCGCTGGCCTCGGCTCATGCGCCAGACATCAGCGTGAAAAAAGAGCAGAAGGCCGAAATAGGAATTGCCGTTTAATTCAAACGAGAGAGAGAATATGCAAGAGAAAGTCAGCACTGGAGAACACGTCCGCAGTGAAGAGAGAACCGCTTGGCGCGATGTGGTCTTAAACAGATTGGATTGCTATTGCACCGGGTTTAATCGCGGCTGGAACCGAGGGGTCACATGGATCAAGAGAATCCTCCCCTACTTTGCCGTCGCGGCTGTCTTGCTCAATCTGTGGGTTATGGCTATCGCTCCGGGCTTACATGCCTGGGTTGCACAGCACGGGGCTTGGGTCTTCTTCCTCAACAGCCATGATGGATGGGCTTACGTTTACGGGGCAGGGCTGTTCTTTGTGGTGCCGCTCTTTTCCACGGCTTGGTTGACGTATGGGGTCTTCCGCCTGGTTCGAGTGATTCAGAGCCAAAGGCAGAAGCGCGCAAGCTAGACGCAAACTTAGCGCCAGGACGCGCTATAACGAATCGCAAGAGGTCGGCTGGTGGTATTCATCCGGCCTTTTCCGTTCCCCTAGCAGGCTGCCACACTGGCATGCTCTTGCACTTCCGCCCCAACAAGCATGGGCTCGATCCAGATCGTTTTGCGTAAGCTGTTGTTTGGCCCATGCGGCTGTATGCGCAAATGCCCACGCCTCCAGTGCATGCGGACGTTCCATCCCCCGCTCCCTTCCTGCGATGGCCCTGATCGCTTGATTATGTAGTCCTTGCCAATGATGTTGGGAGTCCAGATCTCGCGGTTTTTCTTATTGCGCTTGCCTGTAAATTGGGATCTGCTGACGAGTTCCGGACGGGCCTGGATAGCGAGAAGAATACGAAAGAGAATATTCGGGAATCTCTCGTTAAAGTCACGGTTCTCCTCGCAGTCAGTCTCCCGCATGCCTATCCCGATCTCCCGCAGGCCATTAAGGTATTTGGTGATCTCATCCTTTTTTACGGGCACCCCTGCTCGAAAGCACGAGCCACTAAAGATCGGATTATCGGACCCGGCGCAAGAGAGCAGGGATATCGACTTATAAGGAGGGGCAATCATCCGTGGACCATAGGGCGGCCGTGCTTCCTGGCTAGGTTCCGTTACGGCATAAGAGATAAAGCGGACAGCCCCATAGAGCGGGTGAGAAAACTTATTCTCAGGGAGAACAAACGTGGCGCATGGCAACGGGAGCTGAATCTCATCCCATGCAATGTCTTCCGGAAGCTCACTGCGAAGAATAGCATCGAGTAGGGACGGAGCCACATAATAAAAAGGCATCCGGTAGATCCTGAGCATCTCCAGAACATTATGCAGGACAGGCCCCAAGTCGGAGGACTGATAATGCCCTTTATGTTGCTGCCATTCAGCCAGACCAGAGTTGAGTAGCACAGCCGCAATCGTTTTAGGGGACCAATAGGATCCGGTAATATCCGGGTAAACCCTCGGATAATACTGCGGCCAAAGCGCTGGGTAGTGTTTCGAGAGCAAATCGGAAGCCTCGTTTATTTCAGCAGTTGTCATCGTGCGAACCGATCTCCAAACAGGTTGCGCCATCGTGCCAGGGGAAACATACAGTTTCTATCGTCCTCGATGCCACAGCGCTTGCATGGCTCGATCACGTGATAGTTATACGGCTCCATATCGTGATCCATGAGCGTGCAGTGCAGGTACTTGATGACGCTGTGCGGAGTGGTATTGGTTCTCCAGTTTCGTTCCATCCACTCAATTCGGAATAGCTTTCTCATCGGAGTCTATTCCTCTCCCGTCATGGCTACTTTCACCAGGTAAAGCAGAGCGCAGACAGCGAAAGCCAACACGATCCATGGTGCCACGCCGTCAATTACTT
>JBJMGM010000140.1:0-3910 GCA_045807905.1 Bryobacteraceae bacterium | reverse complement strand
GGCCGACGAGAGCTTGGGACCATTACGGAAGGGCAGGCCGAACAACTGTCACACTGGATCAATCAAGGCTACGTCGTTCTCAAGGGGGTACTTTCCTCCGAACTGCTTGATAGGGCCGAGGAGGAAATCGATCGCGCTTATCGCGGCGGGATTTCTGAACTATTATTCAATTGTCCTGAAGTGGCGCCAGGTGAAATCTCCTTTGACGATCGCATTCCGCAGCATCCCGCAAAGGCGCTCGATCTTCACTGGCTCTCGCCCATAATTCGCGACTTGGTATTCACGCCAGAGTTATGCTGCTTTTTGGAGCTGCTTTTCGAGCGCCGCGCTCTCGCAACGCAGTCGCTAACCTTCCTGCGGGGCTCCGCGCAAGCACATCACCTGGACACGCTCTACGTCGCATACAGCTTGCCGATGCAGTTCGTGGCCTCCTGGATTGCGCTTGAAGACGTTGCAGCTGGAGCTGGCGAACTTTCCTACTTTGCTGGCAGCCATAAGTTGCCCGAGCATCTCTTTCTGGATGAGTACAAAAGCATAAGCGAACTCATGCGAATGCAGCGCGCCGCCAGCTTGCAGCGGATGGTTTGGCGCTACGAAGCGAGCTTGCCGGAGCTGGCAAAAAAACATGGGATGCCAGAGCAAACCTTCCGGGCGACGCGGGGTGATATTCTGGTCTGGCATGCGGGGCTAGTTCACGGCGGCATGCCGATCTCTCAACAGAGAACCCGAAAGAGCGTTGTGACCCACTATTGCCCACGAGAAGTCGCATCACTGAGTTGGGAGTCGGGCTGCCCGTCAGTGCGGAGCCATGAGAGCCGGGGCTATTACACAACTACCTTTTATCACCCAGAGCAGCACCGCTGATCAGTGCGGAACGTCATCACGCCAATTGGGGCATCGCTGTACCTTTTCCCTGAAGGTTAAGCTAATGCCTCATCGCCTCAGGCTTTGTTAAAGCCTTTCTAAGGCCAGGAGAGCCGGTGCCTCGATTTGTCCCAGCTCGAATTGGAAGCAGATGTTTCATAAACCCGACCACTGAGCTGCACCCCCGGCACCCAGTTCAGCCTCTTCCCACCCCGACAGTGGGACTCTCGCTCGTCATCTGATTATCCGCTCTCGCTCAGCATTCCTAAGCTACACGAGAGTTGATTCCAGCCAATTCGCGGTCCTGGCTAACGCATGCAGCCAGTCGGTTTTTGGTGTCCATCCCATCTCTCTTTCAATTAACATAATGTCAAGTATATTGACAGGAACGTCGGTCGCTCGGCCAGGCTTGTGGATCGGCACAATTTGAGGCCTGTCAAGAACCACCGCAATGTCTGCGACAACCTCAAGAATACTGCGGCCAACGCCGGAACCGACATTGAAAACGCGGTATTGGCCGCTGTAGCCAACCACTTCAGTAAGCGCCCTCACGACATCCTCTATGTAGATGAAGTCGCGCACCACGCGACCGTCGCCCCAAATCTCTACGGGCTCGTTTTGTAATATGCGGTGGACCATCGCGGCGATCACCCCTTGGCGGCGATCAGGCCTTTGATAGGCACCGAATGGGTTCGCTACACGCAGGACCGCGTAGTCTAGATCGTGAAGGCGGCGATACAGATAAAGATATTTCTCGACCGCTAGCTTGCTGATGCCATATGCGCAAATCGGCTCGGTATGAGCAGTCTCCGGGATCGGGACCGCCGCGGGAAAGCCGTACACCGTCCCGCCGGATGATACGAAAACAATCTTGCGTATACTCGCGACCCGGCAAATCTCCAACATCTCGAGCGATGCGAACGTGCAGCTTTGCAGGTCCGCTACTGGATCTTTGTTGGAACTTTCGGGAGTGCTGCCCCCTAGCACGTGAAATACAATCTCATTGCCTTCAATCGCGCGCGCCAGAGCGGCGCGATCAGTGAATTCCGCAGTAGTCCAGCGAATGCCCTGCAAGGCGTCCGGGTAAGCCGGCGCCCTTCCGAAGCCGTGAACCCGCGCCCCCCAATGCGCAAGTCCGCGACATAGATGCGTGCCAATGAACCCCCCTCCACCCAGCACCAAGCACGCCGTGCCGCGCAGTATCTCCGGGGTGTTTCCCGGAATTTCAGCCTCGGTCATCGTTGTTAACCCGCGAGAAACTGCTCCATTTGGGTGACCATTTTCTCGAATGTGAACGATTTTGCAGCCCGCCGGGCGTTCTCTCCCAGGTGTGCGCGTAGTGCATTGTCGGTCGCCAACTGTTGCACCGCACGTGCTAGATCACGAGGGTCGCCTTTCTGAAACAATAGGCCGGTTTCCCGATCGCACACGATTTCGATGTTCCCTCCAATATTCGTAGCCACCGTGGGTATGCCGGCAGCAAGCGCATGGATCAGAGTTAGCGAGAACGGCTCGTAGAGCGACGGGAACAGATAGGTATCGTGAGTTTGGAAGAGCGCGAACAGATCGCTCTCAGGAACGGGGTCGCGCAGCTCGATTTGCGACGCGCAGGGCGATTGGGCGATCAGTTGGCCGAGCCGCTCGACATAAGCGGTATCTCCACGATCCCCGACTATGGTCAGACGAACAAATCGCCCGCCGAGCTCCATCCCGGTAATATAAGCCATAGCTTCGACTGCCGTATGGACACCCTTCAAATCAACCAGCCGCCCGGCGAAGAGCAGCCGCAGCTCATTGTCTTCGACCAGCCTCGAGCGGTCGCGAAATGCTTCGGGCGGACGCGGCGGCTGGCGAACGCCATTGTGCACGACGCGACTATCCGTGAACCGAATGCCGCTCGCGGCGTAAAGCTCTCGCATGAATTTTGAACCGAAAGCAGCTCTGAACGGCAGCGGGGTTGGTGCACGCGGAGTATCGACGAGACGGCGGAGATATTGCCGTGCTCTGGCCGATATTGCTCCGGGGCGCTCGTGGGCCCCGCTCGCTCTGGAGTATGGGTTATCGGAGAATACACGATCCCGAAAAAAATTCGACATGAATTCCGGATTGAGCATCACAATCAACCAATTGTCGGTCAGCATCAATAGCGGCTGCCGCTTGGTTTGACCAGACAGCGATGCGATAAAAGATTTATCCAAGAAGAACAAATTCCAGATGAAAATGGCATCAGGGCGGCACTCCGCTATCAGTCTTTGACCTGTCTCAATGTTCACACGGTTTATGTCGGCCCGTTCCTGATCTGAACAGGTCAGCGGCGCGTAAATGTCGACGCCGGCTAGAAGGCGGAGCCTCCGATGAACTTCTTGGCCCGGATAATCCGCAACTCGCCCTCCGTAATCGCTCGTAAGCACCACTGCTTCGTGGCCGCGATCTACAAGCGCGGACACCACCTCAAAACAGAGGCGCTCGTAACCGCCAATGACGTTCGGCGGATAGAGATTACTTATGAACAAGATCTTGATTGGAGGGACTCGATCAGAAACGCGCGAAACCCCGTATCCAACAGCAACGGGCTGCGCTCTAATGTGTCACTGCTGCGTTGGCCCGAGTAAATCATGCTAAGGTGAACCGCCAATGTCAACTTATGCCGTTCGAGGATACGTTCGAGCGCGCGCGCATAACCCCAATCGATCGGGCCGCGACGCCAGAACGTGGCAAGGAACGCCGCTGTTACGATCGCCCATTCGAACCTCACTTCGGCGTGGTTTTCGCTGATCGTATTGCAGTCGTGTATGCGATAGGCCAAGAGCGCTTCCTCGGCTAGAACAAACCGCTTACGATACGCGAGAGCGCGAAGCGCGAAGTCGAGATCGTGAGCATAACGCAGGGGCGCGAAATAGCCGATCTCGTCGAGTAAGCGACGCCGAAACACAAAATTTGACGTCGTCATCAAAAAATTGCCGTTTATTAGAGCCAAGCTCATGTCACCGCACTGCTTGAAGTAACGCAGCGCATCGTCGTACCAGGGATTCGAGATGGGCTGGCC
>JBJMGM010000139.1:0-31344 GCA_045807905.1 Bryobacteraceae bacterium | reverse complement strand
CGTCAATGGAGAGTTATTTGACTTGACCCGCCCGCTTGACGCCGATGCTCAATTGCAAATTCTGACCACCAAGAATCCCGAGGCTCTTCAGGTGTACCGCCACTCGACTGCCCATCTTCTAGCCGCAGCCGTCCTTGAGCTCTTCCCTGAAACTAAGCTGGGAATCGGCCCTCCTACCGAAACCGGTTTCTACTACGATTTTCAACGCGATACGAAGTTCACGCCCGAAGATCTCGAAAAAATCGAGGCGCGCATGCGCGAGCTCCAAGCCAAAAACCTGCCTTTCGAGCGCAAGCTCACGTCCAAGCAGGACGGCCTTGAGAAGTACCGCTACGACTGGATGAAACGCGAACTGATCCAAGAGCGGGCGGGTGAAATCTTCACCGAATATACTCTGGGACCCGATTTCATTGACTTCTGCCGTGGCCCGCACGTCCCATCCAGCGAGAAGCTCAAATACTTTAAGCTTCTCTCGATCTCCGGGGCCTACTGGAAAGGCGATGAGAAAAATCCGCAGTTGCAGCGCATCTACGGTACTGCGTTTTTTAGCAAAAAGGAACTCGACCAATATCTACATCGGCTCGAAGAAGCGAAAAAGCGTGATCACCGCAAACTCGGCCAGGAGCTGGACCTGTTCAGCATCCAGGAACTCGCCGGACCCGGGCTGATCTTCTTTCACCCCAAGGGTGGCATTATCCGGAAATTGATTGAAGACTGGATGCGCGACGAGTATCTGAAGCGCGGCTACTCGCTTGTCTACACGCCGCACGTTGCGCGCAGCGATCTTTGGAAAACCTCCGGGCATTACAACTTTTACTCCGAAAACATGTTCAAGCGCATGGAGCTCGACGATGCCGAGTATCAGCTGAAGCCCATGAACTGCCCATTTCACATTCTTATCTATCGCGATCGCCTGCACAGCTATCGCGACCTCCCTGTACGCTTAGGCGAGCTTGGAACTGTCTACCGTTACGAACGCTCTGGCGTCATGCATGGCCTGCTTCGTGTGCGCGGTTTCACTCAAGACGATGCCCACATATTCTGCACTCCCGGGCAAATTGAAGACGAGGTCGTGAATTGCTTGCAGTTCGCTATCGATACCCTCAACACTTTCGGGTTTGATCAGTACGAAGCTGAACTATCTACCTGGGACGGTGGCGCGAGCGGTAAGTACGACGGCAGTCGCGAGGAATGGGAGCTTGGCGAAAACGCATTGAAGCGGGCCGCCGAACGCCTCGACCTAAAGGTTAAAATATCGCCCGATGAAGCCGCATTTTACGGCCCAAAGATCGATGTCAAATTAGTCGACGCAATCGGTCGGCTTTGGCAGCTCTCGACTGTTCAGTTTGATTTCACGCTGCCTCGCCGCTTCGGTCTCGAATACATCGCTGAAGATGGAAAGTCCCACCAGCCTCTCATGGTGCATCGCGCCTTGTACGGCTCCATTGAGCGCTTTTTTGGCATTTTGATCGAGCATTACGCGGGCGCATTTCCCGTCTGGCTTGCCCCTGTTCAGGCCATCGTGCTGCCCATCACCGATCGCCAGATCCCTTACGCCAAGGAAGTGCAGCAAAAACTATCTTCCGCAGGTATTCGCGTGCAACTGGACGAACGCAGCGAAAAAGTAAATTTCAAAATCCGCGAAGCTCAGTTACAAAAGATCCCGTTCATGCTCGTCGTAGGCGATCGTGAAGCGCAGACCGGCCAGGTTTCGGTACGTAACCGCAAGCACGGCGACCAGGGAGTCAAATCCGTCGACGCGTTTCTCGGCGACATCAAGCAGTTGGCCGATACAAAAGCGGTGAGCGAGTGATTCTCATCGCCTTCATCGCCGTTCTAGTCGCCGGCTCTCTCGTTTATTGCCTCTTGGTCGTCCTTGCAGCCATTCGACACACGCGGGAGCCTCGACCGCCTGCCGCAGCCCACCCGAACACTTTTATCTCCGTTCTCAAGCCGCTCTCGGGCATCGAGGAAGGTCTCCGTGAAAATCTCGTCTCGTTCTTTGAACAGGACTACAGCCGCTACGAACTTCTCTTCGCCGTGCAATACGCTGATGACCCAGCCGCCCCGCTGCTGCAATCGCTCATGGCTCTCTACCCACATATTTCGTGCCGATTCTTGATTACCGGTAAATCACCATACACAAGCCCGAAGGTCTATAGCCTCAGTCTGATGACCGCTGCGGCAACGCACGACTTACTCGTCCTGAGCGACAGCGATATTCGCGTCGATCGTACGTTTCTTTCCCGCATCGCTGCGGAGCTTGCGACCGATCGATACGATTTGGCAACGTGCCCATATCGCGCGGTGCCCGGTGACACAATTTGGTCGCGCCTGGAAGCTCTCGGCATGAACACTGAATTCTGGGGCGGCGTTCTCGTTGCCAAACTTATGGAAGGCGTCCGTTTTGCCGTCGGCCCCACTGTGGTTGCACGCCGCAAAGTCTTGAACGCGATTCCTTGGAGCACACTGAGCGGATATCACGCCGAGGATTTCGTTCTCGGTCAGCGCGCTGCCGAGAAAGGCTTTCGCGTGGACCTCTCGCACTGCGTCGTCGAGCATCGGCTCGGCAGCGATACATTTCGGACTAATTTTTTGCATCGCATGCGGTGGGGCCGCAGCACACGCCGCTCCAGACCGTGGGGTTATGTGGGCCAAGTCTTCACGTATCCACTTCCGCTCGCACTCCTGCTCGTAGGCTTCGCCCATTCGCTCTGGCCCATTCTGATCCTCACCGCAATTCTGCGCGCCTGGGCGGCCGATGCCGTCTCACATGGGCTGCTTGACAATCGGCTATCTGCTCGCAGCTGGCTCTGGATGCCCGTGCAGGATCTGCTCGGATTCGTATTTTGGCTGGCCGGCTTTACGGGAAACAGTATTCACTGGCGCGGCCGGCGTTATCGTCTTCGCGCCGACGGTACCCTTGAGCTCCTACGCTAAGCCGGCTTGTTTTTCTCGCGCTCTTTGTCGACCTGCTCACGCACTTCCTCCGGCGGCTCCGTCTCGTTAATCGAGTAATACCCTTCTAAAGTCGCGTTCGAATCAGCGGCATCCTGCAAACTTCGTGCCGCATGTTCCGCTTCATGCGGACTCTCGACTAGATTCTCTGGTTTCTCGTGCTCTTCTTGTTTTGGCATTTGCTTGTGCGTCCTTCCTTTTTTCGAAATCGATGGCAATACTTCCGCGAGCTGAACCCCTATGCCGAGGCGCCGAAGCGCCAGTCTGCCACACTGGATGCTACTGCGCTCCCCCGGCGCCCGTGCCTCTCGCCGGATACGCCGATAGAAACTTGGAAATCTGCTCCTCCGCTACGGGCTTTGCTGCCGCACAAAGATGAATCTGCTCGAGCGCATTCGCTAATGAACGGTTCCCGCCAATCACATCTTTCATGCGCGGCTCAAAAAACGTCTTCGCATTGTTCCCTGCCGCGTCGCTACACACGGAAGCCGCCGCTACAGACGGCAAATATGAAGCGTAATCAGTCCCCACAGCTCGGGGCAACTTCGCCTTGATCTCGTCATAATGCGCCCTCACATACTGATACGCTAAACTCACACTGCTCGGTCTACTTCGCATTGCGACAATAATGCGCGTCGATAACCGCGTGTCGAAGGTTCCGTCAAACGCCATTGCGACACTCCGTTTCACCAACTGCGGGTCCTCAAAATCACCTAAAGTGCTAATCAATATCGGCTTGAAGTATGGATCATGTTCCGCTTTAGCAGCCGCCAACACTTTTTCATAGAACTGAACGTCCGCATCTCGTGCGGCAACTGCAAGAACACTTCCGGCAACGTCCGGTGTCACAGCCTTGTGGTTTTCCAGCCAGGCGTTGGCCAGCCGCTTCGCCTCCGCAATCAATTGAGGATCTTTTCCCCAGCGTGCGACAAATCGCGCCAACTCAGGTCGTAATAGCCGCTGCTCTGGCGTGTCCCCCGGCTTGTCAGTCCAGCCCAATTGCCGCGCCTGTTCGCCAAATGTATCCTCTATGTAACTCGCATAGTTCGGTATCAGATTTGAATCCAGATACTGCTGCGGAATTGTTGCGAGCTCGATCGCCGCCCGTATAATTTCCGGACGCCTGTCACTCTTCACTTTTGGCACCACGCCAAGGGCCTGATCCCATGGCATCTGGCTGGTTGTCGCCAAGGTATGCAAATCACCGAGCACGCCCACCTCTTCTGCCAGCGTCAGCTCTTTTCTGTGATCGAGCAGTTTCGCTAGCGATTCCTGATCGTATCGGACTTGGTAATAGCCAATCTCTTTGGCATTCGCCAAATACCAAGCTGGACAAGCCTTCTCCGGGAAGGTAATCGCGGCCGTCTGCTCCGTGACAAGTTTGCACGTCTGTTTTCGGCCGCCGCTCCCATCCGAATAAGCCACGCATACCGGAACACCCCATACGCGATTTGCGTCACCGTTCGAGCCCTCCGGCAATAGGCGCTGTTGTTTTATTTCCAGACTTGCTTCAGCGCCTTGCACGCAATTCAAGCGCGCCTTTACTTCCGGAACCCCAGTTTGATTCAGAAAGGTTCCGAAAGCCGTCGCATATTTAGGCTTAGTCGTCTGCTGCCCGAGTTGCGCTAGAAAATCTTCCGCTGTGGCGTTCCCAAAGGCATGCGCCTGCAAATAGTCGTGCATGACTCGCTGAAAATTTGCAGGCCCCACCGCGTTCTCGAACATCGCCAGAACCGCGCCGCCCTTCTGATAGGTAATACCGTCAAACGCATTCCCTATATCGCTCTTGCTCTCGACCGGTTGATTGATGCGCCGCGCGCTTGTCTTCGTATCCGAATTGATTGCGTAAAGTCGCGCACCCTGGTTCTCGGCGAGTGTGTTCCACTCCGGCTTCCATTCGGGCAGCAGCTTGGCCGCCATCCAGGTGGCAAACGACTCATTCAGCCATACATCGTTCCACCATTTCATCGTGACCAAATCTCCGGTCCATTGATGCGCCAGTTCATGGGCCGCAACCGACGCATACAGCCGTTGATGCCTCACCGTATCTTGGCCCGGCGGCGAGAGAACGATGTCCGCATCGTATGTCACCAGACCCGGATTCTCCATCGCTCCACCAAACGAAAGCGGTACCGCAAGCTGGTCCGCCTTGTCGTATGGATACGGAATGCCAAAATAGTTTTCCTCTCTCGTAAGAATCTCCGCCGACACGCTCGCCGCATATTTGGCGCGTGCCGTATCTCCTCGCGGCACGACGATCCTCACCGGCACGTGTCTGCTCCCCGCCGTCCCGGCCTCTACGAACTCGAACGGACCCACACCAAACGCGATCAAGTAGCTCGGCAGCGGCTTGGTCTCGGTGAACCGCACTGTCTTCATGCCACCGGATTCCGGCATCTCTTTTTCGATCTTCGTGTTCCCTACCGCCGCGTCGTCCTGCGGTACATGCAGCGTCACCTGCCACGGTATTTTGAAACTCGGCTCATCGAAGCAGGGGAATGCCTGCCTTGCGCTGATTGCCTCGAACTGCGTAAAAAGATACGGGACTTGATCGCGCTTACTCTGGAAAATGCCTTCGCTGGATTTCAAATTCACCTTGCCCGTGAAGGAGACGCTGAAATGCGCTTTTCCGGGTTGCAACGTCGAAGGAAACTGGAATCCAATAAAATCCTCGCCTCCCGGCAGAATCTGCGCGTGGATAGTTTTCCCGCTCTCGACAAGCTTTGCATCGCTGACAGTAAGCGCCGACGCATTCAGCCAGAAATGATCCACTGCGCTGTTGATGCGTAGGTCGATCTCAACCCTTCCCGAAAAGTCCGTCTTCTTCGACGACAAAGTCAGATCCAGCCACATGTGCTCCGGCTCCACAGTATTGCCCAGACGTAGTGCTGGCGGTTGCGGCGCAGCCATTGCCACAACGGCGACGAACCCTAGAACAGGAATCATGGAACGGTTAAGCTGCATACACAACCATTTCATCACTCCGGCGCTGGATAAGTGATCCGAAGCCCCTCCACTCGCGCCCAACCGGTCAGTCGATGAGGCTTCACACTTTTCGCAGAAATGATGTCTTCTACCTGGATCTCGCGCACCAACAACGCGTCACCGACCAGCGAACGATGGCACCGCCATGGGACTGCTTCAGCGCACATGATCGCTGTTTGCGAGCTAGCCGCCCGCGTAATCAGATCGTCAATTGCTCCCGCGAATTCGGCCGTCTGCATATAATCCGCATAACCGCGAAATGACGCATTCGTCCATCCCGAATTAGGCGAGTCCTTCCGCGGATGCCGCAGGCCTCCCAGAGCCGGCAAATGCACGTACCCAATGTGGTGTTCTGCCAGAACCCGCTTCAGCGATTCCTGATCGTATTGCGGGTTGCGGCGTGAGCGCGGAATCGTCCTGATGTCCGCGACAAGTTCGATTGCATATGCGTTCAGTATTGTGACAAATTCATCCGCTGGCCTAGTCGAATGCCCAATTGTATAGACGGTTTCACTTTCCCGGCCTGACACGCAAGACTTCCTTTGCTTCCACGCGCTCGAATTCCATCGTGAAGCTATCTCCAACGTAGTAGGCCCGCCACTCGTCCTTGTAATGCCCAGACGCAACAAACCCAGATTCGCCCGCCACCAGATTCTGCACAGAATTGTCCAAATCACCCAGATCCACAACCATGCGCTCCGAAGGACCAACCACCGCCGTTGTCTGCTTCACTGATGTGCCTGACCCACTCATCTCAACCGGCCCGATATTGAAGAACGGGCTCACAAACGGCAACTGTTTTCCGACGGGATGCTCGATTTTCCATCGCAGCATCTTTCCCCACCTCCACTTCGATACCGAACTCCCCTGCTCTCTACGGCCCGCCTGAAGCGCCGAAAAGAACCTCTCCTCTAACCATTGATTCCAGTCGTTATTCGGCACCCATCCTCGCGGGCGGTCCCGCAGCAATTTTTCGATCACCTGGGGCCGTGGCGTGATATTCGGCATATCTATGACACGTGATCCATTGAGGCTCAACTGAATCAGTTCCTGACCTATCTCGCGGCTCAGCAGCTCGGCGACCATCGGCGCAGGCTGGTCCTTTTCCATCTGGCCGTTCCACCCCCGCAATATTTCAAGGGCCGCGTGTGCCATCTGTTCATTGCTGGCCCGTGTGCGGCATGCCGCAATCACCTGGTGTGCCAGGAAGTGATCGTATGCAGAGTACACGTCCTTCTGCACCGCAAGCATGTCGCGCACCGTCAGCCCCCGTTTTCCTCTAAGCAAAGCGCGAATCTGCTCAACACGGTATCGATCCGCGAAGTTGCCGTCCACCCGATAAGCAAAATCAGGTGGGAAAGGATTCTGATTCGCGCTCGCGACGATACCGGACGCAGGGTTATAGACACTCGGCATTTGCTCAAACGGAATGTAGCCTTCCCATTCGTTATTTCCTGACGTGCCATCTAGAGGTGCGTCTCCGTCGAAGCCACGCCTGATCGGCACCCTTCCTCCCGCCTGATACCCGATATTCCCCGCCCGGTCCGCATAGACAAAATTCTGTCCCGGCCCCCAATAGCTGCCGACTGCCGTTCGAAACTGCTCCCAATTCTGCGCCCGATTGATATCGAAAAACGGAAAGCTAAAGCCATCCATCGCGCTCCACCGCATGCTGTATGCCTTGCCGCTTTCAGATCGAATGATTGGCCCATGTCGCGTAACCCAGATATCCATCTCAACCGCCTTCCTGCCTCTCACCCCAATGAGCTGCCGGTCGAGTTGCGCTTGTTCCGTATTTCCTCGGAACACATAGCGGCCAGTCCGATCATCCATCTGCTCGGCGTAGAGGTCCATAACATCCGCGGACAAGTTCGTCACACCCCACGCAATTTGCCCGTTATGCCCGGTGATGACGCAGGGCACACCCGGCAAGGCCGCGCCCGAAACATTCAACCCCGGCGCCTTCAAGTGCACCAGGTGCCATGTTCCCGGAATGCGGTACGCCAGATGCGGATCGTTGGCCGCCATCGGTTTCCCATCGGCCGTGTGTGCGCCCGAAACCGCCCAGGCGTTTGATCCCACACTCACAAACTGCCCTTCGGTGGCCGGAAAAAGAATTCTTGCCTTAGTTGGGTCCGCAATCGCCAACAGCCTGCCCTTTGACAGTTCGAATCTCGAACTGTCTGTCAAGTCTCGAAACATCGCCAGACCAACCAATAGCGAATCCGTAACGCTCCAGGGCCGAGGATCATAAGCATGACCGGGCAGCGAAAACTCCAGCGAGTACTTTCCCCGATGCGTGTCGATGAAATAATTGACTCCCCGCGCGTACTCGGCTAATACGGCGCGCTCGTTTCCACTGAGATGGCGCGCATCTTTTTCTGCAATGGCCCGTATGCGCATTCTTCGTGTCCGCTCGTCGGTTGGCACCAGCGCCGGTCCAAAAATCTCAGCTAGCTCACCGGAGCTGTACCGCCGCACGCCGTCCATCTGCCACAATCGGTCTTGAGCAGTCACATACCCTTGCAGAAAGATGGCGTCCTGCCATGATGACGCTTCAATGTGTGGAACTCCCCGGGTGTCGCGTTTGACCGTTGCTGAGCCACGAATCGGAGCTGCCATTTCCCCCGAGGTTTTAGGCAGCGGCCGAATCGCATACCAGTACACTGCGACAGCCGCAAGCAGTACCAAAGCCGCTATGGCTACATTTGCAACGCGCACCATGCCGTTTAGCACGCACCGATTTTACTCTGGCGCTCTATCACGCTCCCCACAACGCGAAGGAGCTGCATAGCCAGGGCTATGGCCCTCCGTTTCGTCATTCTCTTGCTCATCTTGGCGATGAACGGCTTTTTTGCCGCCGCCGAGGTCTCTCTCGTCTCCGTCCGCCAATCCCGCCTTCGCGAACTTGCCGAACAGGGCCAGGCAGGCGCCCAAGTGGCACTCACGTTGCTCTCGAATCCCGGGCGTCTGCTCTCGGTTACTCAAGTCGGCGTCACTCTCGCAAGCCTCGGACTCGGCTGGGCCGGCGAGGACACTCTCTATACGCTTTTCCTCGGTACTTTGGAATCCTTCCAGCTCAGAGCTTCGCCTGTGTTGCTGCACGCCGTAGCGTTTGCTGTAGCATTCTTCTTAATCAGCTACGCTCACGTCATTGTCGGCGAGGTCGTTCCGAAGAATCTCGCCATTCAGAAAGCAGACCGCCTGGCTGTGCTCGCCGCGCCGGCGCTGCTGGTGTTCTATCGGTTATCGCAGCCCTTCGTCGTCATCGTCGAGCGCTCATCCGCCCTGATACTGCGTTTGCTCGGCCGCGGCGCTGGCCATGAACGAGGCGGTCACACAGCCGAAGAGCTGAAGTACATCATCCAGTCCAGCCGTCACGAAGGCCACCTTCAGCAATTCGAGCAAGACGCGATTCAACGGTTGATCGAGCTCTCCGACTACTTCGCGCGCGAGATCATGACGCCGCGCCACAACATCGTCTCGCTCTCTATTGATGCGGGTTTCGATGCCGTCCTCAACTTCATGGCGGAACACAAATACACGCGCGTGCCTGTTTACGAGGATCGGCCCGAGCAAATCATCGGAATGGTTCACTACAAAGACCTCATGCGTGTTTGCGAGGAACGCCGCTTTGCTCATGAGGGTCGCCGGGCCGTCAGGCCCTTCCGCTTGCGGCGCTTTCTTCGTAAGCCCTTAGTTGTCCCCGAAACCAAGCCTCTCAATCAGCTGATCGATGAATTCCGCACAAATCACGTGCACATGGCCCTCGTGGTGGACGAGTTCGGAACCGTTGCTGGATTGGTCACACTCGAGGACGTCCTGGAACAGATCTTCGGCGATATCGGAGATGAGCATGACGTCATCCGCCCAGCGCGTTCTCAAGAACAAAAGGGGCTGGAGCTCGAAGGGAGCACTACCATACGAGATCTCGAAACGCGTTACAACATCGTCTTGCCGGGCGAAGCCGGATTTGAAACCCTCGCCGGATTCTTGCTGTTCCAGTTCGGGTATATTCCGAAGCCCAATGATTCAGTCGAGTATGGGGGCCGCCGTTTTACCATCACCCAAATGGACCGCAACCGCATCGCGACGGTGCTGATTGAGAACCTAGAGCCCACCTAAACTCTCCGCACTTTTTGTCCCTGAAGTCTTGCTAGATGCTTGCTAAGGGGCTCACTTGTGCGGGGATGCCTTAGCTCTGGCGCTATCTCGAGCAGCGGCTGCAGCACAAAGCGGCGCTCGAGCATCCGCGGATGTGGAATCGTGAGTTGTGGTGTTGCCATCACCACGTTTCCGAATAGCAGAACATCAATATCGATGATGCGCGGACCTCGCCGGACGGCGCCCGTTCCCCGTTCCCTGCCGAGCTCACGTTCGATGTGCTCCGTAACACTTAACAGTTGCAGGGGGAAATACCTAGTCTTACATTCCACAGCCTGATTCAGAAACCAGCGCTGCTCGATTACGTCTTGCGGCTCTGTCTCATATATGGATGACCGCACAACAACGTGGATGTGATCCCGCTCTAGCGCGCGAAGGGCCCGCGCTAAGTTCTCCTCACGCTCGCCTATGTTCGAGCCAAGCGAGAGATAGACTCGCTTCAACGGCATCAGAACAACGCCGATTGCCCTCCCAATCGCATGCCCCGCGGTATCTGAAAATACTCAAAAGCCAGGTCCGTCGCGATTCGCCCCCGCGCTGTGCGATCCAGAAAACCTAGCTGCATCAGATAAGGCTCGTACACTTCTTCAATCGTGTCAGGTTGCTCATCAATTGATGCCGCAACCGTATTCAACCCCACCGGGCCGCCTCCATACTTCACCAAAATCGTCGTCATGATCTTCTGGTCCGTTTCGTCCAACCCGTATCGATCCACCTTCAGCAGATCCAACGCCGCTTTTGCCACGCCAAGGTCGATGTGCCCGTCCGCCCGCACCTGCGCATAATCGCGCACTCTCCGCAGTAGTCGATTCGCGACGCGCGGTGTTCCCCGCCCCCGCTTCGCAATCTCATGCGCAGCATCACCTGTGATTTCAATTTCGAGCAGCCTCGCCGATCTCTCGACGATTTGCGCCAGGGTGCCCTCGTCATATGGATCAAGCCGCAGCACAATCCCAAACCGTCCACGTAACGGCGCGCTGAGCAGACTGAGCTGCGTGGTAGCCCCCACCGCAGTAAATCGCGGCAGCGCAATCGAGTGTATCCGCGCCCCCGGTCCCGCTCCAACCAAAAGATCCACACGAAAATCTTCCAGGACCGAATACAGCAGTTCCTCGATATCCGGCAGCAGCCTATGTATCTCATCCACGAAGAAGACTTGACGAGCTTTAATATTCGTGATGATGCCGGTCAGATCCAGCTTCTTCTGCATCACGGGTCCCGCCGTCTGATCCAGAGGCACCGAGAGTTCCTGCGCGATGATCCCCGCAAGCGTCGTCTTCCCCAGCCCCGGCGGCCCACACAGAAGGACGTGGTCCATTGCCTCATCGCGCCGTTTCGCTGCCTCAATGGCTATCGAAAGCTGTTCCCGGACATGCGGCTGTCCCGCGAAATCGTCCAGCCGGGTGGGACGCAGCGACGCTTCGAATTGCCGCTCATCCTCTTGCGGCGCTCGAGACACCATCCCCTGCCCGCGCACCATAGTCAAGCCACCACCTTAACGCACCATCGCAAGGGCAGCCCGGAAGAACGGTTCGAACGATTCTTCTACCCGGCGCTCCTTCGCCTTCCGAATAGCTTCTTCCGCCGATGCCGTCGAGCAGCCCAGATTCTGCAACGCCGAAAGCACGTCCCGCTCCAAGGCGTTCAACGATCCTCCCGCTCCTGCCGCGCTCGCCATCTTTTCCGCGCCTTCCATTCCCGGCAGCTTATCCTTCAACTCGAGCACGATGCGTTCCGCTGTCTTCTTGCCCACCCCTGGAATCCGAACCAGTTGCTGAATGTCGCTGTTCCGGATAGCGCCAATCAAGTTCGATGTCGCCAGTCCCGACAGTACCGTATTCGCGAGCTTCGGTCCGATCCCGCTCACCGAGATCAGCCGTTCAAAAACCACCTTCTCTTCAGGCGTTGCGAACCCGAAGAGTGAAAGCATATCTTCCCTGACGTGGGTGTAAATCCGCAGCGCGACAGCTGCCCCGACATCCGGAAGCGCGGTGTATGTCGAGATCGGGATCTGCACGTCATAACCCACCCCCGCCGCCTCCACAATCACTTGATTCGGATGCTTCTCGATGAGGGTTCCCCGCAGGTGCGCAATCATATCGCCGGATCAACTATTATCTGCGACGGGTCAATCCGCTCGTCGCAGCAATTTGAAAAAACGAACCCATTTAGACAGTTCGTTTCGCAAAATTACTGTAAGTTGCTGAAAAAGAAATTCATCCGCCCAATTGGGTTCGTCTCGTAAACGCCAGTTCGTTCGGTAAATCTGGGGTTCGTTCCGTAAAATGACCGTAGTCATGGCCCGCCGCCGCTTCTTCGTTCCGGAGGTCCGGCGGGGTACCGCCGAGCTCACTGGGCCTGAGGCCGAGCATCTCGTCCGCGTCCTCCGTGCCGAGGTCGGCCAGCTTTACGAGCTCTCTGACAACCGCGATCTCTACGTCGCCCGGATCGAAGTCGCCCGTAAGTCCGTCGTCTCCTTCAGCGTGCTTGAAAAGCTCGCCTCCCCAACCCCCGCCGTCACCGTGTCCCTCGCTGCCGCTCTATTCAAATTCGACCGCTTCGAGTGGCTTATCGAAAAGGCAACCGAACTGGGTGTGTCCCTCATCCTGCCGTTTGAGGGGACGCGCACCGATCCAGGCCTTATGCAGGCCTCCGTAAAGCGACGCGCGCGCTGGGAAAGGATCGCCCTCGAAGCAAGCCAGCAGTCCCGGCGCGTCCATCTGCCGCAGATCGAACCCTCAGTTCCTTTCGCAAAAGCTCTGCAACTGGATGCGATTGTTAAGCTGCTGCTCGACGAAGCCTCGCATGCCCCCCCGATCCTCGAGCGCATACCCGAGCAGCGAAGTTCGGACGATCGCGTTGCCTTGCTCTTGGGTCCGGAAGGCGGCTGGACTGATGACGAGCGCCTCCAAGCGATCGCGGCGGGCTGGCTGCCCTGCTCGCTCGGCGGTACAATCCTGCGAGCCGAAACCGCTGGGGTGGCCGGGCTAGCGGTGATTCAGGCAGCTTGGCCGCCCGCTAAACAGTAACCTCACACCTCGCGCGGCATAATCGCCAGGTCGACTGGCTTATCGCCTACAGGAATGATCGTAAACAGTGAGGCACCGGACTTCCATTTGTTCCCCCGAATGGCCGGGATATGGATTACCGCCATGTCGCCCGACTTCTCGGCGAGCACCAGCGCGTATTGGCTATCGGGCGTGATGGCCATATGCCCTGGTACACCTCCAGTCTCAACAATCCCGATCATCTTCCGCGTCGTGATATCGAAAATGCACACGTCTGACGCATTCCGGCTCGCCACAAACAGGTACCCCGGAGTTTCGGAGCACGCCATTACTCCGGGAGACCGCCCCGCCAGCACCGTCTGTTCCACCTCAAGCGTGTTGTAGGGAAAAACAATGGCAACTCCGTCCATCCCTGCGCCCGACACAAACAGTTGACCGCCGTCGGAATTGAAGCACAAATTGTCCGGCTGCATGGCAACCGGCAAGTCCGCCACTACTCGCAGGCTGGGGATTTCGAGCGCGGTCAACAATCGATCATGCAGATTTGCTACCAGCAGCAGAGCTCCGTCTCTCCTGAATCGCACGGCGCCGATCCGCCCCGACAGCCGTGTTCGCACGTGCTGCCCGTTCTTTAGATTGAGGAGTTCGACAACGCCGTGTTCACCGGATGAAACGGCGGCGTGCTGACTCGAAGCGATATCCAACCCGATGGGCTGTGCCTCTAAGTTGTGCCGTCGAACCACCTGCAGGGAGGACCCGTCGATTACGATGAGTTCGCGTCCGCCCGTGGCAATAGCTACAACATGCTTCCCGTCAGGCGCCATCGCAATATCAAAGAGCTCGTCCGCCACCTTTCTGGATGCCGCCCTGTTCAGGTTGCGATCGACAATATGAACAGTACCTGTGGATCCAGAAAGCACATAAGTGCGGCTTTCCAACGGGCCTGCCACAAGAGCCGTTGGAGGCGCGCCCAGATGAATCGGTTTGACTAGCTTGAACGCCGTCAGGTCGACGACCGCCAAAGTGTCGTCGCCCGAGGTAGCAACGAGGGCGTAGCCGTCGTATCCAGTGGCTTTCTTGCGGCCGCACGCCTCTGCGAGTACTACGCCACCAGCCGCAATCCATTGCCGCCGCGTGACTTCCGTCAAAAGGCAACCATCTGAAAAGAAGCCGGTTTCGCTGCCGCCGCTAGTACTAGTCCTATGCTACGCTCTGAGGGAGTCTTTTCACGCTCACAACGCTCGTTCATGAATTTCAGGTCTGTTTTCAGCCTTATCTCCTCCGATCTTGCCATAGACCTCGGGACAGCTAATACTCTAGTCTTCGCGAAAGGAAAGGGCATCGTCGTCAATGAGCCTTCCATCGTCGCAATCAACAAGAACAGCGGCGAGATAGAGGCCGTTGGCAAAGAAGCCAAGGAGATGGTGGGCCGCACGCCGGGAAATATTGTTGCTATCCGGCCCATGAAAGACGGCGTAATTGCCGATTTCAAAGTCACTGAGCGCATGTTGAATTACTTCATTCAAAAGGCGCACGGCCGCAAAATGCTGGTGCATCCTCGCATCGTGATCGGCGTACCAAGCGAGATTACGCAAGTAGAGAAGCGCGCCGTCAGTGAGTCGGCGTACCGGGCGAAGGCGAGCGAAGTTCACTTAGTTGAACAGGCCATGGTGGCGGCCATGGGCGCGGGGCTACCCATCACTGAACCGCAGGGAAACATGGTCGTGGATATAGGCGGGGGCACGACCGATGTAGCTGTAATTTCCCTATCGGGAATTGTGTACTCTCGTTCCGTTCGCGTCGCCGGCAACGAAATGGACGACGCCATCATGAACTACCTAAAGCGCAAGTACAACTTACTCATAGGCGAACGCACAGCCGAACAGATCAAAATGCAGATCGGCTCGGCCTATCCGCTCGACCGGCCACTCACGATGGAAATTAAAGGCCGCAACTTGATTGAGGGGGTCCCCAAGACCATTACGGTCGAGGACAGCGAGATCCGCGAAGCCTTGGCTGAATGCGTGGGCACAATAATGAACGCCATTCGGGTGGCGCTCGAGCGCACACCGCCGGAATTGAGCGCCGATATCAGCGACCATGGCATCGTACTAACGGGCGGGGGCGCTTTGATCAAGAACTTAGATCGCCGCATCCGGGAGGAAACGGGGCTGCCCGTCTCGATCGCCGAAGACCCGCTTGCCTCCGTCGTTCTCGGAACCGGTAGAATGCTGACGGATTTCAAGCTCTTACGCCGCATCGCTATTGAATAGCGCCGCGCCATCTCCGACAGCCATGAGACTCTTGGCAGGCTCATCACCACACCTTTACAGTAAAAGAAGTAACCCATGGAAGTATTGCTGAGCCGGTTTAGGAATCTCACGGTTCTGCTGATCGTAATCCTGGCGCAGCTGCTGTGTTTGGCTTATCAGGTAAAGACAAATCGCGATGAGCGTTTAATCCGCGTCTGGGCGGTTACAGCTGTCACTCCGATGGCCGGCATTGTCGAAGCGATTCGCCGCAATACGATCGGATTTCTCGAAGATTATTTCATTCTTCTCGACGTCCGCGAGCAGAATCGGAAGCTTCGCGCGGACAACGATCGGCTCCGCATGGATAACATCTATTACCGCAACCAGCTTACGACCGCTGAACACGCCCGCGCGCTCAGCGTGTTCCAAGCCCAGAGCCCGTCGAAAACGGTGGCCGCACGCGTAATCGGCAACAGTACTGTGGTCACCGCCAAAGCGGTATTTATCGATCGCGGTTCGACCAGTGGAATAGATGAAGGAATGGCTGTCGTTACACCTGACGGAATCGTCGGCAAAGTGACGGCCGTTTACCCGCTCGTCTCGCAAGTGCTCTTGGTCACGGATCCCACCTTTAAAGTGGGCGTCGAATCACAGAAGGGCCATGTGCATGGCGTGCTTAACTGCGGGGCCGGGAAGTGCTCCATCGAGCAAATTCAAAACGAGGACAAAATCGACATTGGAGAGACATTCTATACGTCCGGCGAAGACCGGATCTTCCCAAAGGGCTTCCCCGTCGGCAAGGTCGTGTCATCTCAGCCCGGGCAAGGCACGAAGGATATCAAGCTGAATCTCAGCGGAGCTCCGGGGGGCGCGGAAGAGGTGTTGGTTGTGTTGCAGGGCGTACATCAGCAGATTCCGGCTGCCCCGGTCGTCCAGGAAGCCGCCGTGAAAATGCTTCCGCCTCCGCCAGAAGATTCCGGGACCAAGCCGGCGCAACCGTCGAAACCGCAGACCGAGGCCGACAAAGTCGTGGAGAAATACAACGTTCTTGGCAAAGCGCAGGGACACGTCTATGGCGGTGTGGGCTCGAATCTCCCGAATTTCAACGTGAAGCCGAGCAGCGAGTCGAACCAGACGGCGCAAGTCGGTACTGCGCAGCAACCCGCCCCATCCAACACCGTACCTCAGAGCCAGAAAAAAGCGGAAAGCTCGCCAGCAGGCATCTCTAACGCCCCACCAACTATTTTGGGTGCTCGTGCCGCACCCAAGACGCCGCCCACGAAGACTGCCATTCCTCAAGAACCTGCTGTCAAGCCCGCCCTTGTTCTTCCGCTAGGCGCGCCTCGCCGCAAGCCCGTCACTCCACCGCCCTCTCCCGACCCGCAAGAACCTCAACGCCCGCCTCAGCAATGAACGAAATAAGCGAACAGCTGCTGACGCGGCCCACAAGGGAAGGCTGGTTCAGTCGTTTCCAAGTCCTCGCGCTTGCAGCCATCACGCTGATCGCAATTATCGGCAAGGTTTACCTGCCGCGATTGATCCCGAACACGGAATGGCTTGAGCTGCCACTCCTGCTGACGGTTTATTTCGGGTTGATGCGCCGCAGCCAACTTCCATCGCTCCTCTTTGGCGCGTTCGTTGGGTTGTCCGAAGACTCTCTATCGCCGGCCAACATCCCGATTGGAATGTACGGCATCACAAAGACGCTGGTCGGTTATTTTGCCGCCGCTGTCAGTGTACGGTTCGATGTAGAAAACACGCTGATACGCGTGGTGCTCAGCTTCTTTTTTTACTTCTTTCATGCATTTTTTTACTGGATTATGCGACGCGCGCTACTCGGCCAAATGGTGCCCTTCGACCCTCAGGAAACATTCGTTCACGGAACACTGAACGCCGTAGTCGCAATACCATTGTTCCTGATTCTCGATAGAATGAGAATGGCAGGCACTTCTTAGCCCTCGACTCAGTGGCATCACTTCAAAGCGAACGATACCGTATAGAGGAGTTACCCTCAGAGCGGCTGGTTCGCGACGATCCGAAAACATCGGCCGGAAAGATCGCAATCTTCCAATATCTGGTTGTCGCCGTCTTCATCTTTCTTGTAGCCGGCTTTTGGACGCTTCAAGTACAGAACCCCAACCTTTACAGCGAAGCGGCCGAGCGCAATCGGATCAAGAGCACGCCTATCTTAGCTCCTCGCGGGAAGATTCTCGATCGGGATGGGCGGGTGATTGTTGACAACAAGGCGTCGTATTCGTTGTTGCTGAACCGGGATCAAATCAAGTGGGAACATCTGCCCGCGATCGCTGATGCGTTACAGCTTGATTATGGCGAGCTCACGAACAAGATTCGCCGTATGGGCTCAACGCCGCAAATCATTATCAAAGATCAACTCACGCGTGACGAAATTGCGTTTGTAGAATCGCACCGGGATGTCAACTCATTTCCCGAAATGCAGCTGATCCAAGCCTGGCGCAGGCAGTACCCGCAGGATGGTTTCGCGGCGCACGCAGTCGGCTATGTCGGCGAGATCAGCGAATCGGAGCTCAACGTACCCGCTTTTATCGACTATCACCAGGGCGACATTATCGGAAAAGACGGCATTGAGCGCCAGTACGATCAAGTGCTGCGGGGCGTCGACGGGCAGCAGCGCGTTCTGGTCGACAACATGGGTCATGAGCGGCAGATTGAAGATCCACAACGAGCGGTTCCCGGCAAAGACTTGCGGTTGACGCTGGATCTGGATCTGCAAGCGGTGGCGGAGCTGGCAATGGCAGACAAGCGGGGCGCGGTAGTGGCTCTAGACCCGCGCAACGGAGAAGTGCTCGCATTGGTCAGTCGCCCGGCATACGACCCGAACAAGTTTACGGGACGAATCAGCCGCACGGATTGGAATGCCATGGCGAACGATCCACATAAGCCTCTACTCAACCGCGCCATACAGGCACAGCTCGCTCCCGGCTCAACGTTCAAACCGATCATGGCGATAGCCGGTCTTGAAACGGGCGTAATAGACGATCAGACGCATTTCCATTGCTCGGGCGGCGCGTCATTTTACGGCCACTACTTCGCGTGTCACATAAAGCGAGGCCATGGCGACATTTCCTTACACCGCGGCATTGCGGATTCGTGCGACGTGTTCTTTTACAACGTCGGCAATCGGCTCGGCATTGATCGCATTGCACGGTATGCGGAACTGGCAGGAATTGGCCACAGAACCGGCATCGACCTCCCCAATGAAACGCAGGGCACAATGCCCTCGACCAAGTGGAAGCTGCGAATGGCCAGGCAGAGGTGGTACGCGGGAGAAACGATTTCCGTCGCGATTGGGCAAGGCGCTGTAACAGTTTCACCTCTCCAGATCGCCGCCGCAATTGGAGGACTGGGAGCGGGTGGCGAGTGGTTTAAACCGCACCTTGTAAGAACCGAGAAACCCGTACTCCTGAGAACCGCTAATTTCAATGCCGAAAATTTGGCCCAGGTGATCTCAGGCATGTACGCGGTGGTGAACGAGGGCGGCACCGGCCGCGCGGGACAGCTCCCGAACATCAAGGTATGTGGAAAGACCGGCACGGCGCAGGTCGCGTCGAGTGAGTTGACCAAAGGCGCAAAGCTCAAGCAAGCTATGGCCAACAACGCTTGGTTCGTCGCCTTTGCACCCCAGGCTTCGCCGGAAATCGTAGTTGCGGCTTTGTATGAGAATGGCGAGGAAAGCTACAATGCGGTACCCATCGTGCGCGACGTGCTGAAGGCCTATTTCGATAAAAAGACACGCGACTCGGAATCGCAGATCACGACGTTGAAGCCGCTAATCGAACCCACCCTATTCACAGCCCCAAGTCCGGTTGCCGCGCTGAGATTGGCGTTACCTGCGGGTTTAGGCCAGTAATGCCGATTTATCGTTCGCTCCGTGATTTAGACTGGCCTCTGGTCTTCATTAGTCTGGCGTTGTGCGGGTTAGGCATATTGCAAATTTACAGCGCAACTTCAGGAAGCAAGTGGCAGGATGCTTGGTGGAAACAAATCGTCTGGGTTATGACGGGACTCGCGATTATGTGGGTAGTCTCGTTGCTCGACTATCATTCGCTGCTCGGGCAGCGGGTTTTCTACCTTTACATAACGGCAGTTGTACTCCTCATTGCTACCGCGTTTATTGGAAACAAGGTATTCGGCTCTACGCGGTGGATAAAAATAGGTCCGTTCACGCTGCAAACGTCCGAGTTCGTGAAAATCGTTTTGATCCTCCTGATCGCCAGCTATTTGACCAGCCTGAAGACCGAAAGCCTCGAATGGAAAGACATCTTGAAAATGTGCGGTTTAGTGGCGCTTCCGATGGTGCTCGTGATGAAGGAGCCTGACCTAGGTACGGCTTTGACCTACGTACCGATTCTGATATGTGGCGTGCTGATGGCCGGTTTGCGGTGGAAGTATCTCCTGATTATCTTGGGTTTACTGGTGATTACTTTGCCAATCGGGTATCATTTTCTTAAGCCATATCAAAAGGATCGACTGGTAAGTTTCATCTACCCAGACCGCGACCCAAAAGGGACGGGTTTCCAGGTTATCCAGTCGAGAATTGCCGTTGGCAACGGCGGGATGTGGGGTCGTGGCGCAAAAGAGAGTTCCCAGACACATTTGGGCTTTCTGCCTGTGCCGCACACGGATTTCATCTTCTCATCTTTTGCGGAAGAGCACGGATTCGTGGGGGTTATTATTGCGCTCGCTTTGTATTTTCTTTTGATCATGCAGATTGTGCAGAATGCGCAGACGGCACCGGACAAAGCAGGTCTGTATATCGCAATGGGCGTGGCAGCGTTATTGCTGTTCCACGTCTTCGTAAACGTTGGAATGGTGGTTGGCCGAATGCCGATCACCGGGATTCCGCTTCCACTGATGAGTTCGGGAGGTTCAAATACCTGGTCGGTATTTCTGATGCTGGGTCTCGTAAACAGTGTCAGGTTGAGAAGGTTTGTGAATTGAAGCAAGACGGCCTGAGGCCGATTCTGATGATTGAAGGGTCGAACTGAGCAGGACATAAGAGTTTCGGATTGCCTACAAGATTTCTTGTTCACGCAGAAATGATGTGAACACATGCCTGGAGGAAGAGTGTTCGCGAGCAAGTCTCCACTCTTTTTATGGGCGACAGGTTTTCGCGTTCAGCCGCCTTTTTAGGCGTTGAGCGCGCGCAACTCCGGAGTTTGCTGTGCTCTCATCATCGGCTCTGTAAGGCGGTGATATGAGTAAGGAATTGGTGATTGGGTCAAATCGCCACGAGACAAAAGTAGCGGTTCTCGAAGACGATCAACTGGTTGAGCTGTATTTTCAGAGAGCCAACGAATATTCGCTGGCGGGCAGCATCCACAAAGGCCGGGTAACGCGAGTCCTCCCAGGGATGCAATCGGCGTTCGTAGATGTGGGCCTCGAACGCGACACATTTCTCTACGTCTCCGACTTTTTTGAAGAGCAGGAAGACATTGACACTGTCGGAGACGATAAGCCGATACGGAGCGAGCGCCGGGAGTTTAGCCCCGCGCGAGGACCGGAACGTGTGCGTGACCAACGTCCGCAGGAATCTCGCGAGCGCGTTTCCACCTCTCCCGAATCGCTGGTGTTAGACGCTGGGGAAATCGGCGCTGTTGAGCCTGAAACGATTTCTTCTCCGGATGTGCCGCCGAGCTCAAAAGCATTTGGCAACAGACCACCTGAGCGGACGGAAGAGGATCGGGGATTTCGCGGAGATCGGCGAGGCAGGCGATCGCGTCGTCGCCGGCCGAAAGGACAGGGCTTTCCAGAAAACAAGTATGCTCAGCCAGCCGGACCGCAGCCGAGGCATGAGGTGCCTCCCGACGTTCGCCCTCCCGAGGAGCCAGAGATTGCAGCGGACGTTATTCTTCTCCCCGGCGAATCGCTCGCTAAGTATCGGCACGTAGCCTCCACCCGGCTCGAAGGCTCGGAATCCACGGAGCGGCCGAGCGCGAGATCAGATGAGGACACTTTAGAACGTCCGGCAATGGGCTCGGATTTTCACGCGGGAACGGATTCGGACGAGGAAGAAGATCTCGAGGCTCAGCAGCAGGAGATCGAATTAGCGCATAAGGTTCTCGCACACCACGAGGATCCATCGCCCAGCGCAGAGGAAGAAAAGCTAGAGGAAGTTAAGCAAGATCAGCCCTCTCCCTCGTCGGCAGGCGACCTCGAAGCCGACGCACAACTCCGATCGAACAGTGTCGAGGCTGGTCAACTTCGATCCGTCGACACCGTGGAGTTTACCGCGTTCGATACCGATGACGCCTCCTTTTCTGAAGCGGGGGTGGTGTCGATTGACGAAGCGGTTGGCTCTGAAGTTACGGATCTCGACGAAACTGAGTCGCCCGAACTGGACGAAGATCCAGAGAATCTTCCCGCGTCATCTTCTCAGGAGAACAGTGAACGTATAGTTGACCCGAGGCCGTCCGCAGGGTTGCCGGGACCTCAGACTGCGACAGTTCGTGAGCAAGGCGGACGTTACATGCATCGCGCATCGCGGCGCATGCGACGGAGGCGAGGAGGGAATCGATTTAATAACCCGGCGCAGGAAATTGTAGGTGCCGGGGAATCGACGGTTGCGGCTAGCGGTGCAGCAGCAGCCATGGAACCGGAAAGCCGGACAGAGGCGCGATCCGATGCTCAGGAAGATCGCTCTGCGGCCAAGCCCGACAGGGTGATGCCCTCGATCACCGATTTGCTTAAGGCGGGGCAGGAAATCATCGTCCAAATCGCAAAAGAGCCCCTGGGTCAGAAAGGTGCTCGCATCACGTCCCATGTGGCTTTGCCGGGGCGCTACGTAGTCTTCATGCCGAGCGTGAGTCATGCGGGCGTATCGCGCAAAATCGCGAGTGAAGAAGAGCGTCACAGGCTGAAGCGCATTCTGCAGACCCATCGCGCCGGGACCACCGGCGGTTTTATTGTTCGTACGGCCGGCGAAGGCGTATCGGAAGAGGAAATCGCCGCCGATATGAACTTCCTTTACAACCTGTGGATGGATATCCGGGAGAAGGCAGAGAAAAAGCCTGCCCCGGCGTTGTTACATTACGACCTCAACGTTGTGCAACGCATTCTGCGCGATCGGTTGACTGAAGATTTCAAAGCGATCTGGATTGACAACGAAGAGTTGTACGAGAACGTGCTGAGTTTCATGCAGCGCTTCCAACCGGCCCTGGTGAGCCGCGTAAAGATGTATACGCGCTCTGCTCCGATTTTTGATGCGTTCAACATTACCCAGGAGATTGAGAAAGCACTTCGACCCAAGGTGTGGCTGAAATCTGGCGGCTACATCGTGATCAATCAGACGGAAGCGCTGGTAGCGATCGATATCAATACGGGTAAGTTCGTTGGTAAATCCAACCGGCTGGAAGACACGATTGTGAAAACCAACACGGAAGCTGTTAAGGAAATTGTCCGGCAGATCCGGCTACGCGATCTTGGCGGCATCATCGTGGTCGACTTCATCGACATGGATGAGCGCAAGAATCGCCAGAAGGTGATGCAGGCCTTAGAAGAAGCAATGCGGGCAGACCGGGCACCATATAAGATTTTGCAGTTCAATGATTTCGGTCTCGTGGCGATCACACGCAAACGCGTTAAGCAGAGTTTGGAACGCGCGCTGTGCTCGCTATGCCCGTATTGCGATGGCGCTGGCTATATCAAGAGCGTTCAAACCGTCATTAGCGAGATCTTGGCAGAGGCGCAGAAAATTGCTAGGGCGATCGAAGGCAAAGATGTCGTGCTGCGGGTCAATCCAGCGATCGCAAAAATGCTCAAGGCGAGTAGCAACCACTACTTGGAAGAGATGGAGGATATCCTTGGACGGCCCGTGCTGGTGACGAGTGATGCCGGCCTGCATCACGAGAAGTTCGACTTGGCGTAGTACGGCTGTACCCAACGTGGAGAGATGGCCGAGTGGTTGAAGGCGCACGCTTGGAAAGCGTGTATAGGGGAAACTCTATCGTGGGTTCGAATCCCACTCTCTCCGCCACTTTATAATCAACAGCTTAACATGTTGAGTAAAGTTTTAGCGTGCAATAGCGTGCAATCGGATCCATAATCGGGTGAGGTCACTATGACGCTCAAGCTGTATCGTCGCCACCGCACGGAATGAGAAGCCCGCCACCCGGAAGACTTCCGCACAGGCGAATTTGAAGAAGGACGGCGGGGCTGGAAACGCTGTGCCTGTCTCATTCACGCGTCGGGGAGCGTGCAGGGAAAATTCAGTCGGAAACAAACGGGCAAATCCATTTGGCACGAGGCAAGGGCTGTCGCCTCCGTTTGGGAAACCTCGGGCTGGGATGGCGAAGTCCCTACAACGCCGCTGCTGACCGAGCCGCCCGCGAAGAGAACCATCGAAGAGGCTGTTTCGGCATATCTGGCGGAGCGCGCCGAAATCTCTGCGCCCAACACGCTTCGAAAAAATCGCTTCTTGTTGAACAAGCTCAAGGCTCACTCAGAGGAGAGGGGCTATGTGCGGATCGAGCAATGGACGCCGCTGGATGTCCGGGAGTTCCGGGCCGCATGGAAGGTGAGCCCGCAGACGGCTTCGAAAAACATGACCATCGTTAAATCCTTCTTTGAATTCGCTCTGAGCAACGAATGGCTCGCCCGAAACCCGGCACGGCGGGTCAGAGAGGTACGAGGCAAAGTAATCGACAACGCGAAGGAGCGAACCCCATTCAGCGACGACGAGATCAAGCGCATGTTCGAAGCCTGCGCAACGCTTTACGGGAAAACACCGATCCGCTGGGGGCGCAAGACTCACCATCACCAAGCTAACGGCGAAACGGTCAATTATCGATACCGCTGGAATGGGCAGGATATCGCTGATTTCATTGCCATATCCATCTACACTGGCCTGCGGATTTCGGATGTCAGTACGTTCCACATCGACCGGTTGCGCGAGAGCGGCGAGTGCCATATTCGCACCACGAAGAGCGGTCGCCAAGTCTTCACGTGGATTCCCGATTGGTTGCAGGAGCGGATACGTTTTCGGGCCGAGCTAAATGGCCCATTGATTTTCGGCAGTCACACGACGAAGGACACGAATGTCATAACGGATCTCTGGAGGCGCAAGCTGAAACGTCTATGGGATTTGTGCGGCCCGTGGCCGGAGAAGCCGACACCCCACCGTTTCCGGCATACCTTCGCACGCATTCTCTTGCAAAAGGCTAACGTGACCGTTCGCGACGTAGCCGAGTTGCTTGGCAACACGGAAGAGATGGTGAGGAAGCATTACAGTGCATGGATGCCGGAGCGTCAGCAGCGGCTCACGAAGCTCTTGAAGGAAGCCTTTCACGACAAGCCCAAACCCAGGCTTGTCGCGCTTCCAGGCGCACCTAACAAGCGTTAGCAGGCGCGTATGCATCGCTCACGAGGATTCTGAAAGACGCATTCGATGACAAGCCGAAACCGAAGCTGCTAGCCGGTCCCGCCGGACGCCACTAAGCCGGATTGAGCAAGCGCGTGTGTATCCGGTGCGCAGCAGACTCGGGAACACTGTACATCGTATGAGCTTTCTTCCGCCCCATTCTGATTTTGATAACGCCTGGGTCGTCCTTGACGAGTTTTCGCACCGTCTCCCGGCCTAAACCCCACGTGCGCGCAAGTTCACCGATCCGATAATGCTTCTCAAAAGTGGTGTTCTCAACCGGCACAAATTCCTTACACTACGAAAGGCTCCAAAGGGCAGTCCCACTCTTTAATAGGGCGCTGAAATTCGATACCAGGGTCCCCACCTGCGGAGTCGGCGATCACCGATTGGTGCAAACCCTTGCCCTTCTTACAGATATTTACAAACAATGATGGTTGAGATTTTTGCTGAATTCCTGTGATCAGCCCTGCCGACCCGGCAAGAGCCTCAGGCACGTTTCTGCAAGGAGGAACGTCTATCTCCCGTGCAGTAGGATTTGAACCTACAACCCTTCGGTTCTTTACATTTTTGCAGGATGTTGCACTAAGTCGCACGATCCCGCAAAATCAATGAATGCAAAAGCGTTGAGTTCGATGTGATGCTTGCTCCACGTTGCACTGAGTGACACATAATCACAAAACGAAGTGCCACCAGAACTGCCATTAGACTATCTAGTGAGATGCCAAATGCGTCCCACGCCCGGAAACAGGCGCGCAACCGTTTAACCGTCCGCAACGCTGTTTTTAATTTGCAGCACCTGGGCATCTTGCGATACTGCTCGGGGCGAGTGGATTCCAAGCGCCGATCTCCTGGTGCCGAACTATCAGGTTGGGCTATTCAGGCGCGCTCGCACGTTGCGCTCTCGGCCTAGATTTTCAGTGACTTCGATCGAATGTCCACGGGCCAGTGTGTGCCCTTGCCTCACCGCCGCGATGCTCAGAAGTGGCGGGCGGGTTTCTTGGCTTTGCGCTTCGCGGCGCGGCGTTTCTGTGGGATAGGAGATAGAGAGCCTGGAAACTGTACTGCCCCACGGATCGAACAGGGGTATTTTAAAAAAGAATCAGCCGGAATTGCCGCTGCTCACTAGCGAAGAACAGTGAAGGGTATTACGGTCGACGCCTCGTGATTTTATTTCCGGATAGCCGACCAACGGCTCGGAGCCGGCGCCCCCGGATCTCGAGCTTCGAGGGCCTTTAATGCCGTTTATCTTCTCCTGAACGGTATTGCGCGTCTGTGACGTGCTCCAGCCAATCGACGACTTTGCCGTTGAGCTTTTCCTGGAGAGCGATGTGCGTAATCGCTGTGGTCGGGGTAGCTCCATGCCAATGCTTCTCGCCCGGCGGGAACCATACCACATCACCAGGTCGAATCTCCTCGACGGGTCCTCCTTCACGCTGAGCCCAGCCGCATCCTGCGGTCACGATCAACGTTTGACCGAGTGGGTGCGTATGCCAGGCCGTTCGAGCGCTTGGCTCGAAGGTTACACTGGCGCCCACGACCAGCGCCGGATCTGGTGCCTGAAACAAAGGATCGATTCGCACTGTGCCTGTGAACCATTCTGACGGCCCCTTGGACGATGCTTGAGAACCAACTCGCGTTATATCCATGCTTCACCTTGATTATCGATTGATCGGTATTCCAAATGCTGTTCCGTGTCACAGCCTCAGAGGTCCTTCAAATCGTATCCGGGCCTCTTGTACAGCCTGACGGATTGCTTCTGAATTTCAGGTTTGTACACCTTCTCGGCCCAATTCTGGGCTTTCACGTCCTCCAGCGCAACCGAAACGGATTCTTCGCCGTAGTGCAGGATCTCCATGACATCTTTTGTAATGGCGTCTGCGAGCCGCTGTTTCTGCTGTTCCGATTTGCCGGGCCAGAGCTTCACAATTACGTGAGGCATTAGCTGGTCTCCTTTCCTGCCCTCGAATCACGGGGAGTCACTTTGACTGTCGCCGCTCGGGCCTGGGAGTTGATCATTGGACTGAGATATGGACGGCCTTTGTATTTCGCGCGGTACGCGTCATCGATGCGGTCCTGAATCAAGCCGTTTACAGGCTCGAACGCGACCGCTTTCGTGATCCCGGCCGCAGTGATCTGTCCCGCCTTCTGCTGCATTGCGGCCCGATACCAACGGCCATGCTGACCGTTGTAAGAGCGGACGTACAGGTTTCCATCCACGGCGACCGACCAAATCCAGGTCGGCGTGCCGTACGTTTTCCCGTCTTCCCGGAATGGTGAGATGTGCAGATCATCATTTTCAGCGATCCTGCCCAATTCTTCTGTTGGCCACAAACTCATGACTTCCTCTCCTTCTACCTAAAGCTCAGGGACGCAGCAGCGTTTTGATCGCCCGACGTTCGTCCATTGCGCGGTACCCCTCCGCGACCTGATCGAGCGGCAAGGTAAGGTCGAAGACCTTCCCCGGCCTGATCTTCTCGTTCACCACGAGATCGATCAGATGAGGTAAATAGCGGCGGACAGGGGCCGGACCGCCATGCAGGTGGACGTGAGTGTAGAACAGCGACTGCGCATCCAACTCCACGCCATGTGGAACCCCGACATAGGACACGAATCCGCCCGGTCGGGTCGCCTGAATCGCCTGCTTCATCGATTCCTGCGTGCCGACGCATTCCAGCACGGAATCGGCGCCAATGCCATTCGTCAGGTCTTTGATTCGCGCAACGCCCTCCTCGCCGCGCTCCGTTACTACGTCAGTGGCGCCAAATTCGCGAGCAAGCTTCTGCCGAGAACCATGACGGCTCATCGCGACTATGCGCTCGGCCCCCATCTGCCTAGCCGAAAGCACCCCGAGGAGACCCACAGCGCCGTCGCCGACCACTACCACGGTCGATCCGGGCTTCACGTTTGCGGCATCAGCTGCGAACCAGCCGGTGCCCAGGACGTCCGAGGCCGCCAATAGGCTTGCCAGAATGTCGAGGGACGGTGCGTCGGGGGTTGGCACAAGCGTCCCATCCGCGAGCGGCACTCGGAGGTATGGCGCCTGCGCTCTAAGCATGAACTCACGCTGAACGCACGAGGATTGATAACCATATTGGCAATGAGGACACGTGTTGTCGGAGGTCGCAAATGAGCCGACAACGAACTGCCCCGACTTCACGGATTTCACCGCGCTTCCGACTTCTTCGACGAAGCCGCAGTACTCGTGCCCCATTGCCGTCGGGCCGTTGATCGGTTGCACGCCTCTATACGGCCACAGATCCGAACCGCAAACGCATGTGGCGGCCATACGGATCACCGCATCGCTCGGCTTTTCAATCTTCGGATCATCGCGATGTTCGAACCGGATATCGCGTGCCCCGTACAAAACGGTCCCATTCATATGTCAGCTCCTCTCTTTGCTGCCCACCTAAACCACTGTCATTCCACCGTCCACTGTGAGGGCGTGATCCACCACATAACTCGCCCCCGGACTGCAAAGCCACAGCACCGCCGAGGCGATCTCCGCGGGCGTTCCGGCGCGTCCAAGGGAACGCTTTTCGCTATGTCTTCGTACGCCTCCTCATTCCCGCTCACAATATCCCGGGCGATCTGAGTGTCGATGAGACCGGGATTGATTGCGTTCACTCGAATGCCTTTTCTGATGTACTCCAGAGCGGCCGTCCGTGTCAGACCCACTACGCCGTGCTTTGAGGCAACGTACGAGCCGATACCGGGGTTGCCGGTTAACGCACCGACCGAGGCGTTGTTTACGATCGCACCGCTACCCTGGCGCTGCATTTGGCCCAGTTCGAATTTCATGCAGCTCCAAAGGCCGCGCAGATTGATCCCGATCACGCGATCCCATTCATCGCGGGTGCTGTCGGCCGTTGGGGCGGTCCGCGCCATAACGCCCGCGTTGTTGAAAGCCGCGTCGAGCCTACCGAACTCGGTAAGGGTACGGTTCACCATCGCCTCGACTTCGCCGTCATCGCTCACATCGCGCCGGACAGCAATTGCTTTACGACCCGCAGCAGACAATTTCTGTGCTTCCGCGATCGCGGCGGCCTCTCTGAAATCCGCCAACATTACGGCAGCGCGCGCTTCGGCGAAAGCCTGAGCGGCGGCTAGTCCCATGCCGGATGCTGCCGCGGTTACCAGAGCCCCTTTGCCTGTAAAATCCAGTGCGTTGCTGGTCATGATTTCCTTCCCTAATACGAGCGTAAAGTCGATCTGTGCATTTGATAAGAGCCACAAATGTGCAAGCCGTTGTGAGTAACATTCACAAATGCAGGCAAATGATCTTGGTGCCTTGTCCGTGTTCCTCACCGTGGCGGAAGAGCGCAGCTTTACCCAGACCGGCAAACGCCTCGGAGTCACGCCCTCAGCAATCAGCCACTCAATGCGGGAACTGGAGGAGACAATCGGGGTGCGTTTGTTGTCGCGAACGACGCGAAGCGTCGCTCTTACGGATGCAGGAGAGCGGCTGCGTGCCCGTTTGCGTCCAGCTCTCACAGAAATCGACCAGGCGGTGGAACAGGTTGCCGGTCTTAGAACTCAACCGGCGGGCCGCGTACGTCTGCTCGTGCCGCGACTTGCCGTAAACAGCGTGCTGGCGCCGAAGATCGGCGATTTCGTTCGTAAGTATCCGGACATAGTGCTCGACATAACAACCGACGATACTCGAATGGACATTGTCGCCGGAGGATTCGACGCGGGCATTCAGTTCGGCGAGTACATCGACAAGGACATGATTGCAGTGCGCGTGTCTCCGGATTTCACACCGGCAATCGTAGGATCACCCGACTACTTTAGATCGCACGCAAAGCCGAAGTCTCCGCGCGATCTGATCCGCCATCGATGTATCAACTTCCGCCACGGAGATGCCGGCCTATACCGATGGGAGTTCGAGAAGGGAAAGAAATCACTGTCGGTCGCGGTCACTGGTCCACTGGTGGTCGATGATCTGGATTTAGTCATCCGCGCTGCGATCGACGACGTCGGACTTGCTTACATGGGCGACGATAGAGCAGCACCGTACCTCGAGACTGGCGCGCTGGTGCGCGTTCTCGAGGATTGGTCCCAGCTGTTCCCGGGATTCTTCCTTTATTATCCGAGTCGGCGCCAACACCCTGCAGCGCTCTCCGCCTTGCTCGAGTTCCTTCGCATGTAGGCCGGATCACGGGCTACTCGGACATTAAGGCATGGAGGCCGACTTTCCGTTCGTAATCCGGAAAGAAATCAGTTCTCCGACGTGGCGACTACACGTCCCGATGAGTGCCTTCTGGCCCGCTTCGGCCAAGCTCGGCGCCAGCGTTAGCTCGCAGCAGCTGCGGCCTGTTCATAGTAGTAGAACACGATATCGGTCGCGGGCGGCTTGACGCCGAGCTGGCGGAGCATGCCGACGATTTGGCCGCGGTGCAGCGTGCCGTGATTCACGACGTGCATCACGATCTGCCAGGCGGGAAGGCCGGCATCACCGACGAACCGCGATTTGAAGGGCACCTGTCGGGCGATCTCAGCGTCGGTGGCTGCATCGGCCCAAGCTTCCCACTTGGCCTGCAGTCGCGGCCATTCTTCAACCACGAAATCGAGGGAGGGAAGCGCATTATGGAGTGGCACTGGATAGCTGGGGTTGGCGATGCGCGAATACCAGATGGCATCGCCGAAATAGATGTGAGTCAGCGTTTTCGCGATGCTTTCGTGGGAGACGTTCATCGGCTTGGCGCGATCCTCGGGCGAGAGTGCGAGCGCAGCCTCCAGCACCTTACGCGAGGCCCATCCGGAATATCGAATGTGCGTACGAGCCTCTTGGGCGGTCATATCTGTTCACTTTTGTATCGCACGCTGCCATCCGGAAATTTACCGGCTCAGCGTCAGCTTGACGTGGAGCCGCGATCTAGGGGGCCACATGTACGAGATGCGCGTTACACGTCCACAAGACTGGGATCGGCGGACTGAAGCCGACTTCGCGGTAGTAATCGCCGCAGCCTACTGCGACAGCCTACGTGTCCTTGGACACGCAGAACCTTTCGTTATACTGTGCAACCGATGGCCTCAAAAATTGCCCGTATCCTGACGCTGACCTCTGAAGAAGAAGCAGCAGTCGAACGTACGACCGGTAAGCTGCAAACCTTGGCGGAGTGGGCGAGCGCGAGCATCGAAGCGGTAAAAGACACGCCAGTAATGCGAGTCCTCGGCGAGACCGGCGAGATTGCCAAGGAGTGGTCCGGAACGGCTAAGCTGCTATCAACAATAATCGAAAGGATTACAACCGACAAGTCACCGGAGACTCTAGGCTGGATTGCATGCACGATGGCCTATCGCGAGGCCGCCACCGCGGCAATACGACAGTTGGGCGTACCTAAGTCTCACCTGCCGTTTTCAGGTGAAATCTGGCGCGACCAGCTGAAGCGTCTCCGGCTGGAAGACCCCTCAGTGATGAGGGGCTTCTCCCTTAGAAGTGCAACAGCTCATCCGTTCATGCGGTCGGCGGACCAGGCGCTAGTGTTGATTCTTACGGCCGCCGGGTACGACCCGAGCGAAACACGGCAGGTTCTTCGCGCGGTGCGGACGGCCTTCACGCAGTAAATCGCAACAT
>JBJMGM010000138.1:0-9441 GCA_045807905.1 Bryobacteraceae bacterium | reverse complement strand
TGGTTGGCCGCGATACCCTGCTGGTTGGCCGCGATATCCTGCTGGTGTCCCGCGAGTTTCTGATTGTGGGTCTCGAGAGTCTGCACGTTAGCAGCGACTTGCTGAGCGGTGGGATGCAAGCCGGACTGAATCATCTCGGACGTTTCCAGGTCGTCGCCATCGACCGTGATCGTTTTCGCTATAACCCGCCCCTGGTCGTCGGCCGCGCCTTCGACGTTCACCTTCAGTCCCGGTATGAGCACAACACTGGACATGTCCTGCTTCTCCAGGCCAAACAAGCCCCTATCATCCTTCGTTCTCGTGTTATCGGTGAGGACCACAGTGGACTTCCCCTGGTCGCCATTCACGACCAACGTTTCCCCGGTCCGGGAAATGATCATTCCTTTGATTTCCTTCTCGTCGCCGCGTGCGTTAAACGCTATTACCGATCCCAGTAAGAACAAAGCCATCCCATTCGCCACGATTGATATGCGATGCATAGTCGCCTCTCTTTCTCCACTCTTAATGATTCGATTCAGGCGGGATCTCCCGGTTATGTTCTCGTCCCTGGATGCCCACCCTTTCCGGCAACGATGGTTCGAACGCGGCTTAGGTCTATTATTTTTGAGTTTCTTCTCATCGCCTTCACCGGCACCGTGTCACGATTCGAGGCTCACAGAGAACTCGATAGCTGACGAGCAAACACAATCGGCACCGCGTATGTTCGCATTAAGCTGCTTCCGAGGGAATACCAGCCACGAATGCAGGAGGATTTCCGCGACTACATCGAAGGGAGGATCGCAGCTTACCAAACCTTGCAGATCTGAAGTCGCCAATGCGGAATTGCAAAGAGTCGAGGCACTTCAACTCGAGATGTGGGCAGATGCACTCCCCGGCTGCATCGAAATCCGTGACCCCACCACGAAATTCTGTTTTCGGGTAACTGACTCCACAGTTTCACTGTTACCGTTCTGTTCGTTCTTTCTTCTTGAGTATCCGCGAACCGGCGCGATTCGGATTAATGTTGGGATCCCGTGCTTGTAGAACTGCGCGCGAGCATGAAGAAGTAGTCCAGTTTCCGACCCCCAACACATGTCTTGAGGTTCAAAAGAATTTGAACCGGCGGTTTTGCCGCTTCATCGAGCTTTTGGTAGCTGGCACAGGACGCCGCCAGCGGAACGGAGATGACTGGAGGGACAGCACGCTCGCACTTGGCATACAAGGACCTCCCGACATCCGGACGCTAAATGATTCACCCTGCGACCGAACCAAGGTGAACCGTATGACGACCGGATGGCTCCGCACGTGCATGCTGCTCACGGCCGTTCTGGTTTCAGAGTATGTCTGGGCCCAAGCCGTTACTCCTGCTGCTCCGAAACCTGCGGCCGAGGCTGAAACTCCGCGGGATCCTCTCGGCCGAACGACCCCGCGTGGTACCGTCCGTGGTTTCTTGACTGCTGAAGGAAAGGGAGACAAAGATACAGCGATTTCGTATTTGAACACTACGAACCATGCACAAGCTGTTCGTCTTGCTCACCAACTCTTTGTAGTCCTGAACCGCCGTTCGCGCGTTCAGCTGAACGATATCAACGATCAACCGGAAGGCTCTTTATCCCCTTCGACCGAGCCGGAGAAAGAGTTAATCGGAACGATCAGCGCCGACACCGGCGACATAGACATCGTCATCGAGCGAGTCAACCGAAAAAACGGCGGCCCTATATGGTTGTTTTCTCGAAAAACCCTGAGTGCGGTTCCCGAAATATACGACGAGGTAACTGCGGAAACAACCCAAAACTGGCTGATGAAGTTCCTGCTCGAGACCAAGATTGCGCACATCTCTCTGCTGCACTGGCTGGCGGTCTTTGTCGGTTTGCCTCTGCTGCATTATGCGGGCGTGGTGCTGAACCGAGTACTCAGCCGTTCGATGGGCCGGCTAATGCGGGCTCTGAGTAAGAACCCGGTTCTGCCGAATCCGGAAGTGTTGTCGGGGCCGGTCCGGCTCCTGCTGTTTGCGTTGCTTGTTCGCTGGGCGATCTCGGGGACTTCGCTTCCGCTGTTAGCTATGGAGTATTGGTCCGGAATCGCGTTTACCGCTGCCGTTGTGGCGTGCGTATGGTTTCTGCTACGCCTGAGCAGGTGGGCTGAAAGGAAAATTCACCTTCGGCTAGGCCGCCGCAATCAAACAGGAGCGCTTTCTGTTTTGCGGTTCGCGCGCTCAGCTCTCGATGCGACTTTTATTTTCCTAGGACTGCTTGTTCTCCTGCACTATTTCGACATCAAAGCCACGACAGCTCTGGCGGGATTGGGCGTGGGCGGTATTGCTGTCGCGCTTGCCGCACAGAAGACTCTAGAAAATGTGATCGCCGGCGTCTCACTCATCTCGGACAAAGCCTTGTCCGTCGGAGATTTTCTCAAAGTAGGAAATACGATGGGCACGGTGACCGATATAGGCCTGCGTTCCACGCGCATTCGGACCCTGGATCGAACAATGGTCAATGTGCCAAACGGACAAATCGCAAACGCAACTCTTGAGAATTTCTCTCAACGCGACAGGTTTTGGTTCCACCACTTCCTCGCGCTCATATGTGAAACGAGCTCGGCGCAAACTCGCGGTATTCTGACGGGCCTCACTGAAGTGGTATCACACCGGCCCGAAGTTTACGAGAAAACGGATTATGTGCGATTACTCCGATTCGGAAGCTCGTCCTTTGATGTCGAGATCTTCGCGTATGTCGCTGCTGCCAATTGGCCTGATTTCTTAAGAATCCAGGAACAGCTGCTACTCGACATCATCGAGGTTGTGGAGCGAGCCGGAGCGAGGGTCGCTCTGCCATCGCAGATCATGTATGTGAATGCTCATTCTCCCAGGGACGCAAGTGTAGCACCCGCTTCGAAAGACTCGCCGAGGGGCATGGAGTTCGCAAGTCAAGGCTGAAACGTAACTCAGCAGGGTATCCGCTCAAAGGAAAACGCACAGGCTTGACGTCGCCGTCCGGGAACTCTGAGCCCAAAATTCCCCCGAAAAGAGTTGAATCCACTGATAGGAATAAACATCGGGCTCTTCGCGCAAGCAGCGCGGGTTTAGGCAATGAAAGACATCATCGACGTAACAGAACAGAAACGATTGAGCGACGCACGCGAACAAGGGATACCGTGGAAAAAATGGGGCCCTTACCTGAGCGAGAGGCAGTGGGGCACAGTTCGCGAGGACTACAGCCAGGACGGAAACGCGTGGGACTATTTCTCACATGATCAGGCCCGCTCGCGGGCTTACCGGTGGGGGGAAGATGGGCTAGGAGGAATCTGCGACGGCAAGCAGCAACTGTGCTTCGCTGTGGCGCTGTGGAACGAACGCGATCCGATTCTGAAAGAACGACTGTTCGGGCTGACTAATAGCGAAGGGAACCATGGCGAGGATGCAAAGGAGTACTACTTCTACATCGATAGCACCCCGACGCATTCGTATATGAAGTACCTCTACAAGTACCCGCAGCGGGAGTTCCCCTATCGCGATCTGGTGGAAACGAACCGGCGGCGGTCGCGCGAGGAATTCGAATACGAACTGCTCGACACCGGCGCGTTCAGCGACGACAGATATTTTGATGTGTTTGTGGAGTACGCCAAGGAGGGTCCGGAAGACATCCTTATCCGCATCACCGTCCACAACCGCGGACCAGAGACGGCACGCATCCGGGTTCTGCCCACACTTTGGTTCCGGAATACTTGGTCGTGGGAAGGTGGCAACCACAAACCTTTGCTGCGCGCGCTTGCGCCCGGCGTAATCCAGATATCGCATTTCGAATTGGGCGAGTACCGGCTTTATTGCGATGAAAACCCTGAGTTCCTCTTCACCGAGAATGAGACAAACACGCAGCGTCTGTGGGACCAGCCGAATGCCTCGCCGTATGTGAAGGATGCATTTCACACTTATGTCGTTGGCCGGGATGATAGTGCAGTGAATCCGGCCCGGGTCGGCACAAAAGCGGCCGCGCACTATGCGCTTGAAATTCCCGCTGGCGCCAGCAAGACGGTACGGCTTCGACTGGCCGCCGGCTTCGGCCAGACATTCCGGAACTTCGAAAGTATATTCGAAAACCGAATCGCCGACGCAGATGAATTCTACGACCGGATTACACCTCAGTCACTCAGCGAAGATGAACGCCGGGTTCACCGTCAGGCATTGGCCGGAATGCTGTGGAGCAAACAGTTTTACTACTTCGATCTCGAGCGTTGGCTGACCGAGCACAACAGTAACCCGCTGCTGGAGTCCAATGGCCACCGCACGCGGAACACGGAATGGTTCCACATGCTGAATGCAGAAGTGATTTCGATGCCGGACAAGTGGGAATACCCCTGGTATGCCGCCTGGGATCTTGCCTTCCACACGCTCGCTCTGTCACTGGTTGATTTCGATTTTGCGAAGGAACAACTCCTCCTGATGCTGCGAAGTCTTTATTTTCACCCGAACGGGCAGATACCCGCGTATGAGTGGAACTTCAGCGATGTGAATCCCCCAGTGCATGCCTGGGCCACCGTGTTTCTCTTCAAAATAGAGCGCGCAATGGGCCGCACCGACCTCCGCTTTCTTGAACGGTCGTTTCAGGCATTGATGCTGAACTTCAATTGGTGGGTCAACCGCAAAGACCCGGCCGGCCGCAACGTGTTCGCAGGTGGATTCCTGGGGCTGGACAACATCGGCGTATTCGACCGTAGTGCCCAGCTTCCAACCGGGGGAGCACTGGAACAGGCGGATGGAACCGCATGGATGGCATTCTATTGCCAGTGCATGCTCGAGATTGCTCTGATTCTGTGCGAGTACGACGACATGTACGAGGAGGTCGCGTATAAGTTCGTTCAGCATTTTGCGTGGATTGCCTATGCGATGGACCGCATTGGCACCCATCACGACGAGATGTGGGACGAAGAGGACGGGTTCTTTTATGACGTGCTGCGTCTTCCGAATGGCGAAGCGACGCGCTTAAAGGTTCGCTCGCTTGTGGGGCTGCTGCCGCTGTGCGCCTCCACGTTCTTCGACGCCGCCACTGTAGAGCGACATCACAAACTAATGGAGTTGGTCGAGTTGTTCAAGAAACGTCATCCAGATCTGGTTGCCCATGTCGCGCCTATGGAGCAAGGTTTCGTCGGCTATAAGGGACGGCGGCTGCTATCTCTCATGAATAAGAGGAAATTGGAGAGGGTGCTCGGCTACCTTCTTGACGAGAATGAGTTTTTGGGACCGTACGGGATCCGCTCTCTCTCTCGTTATCACCTGGATCACCCGTTTTCGTTTTGGGTGGGCAATCAGGAATACAACGTGAAGTACCTGCCCGCTGAATCGAACAGCGGTATGTTCGGGGGCAACTCCAATTGGCGCGGTCCTGTATGGATGCCAGTGAACGGGTTGATCATCCGAGGGCTGTTGAACCTGTACGCGTTTTATGGGGACGACTTCAAAGTTCAGTGTCCCACCGGTTCCGGTCGCTATTTGACTTTATTCGAAGTGGCCAAGGAAATCGAGAGCAGATTGTCGGGCACTTTCTTGCGCGACGCAAGAGGCCAGCGGCCGGTGTACGGCGGGACGAAGAAGTTTCAGGACGACCCGCATTGGCGCGACCTCATCCTGTTCTTCGAATATTTTCATGGCGATAACGGAGCCGGGCTGGGGGCCAGCCACCAGACAGGCTGGACCGGTACGATCGCTCTGCTGATGGACCTCTTCGGCCGCCTTGACGCGAGTAGCTTTCTGGCGTCCGACCGCGAGCATATTCAAACTCGCGTTGTTAAGGAGCAGGTGGGTGGAGAAGGTGCAGCGGATTTTGCACTGGCCCAACCTGTAGTGAAAAGGCGAAGCTAATCGGCTCGCCAGGGCGGCATGGCAACCACAACAAGACCAATTACGCCGCCGCGCGCGGCGGCTGTCGCGGGAATCGTATTTTCCGCATTGATGGGCGTCAGTTTCGTAATCATTCGCATCGCCAGCACGTACTATGGGAGCGATCCTGGCAAATGGCTGAGTGATCCGGTCCATCGAGGCGCTTTTCTGCTGGCTCTGCAATTGATTCCGTTTGCCGGAATTGCATTCCTGTGGTTTATTGGCGTGCTGCGAAGCCGCTTGGGAGAACTTGAGGACCAGTTTTTCGCCACGGTGCTCTTTGGTAGTGGCCTGCTGTTTGTGGCCTGCCTGTTTGCGTCAGCCGGCGTATCCGCAGCTCTCGTATCGGCTATGGCCGACGGACACATCGGCCTGTCCAACAGTGACACTTATTATTTCGCCCGGCAGTTGATGGGCGTGCTGTTGAACGTTTTCGCCATCAAGATGGCGGGGGTCTTCACAATGTCGAGCAGCACGATTATGCTTCGGACCGGCATCCTTCCACGCTGGGTGGCATTTTTGGGCTTTGCGTCTGCAGCTATTCTGCTCTTACTCATCACTAACTGGCCGTGGATCGTGCTACTTTTCCCGAGTTGGATCCTGATCGTGAGCACGGCTATTCTGATAGCAGATCTTCGTTCGGGCCAGCGGAAGGTTGTTAATGCCACTGCCACGCATCCTGCACCGGGTTGACCGCGTGCGCAGCACAAGCTTCGTCCTTCTACAAACAATTTGAGTCTGGGAAGCTACTACGAGCACCATGTGTTTTAGCCGTTCAGTCTGCTCAGACACAACCCGGCATTCACGCGAGAAAGAACCAACATGGGTGTGATTGTTGCATCAACTTTTCCGAGCCAGGAAAAAGGAAGCCAGACCGGAGCCTCGTTGAGAGAATTTCGTCCCCCGCGAAAGGCCTGCCCCTCCCTGTACCAAATCAACACGCGAATCTCGATGACGGCGCTCTCGCGGACGCTGAATCGGCGTGCCACCTTGGACGACATTCCCGACACGGAATTGGACCGGATTGCAGAACACGGCGTCGATTGGGTGTGGTTTCTCGGCGTCTGGCAGACAGGACTCGCCGGCCGAACGGTGTCGCTGGAAAATGCCGAGTGGCGCGGGGAATTTCAGCAGCTACTGCCAGACTTCTCAGACCAGGACGTTTGCGGTTCCTGTTTCGCGATTCGGGACTACGTTGTCCATTCCGATTTCGGCGGCAATGCGGCACTCGAGCGCTTGCGCGGGCGGCTCGAGAAGCGCGGATTGCGTGTGCTGCTCGATTTCGTCCCCAATCACACCGCGCCGGACCATGCTTGGGTTCAACAACACCCCGAATATTATGTTCACGGGACCGAAGAGCAACACGCCCGCGAGCCTCAAAATTACACGCGGCTCGTGATGCCGGCAGGCGTGGCTGTGTTGGCGTACGGCCGTGACCCCTACTTTGCAGGCTGGCCCGACACTTTACAACTGAACTATGCCAACCCTGCAGTGCAGGAAGCCATGGCATCCACACTGGAACGCATCGCCGGGATGTGCGACGGCGTCCGCTGCGATATGGCAATGCTGATCCTCCCGGATGTTTTCGAAAGGACCTGGGGTTTGCGGCCGGCTTCGTTTTGGCCCGATGCGATTCGTCGGACGCGTGCTCGAAACCCTGGGTTCGTTTTCATGGCCGAGGTCTACTGGGACCTGGAATGGTCACTACAACAGCAGGATTTCGACTACACATATGATAAGAGGCTTTATGACCGGCTTCGGGATGGACACGCCCGCCCGGTGCGCGACCACTTTCGCGCTGACCTCGAGTTCCAGCGTAAATCCGCTCGGTTTCTTGAGAACCATGATGAGCCGCGGGCGGCGGCTACCTTTCCGCCGGAAACTCATGAAGCTGCTGCTGTTCTAAGTTACCTGGGCCCTGGACTCAGGTTCTTCCATCAGGGGCAGATGGAAGGTCTGACGAAGAAAATCCCGGTTCATCTGTGCCGCGGACCCGTTGAGACCGCTAACTCTGAATTACGCGAGTTTTATGATCGACTACTTCGTTGTCTTCGCCATCCCAGCGTTCAAGGCGATTGGGAACTACTGGAGTGTACGGCAGCCTGGGACGGCAACTGGACATGGGACTGTTTCATTTGTTTCGCCTGGCATAGCGCGGGACAGACTCGGTCGGTCGTAGTCGTCAATTACGCGTCGAACCAAAGCCAGTGTTACTTGCACTGTCGCTTCGATGAAATCAAGGGGAAGATGATACGTCTCCGGGACCTCATGGGCGCGGCAGTGTACGACAGACACGGCGATGAGATCTGCTCTCGAGGCTTGTATCTGGACCTGCCTGCATGGGGCTATCACGTGTTCGAATTGACAGGCGTGGAAACCTGAGCGGACATTCTGGAAGTCCGTCGGCTTTGCCCCCTCGAAAAAGTACATCCAAGACAGCACCTATACATCAAGGTCGGCAGAACGGGCACGAGGCAATTAGATCGCCTATCTAACCAGAGCGCAATCGCGACTCTGAACTTCATGGGGAAGGTGTATGAATTTGCGGTTTACTCGAACTATTCTTCTTAGTGTTTGTGTGGGCACCGCTTCCATGTGGGCTCAGACATCGCCCGACATGAACGAACTAAAGGCCAAAATGGCGCAGCTCCAGCAGATGATGCAGGAGCTCCAGGCACAGATGGCGGCTGCCGAAAAAGGGCAGGCTTCGCCAGCATCCGCAACGCCAGCATCCGCAAACCCAGCAAAAGTTCCCGAACCGGGACAACCCGACCAAGCTCCGGCCGGTGCAACAGCGGAGCAGGTGAATAGCGAGCCGGCCCCCAATCCTGCAGCGTCTCCGCAGGAGGGAGCAACGCGCATGGACATCTATGGCGCTGCCCAGTTTGACACGGGCTACGAAGGCAAGCCCAGCGACCCCGCCTGGTTCGATGTGGTCCGACCAACCAAGCTGCCGGCCTTCCCCGGCGAGTTCGGAGTCGGGGGTAACTGGTTCACCTCTGTCCGGCAGTCGCGTTTTGGCGTGAAAACATTTACACCCACCCGTTTTGGCGAACTCAAGACGATCTTTGAGTTCGAACTGTTCGGAACCGGTGTGGACGCCGGCCAGACAACGTTTCGCCTGCGCCATGCCTGGGGTGAGCTTGGGCAAGTGGGAGCCGGCCAGACATGGAGCCCATTCATGGACCCGGACGTGTTTCCCAATTCGGTTGAGTACTGGGGCCCGAACGGAATGGTCTTCTTCCGCAATGTTCAGGTGCGCTGGACGCCATGGCGCAAGGGCGACTCGGAGGCTGTGATCGCGCTCGAGCGGCCAGGCGCCTCAGCCGAAGGCGGTGTTTACCGAAACTTTATCGAGCTTCAGAATATACAGCCACGCTTCCCGGCGCCAGACTTCTCGGGACACTATCGGCTCTCCCGCGAATGGGGCCATTTTCAGGTCGCCGGGCTTGTGCGCAAGATCGGATGGCACGATCTCACTCCAACGGACCAATTCAACATTTCAGGGAGCGCAGTGGGCTGGGGCGTGAACCTCAGCAGCAACATCAAGGTCTCGAAGCACGTGGCGCGAATTCAGGCCGTGTATGGCC
>JBJMGM010000137.1:0-4478 GCA_045807905.1 Bryobacteraceae bacterium | reverse complement strand
GCCCAGCTTTTCGAGAAAGCATACGTCAATCTGGTAAGCCGTTTGCACCACTGGCGAAGCGTTCCGTTCTTTCGCTCAACGTGAGACGTACTCGCACGATCCAAGTCCGGCATTCCGTTTATCGTGTCCTTTGCCACCGAGACAAACTTGGCTGGGCTGTAGCTCTCGGAAAGGTGGCCTAAGTGAGTCGAGAATAACTTCACTATCTGCGCGTGGTTCGCACGATCATACAGACCGGCATCAATCGCATTTTCATAGGGCAGAAACGCATCCGTGCTCACATCGAACCGTCCAGGTGCAGTCGCCCATCTGATCTTGGATACAAAGTCTTCCGTGTTGATACGGTCACGCGTGCCGAGGTGCCATGCAACGACCAGCTTTGACGTGCGCTCAAGCGCGATGAACGTATAGGCATCACCAGCCGTACCAGCCTCAACACGTTCTGGCGTTAGCCGCTTTTGCTTGCATCCCACAAAAGTCCATACTTCATCCAGTTCTAGATCGCGCACACGCACGTTTTGAATGTTCTCAGTGAGAAGCCGTTCGCAGTTCTCGCCAGCGAGTTTCAGCATGTTCAGAACGGTTCTAGGTTCAACTCCACATAAGCGGCTAGTGCCGCGTACCGAGTTGCCTTCCACGAGGGAATTCAGAATCATAGTTACCTTGTCGACTGGCAACCGAACATCAGTGTTGAACGGCTTTTGATGCGGTTCTGAGAACCGCTTACCGCACTGCTGGCACTTGAACCGTTGAAAGGCGATTCCTTCCCAATCCAGCTTTTACCATCTCGATCCGGCAGTTGTGGCAAGTCATTGTGGATCTCTTGTGATCCACAGCCAAAAGCCGGATACTGAGGTTGAGTGACCTATGCGGCTTCGCGTTAAAAGCCGGGCGGCGAGATGGTTCTTTGTCATCAAATCGACCCGAAACACCGAAAGCTTCTGTTGACAGATATTGCAAATCTTCGATAACATCACCCAAAACTTGGTGTCAGTACCAGAAACCTGATCTACAGGAGGTGTTTCATGCGGGGGGAAAGAAGTGTTCTTTTTCTTATTTTGACGATGGCTGCGGTCTTCGGGGTCTCGCCAGTTAAAGCCCAAGTCGACACAGCCACCATCGTCGGTACAGTGCAAGACGCGAGTGGGGGTCTGGTGACGGGAGCGACGATTACCGCCACCGATATGGGAACCGGCATCGAGGTTTCGACGCATACGGACTCCGCGGGCACCTACGTAATCACCCCGCTAAAGGTCGGCCGTTATATCGTTACGGCGGAGGCGAAGGGTTTCAAAAAGGAATCGAATGTCGGTATCGTGCTGCAAGTGCAGGATCGCCTGCGGGTCGATGTCACGCTTCAGGTCGGGTCCGTTACCGAAACGATCAACATCCAGGCGGAACCGACGCTTGTGCAGACCGAATCGTCGGCCCTTGGAGATGTCGTGGACAGCCGCAAGATCACAGCGCTTCCGCTCAACGGCCGCGATTACACACAACTGGCGACTCTGACTACCGGAGTCGTCAAGATTACAGAAAACGGCGGTGGAATAAACGGAGCCACGAGCGCCAGCAACGGTAACGCGGGCGGAGCCTTTGCTGTAAACGGGAGCCGGGGCAACCTGAACAATTTCATGCTCGACGGCATTGATAACAACTCAAATGACAATGCGGGAAACATCTTTCGAACCAACGTCGACGCGATCGAAGAATTCAAAATCCAGACAAGCAACTACTCGTCTGAATTTGGCCGCAGCGGAGGCGCGGTCATTAACGCCACCATTAAATCGGGGACGAATGCGTTTCACGGCACACTGTTTGAGTTTCTGCGCAACTCCGCGATGGATGCCCGCGGTTTCTTTGAGCCGCCCGATCAACCAAAGGCCCCGTTCAAGCAAAACCAATTCGGAGGAACGCTGGGCGGCCCGATCAAGAGGAATAAGCTCTTCTTTTTTGTCGATTATCAAGGGACCCGCGTGCGCGCGGCAACGACAAGCATCCTGATCGTACCCACACCGGCGGAGATAGGCGGGGATTTCAGCGGAGTGCTTGGAGACCAGGTCGGCACCGATGCGCTGGGCCGGCCGGTTTTTGAGAATGAAATCTTCGACCCAAAGTCGACCCGTCAGGTGGGCGACGCGGTTGTGCGGAACGCATTCGGGTTCGATCCTATCTCCGGTTTGCCCATTCCCGGCCAAGCGAACATCATCCCGGCATCCCGATTTGACACGATCGCGCATAACGTCGCGAACCTTTATCCCGCGCCGACGGATCCGACTTCATTCGCTAACAATTACGTTGTGAATGCGCCGGGGCAGGACAATATAGACCAGATGGATGCGCGAGGCGATTACAGTATTACGAGCCGTCAGCAACTTTTCGGACGCTTCTCGCTGAGCGAGCGCACACGGTTTCAAGCGCCTCCCTTTCCAGGTCTCGCGGACGGTGGTAGCTACGGAACGGGCAATTACTTAGAGGACACGCACGGGGCGGCCCTGGGTTACACCTTTACGATCAGTCCCTCGATGGTGAATGAATTTCGCGCCGGATTCAATCGAAACCATTACGACGACAATATTCCAGCTTACGGGCAAAACTATCCGCCCGAAGGGCTGGCCGTCCCGGGAGTGCCGAATGATCCTCGGATTAACGGCGTCACCCTGTTTCAGCCCAGCGGTTACCGTAGAGTCGGCGAGCCTGGCTATACGCCTACCATCAGCACCAGTCAGGAGATCCAGTTTGGCGATACGTTAAGCCTGGTTCGCGGGAAGCACACGATCAAGCTTGGCCCGCAAACCCGGTTCAGCCAGTTCAACCTCTTCCAGGTCGGCCAGCCACGTGGGCGGTTTTCCTTTTCTGGCGAATTCACAGCCAGCTCGCCTTCGGCCGGGGACGGCAGCGGTAACGGCTTGGCGGACATGCTGCTTGGACTTCCGTCGACTTCCGTCATCTCGACCTTGACCGCATTTGAAAACCGGCAGAACACATACGGCGGATTCGTTCAGGACGATTTCAAAGTGAGCTCTACGCTGACCTTGAATCTGGGACTGCGGTACGACTACACCACCCCGATTTTCGAGGCGCACGACCGGCAGAGTAACTTCAACTTCGCAACCGGGCAGATTATTATTGCCAACCAAAATGGCACATCTCGCGGGTTAGTGACGACCGACAAAGACGATTTTGCTCCTCGCCTGGGTCTGGCATGGAGCCCCTTTAAGAACAACAAGACCGTCATACGGGCGGGCTACGGACGCTTCTTCAGTTATCAGGAGATTCGTACAGGCGACCCGCTGCAACTTGCCTATAATCTTCCCTTCTTTTTTGAACCGAGTTTTGTGAGCGACGGTATTACCCCCATTCTGACCGTCTCCGGAGGTTTCCCACCACTCGATGTCAACGACGCGAAGTTCGCCGGTGTAACAAGCAACGATTCCCGCCTCCACGCGCCAGTCACTGACGAGTGGAACTTCAATGTTCAGCAGGAGCTGCCCGCGAATATTTTGTTCGAGGTTGCTTATGTCGGCGCGAAAGGGACACATCTACAGGTCCTGGTAGATCACAACCAAGATCCAATTCCCGGACCCGGCGATGTCCAGTCACGGCGGCCCTATCCGCAGTACGGTCCGTTCACATCGATCGAGAACCATGGAAATTCAACCTACCATGCCCTGCAGCTAAAGGCAGAGAAGCGTCTATCGGCCGGTTTGCTGTTCTTGAGCGCGTTTACCTACGGCAAGTCCATTAACGACCAACCCGAAATCTGTTGTTCTGGGCCGTGGCCTCAGAATTCATACAATCTTCGAGCTGAAAAAGGACCTTCAGACTTCGATAACCGGTTTCGCTGGGTTTCCAGCTTCGACTACGAGTTGCCCATCGGTAAAGGAAAACGATACGTCAATTCGAGCCGGGTAGGGGACCTGATTTTAGGAGGCTGGCATGTGGGTGGAATCATTACCTTGCGAACAGGCTTTCCCTTCTCGCCTCTGATGGACTACGATCCATCCAACACGGGTTCGAACGGATTTTTGCGCACTGATCGGACCGCCGACGGAAACCTGCCTAAAGACAAAAGGTCACCCGACCTGTGGTTTGATGTCAATGCGTTTCCGTTGCCGACGGGCTACACGTTCGGAAATGCTGGGAAAAACATCTTGAACGGGCCCGGAGGGGTAACGGCCGACATGTCTGCTCGCAAGATCTTCAGCCTTACAGAGCGTTGGAACCTGGAATTTCGCGCGGAGTTTTTCAACATGTTTAACCACCCGGTGTTTGCACAGCCCGACAATTTCATCACGGATGGTCCTGGCGCAGCCGGCGTAATTACATCAACGGTGATTCCGCAACGGCAGATACAGTTCTCACTAAAGCTCCTATTCTGACTGGCAAGCAAGAGGCGAAGTGGAAGCAGTCACGGGCAAAGAACAAACAGCCCAGAAAATCGGCGTAACCCGACTGTTCTGTTTGACCCCTTGATCGTG
>JBJMGM010000136.1:0-7406 GCA_045807905.1 Bryobacteraceae bacterium | reverse complement strand
CACTTTCCCCGGATGTTTCATGCGGCGGCTCCAGGTCATTTCCGAAATGTGAATCAGCCCTTCAACCCCGGGCTCGAGCTCAACAAACGCGCCGTAATCCGTCACGCTAACCACGCGGCCAATTACACGGCTGTCCGGCGGATACCGGGCTTCGACATTGACCCAGGGATCGGGATGCATCTGTTTCAGGCCGAGCGAGATTCGTTCTTTTTCTTTATCGAGCTTTAGAACTTTGACCGTAATCTGCTGGCCAACCCGAACGACGTCGGCAGGATGTGTCACGTTACCGTACGTCAAATCGGTAACGTGTAGCAGGCCATCTATGCCATCCAAATCGACAAACGCACCGTAATCGGTCAGGTTTTTGACCGTGCCCGTTACTTCCGCGCCCTCCTGAATCCGGGCCAATGCCTCGGATTTCCGAGTCTGTAATTCGCTTTCCAGAAGCACTCGACGGGAGACAACGGCGTTGCCGCGCCGCGAGTTCAATTTAAGAATGCGAACTTCGATTTCGCGCCCTAGATAAGCATCCAAATTGTGTATAGGACGCGTCTCTATCTGTGAGCTCGGCAAAAATGCGACTACGCCGACATCCACGGCCAAGCCGCCCTTGATTTTACTCACCACACGACCTGAGATTGGCGTCCCTTCAGCGGCTGCCTTTTCGAGGCGCTGCCACGTCTGGCGGCGATGCGCCTTTTCGTGGGAGAGCAAGATGTAGCCTTCAACGGGCGGCCCTGTCCGATCGAACATCACTTCGATGACATCGCCGGGCTTCACAGCGGGTTTCCCGTCGACCGAAGGAAACTGCGAAGCAGGAACCAGGCCCTCAGTCTTGCGTCCGATATCGACGATCACTTCTTTGTCGGAGACGTTCAGAACGTGACCGAGCAGAATCTGCCCTTCATGTGAAATGAATTGGCTGCTGTAGCCGTCCAGGAATGCCTGATAGTCGCTATCGGTGGTCCCGGGCGAATCGATGTAGTTCTCAGACGTGCTGGCCATGTCTTTTCCTATCCCGCACCGGATGCCGCCACTGGCAGAGTAGCAACCGGAAAGTAGCCGCTATGGACCCATAAGACCTGAACTCGTAACGGGATGCCAAACTTCGGCTCAACTTATTGACAGTTCAGTACTTCAGAACTATACCGGACGCCCCTGAGGATGTCAACCTCGGCGTCGGGCCGGCCAGTTTTCAACCGCCGGTACAGAACCCGTGTGCTTTTTGCAGACTGCACGCAGGACAAACACTCACGGTAACCGATCACAGAAGCTAGGCATCGGATATACTTAGGACGGCTGGGTACCGAGAGACCCGCCATTCTGCTGGAGAACCCTCATGATCCACGATCTATTGCAGCCGCAACATCTATTGATCATCTTGATTGTTGCGTTGTTCGTTTTCGGCCCTAAAAAGCTTCCAGAGCTTGGACAGGGCCTCGGCAAGGGTATCCGCTCGTTCCGCGACAGTATGAAGAACATTAACGAGGATCCGGAGAAAATCGAAACTCCTCCCTCGAACCGCGGTGAAACTCCAAAATAAACGTAGCCGATTCGCCTGACTGTCTGACTTGTAGCCTGCTCGTACAAACAACAGTGTCTGCGCTGTTGCCCGCCTTCGTATCGCCGCTCAATCCGCAATTTTTGCACCGTGCAAGAAAGATTTGCTAGACGGCACACTCGCGGGTTGACGTATTTCGCAATCCGTAGAGTTGCGTTAAACTTCTGAATTACCTATAGTTACTCCTCCGTTTTCTCCTCGGTAACCCGCGCCAGAAACCATGCCAGACCCTGGCAGCAAAACTGCCTACCATTAACCCGGTGGTGGTACACGAATCGATCACCCAAAACGATCCGAAAGAAGATCGTCCAAATCCCATGGCGGTTCATAAACACAGAGTCAATGAAAAAAGAACCGGGGCTGGAGAGGAAAAAATAAGGAGCGGTGGAAGGTAAATGACAAACGAAGAATACGGCAAGGCATATCAGCGTGGTTTCAACCTTACGGTGCGCTTTCTAGTGTCCCGGGGTCTGTCTTATGACGCGGCGCTCGATACCGCGCAAGCAGCTTGGGCCAAAGGTTGGGAACGCCGAGAGCAGTTGCGGGATCCCAATCTCGTACTTACTTGGACGAACAGCATAGCGCTAAATATCCATAGAACGTTTTTGAGACGCGAACCGCAGACGCAGACATTGCCAGAATTGCAGGCGCCACCTCGGATGAACGTGGCTGCTATCGATGTAAAACGCATCCTGAAAGAATGCAAGCCGAATGATCGCGTGGTCCTCGAAGGGCATTACATTGAAGGCTACAAAGTGCAAGAAATTGCCCGCCAGCACGGATGGTCCGAAACGGCCGTGCGAATCCGATTGCTGCGTGCACGCCGCAGCGTTGAACGTCGCTTGAGTCGCCCGAAGCATGCTCGCCTTCGCAATCTGGCGGAAAAAACGAAGCAGGCGCTGGCGAACGCTTTAGAAGTTCCAGCGTACGAGGCTAAAGTAGCTTAGAATCCAGGTGGGCACGCGCCGTGCCCACTGTTTAAAGTAGCTCCGAAAGGCTAAAAAAGAACGGGATTTCTTGGGCTGCCGTTTCCAGTGCGTCGGAGCCATGGACGCAGTTGCGCTCGATATTGTCCGCAAAGCGCTTGCGGATTGTCCCTTCAGCTGCATTGGCCGGGTTCGTAGAGCCCATCACGTCGCGCCATCTTGCGACGGCGTTTTCACGCTCCAGCGCCAGTAGCACAACGGGCCCCTCCGTCATAAATCTGACCAGCCCCGGGAAAAAGGGGCGTTCTCTATGGATTTCGTAAAACGCCTCGGCGTCCTGCTGCGATAGACGCCGCATCTTCAGGCCGATGATCCGAAAACCGTTCTGCTCGACAATCGAGAGAATTGCTCCCGTGTTTCCCGCGGCCACCGCGTCCGGTTTAATGATTCCAAAAGTGCGTTCCCGAGCCATTAAGACACTCGACCTCTGGCGGGGTTTGTTAGTGCGCGTACTCGTCCGGTTCCAAAAGCCTCCTGCATCTTTTCGCCCATCAGGGCAGGGGAGGGGCAGACGATGATACCCGCGGCTTCCATAGCCGCCAACTTGTCTTCTGCCCTACCGGCACCGCCCGAGATAATCGCGCCCGCGTGTCCCATGCGCCGTCCGGCAGGCGCGGTCTGGCCCGCGATGAAACCGACCACCGGTTTTTTTACGTGCGCCTTGATGTAAGCGGCTGCCGTCTCCTCCGCATTGCCTCCGATTTCGCCGATCATCATCATCGCTTTCGTCTCCGGATCTTCGTTGAAGAGCTTAATGGCATCGGTAAACGTGGTGCCAATAATCGGATCACCGCCAATGCCAATGCAGGTAGACTGGCCGATTCCTAAACTCGTCAGTTGTCCCACTGCCTCATACGTCAAAGTGCCAGAGCGTGAAACGATACCGACGTGACCTGCTTTATGAATGTGCCCAGGCATGATGCCGATTTTGCATTTGCCGGGGGTGATCACGCCTGGGCAGTTGGGCCCGATTAAGCGGGTAGAAGGCTTGTTCTTCAAAAAGGACCACACGCGTGCCATGTCGTTGACGGGAATCCCCTCAGTGATGCAGACGACCAGTGGCACACCGGCGTCGGCCGCTTCCATGATTGCGTCTGCTGCAAACGGCGGGGGCACAAAAATCACGCAAGCGTTCGCGCCCGTCTCTCTTACCGCCTGTTCCACGGTATTAAACACGGGTCGATCGAGATGCCTTTGACCGCCTTTGCCTGGCGTGGTTCCACCGACAACTTGCGTCCCGTATGCAATTGCCTGTTGTGCGTGGAACGTGCCTTCGCGGCCGGTAAATCCCTGAAAGAGAACTTTTGTATGGCCGTCTACGAGCACGCTCATTGTGCGAGCCTCACTACTTTCTCGGCCGCATCCTTCATCCCATCCGCTACCGTGAAATTAAAGCCTGACTCCTTCAAAATTTTCTGGCCAAGCTCGACATTGGTGCCTTCCATACGCACTACAATCGGAATTTTAATCTCTAGCTCGCGTGCCGCCGAGACGACGCCAGTCGCCAGCGTGTCACAACGCAGAATACCGCCAAAAATGTTGATGAGCACTGCCTCAACCCCGGCATCTGAAAGCAGAATGCGAAACGCGTTCTTAATCTGCTCGGCACTCGCGCCGCCGCCGACGTCCAGGAAATTAGCCGGCCTGCCACCAGCGTATTTAATGATGTCCATCGTCGCCATTGCCAGACCAGCGCCGTTCACCATGCATGCAATATTGCCATCGAGTTTGATGTAATTCAGTCCAAACCGCGATGCCTCGACCTCAAGCGGGTCTTCCTCATTGAGATCACGCAGCTCAACCAGGTCCTTGTGCCGATACAGTGCATTGTCATCAACGTTGATTTTTGCGTCGAGTGCGTACACCTTCCCGTCTTTTGTCAAGATGAACGGATTGATTTCCGCGAGCGAGCCATCGATCGCGTCATAGGCCTCCGCCAAAGCCGTCATCGCAGATGCGGCGGCAGTTACAGTTGCGGCGGGAATTTCCATTCCGAACGCCAGTTTCCGCGCTTGATACGGCTGAAGGCCGGTGCCCGGAATCAGCGGCTCCTTGAGAATCAGCTCGGGCGTGGTCGCGGCGACTTCTTCGATCTCAATGCCACCTGCCTTGGAAGCCATAAACACCGATTCACCCAACGCGTGATCGAGAACAATGCCGAGGTAGAGCTCGCGCTCTATGGGCAGCGTCTCTTCGATCAACAGCCGCTGCACGACGCGTCCTTCCGGCCCGGTTTGATGGGTGACAAGTGTCATGCCTAGCATCTTTTTCGCAATCTCCGCAGCTTCAGTCGCATTTTTTGCGATCTTGACGCCGCCACCCTTGCCGCGGCCGCCAGCGTGAATCTGCGCTTTCACGACCACGCTTCCACCGATTTTCTTTGCGGCCGCCTCGGCTTCTTCAATGGTGTAGGCAACCTCTCCACGCGGCACCGGAACGTCGTGTTTGGCGAGAATCGCCTTTGCCTGATACTCGTGAATCTTCATAAATGCGATAAACGCCCAAATGAGGAAGGGCAGTATGTTTGGGCCAACCGCTAGTGTATCTCGTGGTGTGAAACATCATTCCGTCGTACCAACTATTAAATTTGTAATTGACAGCGACGCAACGAGCGCGAGATCAAGCTGTTAGAACATCAACTGCGAGCACTTTTAAATGGCTCAGGACGGCGCGTACCATAATCTCCCGTCCATAATCAAAGGACAGCTACAGAGGTTTTGCGCCGTGCTGCCAGTAACTCCGCAATCGCTCGGCACTCGTCTGCCATTTCTGCGAACTCGATCGGATTCAAGGACTGATAGCCATCGGATAGGGCGCGCTCAGGCGCAGGATGTACTTCCACGATAAGCCCAGACGCGCCTGCCGCAATGGAAGCGAGCGCCATTGGGATGACTTTGTCGCGCTTTCCTGTGCCGTGGCTGGGGTCGACGATGATCGGGAGATGGCTCAGTATCTGCACTGCCGGCACAATGCTCAGATCGAGCGTGTTGCGAGTGTGGTCGGCGAACGTTCGAACACCGCGCTCACAGAGAATCACCTTATAATTGCCCTCCGAGAGGATGTACTCCGCCGCCATCAAGAATTCTTCGAGCGTTGACGACATGCCGCGCTTCAATAACACCGGCTTGCGGGAGCGGCCGGCACGTCTCAACAACGAAAAGTTCTGCATATTCCGCGCGCCGATTTGAATGCAGTCGGCGTAGCCTTCCACCAAATCGAACGTCTCGGTGTCGATCGCTTCGGTGACTATCCCCAAACCTGTTTCATCCCGTGCCTCGGCGAGATATCGCAAGCCTTCTTCCGCGAGACCTTGGAAGCTGTAGGGAGACGTGCGTGGCTTGTAAGCGCCGCCTCGCAGCAACTCACCACCGGCGGCTTTCACGGCGCGCGCGGATTCCAAAATCTGCTCCCGGCTTTCGACTGAGCACGGGCCGCCGCACAGTACGATTTCTTCGCCGCCTACAGGGACGCCGTGCACCAGCACCATTGTGTTCTCTGGCTTCGTCTCACGGCTGACCAGCTTGTAAGGCTTTGAGACGCGAATCGCTTCCGCCACCCCGGGCAAATGCTCAAATTCTGCGGTATCGATAGGGCCGCTGTTGCCAGTGATACCGATGGCTGTACGCTGCTCGCCTGGAATAATGTGAGCCTTGAACCCAAGAGCTTCGATTTGCTCACAGACCCGGGCAATTTCTGCGGGGCCAGCTTGAGCCTTCATCACAACGAGCACGCTTGAAATCCTCTTGTTACTTAGGGTACCGGAAATCCTGCGCTCGCAATCCGAGCGGTTCTAGATTCTCACTGGTCCACAATATGATTTGTGTGTGACGGTGCCGGACTAAGACTCGCAAATGCATGTGATCGAATGAATAGCGGAGCAATGGCTCATCTTCCTTTCCGGCAATTCGTGCATCTGACGCAACCCGAGGCGTATGACCTCATGCGCAACATGTTGTCCGGCGGCATGAGCACGGAAGGTATCGCCGAGGTGCTCAGCTTTTTGCGGCGCAAGGGCGAGACGATTCCCGAGCTGGTCGGATTTGCCAGCGCTATCCGCGATATGAGCCCGCCCATCGAACTCGACCAGTCCGAAGCACCAGTGCTCGACACGTGCGGGACCGGTGGTGACGCGACGAACACGTTTAATGTGTCTACCGCTGCGGCCTTTGTGGTCGCGGGAGCGGGATTGCGCGTAGCCAAGCACGGAAATCGCCGCATTTCGAGTCAATGTGGAAGTGCTGACGTTCTTGAAGCTTTGGGCGTCTCCGTAAGTCTATCGGCCGATCACGCCATCGAATGTATCCGGCAGATTGGCATCGGTTTTCTTTACGCTCCGTTGCTGCACCCGGCAGTGAAGCACGCGCAGGAGGCTCGTCTATTGCTGAAAGGCCGGACAGTGTTCAACCTTCTCGGCCCACTTACGAATCCTGTACGTGCGCGCGTGCAGTTGATTGGCGCGTTTTCCGTCCGGGCGGCTGAAATGCTAGCGCACGCTTCCGCACGCTTAGGAATTGAGCGCGCATTTGTCGTGCACGGCTCTGATGGGCTTGACGAGATCACGACGACTGGGCTCACCACAGTGTTTCAAGTGGAGGACGGGCGCGTGCAAAAGGGCCAATGGTCGCCTGGTGATTTCGGTGTGGGCGACGCCGGTATCGACGATCTGAAAGGTGGCGATCCGGAGACCAACGCCAGGATCGTCCGCTCCGTGCTCGATGGAGAGCCGGGTCCGCGCCGGGATATTGTTGTCGTGAACGCCGCCGCCACGCGCGCCGGCTCGTTCGACAGGAAGTCGACGACGCCGAGCTTGTCGACGTTCTGGTGCGTCTTGTCGAACTCGACGCACAGCGGGTCGGCGT
>JBJMGM010000135.1:0-10991 GCA_045807905.1 Bryobacteraceae bacterium | reverse complement strand
TACTGGTAACAAGCACGATGCCATGAAGCCTCTCAAGCGAGATCCGGAAACGGGAGAGGTGGATAAGGACAATCCGTTTGGGTCAGTCCTTAAACTTGATGGTCAGATTCTAGATGAGCATGGTAAAGTCACTTCGTCGATGAATCTTATCTACGAAGAGGGTGATTGGGACAAGTGGTCAAGAACCCTGTCTAGCCAGGTACTCTCTAAGCAAACTGCAGATCTAGCCAAGTCACAACTGGATCTTACCTTTGATCGACGGCGTGACGAACTACAAAAGATTCGAGGACTTACTAATCCTCAGATCAAGAGGAAGCTGCTTGAAACTTTTGCCGAAGAGACCGATGCTGCCGCCGTACATCTTAAGGCAGCCAATATGCCGCGTCAGGCAACCAAAGTTCTGCTGCCCTCAAAACACGTTAAGCCCAATGAGATCTTTGCGCCTACGTTCAGGGATGGAGAACGTGTTGCTCTAATACGGTTTCCCCATGCGGGAACCTTTGAGATTCCGGAACTAACGGTTAACAATCGGTCTCGTGAAGTTAAGAAGATGTTCAGAGGTAGGGCAGATGCACCTGATGCTGTGGCGATTCATCCCAAGGTGGCGTCGCATCTATCTGGTGCTGATTTCGATGGCGATCATGTCGTGGTCATACCGAATGATCGAGGCGAGATTACACATCGTCCTGCCTTGGAGAAGCTTAAGGGCTTTGACCCACAAGCTTCCTATGCCCCTTATGATGGGATGCGTACTATAGATGGAGGTATCTATAACGCCAAGACCAAAGAAGTTGATTACGGAAAAGACAAACACGGCAACCCGCGTAATCCAGATAAGACAAGAAAACAGAACGAGATGGGTAATGTTACTAACCTGATCTCGGACATGACAATCAAGGCTGCCAATACCGACGAGCTGGCTCGTGCAGTACGGCATTCCATGGTAGTCATCGATTCTGAAAAGCATGTTCTCGACTTCAGGGCATCGGAGCGAGACAACGGAATCTTAGATCTTAAGCGAACTTACCAAGGTGTGAATCCTAAAACAGGTCAAGTTCGTGGCGCTGCTACACTCATTACTCGTGCTTCGGCACAGATCCATCCACCGAAGCGGGTAGATGCTAAGGCTGGGCCTGGACGTACTCGGCTTTCGACTGGTACGGTGGACAATCTTACAGGTAAGAAACTGTATGACTATACCGGAGAGATCAACAAGCGCACGGGTAAACCAGCAACGTTTAGATCTAAGAAGCTAGCTGAAACGGATGATGCCTTCAGCCTGGTGTCTCAGGGTAGAGGCACTCGTATCGAGCAGCTCTATGCTGAGCATTCCAATCGACTTAAGAGTCTGGCTAACGAGACACGTAAAGAGTTGATTGGGATCAAGTCGATACCCTATTCGCCATCAGCGAACAAGGTGTATAAGCATGAAGTAGAATCATTGAAGTCTAAACTACGAATTGCTGAAAAGAATGCCCCCCTAGAGAGGCAGGCCCAGGCAGTAGCCAGGCGTATCGTGTGGGAACGTAAACGTGCCAATCCGGGGATGGAGAAGGACGACGAACGGAGAATCAAAGGTCAAGCATTGACTGAAGCTCGACGTCGTACTGGAGCGGGTAAGATCCGCCTAGGTTCAAAAGACTCCCCCATCACTGATCGTGAATGGCAAGCGATTCAGAATGGCGCTATCTCTAATCACATGTTAGAGAGGATTCTCAAGAACTCTGACCTAGATGAGATTCGTAAGCGAGCTACTCCTCGTGAAGAGAATCCAGTAATGAACACAGTCATGACGTCACGAGCCAAGAGCATGCTGGCATCAGGCTATACATTGGCTGAGATCTCAGATGCACTAGGTGTTCCGCAATCCACCATTAGGTCAGGTGTCGAGTGATGGAGGTGAACAATGACTGACACCGAGAACACAGAATACATGTTGACAACGGTGGACAATCCATTTGATCCATGGACACAATGGGATGAATGGTTTGCTTGGGACATGAATGCGGGATACCACACCCCTGGCCTCCTGGCCAGGGTATCACTATCCTCCGAGAATCTGTCTGAAGGTGATCAACATCAAGCAATCCAACAGGCTATCGACGAGATCGTCCGTGAGAATGTGCTTGGTGTTCATCGTAAAATCAAATTGGGAGAATTTAAACCTATTGCATGATCAAAGTTAGGTATGACGAACAAGACTAGTGGTAGACGTAGAAATAAACGTCAACGTCATCGACTTACTTGTTGGTCGGAGACTCGAGATCGTCCCCTTACCTCTAGGGATAGATATCAGTTGCAACGATTTGCTAATCGAGTTCGTTTCATGATGAAACAAAATAGAAATTAATTATACAGAGGTAGGGGGGAGGGGTCAAAAAAATTACACCCCCTCCTGTATCGCTCGGCTCCCAAAAATAACCCCGGGGGGACATTTTGTGGAGACAATCTCAAAGGTACCCTTGGAGAAGTGCCTCGAACCCCCTGTGAAGCTTGAGCAACCCTTGGTAAAGGAGCGTAAAAAATTCACATCACCCATGACGAGCTGGCTCGGCGCTTCGACTATCATCCACCCACCACGGATGACAAGCGTGAGCGCCACGAACAGGTCCGGGCCGTGTGTCGCAACGCCGCAGAGGAGCTGGTCGACTTGACCGGTCCGTCGACACGTGAGCAATCACTGGCCATCACTCATCTCGAGGAAGCAATGTTCTGGGCCAACGCTGCTCTAGCTCGAGAGATCACCGCACCATGACATGTTGCTCAATGTCGTGCTGTGGTTACCGGGTCAGATGCTGAGGTATCTGTTTCGGTGGGCAATCCTAAGGTACGACGTTGAGCTTTGCGCTCAAACTATTGAAGATCTCGTTGAAGCGTTTGCGCAACAGCAAAACCCATAATTTCGGAAAGGAGTGTGAGCTATGGCCCGATCGAGATCTGAGAACGGTCATCGACGTTCTCCCCCTGCGCGCACTCCTGAGGCCCGCGAAGACGAACTAGCGGCGCTGGCTTACGATCTGGCCGAATCGCAGATCCAAAGCGGTACGGCATCGTCGCAGGTCATCACCCATTTTCTCAAGGCCGGATCGCGGCGAGAGCGCATGGAACAGATGCGCATGGAACACGAGATCGAGTTGATGGAAGTCAAGAAGCAACAGCTCGAAGGCCAGAAGCGAGTGGAGGAGCTCTACGTCTCGGCGCTGGAAGCCATGCGCTCGTATTCAGGCCTCGAGCCATCATCCGAGGATTTCGAAGGCGGAGAGTGAAGTTTGGTTCTCGCTGACTTCGTGATCCAGGTGGAGTTTGAGAAGACTCCGCGGAAGGTGCGGGTCGTTGTCTACGATTCAGTCAAAGGACTGCGGATGGCCGCGACCCGTTACGACAATCGATCTCGTAACAAACGAAAGAAGAAGCGCGGGCAGTTTGCCGATACGTTGGGTATCTGTCATCGCTTTGAGCAGTTCTCAGCAGCTGGGCAGCTAGATCCGCTGTGTGCGATTGTGCGGTTGGCTCGACCGCATCTTGGTGTGGGTATAATCAGTCATGAACTGGTGCACGCCGTGGTGTGGATGCGCGAACTAAACGAAGAATTGGATGCGCTTACGTGTGCCAACGACGAGCAGTTTGCTTGGATTCTCGGAGAGGTGGTTCGCCAGACGGTTGATCTAATGAACGAATGTGGCGTCTACGATGACGCGAGTTAGATCGTATTCGGAATTACGTCGATTACCAACGTTCGAAGCGAGGTTCGACTATCTCTCATTGGGTGGGGAGGTAGGTCAGGCCACCTTCGGTTTCGATCGCTGGGTCAATCAGCAGTTTTATCGTTCCCGGGAATGGAAGCAGGTTCGAGATCAGGTTGTCTATCGAGACGATGGCTGTGATCTCGGTATGCCGGGGTATGAGATTCAGCATCAATTGCTGGTACATCACATGAATCCGATGCTCCCTGAGGATATTACCCAAGGTGAGCAATGGGTACTCGATCCTGAGTACTTGATCACTACCACCCATCGAACACATAATGCGATTCACTACGGCAATTTCAGCCTGATTCCTCAACCGCTGGTAGAACGGCGGCCCGGGGACACGAAGCTGTGGTAAGTAGTGAGATTGGAGAGTTGCATGAAGGTATTGATTGCTGTCCTGGCTGTCATGGCCAGTTTCGTCCTACCAGCGTCGGCCTTCGCCGGGGGCGAACCCCAGCCTCAGAGCCCGTGTGCCCACGGCAATCCCACGGATCTGTGTGACCATATCGTAGTTACGGTCGAGCCCGCGGGGGCGAACTGCAAGAACGGCGGCATCAAGGTGGTCATCGTCCGTGGCCAGCCCGACGAGCAGATGCTCACGCTTGCGCGCACACACAAACCGGACCCAGAAGATCTGGTGTTCTTCGTGTGCAACGGAGAGAACGGCCTGCCCGGAATTCCCGGTCCCCCTGGCCCTCCCGGGGTCACCCCAGTGATCACAGTGGAACCGGCAGGTGAGAACTGCCCTGCCGGGGGTATCAAAATTACGGTACCTCATAACGCTGTACCCGAGATTGCTGGATCTGATGATGCCGTTTTCTTCGTGTGCAATGGTCTGCCTGGCGTTCCCGGTGCCCCTGGGCCCGCTGGCCCTCCCGGTGTTCCTGGACCTGCAGGCCCTCCTGGCATCGGTCTGCCCGGCTCTACCGGTCAAACTGGTCCCACTGGTCCCACTGGTCCCACTGGCCCCGCTGGTCCGGCCGCAGCAGTCTGTTCGAGTCATCGCCTGACCCATTGGACGATCGTGGTGCGGCGTACCCATCGGGTTCGTCACTTGCGGGCCACTTTCGAGGGTGTGCGTACCTCGCTGCATCGCTTCACACTGCATGGGCGTAGGGCGTTCCGGGCACGTATCGACATGCGCGGTTTGCATCGCGGTATCTACGTGGCGCGAGTGCGCTATCGCGTCAGTGTCAACGGCGGCCGCTTTGTGCGTAACACGCACGTGCACTATTTCCGTACCTGTTACGGCAATGTGCGTGGTGGCATTCCCGAAGGCCCGAATCGCTTCCCGGTTGAAGTGATCTAAACAGCAATGCCATATTGCCTCGGATCTGGTGCATGACGGCCGGGTCCGGGGCAATTGGTGTGAGGAGGATGAACTTTTGCCGAGCCCCGATTCTGAGACTAAGCATCTACAATACGAACTCAATCGGTTTATCGCCGATCATAAAAGCCTAGGCTACGTCCAGCTCCAAGTCGATGGCGAAACAGGACAACGAACCAAGCAAGTCCTGCACAACATCAGATACGATCTAGGCTATCTGCGGGAAAATCTTGACAAACCGGTTGACGATAATTTCTTCAAGCGGTTGCGTCACCCCAACCAGGTGGAACCCCGCTGGGGCCAGACCAAAGACGTGATTCGGCGGGGCAAGAAGCGTCGGCGAGTTAGGCGGCGCTGGGTGGCCCGTAATCGGACACGTGCATTTCTCAAGCCCGGTGTGGGTTCGTTCGATGGCATTGCGGTGGCCAAATGTGCCATTCCGGTGTTGACCTGGTGCCGTCAGCACGGTTGGCGTGGACGCTTGGTTTCGGGTTACCGGACACCGGCATATTCCGAGTCGCTGTGTCGACGGATGTGCGGCCGACCGACGTGCCCGGGGCGATGTGCGGGGCGATCCACCAATCATGCCTACGCAACCCCCGAACGCTTTGCCATGGATGTCAGCGATTACATCAAGTTCGCTGAAGTGGTACGCAATTGTCCAGTGCGTCCGCATGTGCACAATTCGCTGCCCAACGATCGTGTGCACTTTTCCCCCTCGGGAAACTGATGTTCACCCACTATCCCACATATTCTCCCTATCGGACACTGTTTCTCACCTCGCCGATCCAGATGGGTGAGGATGTCTACGCGTTGCAGACCGCTTTAATCGAATGCGGTTACGCACCCGGAACACCTGATGGTCAGCTGGGTAGCAAGACCAGAGCGGCGATTCTGGCTGCGCAAAAGGAATTTGCCCTGAAAGCTGACGGAAAGGCCGGTGGGCTGACTCAGAAAGCCCTGGCCATGGAGATCGCGACGATAGTCGCAGCTTCGCTGGAAGTGCCAGTAGGAGCCCTACGAGGGCAACTCGAGCACGAATCGGGATTTCGATTGGGTAACTATTCTCCGTTGAGAGCTGACCATACGTATGACGCAGGCATAGCCCAGCGCAACACGAAGTTCACTCCTCCGGTTGAAGGGTTTGATGCCCGGTTGTCGATTCAGGCGCTAGGCGCTGTATTGCGTCAGCACTTCAACTTGTTCTCGGGGGTGGCTACTCATCGGCGCTGGGGCCTGGCGCAAGGAGCCTGGAATGCCCCGGCCTTTGCTTGTTATCTCGCACGAGAGGAGGGAGCTACCAAAGTTACATCGCGTATGATGTTGCGTCCTTCGGACAGCCAACGTACGATCTTCGAGGCCTACATCTCGAATGTGTCGGTTTATTTGCCTAATTCGACATAGGTCTATGGTGTTGCGTTAATGGGCATCGATAACATCCAAATTCTGATAGACAAAGGAGAGTTCATGAGCGAGTCAACCCCTGACGAACCGCAGAAGGACGAGTCACCGAGTCCGCCAGTGGAGACCACCGTTCCGGATCAGGACCCGGCTGCCGAGGAGAACGAAGTCGCCGCTGAGCCGGACGAGACTGTGGATGAGGACGACGACGTCGAAGAAGGCGACAACGAGTAAGGAGGCGATTTGATTGCCTGCAGCAAGAAAAAGAGCTCACGAAAAGAAGGCCGAGCAGGAAGAGCAGGTGCAAGCCCAGCGGCAGCAGACCGACGAGCAGTTGAAGTCGGAGCGAGAGCAAGCAGATCGACAAGCTGATCAGTCTCAGCCGGATCAGCAATCTGAGCAGCCGCAGGCGGATCAGTCATCTGAGCAGCCGCAGGCGGACGAGTCGAAGGAAGGGCTGTCGGAGTATCGGCCCAAGCATCGGCCACTGCAGAATGCAGGACTGGATCAGCACGCGGCGGAGCAGGAGCGCGAGGCTCAGCGTTCGGAGCAGCGCAAGCAGCATAACGAACGTGTAGGCGACGCCAGTCGTTGATCGTGGTGTGGTCCCGGCGAATTGGGCTGATTTAAGTTTTCGGTCAGCCCCACCACTATGCGCAAGCCGAAGGACCGGGATAGGCTTGCCTCTCACTTTGCGAAGGAGGTGGAGAATGGAACAGAGTATCCTGAAGAATACCAAGAAGATGTTGGGCCTCGAACCTGACGACACGTCGTTCGATCTTGACATCATCATTCATATTAATTCAGCGTTCTCCGTCCTTCATGATCTGGGCGTAGGACCTGAGACAGGGTTTGTCATCGAGGGCGAGTCTGAGGCTTGGGAAGATTTTCTCGCCGATGATCTGGTCCAGATTAGCCGAGTCAAGACCTGTGTGTATTTACGTACTCGCTTATTGTTCGATCCTCCGGCTCAATCGTTTCTTATCGACGCGATCAAGGCCCAGCTGCAAGAAGCCGAATGGCGGCTCAATACCGAGCGTGAAGCCACGGAATGGACTGATCCGATTCCGCCAGTTCCGGCGCAGGATACTGACGTAGGATTTGGACTATGAGTGCACCTTCCTATCCCAAACGGGGAGCTGTACCTTGGGACGGTAAGCTCAAAGCGTATATTGATCATGGTGATGCGGGTGGAACCGAGGGTCCGGCTGGACCCACCGGTCTGCCTGGTGTACCGGGTGGAAATACTGTCCAATCAATGTGGACTTGGGAAGTTGTTCCGGCATCGGCGCCCATGGCTAGAGGTTTGATTGGAGTGATGGATCCGCCGCCACGGACAGCGACCGATCTGGTCACGTCTTGTTATGATTTACATGATGCCAATCATTTGGAAACGATTCAGGCGTTGCTGCCTGGAGATCGTATCCATCTGCTGATTCCAGATAATCCAGATTCATGGCATATCTATGAAGTTATAGATCTACCGGTGGATCAAGGATCTGACACATACGCTATTCCGGTTGAAACTTATGATGGTTCTTCACCGGCTACCGCGCCTACTGAACCTATCTCGGTTCTCACTGCCTTTCAGTTCATGCCACGGCCTGGTCCTCCTGGCCCTCAAGGTCCAGCTGGCCCTTCCGGGTCGGCTGGTGGTTCTAGCTACATTCACAATCAGATCGCTGTAGCTGATGTGTGGGTGATTATGCATAGCCTCGGGCGGTATCCTTCAGTAACCGTGGTTGACTCGGGAGGTTCGGTCGTCTTTCCGGACATTCATTACGATGATGCCAATCAAGTTACCGTTGTGTTTGGTTCTCTAACCTCCGGAAAGGTGTATCTTAGCTAATGCCTGCACTTGGCGCACCACTCGACCTCGCTAAGTACGAGGCGCGAAACCTTCGAGCTCACATTCTCGGTACGGCGCCTTCTGCGCCGGTTACCGGGCAGATGTACTACAACAGCGGTGACAACACGCTGTATTGGTGGGATGGCGGCGCCTGGGTATCGGCCCGTGGCGGTGCTTCAGCCACTCCGCAGGCCACTGCCGGTACCCAAGGTACGATCCAGCTGGCCGGAGATCTGGCAGGGTCGGCGACCAGCCCCGCCGTGGCGGCGCTGGCGATTACCGACGCAAAGGTGGCCGCGGCCAACAAGGACGGCACCGCCGGTGTGGCGTCAATGCGCACATTGGGTTCGGGTGCTCAGCAGGCTGCCGCAGGCAACGATACGCGGTTTACCGATGCTCGCACACCGACCGCGCACAAAGCTTCGCATGAACCTGGTGGTGGCGATGCGCTGACCGTCGATGCTGCGGCGGCAACCGGTTCGCTGCGAACGCTTGGTGCTGGTGCTGCCCAAGCCATGCCCGGTAACCGCACGCTGGATGCCATCACCGCACCGGCGGCGGCGGTCAATCTCAACTCCAAGGCGATCACCAGTCTGCTTGATCCGTCTGCGGCCCAGGACGCAGCGACCAAGAATTACGTCGACAACGCCATTCAGGGTCTTGATGTCAAGGGTTCGGTCAAGGCGGCAACCACGGCGAACGTCACGCTGGCCGGTGGCGCACCGAATACGCTTGACGGTATCGCCCTGGCCGCCAATGATCGTGTGCTGGTCAAGAATCAGACCACCACCAATCAAAATGGGATCTATGTGGTCACCACTTTGGGTACGGGTGCCAACGGTACCTGGACCCGAGCGACGGACATGGACGCTTGGGGCGAAGTTCCGGCATCGTATGTGTGGGTCGAGCAAGGCTCGGCTACGCAGGGCGATACCGGTTGGGTGTGCACGGCAGATCAGGGCGGCACGCTGGGTACGACGGCCATCACGTGGGTGCAGTTCTCCGGCGCGGGTTCGATCACCGATGGCGCAGGTCTGCTCAAGACTGGTAATACCCTCGATGTCCAGGTCGACAACGCTTCGCTGGAAATCATCACCGACGCGCTGCGAGTCAAGGCGCTGGGTATCACCAATGCGATGCTTGCGGGCAGCATCGACGCTACGACAAAGTTGGCTGGTGCGGTTCCGGTGGCCAACGGTGGCACCGGTCAGACCGCACAGAAGGCAGCGCGGGAAACCGGCATGGCCGCTGCGGGTTACTATACCTCGGCCACCCATGGCGCCGGAGCGACAATCGCTGTCACCCAGGCTACGCATCTGCTGCGAGCCAGCCGTGGTCTGATCGTGCAAGTTCAGGATGAGGCAACCGGCAGTGTTGAGCTACCGGATGTGTCGGTGGCGGCCAATGGCGATGTGACCGTGACTTACGGCGCTTCGGTTTCGGCCAACTCCAAGCGAGTTACGGTTATCGGCTGATGCCTGAAATTCTAGGTCGGCTACGGACTCCACGTCTGGCGGCAGCGCCTTCTGCACCCACCGTGGGTGAGGTGTACTATGACACAGCTGCCAATAAACTGTACTGGTGGAATGGCACCGCTTGGATCGATGCCACCGGTGGCGCAGCTGCCAAGACGTTTCGTACAGGTCATACTTGGATGGTGGCTGGAGCTGTTTCTGCTGCCACATTGCCTCCTATTTTTGTCCCGGAAGGCAGTGGTCAGGCAGCAACGCTAATCGCGGTACGCGCGCAAATTCTTTCGGGTACTAATGTTACCGTGCAAATGCAGTACAATGGTTCGAATTTAGGGTCTGCGATTATTGTCACGACCACGGCAGGAAGTACTGCGTTTTCTCAAGCGGTTACCGATCTCGACCGGTTGGGTCTTGTGCTGAGTATACCGGTGGGATCACCTGCTGATCTGTCGGTCACGGCTATTGTGGAGCATGTGGTATAAGTGACAATCACTACTCTAGGTCTGACCGGCTTCGAGCATGGTTTCATTGGTGCCGGAGCTCAGGCTGGCGGTGGGTTATTCGATGCCGCTCCCGGTTCAGGCTGGTCAGCTAGTACATCTAATCCGCGTAATGGTAATTACTGCGCGCGTCTCGTAGCCCCAGCGAACATCGTGACGCAGCTTTTAAACAATATTTCCGGTAATCCGACGAAGATCATTTTGCGGCTTGGTATCAAGTTTGTATCAGCGGTCCCGGGTCTGGGAACAAACCAGACGCTTCTCACGCTGAACAACAGTACTCCAGTTGTCGTCTTTCAGGTACAGCGTGTATCTACCGGGCTTATTCAATTGACATATGGAGGTAGCGCATCCTCTAGCAAAGTTAGCGTACCGGACACTAATTGGCATTTGTTTGAGTTTCAACTGGACGCCATTGCCAAGACGGTGGACTGGAAACTCGATGGTGTTTCTCAAAATCAAATAGTTGCTTCTGGCACCGTAACTAACTTCGCTGCGCTGTTCTTAGGCACTAACGCTACCAACCAGCCGACGTTCACCGCTGACTACGACGACGCGATCATTGGCACCTGGACCAACGCCGTGACCGATTGGTACGGCGATGGCAAGGTGCTTGCGCAGCTACCGGGATCGGTACCTTTTGTCAATACGGTGGCCAACTTCTCGCCTGGTGATGCTGGGGCAGCTTACAAT